>DASYLJ010000070.1:0-28586 GCA_036009625.1 Binatia bacterium
CTCGGCAGCGACGCCGAGCGTCTGCGCGCCGAGATCACCGCCCTCAGCGCAGCCACCGAGGCGGCACGCAGCGAGCAGGCCCGCCTCGAGCGCGATCTCGAGGCCGAGCGTGCCCAGACGGTCGTTCGTCAGCAGGAGCTCGACGCCGAGCGCAACCAGACCGCCGCTCGCCAGCAGGAGCTCGACGTCGAGCGCAGCCAGACCGCTGCCCGACAGCGCGAGCTCGAGGACGCGCTCGCGGCCCTGCGCACGGAGCACGACGCCGCCGTGGCGCAGATCGACGCTCTCGTGATCGAACGCGACGCCCTGCGCGAGGCCGCGGCTGCGGCCAGCGAGGCCGAAGCCGCGCAGGCCGCGCTCGCCACCGCGCAGTCGACCATCGACACGCTCCACGCCGAGCTCGAGCAGGTGCGTGCCGACGTCGAGCAGCTCAGCACCGCGGAACGTGAGCTGCGCGACGCCCAGGCCCGCGCCGCGCAGGAGGCCCTCGAGGCGCGCGCGCGGCTCGAACAGGAAGCGGCCGAAGCGCTGGCCCGCGAACGCAGCGCGCTCGAGGAGCAGCTGGCGACGTTGCGCGCCGAGCGCGACGACACTGCCGCGACGTTGGGCGTCGCGCGCGAGGATGCGGCGCGCGAGCGTGAGGCACTGCGCGAGGAGCTGACGAGTCTGGAAGCGCGTCTCGCCGACGTCACCGCGGCCAGCGCGGTCGCGGCCGAAGCCGCCGCGGCGGCCGACGCCGCCCGCACCGAGCTGGCGGCGCTGCAGACGACCGTCGACGAGCTGCGCACCGAGGGCGCTCAGGCACGCGAGGATCTCGATCGCCTGGCGACGGCCGAGCAGGCACTTCTCGCCGATCGGTCGCGCCTCGAGCAGGCGCTCGTCGAAGCCCAGGAGGCAGCGGCGCAGGCCGCCGTCGCACCAGCACCGATATCCGCGGACGGCGACCTCTTCCAGCCCGACGCCGCCGAGGAGCTCGACGCCGAGGCGGTGCTCACGATGGAGCCGCCCCCGGAGGAGCTGGCCGACGTCGTCGCCGAGACACCGACCGCACCCGAGACCCCAGAGGTCGCGCCCGCGCAGGAGGCACCGATCGAGCTCGCGTGCGAGGCAACACCGCGCATCGTCGTCCTCGACACCGACGCCAGTTGGGACGACCTCACCTGCGAGAGCCATCAGCTGACGCGCTTCGCGCCCGACGCGGACACCGTCACGCGCGTCGTCGCCCTCGCACCGCAGCGCCTGGTCGTGAACCTCGCCGTCGCCGGCGCGCTCGAGATGGTCTACCAGCTGCGCGCAGCGGGCGTGACCGGACGCTGTTGGGGCATGATCGCCGGCGTCGGCGCACCCAAGGTGCTGCCGTTGTCGCTGATCGATGCCAGCTGTCGCCCGCTCGATCCCGACGCGGTCATCGCCACCATCGGCGGCTACGCCGGCCAGGGCACGCGCGTCGTCACCGTCGGTGCCGACGTCGACGCCCTCATCAGCCTGCGCCAGGCCCTGGCGCGCCAGGGGCTCTCGGTGTCGATGGCCTGGAACGCCAAGCAGGCGGAGGACCTGCTCGGCATGGTGAAGCCGCAGGTTGCCGTCGTCGATCTCGACCTGCCGCAGCGCGACGGCTACGGCATCGTCGCGCGCCTGGCCGGCATGACGCCCGTACCGACGATGCTGCTCGTGCAGGGCGTCGAGGAGTCCGGCCCGCGCTTCGCCGCGCTGCTCGTCGATCCGTCGCATCGCGAGCGCATGGTCGACCGCGGCAAGCTGCTGACGACGGTCGCGACGTGGACCGAGCCCGTGCGCAAGGAGAAGGGGAAGGTTCGCCAGCTGCCCCGCTGAGCGGTCAGCCGAGGCGGTGCACGGGTCGTCGGACCCGATGCTTCTGGAGCGCCTCGATGGCCGCGAGTCCGTCCCGCGCGCCCGCTTCGACATCGGGCGACGCACCGACGTCGATCACCGACAGGAAGTGCTGATACGCCGGCGTCGGCTGCTCGAGTCCCATCAGGAGTTGGCCGGCCAGCAGATGCGCCTCGGCCACTCCCGGGCCGCGCGGGAAGTCGCGCAGGTGTCGGCGGGCCACGATCAGCGCCGCCTCCGGATGCTTCGCGTCGCGCAGCCAGCGTGCGAGCAGCAGCGAGTGCTCCGGCGACAGCAGGCTGCGACTCGCACCGACGGGAATCGACAGGTAGCGCTCCGCCGCGTCACGCATGCGCCCCTCGGTGATGGCGGCGGCGATCGTCGACGCAGCGTCGGGCGTGCGCCGCGTCGATCCCGGCGCCGGCGTCTCGCCCTCGAACGTGGGCGGCGTCGCCAGCGCGCGACGGTCCATCACCCACGCCGCGGCGAGCCCGGCGACGAAGCCGCCGATGTGCGCGCCGTGGGCGACGCCCGACGTCTCGCGCGCGATCAGGTACGGCAGCAGGTTGTCCATGACGAGGTAGATGCCCAGGACGAGCCGCGCCGGCACCTCGATGACGTGCATCAGGAACGGCGGCAGCATCCACAGCAGACGGACCTCGTTGCGCGGGAACCACAGGAAGTAGAAGCCGAGCACGCCCGAGATGGCGCCCGACGCGCCCACCATCGGAATCGGCGAGTCGGGGTCGCCCGCCATGAAGAACAGCGCCGCCGCGACGCCACACGCCAGGTAGCAGCACAGGTACGCCACCGGACCGAGGCGGGCCTCGACGTTGTCGCCGTAGATCCAGAGGAAGAGCATGTTGCCGGCGAGGTGGAGGAAGCCGCCGTGCAGGAACATCGACGCCACGAGATCGAGAGGCGACGGCGCGGCGGGGCGGAAGCCCCACGCGAACACGAACAGATCGTAGCTCGTGAGACGCGCCACCAGCTCACGCACCGCGCTCGGGTCGAGCGCCTGTGCCATGGCGTGGACGTACTGGGCGACGCGCGGATCGGTCGGTGCCGGCCGCTCGGCGGAGAGCGGCAGCGAGATCAGGACGTAGACCGCGACGTTGACCACGATCAGCGCATACGTGACGAGCGGCACGCCCCGCGGATTCGGCGAGTCACCGATGGGGAGAACCATCGCGCGGGACTGTAGCGGGGGCGACGTGCCACGACCAGACCGGCACGCCGCCCGCGCGCGGCGTTCAGCTCTTCTTCATGGGCGGGTGATACAGGACGACCATCTCGTACAGCAGCGCCGGCCGGTCGCTGCCGACGACGTGCACGACGATCTCCTGCGTGACCTGCGTGCCCTTCGCATGCGGCTCGATGCCGATCAGCCGGCCGTGCGAGTGCACCTTGGAGCCGGCCGGGACGGGTGACACGAAGCGCAGCTTGTTGGCGCCGTAGTTGGTGGCATTGCCGTAGCCCTTGATCTGCCAGGTCTGCTTGCTGCGCATCGCCGGCAGGAGGCTCAGCGTCAGGAAGCCGTGCGCGATGGGCGTCTTGAACGGGCTCTCGCGCTTCGCACGCTCCACGTCGACGTGGATCCACTGATGGTCCCCCGTCAGCTCGGCGAAGCGGTTGATCATGTCCTGGGTCACTTCGACCGGATCACTCCACTCGCCATAGGCGTCGGTGATCTTCGACTTGAGGCCCGCGATGTCGTCGAAGGCAATCTCTTCCACGGTGAATCCTCCTTCTGAAAGCCGAATCCTTAGCCCAGCTGCGCCGCGGCGCTCAAGCTTCCGTCACCGGGGCTGCGTGCTATCGTGCCGGCCCATGACGACCACCCGTCCGTCGCTCCAGCTGCTCGCGACCCTGCCGCAGCAGGCCCGACTGTGCTGGCGGCTCCTCGGCGAGCACCGCGTCGGTCTCGCCCCGAAGGCGCTCCTGATCGCCGCCCTCGCCTACGCCGCCATGCCTTTCGATCTCGTCCCCGATTTCCTGCCCGGACTCGGCCAGCTCGACGACCTCACCATCCTCGTCACCGGCGCCTACTGGTTCGTGCGCCTCTGCCCGCCCGCCGTGGTCGCCGAGCACCAGGCCGCCGTCGACGGGACCGCCTGAGCGCTCAGCGACCGATCTTCTCGAGCAACGCGCGCGCTTCGGCCACGTCGGCGGCGTTCTGCTTGCGCTCCGCGATCGCGAGCGCCTGCGTCGCCTCCGTCCGCGCCTCGTCGCGTGCGCCGCGCGCGAGCAGCGCCTCTGCCAGCTCGAGGCGCGGTCCGAGGTAGTCGGGATCGAGGACGATCGCGCGGCGCAGCAGGCGCTCGGCTTCGGACGGGTCGCCGCCGAGGAGACGCGGCGTCTCGAGCAGCAACGCGCCCTTGCCGGTGAGCGCATCGGGGTAGTCGGGCGCGAGCTCGAGCGTGCGGTCGACCTCGCGGCGCAGGCGCCGCAGGTTCGTCAGCGCAACGAGCCCGATGCCGGCGCGCTGCATCTGACCACCCAGGCTGCAGAAGACCGCGAAGTGCGCGAGCGGGTCGCGGTCGTCGGCCGCCACCGCCGCCTCGGCGAGCGCGAGACTGCGCGCGAGCAGCGCATCCACCTCGGCCTTCGGCGCGTCCTCTGCACGCTGACACATGCGCAACGCCTCGCGCGACTGCGGTGTGCCGACCGGCTCGCCGACCGCGGCTCGCGCCGCGCCGCAGAGCAGCGACACCACCAGGAGACATCCACGCCACGCCATCGCCTCGCCCCTGCTACGGTCTCCGCACCATGCCGTCAACGCCGCCCCGCGTGGCGCCGCCGCCGGCCAGGTGGTAGCAGCCCGCCATGCGTTTCGTCGTGCTCGCCGCCGTCCTGCTCGTGACCTCCCACGCCAGCGCCGCCCTCCTCGTGCTCGAGGGCGACACCACGCTCGCCGCCGACGGCGCGACGCTGCACCTCACCGCACGCAACACCGGGACCGATGCCGCCCGCAACATCCAGCCGCACGTCTATCATCAGAGCCACACCCTCGACGGCGACGTCGTCGACACGATCGCGCCCGGCGCCGCCCATACGTGGACGCTTGCGCTGCCGCGTCCGACGGAACCCGGCAGCACGCCCGTCATCGTCGACCTCGCCCACACCGATGCCGACGACGTCACCCGCTCGACGCCGTTCGTCACCACGGTCGACACGCCGGGCCTGCCGCCACCCGACGTCACGCTGACGCTCGAGACCACACCCATCGGCCGCTATGGTCGCGCCACGCTCCGGCTCGACAATCGCGGACCGGCGGCCATCCATGGACGAGTAGTGCTAGCGCTCCCGGGTGACGTCATCACCGAGCCGGTGAGCCAGGCGGCCGACGCCGCGGCGGGACGCGGCATGGAGATTCCGATCGTCCTGCAACGACAGGGTTCGGCGCGCGAGGCCATCCTGCCCGCCTACGCGTTCTTCGACTACGGACTCGACGGCCGGCGCCACGTCGTACTCGCCGCCACGACGCTCACCATCGGCGCGCCGGGCGGTCCGGTGTCGCCGCTGGTGGTGGGTGTCACCGCACTCGGCGTGGCCTTCGCCGCACTGGCCGTGGCGCTGCGCGCCGCGGCGCGACGACGCGCTGCGACGACCGCCGGAGGGCCCTCCGCCGCCTAGACCGCCGCTCCAATGGCATGCTAGAAGCCCCCGAGCATTCCAAGGGACCGTCGCGTGCAGCCGCGCGATGGTAGAGCGGGAGCAGCTAGAATGGGAAAGAGACTGTACGTCGGCAACATCCCGTACCAGACCAGCGAAGCCCAGCTTCGCACCCTGTTCGAGCAGGATGGCGGTCAGGTCGAGGAAGTGAAGATCGTCACGGATCGCGAAACTGGTCGACCCCGTGGCTTCGCCTTCGTCGAGATGTCCACCGACGCCCAGGCCGAAGCCGCCGTCGGGACGCTCAACGGCCAACCGTTCGGCGGACGCCCCCTCACCGTGAGTGAGGCACGCGAACGCTCGGCCGGCGGCCCCCGCAACTAGCCGTCGGTTCCGTCCTCGGCCGGCGCGCCGACTTGCACCGGCGCGTTCCGGCCCGCTACAGCACTTCGCCCATGCGACGTGCTTTCGGGGCATTCGGCCTCGCGCTCTTCCTCACCGTGAGTTCGATGGCCCGCGCAGCCGTCACCGTTCCCTGGCAGCAGGCCCCTGAGCACGTCGGCCAACAGGTCACGGTGGAAGGTGACGTCGCCGCCGCACGGCTCGAAGGCCCGACCTGCGTCATCGAGTTCAGCACCACCGACACGAAGGCGTTCCGTGTCGTCCTCCTGGTACCGCTCATCACCGACCTGCCGAAGCAGCCCGAGCGCCTCTACGCCGGCAAGCGCATCCGGGCGTCAGGCACCGTCCGACGGTTCGCCGGCCGCGCCGAGATGATCCTGCGCACCCCGGACGCGATCGAAGTGATCGACATCGCGCGCGACACGGCGGTGGCGTCGGCCCCCCCACAGACCCCGACCACCACGCCGTCCATCGCCGGCGCGACGACCACGACCACGACCACGCCGTCAGCCCACGTCACCTCGCCGGAGCCCGCGACCACCGTTCCGCCGTCGGCACCGGTCGTGCCCGTGCCGCCGATCTGGCCACTGCGCGACACCTGCACCGCGGCCAAGGAGCGCTGGCGCGAAGCTGCGGACGCGGCACGCGAACGCGCCACCGCCCTCACCCGCTGCCTCGACGGCGACAGCCATCGCTGCCGCCCGGTAGCCGCCGCCCTCGCACCTGCGCTCACGACCCTCGAGTGGGCGGAGCAGCAGGTGGAGGCAGCGTGCCCGTAGCCGACTACTCGGCCAGGTCTTCTTCGGTCTCGACGAAGATGTCGATCTCGTCGGTACCCTTGTTCGTCTTCGTATCGGTGACGGTCAGGGTGGCGGTGTACTCGCCGACCTTGTCGTAGGTGTGCACGGGATTCTGGTCGGTGCTCTTGCTGCCGTCACCGAAGTCCCACGCGAACGTCCACGGACCGCCCTCTTCTTCTTCCACCGACGCCGTGAACTGCACCTTGAGCGGCGGCGCGCCCTCGTCGGGCTCCGCCTCGGCGATCACGTCGAGCTCGTAGGCGTCCTCGTCGTCATCGGCGTCCGCCGCCGGAGCCATGGTGGTGGGCGTCGCGGCCTGCGGCACGGTGGTCTTGGTCGGTGTCTCCTCCGACCCGCCGCACGCCGCAAGGGCTAGCGGGAAAGCCACCAAGCACGTAAGCCAGACAAACGATCGCATCATGCCTCCTCCCATCGTCGGGGCGCCCGTGCGCCCGTCTGGGCGTCGTTGGTACCTGACGGCCTCTCGGGACGCAAGCCAGTCAGACCACGTCGAGCCACGACGCGTATCGCGCGTCTTGGCCACGAATCACTGCGAAATACAGCTCTTGCAGGCGCTTCCCGATCGGGCCCGGTCGACCGTCGCCGATGCGGCGATCGTCGAGCTCGCGGATCGGCGTGACCTCGGCCGCGGTCCCGGTGAAGAACGCCTCGTCGGCGAGATAGACCTCGTCGCGCGTGAAGCGCTCCTCGCGCGTCGGAATGCCGAGGTCGGCGCACAGGCGCAGCACCGTGTGGCGCGTGATGCCGCCGAGGACGGTGGGCAGCGGCGTCGTCTTCACCACCCCGTCGCTGACGATGAAGATGTTCTCGCCGCTCGCCTCCGAGACGTAGCCGTCGACGTCGAGCATCAGCGCCTCGTCGTACCCCAGCCCGCGCGCCTCGCGCGCGGCGAGGATCGAGTTGACGTAGTGCCCCACCGCCTTCGCCTTCGTCATCATCGTGTTCGGATGGAAGCGCATGAAGGAGCTGGTCTTGAGACGCACCCCGTTGGTGATGCCGTCGTCGCCGAGGTACGAGCCCCACGGCCACGCCGCCACCGCGATGCGCGTCGCGGGGCGCGCCGACAGGCCCATCTCGCCGTCGCCGAGGAAGGCGAGCGGACGGATGTAGCACTCGCGCAGATTGTTCGCGCGCACGGTGTCGCGACACGCCTGCGCCACCTGGTCGCGCGTGAACGGCATCGGCAGGTCGAGGATGTGAGCCGAGCCGAAGAGGCGGTCGATGTGCTCGCGCAGACGGAAGATCGCCGATCGTCCGGCGCCCTCGTAGCACCGGATGCCCTCGAAGACGCCGAGCCCGTAGTGCAGCGTGTGCGTCAGGACGTGGACGTTCGCCTCGTCCCAGGGGACCAGGGTGCCGTCGAGCCAGATGCGATCGGTCTTCTGCATGGAGGGGTCAGCTAGCCCGAAGGGCCGCGGGAAGGCAAATCACGTGGCGCGTCACACCATCACCGCCGCGAAAGCACGCGCATAGGCGCCGCGGATCTCCGCGCGGTGGCGCCCGTGATCGTTGCGCAGCGCCTCGCGCGCCTCATCGTCGGTGCCGCCGTAGCCGAGGCGCCGCGCCAGCGCGAGGAGCGCATCCGGGTCGGCGTCCATCGCCTCCACCGGCTGATCGCGCTCGATGCGCATCCGGCTCTCCACCTGGCGCAGGAAGGCGTAGCCGTCGCGCAGCAGCACGAGGTCGTCGGCGGGCAGCAGCCCCGTCACGTCCAATGCCGCGAGGCCGTCGCGTGTCGAGCGCGTCCGCAGCTGCGGCTCGACGTGCCCATGACGCAGCTGGAGCATCTGGACGACGAACTCGATGTCGACCAGCCCGCCCCAACCGGTCTTGATGTTGACCCGGCCCGGACGCAAGGCGCCCCGCTCCGCCTCGATGCGCTCCCGCAGGCGCACCATCTCGCGTAGCTCGTCCGCCTCCAGCCCGCGGCCGTAGACGAAGCGCGTGATGGTGTCCTCGAGCCGGCGCACGAGGGCCTGCGGCCCGACGATGGGACGCGCGCGGATCAGCGCCTGCCGCTCCCACAGCGCGGCGCTGGTGCGGTGGTAGGTCTCGAACGATTCGAGGGACGAGACCAACGGGCCCTGATTGCCCGACGGCCGCAGCCGCGTGTCGATCTTGTACGCGATGCCCTCGGTGGTGGGTGTCTGCAGGGCGCTGATCGTGCGCTGCGCGACGCGGGTGAAGAACTCGTGCGGCGTGACGCGATCGTGCCACCACGCCGCGTCGCCGGGGTCGTACACGAAGATCAGATCGAGGTCGGAATGGTATGCCAGCTCGCGACCGCCGAGCTTGCCCATCCCGAGCACTGCCAGCCCGTCCGTCGGGGATTCCGGCGGCAGGTCGAAGTGGTGGATCGCCTCACGCCACGCCAGCGTCACGGCTTCCGCGACGCACACCTCCGCCAGCAGCGAGAGCTGCTCGCAGACGGCCGCGGCGTCGAGCTCGGCCTCGATGTCGTGCACGCCGATGCGGAGGAACTCCTCGTGACGGAACCGTCGCAGGGTATCGAGCTCGGCCTCGAACTCGTGAACGACGGCGAGCCGCGCACCGATCTCGCGCACCAGGTCGTCGTGCGACCGACGCACTCGCACCAGGTCGGCACGCACCAGGCTGTCGAGCAGCTCCGGGTGACGCACGAAGAAGTGCGACAGGAACTCGCTGGTGGCGAAGAGCCGCACCAGGAGCCGCATCACGCCGGGGTTCTCGAGCAGCAGATGGAGGTAGCTCGTGCGCGCGCCCACGGTGGCGATGAACGTCGCCATGTGGCGCAGGGCGCGGTCCGGCGCCGACGACCGTGTGATCTCGCCGACGAGCGTCGGCGCGAGCGCGGCGATCGCCTGACGCCGACGCGGCGACGCCGGCGCATACGACGGGCCGTCGCGCAGCTGCAGAAGGTTCTGATACGCCGCCTCGATGTCGCGGAAGCCGAGCTGGCCGAGGTGCCAGAACGCCCGCTCCTCCTGGTCGAGCTCGTCGAGCAGACGCGACAGCTCGGGGCGCTCGTCGCGCCGCCGCTCCGCTTCGGGACCGTGGAAGAGCGCCGTGAACGCGGTGTCGACGACCGTCGTGTGCGTGGTGTGCGCGGCCCAGAACTCCGCCCGCGGATGCGGACCGCGGAATCCCAGGCGACGCGCCAGCGCGCGCAGCTCGTCGGGGTCCTCCGGAATGAGCTGCGTCTGCCGCTGGTGGACGATCTGCAGCTTGTGCTCGACGTCGCGCAGAAAGCGATACGCCGCGGCCAGCCCGCGTGCCTGCTCGGCGTTGGCGTAGCCGCTGTCCACCAGCCGGACCAGCCCGCCGAGCGTGCTGCGCTCGCGGATCCGCGCGTCCTTGCCACCGTGCACCAGCTGCTGCGCCTGCACCCAGAACTCGACACCGCGGATACCGCCGCGCCCGAGCTTGACGTCGCGCACGCGGGCGCCGCGATCGCGCAACGAGGCGTCGACCTTGCGCTTCATGGCCTTCAGCTCCTCGAAGGTGCCGAAGTCGAGATAGCGCCGGTAGACGAAGGGCCGCAGCTCGGCGACCAGCGCATCGCCGAGGGCCAGGTCACCGGCGACGGGCCGCGCCTTCAGCCACACCGCGCGCTCCCACGTCTGTCCCCACATCTCGTAGTACGTCACCGTGGCGCGCACGGACGCCGCCAGCGGGCCCTCACCGCCGCCCGGCCGCAGCCGCAGGTCGACGCGGAAGCAGAGTCCCTCTGCCGTGACCTCGGCGATGGCGCGCGTCACCTCTTCGGCGATGCGCACGAAGAACTCGCGCACCGTGCGTCCGCCGGGATGCTCGCCGTCGCCCTCGTAGACGTACACCAGGTCGACGTCCGAGCTGTAGTTGAGCTCGCTGCCGCCGAGCTTGCCCATGCCCATGACGACGAAGCCCTCGGCAATGTCCCCGCCCCACTCGGACGCCACGCGCGCCCGCGTCACGACGAGCGCTGCCTCGATGACCGCCGCCGCCAGCGCGCTCAGCTCACGCACGGTGTCGTCGACGGTGGCGAGCGCCAGCAGATCGCGTCCACCGATGCGTACCAGCTCGCGCCGGCGATAGATGCGGAGGCGCCGCTGCAGGTCGTCGCGCGACAGGAGGCCGCTGACGCCGGCGGCGGCAAGCGCCGTCGCATGCGCGGCGGCATCGCGGGCGGGCTCGTCGAGCACGACTTGGAGCAACGCGGGCCACTCCGCACCCTCGGCCGCGAGCGCCGTCGCCAACGCCGGGCTGCCACCGAGCAGACGCAGCAACGCCGTCACCGCGCCGTCGTCGCGTGGCGCGGGCGCGGTCGCGAGCAGACGCGCCAGGCCATGGATTGCCGGCACCGGCTCGGCCGCCTGTGCCAGGCCGGCCACGACCGCATCGACGGGCAATGCCGCCGCGAAGGGTGCGAGGGCGCCGAGGGCCTCCGCGACCAGTGGTGGGTTCGGCACCCCCGCCGCGGCCAACGCGTCCGGCGTCAGGTCCATGGCGTGCGCAGGTCGACCGCCCGTCCGTCGGCGGCGAGCCGCTCGGCGAGGTACGCGTGCCGCACGGCGAGCTCGCTGACGACGATCCCACCGACACCCACGGCCGCCGCGACGTGCGCCAGCACGGTCGCGCCGGCGGGCAGCAGTCGGGCGCGTCCGGGGTCGAGCGCCGCCGTCCGCTCGTCGATGGCCAGAGCCGCCAGTCGCGATACGTCGAGCACATGACGATGTATCCGCGCCGGATCGTAGGCGTCGAGCCCCAGATCGAGTGCGGCGAGGGCGGACGCCGTACCGCCCGATGCGATCAGCGTCGTGCCGAACGCGCGCGCCGGCAGGTCCGTCGTCGCCAGGGTGCGCTCGACGGTCGTCGCGAGCCCGACGACGTCGTCGCCGTGGCGCTCCGTCAACGCCAGCGCGCCGAGCGGCAGGCTCACGGCCTCGAGCACGGTGGGGCCACGGCCGCGCGTCAGCTCGGTCGTCCCGCCGCCGACGTCGACCACGAGCAGCGGCGCGTCGTCGGCGTTGCCGAGCGCCGCCGCGGCGTACGCCAGCCGCGCCTCGCGCTCGCCGGTCAGCACCTCGACCGGACACTGCGCCTGCACCGACAGCGCGTCGGTGAAGGCCGTGCCGTCGCAGGCACGGCGTGCCGCACCGGTGGCGTAGGCCCAGACCTGCGTGCAGCCGGCGGCGCGTGCGCGGCCCGCCAGCGTCACCACCGCCGCCGTCGTGCGCGCACAGGCGGACGGATCGAGTGCGCCACCGTCGACGAGCCCGCTGCCGAGCCGCGTCGTCGCGAGCGCCGAGTCGCGCACCGTGAGCCGCCCAGACGCCGACACCACGACGGTGAGCAGCAGGACCGAATTGCTGCCGACGTCGAGAACCGCCGCGATCGCGGGCTCGCCGGCGGCGCCGGACATCACGCCACCGAGGTCGCGACCGCGGGTGCCGATTCGAGCGCCGACTGCTCCCGCCACCGACCGAGGTCCGCGAGCGCGCGGTTCGCCAGCGCGAGTTTCTTGTCGCGGCCACGCAGATGGCGCGGCACCGGCGGGAACAGCCCGTAGTTGGCGTTCATGGGCTGGAAGCCCTTCTTCCCGCGCTGCGTGACGTAGGCCATCAGCGAGCCGAGCGCGGTGCTGGGCGGCGGCACCACCATCTGCTGGCCGCGCAGCATGCGCGCGACGTTGAGCCCGGCGAGCATGCCGGTCGCCGCCGACTCGACGTAGCCCTCGACACCGACGATCTGCCCCGCCAGCAGCAGCTGCTTGCGGTTCGTCACCTGCAGCGTCGGCAGCAGCAGCGCCGGCGCGTCGACGTAGGTGTTGCGATGCAAGCTGCCGAGACGGACGAACTCGGCCTTCGCCAGCGCCGGGATCATGCGGAAGACGCGCCGCTGCTCCGGATACGTCATCTTGGTCTGGAAGCCGACCATGTTGAACAGCCGGCCCTCGCGATCGTCCTGCCGCAGCTGCACGCACGCATGCGCCTGCTGATGCGAACGCGGGTCGATCAGCCCGACGGGCCGCATCGGGCCGAAAGCGAGCGTGTCGCGCCCGCGTCGCGCCATCTCCTCGATGGGCATGCAGCCTTCGAAGTAGACGCACTTCTCGAAGTCGCGCGTCGGCGTCTTCTCGGCGTCGAGCACGGCGTCGACGAAGGCGTAGTAGGTCGCGGCGTCGAGCGCGCAGTTGATGTAGTCGTCGCCGCCCTTGTCGTAGCGCGACGCCTTCCACGCCAGGTCCATGTCGATGGACTCGGCGGTGACGGTGGGCGCGATCGCGTCGTAGAAGTAGAGGTGCTTGGTGCCGAGCACCTCGGTGAGCGCCGACGACAGGTCCGGCGACGTCAGCGGTCCCGACGCCAGGATGGTGAGGCCCTCGGGAATGGCCGTCACCTCTTCGCGCACCAGCCGGATCAGCGGCTCGTTCTCCACCGCCCGGGTGAGGCCCTCGGCGAAGCGCGTGCGATCGACGGCCAGGCAGGCGCCCGCGGGCACCTGGTGGACGTCCGCCAGCCGCATCACCAGCGACCCCAGCTGCCGCATCTCCTCCTTGAGGAGCCCGACCGCGGTCTCGAGCGTGGCGTTGCGGAACGAGTTCGAGCACACCAGCTCGCCAAGCTGCTCCGTTGTGTGCGCGGCGGTGCCGCGCTGCGGGCGCATCTCGTAGAGGTCGACGCCGATGCCGGCGTGCGCCAGCTGCCAGGCGGCTTCGCAGCCCGCGAGTCCGCCACCGATGATGGTGACGCGTTCGCTCACGACACCGTCCGGTCGTCGTCGGCCACCGGTGTCGCGTCGGGCACCGTCGCCTTGGCCTTGGCCTTGGCCTTCGGTGCGGCCTTCTTCTTGGCCGCGGCCTTCTTCTTTTTCGGTGCGGCCTTCTTCTTCGCCGGCGGCTTGGCCTTCGCTCGCGCCGCCACCTTGGTGGGCGGCGCCGCGGCACCCCCCTTGCCCGGACGGCGACGGATCTGGGCCGCCGCCTTCCGCTCCGGCAGCTCCTCGAGCGCGCCGCCTTCGATGACCTGCGCCTGCCAGCCGCAGCCTTCACGCGCGCAGCGACGGATGGTGCCCCGGCGCTTCGTCTCCTTCTCGGTGACGAACGGCGCCGCGCAGCGCGGGCACGGCATCATGTAGGGCTTGTCCCACGCCGCGAAGGTGCACTCGGGGTAGCGGTTGCAGCTGTAGAAGGCGTTGCCGCGGCGCGACTGGCGCTCGAAGAGCTCGCCCTTCTCGCACACGTAGCACTGGATGCCGGTGGGAATCGGCTTGAACATCGGCTGGATGTTCTTGCACTCGGGGTAGCCCGAGCAGCCGAGGAACTTGCCGAAGCGCCCGAAGCGCACCTGCATCGGCTTCCCGCAGAGATCGCACGTCTGGTCGCTGATCTCGGGCTCGACCGGCCTGATCGTGCCGTCCTCGTCGCGCGTGAAGTTGGTCGTGTTGCGGCAGTCGGGGTAGCCGCTGCAGGCGAGGAACTCACCGCGCCGGCCCCACTTGATGATCATGGGCTGGCCGCACTTCTCGCACTTGAGGTCGGTGGGACGCTCCTCGCGCTTGACGTCGCGCATCTCCACCTTGGCGCGCTCGAGATCCTTCGCGAACGGCGTCCAGAAGCGGCGCATGACGGGGACCCAGTGCTCGGCGCCGTCCTCGATGCGGTCGAGCTCGTTCTCCATGCCGGCGGTGAACTCGACGTTCAGCACGTCGGGGAACGACGTCACGAGGAGATCGGTGACGAGGAAGCCCAGCTCGGTCGGCTTGAGCCGCCGCTGGTCGTCCTCGACGACGTACTCCTTGTTGAGGATGGTGCCCATGATGCTGGCGTAGGTGGACGGGCGGCCGATGCCCTTCTCCTCCAGCTCCTTGATGAGCGTGGCCTGGGTGAAGCGCGGCGGCGGCTGCGTGAAGTGCTGCTCGGGCACCAGCTCGAGGAGCTTCACCGACTCGCCCTCGGTGAGCGGCGGCAGCAGGCCCTCGGTGTCCTCGTCGCCGGTCGACGCGGCGTCGTCCTGGCCCTCGGTGTAGACGCGGATGAAGCCGTCGAACTTGAGCACCTGACCGGTGGCGCGGAAGCGGCAGGTGTTGGCCTGCAGATCGACCGAGGTGGCGTCGTACACCGCCGACGCCATCTGGCTGGCGACGAAGCGATTCCAGATGAGCGTGTAGAGCGACAGCTCCTCTTTCTCGAGGAACGACGTCAGCCGCTCGGGATCCCACTGCATGGTGGTGGGACGGATCGCCTCGTGGGCGTCCTGCGCGTCCTTCTTGGTGCGGTAGAAGTTCGGCTCGGCCGGCAGGTACTCCTTGCCGTAGCGCGTCGGGATGTAGTCGCGCACCGCCGCCAGCGCCTCGGCCGACACGCGCGTCGAATCGGTACGCATGTAGGTGATGAGACCGACCGCGCCCTCGGCGCCGAGCTCGATGCCTTCGTACAGCTTCTGCGCCACGCGCATGGTGCGCGACGGCTGCCAACCGAGCTTGCGTGACGCCTCCTGCTGGAGACGCGACGTGATGAAGGGCGGCGTCGGATGGCGGCGGCGCTCCTTCTTCTCGACCTTGGTGACGGTCCACGGCGCGGCGTCGAGCCCGCGCAGGATCTCTTGCACGCGGTCGCGGGTCTCGAGCGTGTGCTGCTTGTCGATCTTCTGGCCGCCGACCTCGACCAGGCGCGCGGTGAACGGCGGCGGCGTGCCGGCTTCGAGGCGCGCCTCGACCGTCCAGTACTCCTCGGGCACGAAGACGAGGACCTCGCGCTCGCGCTCGACGATGATGCGCACCGCCACCGACTGCACGCGCCCCGCCGACAGGCCGCGGCGCACCTTGTCCCAGAGCAGCGGCGACAGCCGGTAGCCCACGAGCCGATCGAGCACGCGACGCGCCTGCTGCGCCTCGAAGCGATGCTGGTCGATCTCGCGCGGGTGCTCGATGGCCTCGAGCACGGCCTTCTTCGTGATCTCGTTGAAGAGGACGCGGTGGATGTTCTTGCGCTTCGGGTGCCCGAGCTTCTGCGCGATGTGCCAGGCGATGGCCTCGCCTTCGCGATCCGGGTCGGGGGCGAGGTAGATGTTCTCCTTGTCCTTCGCCGCCGCCTTGATCTCGCTCAGGATCTGCGACTTGCCGTGGATGACGGTGTAGTCGGCGGCGAAATCGTTCTCGATGTCGACGCCGAGCTTCGACTTCGGCAGATCGACGACGTGCCCGACCGACGCCTTCACCTGGTAATCCTTGCCGAGATACTTGCCGAGCGTCTTCGCCTTGGCGGGCGACTCGACGATGACGAGATGCTTCGCCATCAGGCCGCCGTCACCTGCCGGCGCAGGCGATAGCGCGCGCCGGGCTGCTGTTCGACGAGGCCGCGCAGCTCGAGCCCGAGCAGCGCTTCGAGCCCGGCGTCGGCCGCGACGCCGGCGCGGCGCACGATGCCGTCGATGTGACCGCCGTCGCCCAGCGCGTCGAGCAGCCGACGTTCGAGCGGCGACACCGCGTCGACCGCCGCGGCGGCACGCGCCGCACCGAGCCGCGCGCGCAGCATCGGGGCGACGACGTCGAGGACGTCGTCGGCGCTGGTGACGAGCATGGCGCCCTGCTGGATCAGGCGGTGCGCGCCGTGGTGCAGCGCGACGCCGATCGGCCCCGGCACCGCGAACACCTCGCGGTTCTGCTCGAGCGCGTAGCGCGCCGTGATGAGCGACCCGCTGCGCTCGGCCGCCTCGACGACGATGGTGCCGAGCGTGAGGCCACTGATGATGCGGTTGCGACGCGGGAACGACCAGCTCCGCGGCTCGGTGCCGCAGGCGAACTCGGAGACGAGCGCACCCTGCCCGGCGACGGCCCGCGCCAGCGACGCGTTCCAGGACGGATAGACGCGATCGACGCCGGTCGCGAGCACAGCGGTGGTGCGACCGCCCGCATCGAGCGCGCCGCGATGGGCCGCCGAGTCGATGCCGGCGGCCAGACCGCTCACGACGGTGACGCCGGCCTGCGCCAGCCCACGGGCCAGGTCTTCGGCGACGCGGCGTCCATACACTCCGGCGCGGCGGGCGCCGACGATGGCCACGGACGGCTCGTCGACACCCAGCTCGCCCCGCACGACGAGGACGAGCGGCGGGTCGGGGATGGCACGCAGGCGGGTCGGATAGTCGGCGTCGTCGAGCGTGACGAGCCGCGCACCGCAGCGGTCCTGGGCGGCGCGCTCGTCCATGGCCAGGCGTCCCGCCCGGCCCCACGCCGCGAGCGCTTCCTTGCCGACACCGGCCTCGCGCAGCGCCGCTTCGGGCAGTGCCAGGACCGCGCACGGGTTGCCGTATCGCTCGACGAGGCCGCGCGCCGTCTGCGGACCGAGCCCCGGAATCAGTGCGAGCGCCAGCCACGCGTCCGCCCGGCTCGTCGAATGTAGCTTGCGGTCCTGCATGGAAGCCGAGGCGCCTACTATAGGTGCGCAGCCCGCGCAACTCACCCCGGCGCGGCCGCCGGCTCCGGCCAGCGGAAAACGCGGCGCGCGTTGTCGTACAGGTAGTGTGCCAAAACCCCTTCCCGTAAAGGGAGTTGCGCTGCTTCGGCGAGGCACCGTTCGAACGACAGGACGGGGTGGTCGGAGGCGAACAGGACCTTTTCGGTTCCCCGAGTATTCATGAACTGGATGAGTTCCTGGGGCAGGTATTTGGGCGCGTACGCCGACGTCATCATGTAGAGGTTCGGGTACTTGAGGAGGAGCCGGATGGCCTCCCCCCACCACGGGTCGGCGCCGTGGGCCATGATGAGGGTCAGCTCGGGGAAATAGAGGCAGACCTCGTCCAGGTAGAGCGGCCGCTGCGGCTCGGCGGGCATGGGCGGGCCCGGGATGCCGGTGTTCACCGAGACCGGCAGCCCGAGCTCGATGCACTTGGCGTAGACGGGGTAGCACGACTTGTCGTTCGGCGGCCGGTTGAACATGAACGGCACGAGCCGGACCAGGCCGA
Organism: Binatia bacterium; assembly: GCA_036009625.1. Taxonomy (GTDB): domain Bacteria; phylum Desulfobacterota; class Binatia; order DP-6; family DP-6; genus DASYLJ01. The sequence continues at coordinate 17,609 of DASYLJ010000070.1, forward strand.
GGGTGTGCCTGGTGGCAAGCCGGTCGATCAGGCGCAGCGCCTCCATGCCGGTCGTCGGGTCGATGACCGCCGAGCACAGGAACTTGCCGGGGAATGCCTGCACCAGGTCGTCGAACGGCTCGGGCGCGTGCGGGTCGATGGTGATGACCGCGCGCTCGACGCCGGCGTCGTCCATCTGCTGCAGCAGCTCGGGCAGCGGCGCTGGCTCGAAGATCTCGCGTTCGCGTTTGAAGTAGTCGCGCGCGACGCGCACCAGGAAGTCGGGCCGGTAGCTCGTGAAGCCGACGGGCACGTTGAGCCAGCAGTCGATCGCGGGCGGACGTCCAGGAGTCATGCGTTCCTCCGGCGCAACCGGCGCGCCAGCCGCAGCAGCTCGACGAAGGCGCGCGCGACGACGCGCGGTGCCGCCCCCGACGGCGTCCCCGCCCGACGCGGTAGATGCCGCACCGGCATCTCTGTGATGATGCAGCCGCGCTGCACGAGGCGCGCGAGCAGCTCGGTGGAGATCATGGCACCGCTCGCCTCCGGGGCTATGCCGGCGAGCGCATCGCGTCGCAGCAGCTTGAAGGCGCAGTTCACGTCACGCACCGGCAGACGGAACAGCGTGCGCACCAGACGATTCCACAGTGCGGTGTTCAACCGACGTCGCCACGGATCGGCGCGCTGCCGCCGCCAGCCGACCACCGCGTCGACGCCGTCGAGCGCCGCCGCGAGCCGCGGCAGGTCGTGCGGGTCGAACTGGCCATCGCCGTCCATCCAGAAGACGGTGTCGTAACGGGCGGCGAGGAGACCGGTCTGCAGCGCGGCGCCGTAGCCGCGGTTCTGCGCATGCCGCACGACGCGCACGTGCGCATGTCGACGGGCGAACGCATCGGCGACGGCGGCGGTGCCGTCGCGGCTGCCGTCGTCGACGATGACGAGCTCCCAGCGCTCGGCCACCTGGGGCAGGACCGCGACCAGTGCCGCGACCACGCCAGGCAGCGTCTCGACCTCGTCGTGCACGGGGACGAAGGCGGAGAGCCCCGGCAGGCTGGGTGCATCAGGCGCCCGGAGGGCTGCGGCGTCGCGGGAGTGCGGCACGGCTCGACCGGGGGACATACGGGTTCGGGGCGCCGCGGGCAACCGTCAGAGCGCCCTATCGCCCCTTCGGACAGGCCGAGCCGATCTGTCGCAGCACGTCGAACAGATAGTACAGCTCGGGATAGACGAACGGCTTGCCGCTCGTCATGAGCGCGGCCGCCACCTGCCGCTCTGGATCGGCCCAGCACACGATGTTGGTGAAGCCGATGTGGCCGTAGGCGTGTAGCGTGTCGGGGCCGTAGAGGCTGAACCACTCGGCGCCGAGCATGAAGCCCATGCCGTAGCGGAACGGCAGACCGAGCGTGAAGTCGAACTCGAGGTACGACTGCTCGGCGGTCGCGCGCCGCACGGTGCGCGGATCGAAGACACGCACGCCGTCGAGCTCGCCCTCGTTCAGCAGCAACTGGAAGAAGCGGCTGAACTCGTTCGCAGTGCCGACGACGTTGGCCGCCGGCACGATGGCGGTGAGGAAGCGCGGGTCGTTCGACATCGCGACGGCGTCACGGTAGCCGAGCCCGAGCGCACGCTTGAAGACGGTAGAGAACGGCGGGATCGGCGACGGCCCGGTCTGATAGTTGCGCACGATCTGGCCGACGTCGTCCGGTGCGACGCCGTAGCCCATCCAGCGGAAGCCGAGCGGACGGCGGATCTCCTCGTCGAACACCTGGCGGATGTCCTTGCCGGTCACGCGACGCACCAGCTCGCCGAGGACGAAGCCCCCGATGACGGCGTGGTAGGCGAGCCGCGATCCCGCGCGCCACACCGGCTCGGTGTCGCACAGGATGTCGAGCACGAGATCGAGATCGTCGAGCCGATCGAGGTCCATGATCTCGGCGGGCAGGTTCGGAATGCCGGCGCGGTGCGTGAGCACGTGACGGATCGTGATCCACTGCTTGCCGTGCGCCCCGAACCCCGGAAGGTACTCGCACACCGGATCGTCGAGCCGGATCAGATTCCGCTGATCGAGCAGGTGCACGATCATCGCCGTCACCGCCTTCGACGCCGACAGGCTGACGAAGGGCGTCTCGGGCATGAGCTGCACCTTCGGCGTCGCCGGGGTGTCGTCGGGCCCGTTGCCGGAGGCGTGACCGATGGCGCGATCGATCAGGACCTGGCCATTGCGACGGACGCAGAGCTGGATCGCGGGGTGGATGCCGCTGCGATACAGCCGCTCCACCGACGACCAGATGCGCTGCACGGCCACCGGGTCGACGCCGACCTGCCGCGGCGCCACCTCCGCCTCCCAGCTGACGCGCGTGACCGTGTCGAGATCGCGGGGAATCCTGGCGCGGGGCCAGAGGGAGCAGACGAGAGACACGGCCGCTCGATTCTACGGACAGGGGGGTCCACTCGAAAGCAGATGGGCGACATTTCGGGGCATCCCCTGTTCACGCGATTTACGCCGTGGGCCCGCGGTCTCATGAAGGGCGACCATGATGAGACACCTGCTCGTCGCACCGACCCTGATCGCCGTGCTGGCCTCGGGGGCGCACGCCGCACCCACCAAGGACGAGGCCGCCTGTCAGCAGCAGGCCGCCCGCCAGCTCGGGACCGCCGCGCTGAAGCGCATCAAATGCCTCGTGGGCTGCGACAAGCAGGCCCTCAAGGGCAAGGTCCCGGGGACGGACTGCCTTCCGCCCTACGCCGGCGTCACCCGCACCTGCGTCGACACCGTCGGCACGAAGGCCCTCGGCACGATCGCCAAGAAATGCACCATCGACTGCCCGGAGTGCTGGTCGGGTGGCGATTGCGAGGCCCACACCGCCGGTCTGCTGTCGACCGTGACGACGGTGCTCGATGGCGTCGTGCCGCTCGTGCGGTGTGACGACGACGCCAGTCCCGACGGCCTCACCAAGACCGAGGCCAAGGTACGCCAGAAGGTGGCGACGACGGTCGGGACCTACGCGCTCGGCACCGAGAAGTGTCTGGCGACGTGTCGCGCCGGCGAGTCGTCGGGCAAGATCCCTGCGGGTTCGTGCGAGGGTCTCGACAGCACCGACCCGAAGGCGCTGGCATGCCTGATCAAGGTGGCTATCAAGGCGTTCGACGTGTTCGAGAGCCCCGACCTCGACACGCCCGAATGCCTCGCACCCAACCTGCCGCTCGCCCTACCCGTGCTCGGCGGCATCGTCGACGAGCTCGACCCGCAGATCTTCTGCGCGTCACCGAGCGCGGCCTTCGTGGCTCAGAACGACATCTTCGAATAGTCGACGGTGTACCAGCGCGACGGCCGCAGCTCGACGACGACCTGTCCCTCGCGCTGGTCGGCGGTGCTGGCGAGATAGACCTCGCCCATTTCCGGTCCGAGATACCGCAGCGCCATCTCGCGCTCCCAGCGCCGATCGCCGTCGTTGGCGGCGATCGTCACCGGTCCTTCGACGCTGACGTACCTGTACGGTGGCGTCTCGGTCTGCACGCACAGGCTCGCCCGTCCCGCCGCCGCCAGCAGCTTGCCCTTGCGTGAGTCGCGACCGGTGACGATGTGGATGATCCCGCCGGGCTCGTACTGGTACCAGATGGGCACGGTGAGCGGCGCGCGACCGGGCTCGCTGATCCCGATCACCGCGACGTGGGTCTCCGCCAGGAATGCCTCGCGCTCGGCGCGCGTCATCGAGAGCTCCGCCATGGCGGTCATGCTTGCTGGCTCCAGCGAACGCGCGCAAGGGGGGTTCCTTCGCGAGTCCGTGTCTGTCCGCTAGGACGGCGACCGATGTGGAGATCGCGACGCGCTGGCGCGACGATGCCGAGGTGGTGCTGTTCGCCGGAGACACCCTCGAGCTCCTGCGCTCGATGCCCGACGCCAGCGCGCAGCTCGTCATCACGTCGCCGCCCTACAATCTCTATAAGGTGTACGAGCGCGGGCGCGTCGCAGCCTCGACGACTGGCTCGCGGAGCAGGAGCAGGTCATCGGCGAGTGCGTGCGGCTGCTGCGTCCGGGCGGCAGCCTGTGCTGGCAGGTGGGGAACCACGTCACGCCCGACGAGATCGTGCCGCTCGACCTGGCGCTGTGGCCGCTCTTCCGCGCGCACGCCGCACCTCGTCTGCGCAACCGCATCGTCTGACACTTCGAGCACGGGCGCGTGCTGTCGCTGACGGCGTCGGGCGATCTCGTCGTCGATCCGTACATGGGCGTGGGGACGACGGCGTGAGCGGCGGCTCGGCACGGGCGGCGTGCGGCTGGGGCGGAGATGATGACGGTACGTCGCGGTGGCGCGGGAGCGCGTCGAGCGCGCGGCGGCGGGGATGCTGGCGGTGCGGCCGCGGGATCGCGCGGTGCACGTGCCGGATCCGCGGTCGAGTCTGGCGCGGCGGGGGTGAACGCGAGGCCTGCTGCCCCTACGGGGTAGTGTCCCAATTCGAGCGACCTTCGGTCCGCCGTGGTGTTGGCGCACGGCACGAAGCGGACTCGCCTGCACTGCAGGCTCAACGCGACCCGTGCGCGACCTGCACATCCGACGTCGACTGCACGGACACCCGCACCGCGGAAACGCTCGGCCTCCGCCTTGCCAACACGTGCAAGTAGGTGTGCCTCTCCGGCGTGGGTCTCGACTACCACTAGCTGCCGCGTGTCCTTTTCGTCGCTTCAGCGCGCGACGCGCTCAACGTAGGACAATACAAACGCCCGATGTTCCTCCCAAAGGCATTGACAGCTTTTCTGCCCGGCCGTTCTCGCCGTGCGGCGGCGCCACCAGACGTCGGCGCCTGTGCGGCCGCGACGGGATTGCAGACGACGAGATGCTCAACGAGACGCGCGCGACCAACGCGCGGCACGTCGTCCCGCACGCCCGCTCCCGCGTCGCCGGAAACCCCCGTGGTACAACGCGTTCATGCACATCACCCCCGCCGACCACGAGCGTCTCGGCGACGAGATCGCCGAGCTCGCCGCCCACCTCGATGCCGCTACCCATCGCTTCCTCACGCTCATCGGTCGCTTCGACGAGTCGGGTGGCTGGGGCGATCAGGGTGCGCTCACCTGTGCGCACTGGCTGTCGTGGCGTGTGGGCCTCGAGCTCGGCGCCGCTCGGGAGCACGTGCGGGTGGCCCGGGCGCTGCGTGCCCTCCCGCATACCGACGATGCGCTCCGACTCGGTCGAGTGAGCTACTCCAAGGTGCGGGCGCTCACGCGCGTCGCCGGCCCCGACAACGAGGCGGCGCTGTTGGCAATGGCCCGCGCGTCCACGGCCTCGCAGTTGGAGCGCATCTGCCGCGGCTACCGCGTGGCGATGCGCAACGCGGAGGACAGCCTTCCGGGCGACGAAGAGGACACGCGGTGGGTTCGCGAGCACGATACCGAGACTGGGTTCGTGCGCTTCGACATCCAGCTTCGTCCCGAGGAGGCGGCGGTCGTGCGGCGTGCGATCGAGGTCGCGATGTCGCGCGCGTGGACGTCCGGCGACGTTCCCGCGGGAACGCGAGCGGGTCCGATGCGACGAGCCGACGCGCTCGTGGCCGTCGTCGAGACGTACCTGAGCGGGTCGACCGAGGTGGGCCCGCCGGTCGAGCTGGTGGTCCACATCGATGCCGGCAGTGACGCCGGTGCCATACTCGACGACGGCACCGCTCTCGCGCCTGCGACGGCAGAGCGGCTCGGCTGCGACGCGGCCGTCGTGCAGGTGGTGGAGGATTCCCGCGGGAACGTGCTCGACGTCGGTCGGCGACGCCGCAGCATCCCGACGTTGCTGCGTCGCGCGCTCCGGCTGCGTGACCGCGGCTGCCGCTTTCCCGGTTGCACCAATCGTTTCGTCGACGGGCATCACGTCGTGCCGTGGTCCCGCGGCGGTGCGACGGCGCTCGACAACCTCTGCTCGCTCTGCCGGCGCCACCACACCTACGTCCATGAGCACGGTGTGCGGATCGTGGTGGAGAACAGCGGTGCCCTCCGCTTCGAGCGCAGCGATGGGAGCGCGGTACCGCTGCACGAGGCGCCGCCGGTGCTGGCGGACGATGCGGTCGAGAGCCTGCGCGCTCATCACAGGGAAGCAGGGATCGCCATCGACTCGACGACGAGCTTCCCCTCGTGGGACGGCCGGCCCGTCGACTACGATCAGGTCGTGTGGACATTGATGCCGTCCGGCTGACCGACCGCCATCGTCACCACGTGCGCGCGAACGCCTCGACGTATCCGTGGCTCGGCCAACCCGACCCGACGAGCAGCAGCCGCCCGGCTCTGCCGAGTACCGAGCCAAAATGACCGTCGTCGAATCGCCCCTGGAGACGTTGCACGATCCGCCCGCTGGACCGTTCGAACACGTAGACCGCGCCAGGACGCGGCGCGACGAACGATGGCGCACCTACCAGCACGAATCGCCCGTCGTACGTCACCGTCATGCCGAGGTACTGTGGCCACGGACCCGTCTCCTCGGCGTCTCGATAGGTCTGCAGCAGCCGTCCGCTCGGCACGTCGTACTCGTACGCACCCCCACCAAAGCCCGACGGCGCGCCGACGAGCAGGTGACGGCGCGCGAACGTCAACGAGAAGCCGAAGAGCTCGTCGTCGACGCCCGGAGGCGGTGCGATCTGCGATACCGGGCGCCCGGTGTCGACGTCGAAGACGTACACGCGGCGCTCCCGCGTCGCGCAGCCACGACAGGGGGCACCGACCGCAACCCAGCCACCGCTCGCGACGATGCCGGGATAGCGGACCGATATCTCACGGGCCCACCGCAATTCCCCGGTGTCCGCTGCGAACGCATACAGCATCGATCGCGTGAGCGTCTCGTCGGGTCGGTACGCGGACTGCACCGTCGTGACGACCAGCCCATGGCTCGCAGCGATGACCCTGCCGAACTCGAGCTCTGACCTGTTGGCTCCCACCACATCGCCTGGGGCGGAGATCGTCCGGCGAATCCGTCCGTCCGGCGTCATCAGGTGTATCTGCGCCATCCCGGGCGCACCGATCGCGAACTCGCCGTTCACCGCAGCGATGCTCTTACCGAAGAAGTCGTACTGGTGCGCCCCCGGCGCCTCCAGCGACGTCACCCACGCGAGTGTTCGCGCGTCGTACAGCACAACGGCTCCCGTGCTGTCGTCACCCGGCGCCCCGATCGCGACCCGGTGGCGGGTCGACGCGATGGCGCTGCCGAAGCGCAATCCCGGACCGATGACCGCGATCGGACCATACGGCTGTGCGAGACACGGCCCCACCGCACCCATCGTCGCGAACACCACGCTCCAGAGCGCGAGGGACGTGCGCAGCATGCTGCCTAGAACTGTCTCGTCCGGACCCTCTGGATGTCAATCAGACCGATGGACGCCGGGCCGTGCACCGACGCGTCGCTACAACCCCAGACGCCGCATCAACCGATACAGCGTCGTGCGATCCACCCCGAGCGCCCGCGCCGCCTCGGTCCGATTTCCCCGCGCCGCCTCCAGCGCCGCCGTCACGCGCTCCGCCGTCGCGCGATCGACCGCGTCGTGCAGACTCCCTGCCCCGCCCGGCAGCGGTGCGTCGATCGTCTCCTGCAGCAACAGATCCTCTGGCGTGACCTGCTCGCTGCGCGCCAGCACGACGCCACGCTCGACGGCGTTCTCCAGTTCGCGCACGTTCCCCGGCCACGCGTGCGCGATCAACGCCGCTTCCGCTTCCTCGGAGAACTGCAGCCGGCGTCCCGCCTCCGCGGCGTGCCGCGCCAGGAAGTGCCGCGCCAGCGGCAGCACGTCCTCGCGCCGTTCGCGCAGCGGCGCCAGCTGCAGCGGGATGACGTTCAGCCGGAAGAACAGGTCCTCGCGAAACCGCCCCGATGCGATCTCGTCGCGCAGCACCCGATTCGTCGCCGCGACGACGCGCACATCGATGGGGCGCGGATCGCTCGCGCCGACGCGCAGCACCTCGCCCTCCTGCAGGACGCGCAGCATCTTCGCCTGCACGTCGGCGCTGATCTCGCCGATCTCGTCCAGGAACAGCGTGCCGCCGCTGGCGCGCTCGAAACAGCCGGCACGCGCGCCGATCGCGCCGGTGAACGCACCCTTCTCGTGCCCGAAGAGCTCGCTCTCGAGCACGCCCTCGGCGAACGCCTTCAGATTGACGGCGACGAACGGCCGTCCGACGCGATCGCTCCAGTAGTGCAGCAGCCGCGCGACCAGCTCCTTGCCCGTCCCGCTCTCGCCCTGCACCAGTACCGTCGCCTTGCTCGGTGCGACGCGCTTCACCAGCGCCAGCGCCTCGCGGCTGCGCGCGCTCTCGGCAACGACGGCATCCGGCGCATACCGCGCGCCCACCTCCTGCCGCAGCCAGCGGTTCTCGCGCTCGAGGCGCCGCAGCTCGAGCGCGCGCGCGACGGCGGTGCGCAGCTCGTCGTTGTCGAATGGCTTGGCGACGTAGTCGAACGCGCCCTCGCGCATCGCCGCCACCGCCGAGCGCACGCTGGCATACGCCGTGAGCAGGATGACGGGCAGGTTCGGTCGCTTCGTGTGCAGCGTCTTCAGCAGCTCGATGCCGTCCATGCCCGGCATCTTCCAGTCGGTGACGACGACGTCGGCCTCACGCCGCTCGAGCGCCGCCAACGCGGCCTCGCCGCCGTTGCAGGTCTCGCAGTCCCAACCGCCGCGCTCCAGCGCGCCGGCCACGACCGCGGCCATGCGCTCCTCGTCGTCGACGATGAGGATGCGCGGCTTCATGCCGCCACCGCCGTACGCTCGTCGAGCGGGAGCCGGATGACGAAACGCGCACCGCCACTCGGACCGTCGCCGACGTCGATCTGACCGCCATGCGCTTCGACGATCTGTCGCGCGACGGCGAGGCCGAGGCCCGTGCCACGCGCTCGCGTGGTGAAGAACGGCTCGAAGATGCGCGCCCGCATCTCCGGCGGCACGCCGGGGCCGGAATCGGCCACCCCGAGCTCGACGACCTTTTCCGTGCGTCGCGCCTCGATGGTGATCGTCCCACCCTGCCCGGCCGCCTCGGCAGCGTTCGACAGCAGCCCGATCAGCACCTGACAGACGAGGTCCGGATCGGCATGGAGTGCGGGCAATGGCCCACCCGCCTCGCAGCGCACAGCCACACCACGCGCCGCCAGCTCTTCGCCGGCCAGCAGGAGCGCGCGATCGAGCAACTCCGGCACCGGTACGGGGCGCGCATTCACCTGCATCGGCCGCGCGAACGCCAGCAGCGACGTGACGACACTGCTCAATCGGTCGATCTCGTCGGTGATGAACTCACAGGAACGCCGCGTGGCGGCGTCGGCAGCAGGCACCGTCTCGGCGATCCCCTGCGCCGCCGAGCGGATGACGGCGAGCGGATTCCTCACCTCGTGCGCGATGGCCGTCGCCAGCTGGCCCAGCGCCGCCAGCTTCTCGCTCTGGGCAAGGCGCGAGCGCGTGGCCGCGATGGTGTCGACCTGCTCGCGGATGACCGCGGCCGCCTCCTGATCGCGACGGCGCGCCTCCATCACCCAGCCGACCATGTAGCCGAGCAGCGCGAACGACGAGCCGAAGAACAGCCCGACGAAGAGCGTGGCGTCGCCCCCGTTCACTTGGAAGGTGATGCCGAGGGCCAGGATCAGCGCCGTGTCGCTCGCCGCCAGGAGGACGCCGCCAACGAGGCCCCACCACCGATTGATCCGGGAGGTCATTGCCATGCAAGGCTCGCTCCCGGCTGTTAGCCCCTGATGGGCCGCCCACGCAACGACGGCGGCGTAGCGTAGCCACCACGGTGTGGCGTGGCCGCAACAGGTCCACGACGCCGACATCCGACCCGCGCCACCTGGCATCTGGCATGCCGATTGGAGATTAGACGCCCCATGACGACCACCGACGATCAGGCGGCGCGCGTCGCCGCCCTCCAGGCCGCGACGCGCGGCTTCCTCCCAGAACTGCTCGGCGTGACCTTCGTCGAGGCGACACCCGACCGCGTCGTCGCCACCCTCGCGGTCCGCGACGACCTCTGCACCATTCCGGGCGTGCTCCACGGCGGCGCCCTCATGGCGTTCGCCGACACGCTCGGCGCCTTCGCCACCGCGCAGCACCTCGTCGGCGGTCAGGGCACCACCACCATCGAGTCGAAGACGAACTTCCTCTCCGCCGGCCGTGCCGGTGACATCGTGCGCGGCGAGTGCACGTCGGTGCATCGCGGCCGTCGTACGATGGTGTGGCAGACGCGCGTGACGTCGGGCGACGGCAAGCTCATCGCGCTCACGACGCAGACGCAGATGGTCCTGGACCCGCGATGACGCCCATGTCGCCTGCCGTCATTCTCGTCGTCGCCGGCTCGTTGCTCGCGATGGGCGTCGCGGCTCTGCTCGCCCCTGCCCGCATCCTCGCCACCTTCGGCGTCGCCGTCACCACCGTCGACGGCCGCAACGAGGTGCGGGCCGTCTACGGTGGCTACGGTGTCGCGATGGCCGGCATGCTCATGCTCGCGCTCGTGACTCCCGAGCTGGCTCCGGGCATCTTCACCTGTCTGGCGGGCGCGCTGGCCGGGATGGCCGGCGGCCGTCTGGTGTCGGCGGCGATCGATCGACGCGCGGGGCTGTGGCCGTGGGTGTTCTTCGTGCTCGAAGCGCTCGGTGCCATCGTGCTCGTCGTCGCCGCGGCCTGACGGAGCGCCGGCGCAACGATACCCGCCGAGCCGTCGTACGGCGACGTTGCCTGCGGCCCATGACGTCTGCTGCCTGAGCCGGGGGTTGCACGCAGCCGCCCTCCCGGGCGATGTCTGCGGCCATGGATTTCGCATACTCGGACAAGGTGAAGGGCCTGCAGCGTCAGGTGCAGGAGTTCATGGACGCGCACGTCTACCCGAACGAGCGCCTCCACGACGAGCAGGTCGACAAGGATCGCTGGAAGCAGCCGCCGATCGTCGAAGAGCTCAAGACGAAGGCCAAGGCCGCGGGCCTGTGGAACCTCTTCCTGCCCGAGAGCGAGCACGGCGCGGGTCTCACCAACCTCGAGTACGCCCCGCTCT
>DASYLJ010000071.1:0-19663 GCA_036009625.1 Binatia bacterium
ACCTCGGGCCCGAGGTGGCGCTGCACGCCATCCAGCATCGCGGTGCCGACGGCCGGCGCGTCTACGACGTCAGCCTGGAACGCATGGCGGAGCGTGGCGTCGCCCTCGTCCGGCGCGTGCAGTCGCGCGGACCGTACGCGCTGTGTGGGACGTCGTTCGGCGGGCTGGTGGCGCTGGAGGTGGGCCGTCGTCTGCGGCAGGCGGGCGACGACGTGCCGGTCCTGGCCCTGCTCGATACCTACGCGCCGGGCTACCCGCCGGTGCGTCGCGATCTCGGCGTGACGGATCGCCTGCGACTGCTGCGCCGCGCGCTGCGTCCGCTCGGGCACAAGGACGAGCCGGGCTGGGCCAATCTGCGTCGCGGCTTGCGCGAGCAGCTCCTGCGACTGCGCGCCCGGATCGGCGTCGGTCGCCCGCGGCCGCATGCGCCGCCGCTGCCGGCGACGACGCGCTTCATCCATCTGCAGGAGGCGTGCTTCCGCGCCACACGAACGCTGCGCCTCGCCGCCTACGATGGGCCGGTACAGCTCTTCCGCGTCGACGCGCCGCCGCCCGCGGCGCTGTTCGCGCTCGATGCCACCCTCGGCTGGGGTGAATGGATCACCGGCCGGCTCGACGTCGACGTGATTCCCGGCCGGCACAGCTGGCATCTGCGCGAGCCGAACGTGCAGACGCTGGCGGCGAAGCTGCGTGCCCTGCTGGCTTCGGTGCCGCGCGGGGACCAGTGGGATGCGCCGGCGCTCTGGGACGGCCTCGCGGATTGGTGGGACGGCCACGTCGGCGACGGCGGAAGCGACGCGTTTCGTGACGTCGCCCTGGCCGCGCTGGAACGGCTGATCGACGTCCGTGCCGGCGAGCGCGTGCTCGACGTCGCATGCGGCAACGGCTGGTTGTCACGTCGCCTCGCCGCGGGTGGCGCGCGCGTCACGGCGGTGGACGCCAGCGAGGGCATGCTGCGCCACGCCCGCGCTCGCGGCGGCGTGGTGGAGTTCCGACGGCTGGACGTCACCAAGCCGGCGGAGCTGCGGCAACTGGCAGACTCCACCTACGATCTCGCGGTGTGCAACCTCGCACTGCACGATCTCGCCGACGTGCATCCGCTCTTCGACGCGCTCGGGCGCATCGTGCGTCGCGATGGCCGCATCGTGCTGTCGCTGGTGCATCCGGCACGTGCATTCGATGACGGCGTGCCGGCCGGCGTGCCCGTGCCGCGTCTGGCCGTGCCGCAGCAGCCGATGCCGCACGTCGAGGTGACGCGACCCCTGTCCGACCTGTGGCGGATCGCGGCGGATGCGGGGCTTCGTCTCGAGACGCTGCTCGAGCTCCCGGCGGGCGACGATCCGGCGTTCGCCATCGCCCGTCTGCGATTCGACGTCTTGCGTCCATGACGAGCCCTCCGCTACGGACGCAAAATGCGGGTCCACTTCGGCATCCAGACACCCCAGGAGGGCGCCACCTTCGATGCACTGGCGGCGCACTGGCGCGAGGCGGATCAGCTCGGCTTCGACTCGGTGTGGCTCGACGACCACTTCTACTCGGTGGTGCGTCCGCGCTCCGAGCCGCAGATGGAGGCGTGGACGCTCCTCGCCGCGCTCGCCCGCGAGACGCGTCGCATCCGGCTCGGGATCCTCGTCACCTGCAACGCGTACCGGAACCCGGCGCTGCTCGCGAAGATGGTTGCCACCGTGGACGTCCTCTCCGACGGTCGACTGATCCACGGCATCGGAGCCGGCTGGTTCGCCGACGAGTACGAGGGCTACGGCTACGAGTTCCCCAACACGCCGACGCGGCTCGCTCAGCTCGAGGAGTCGTTGCAATTGCAGGAGCTCCTCTGGACGGCGGAACGGCCGACGTTCGACGGCCGCTTCTATCGGCTGCGCGACGCGTGGTGCGAGCCGCGACCCGTGCAGCGGCCGTACCCGCCGATCCTGATCGGCGGCAGCGGCGAGAAGGTGCTGCTCCGGATCGTGGCGCGCCACGCCTCGATGTGGAACTGCCCGGGTGAGCCGGCGGAGCTCGGACGCAAGATCGCGATCCTGCGCGAGCACTGCGCGGTCGAGAATCGTCGGTTCGACGACATCGCGCGCACGTGGTTCGGGCAGGTCATCGTCGACCTCGAGCCGGCGCGTGTCCGCGCGCGGCTCGAGCGGGTGGCGGCGGCGTGGGGGATGTCGCCCGAGGCGTTCGCGAAACGGTCGCTGGTGGGCACGCCGACGGAGATCATCGACCAGATCCACGCCTACCAGGCCGTCGGCGTGACCGGATTCATCGGCATGTACGGACGCGTCGACGATCTGCGCGGCACGCGGCTCATCGCCGAGCGCGTGCTGCCGGCGTTCCGCTAACGCGCGCCCTCGTGCGCGAGCAGCCAGCGCTTGCGTTCGAGGCCGCCGCCATAGCCCGTGAGGTCGCCGTTCGCGCCGACGACCCGATGGCATGGTACGACGACACCGATCGGGTTGGCGCCGTTGGCGAGACCCACGGCGCGCGAAGCGGTCGGGGCACCCAGCCGCGTGGCCAGCATGCCGTAGCTCAGCGTCTGGCCGGCAGGGATGGCGCGGAGCGCCTCCCACACGCGCCGTTGGAACGGTGTGCCGCCCGTGCGGCAGGCGATGCCGTCGAGTTGGCCGAGGTCGCCCGCGAAATAGGCGTCGAGCGCGGTGCGGAGTGCGTCGGGCGCGCGACGCTCGTCGAGACGGACCGCGGCGCCGTAGTGGCGCTGCAGCAGGCGACGCATCCGCGCCTCGTGGTCGGCCCAGTCGAGGGCGCGCAGCAGGCCGTCGTCGTCGGTGACGAGGAGTGCCGTGCCGATGGGCGTGTCGAGGCGATCGAGGAAGAGGACGTCGGTGGTCATGGGCGTGACGGTAGCCTCGCAGGATGCCTGCGTCTGGCGGTTTTCGGACCTCACGTCACCGCCTGCGCGAGCGCGGTTCGCTGCGTGCCGTCGGCGTCGAAGTTGGCGGGGGCGAGCCAGCGCTCGAACTCGGCGCGCAGCGCGGGCCATTCGGCGTCGATGGCGGCGAACCACGCGGTGTCGCGGCTGCGGCCTTTGACGACGGTCGCCTGACGGAAGATGCCCTCGAAGCGGAGACCGAGCCGCTGCGCGGCCGCGCGCGACGGCGCATTGAGGGCGTCGCACTTCCACTCGTAGCGGCGATAGCCGAGCTCGAACGCGCGTCGCATCATCAGGAACATGGCTTCGGTCGCGGCCGGCCGTCGTTGCAGGAGCGGCGAGTAGCGCAGGTGGCCGACCTCGATCGTGCCCTCGCGCGGATTGATGCGCAGGTAGGCCGCCATGCCCACCGCCCGCCCCGTGTCGGTGTCGACGATGGCGTGGACGAGAGGATCGTCGCCGAAGCACGTCGCGTCCATCCAGGCGCGGAAGTCGGCCTCCGTCGCGAAGGGGCCGTACGGCAGGTAGGTCCACTGGGCGCCGTCGGCGTCGAGCGCGTAGGCGGCCCACAGGTCGGCGGCGTGGCGTGCGGCGTCGAGCGGCTCGACGCGACAGAAGCGTCCCGCCATGGGCTCGCGCTGCGGATGCGACGGGCGATGCCAGTCGGGCAGGGCGCGGCCGACGGGCTGGCCGAACGCGTTGCGATCGTGCTCCATCCGGCGTGTGTAGCCCCGGCGCTGCCGGCGGGCCAAGGGCCATTCGGGATTCGGTTCTGGGGCCGCTGGGCGATCAGCGGCCGCGGCTGCCGCGCAGTGCGCGCGACTGGATGACGGCGCCGCCGATCTCCGTGGCGGCGAAGAGCAGCAACACCGGCGTGACGCGCATGACCGCGACGTAGAAGACGATCAGGCCCGCGACCACGCAGCGGGCCGGTACGTCCATGGTGGCGAGCTCGGTCGAATGGCTGCGCAGTCGCGCCCAGTTCCACACCACGGCGATGACGCCCATCAGGTTCATGAAGAGCAGGTGCATGGGGTCGAGGCGCACGAAGGGCGTGCCGAGCCCGAGCATCTGATCGACGTCCTGCAGCAGCACGACGACCCGCTCGGCGACGATCGGCAGCGCGAAGGGCAGGGTGAGCGCGAGGTCGAGCATGGCGACGCGACGGAGCGTCGCCATGCGCGCGGCGCGCGAGAGCTGCGGCACCGCTCAGCGACTCTCGCGACGTATCGACGCCACGAGCCAGAGCGCCACGGCAGGAACCCCGATCGCGACCAACCCGTAGACGGCGTACATCGGCAGGCTCGCGTACGCCGGCAGGCCGACGGCGATCGGGAAGCGTCCGATGTTGACGACGATGAAGGCCAGGTAGGGGAAACCGAGCCAGAACGCCCCGGCCGAGGCGCGCCAGAGCGTCGCCGCCCAGACGATCATGTAGAGCCCGAGGAGCGGCGCCAGGACGTGCATCGTCGTGCCGCCGATCGACTCGCCGAGGAAGATCAGCACCGCGTCGGGGCGGAACGGCTTCGCGAGATTCATGCAGGCACGGAGTGCGACCAGGACGGCGAGCACGCGCAGCACGGTGAGGCGATTCACGCGACGGCCTGCAGTGTCCCACCGGCCTCGAGGAAACGCAGTGCCACCGCCGCGTGCAGCGCGATGCCCGTCGCGAACGCCGATTCGTCGATCCGCATGCGATCGGAGTGAAGCGGTGCGGATTCGCCGTCCATGGGCTTTGCCCCCAGGAAGACGAGCGCTCCCGGGACCTGCTGCAAGACGTAGGAGAAGTCCTCGGCGCCCATGACGGGCGCCGGCATGGTGTGGACGTGCGCGTCGCCGACCAGCGCGCGCGCCGTGTCGCCGGCGAACGCGGCGAAGCGGTCGTCGTTGATCGTCACCGGGTAGCCGCGGATGACCTGCGCCTCGGCCTCCACCCCGTGCGCCGCGGCGATGCCGGCCACGACGCGCCGGATGCCGTCGTGCATCGTGGCGCGCGTCTCCTCGGAGACGGTGCGCAG
The DNA here is from genome assembly GCA_036009625.1 of Binatia bacterium. GTDB lineage: Bacteria > Desulfobacterota > Binatia > DP-6 > DP-6 > DASYLJ01. Next base: position 4,912 of record DASYLJ010000071.1, read on the forward strand.
CGTGCCCATGAGGCTCGCACTCGACGGAATGACGTTCCCGGCGCTGCCGGCGCGGATGCGCGCGATGGTGAGGACGGCGGGGTCGAAGACGTCGATGCGACGGGTGATCATGAGCTGCAGCGCCAGCACCATCTCGCACGCCACCGGCACCGGGTCGACGGCGAGGTGCGGCATCGAGGCGTGGCCGCCCTTGCCGCGCACCTCGATGGCGACGACGTCGGCGGCGGCGAGGATCGGCCCGGGTCGTCCCGCGATCATGCCCACCGGCGTGGCGCTGTCGACGTGGATCGCGAACGCGGCGTCGACGCGGGGCTCGCGGGAGAGGAGGCCCTCCTCGATCAGGATGCGAGCGCCGCCGTGACCCTCCTCGCCGGGCTGGAACACGCAGCGCACCGTGCCGGCGAGGTCGGCCCGTCGCGCCGCGAGCAGCCGCGTCGCCATGGCGAGCATCGCCACGTGGGCGTCGTGGCCGCACGCATGCATCATGCCGTCGCGGGTCGACGCGAACGGCAGGCCGGTTGCTTCGCGCAGCGGCAGGGCGTCCATGTCGGCCCGCAGCAGCAGCGTCGGCCCGGGGCGCGCGCCGTGGATGGTGGCGACGACGGCGCTGGTGGCACCGCCGGTCGCGATCTCGACGTCGACGCCGGCGAGCGCGTCGAGGACGGCCCGCTGGGTCTCGGGAAGATCGAGGCCGAGCTCGGGAAGGGCATGGATGCGACGACGGAGTGCGACGCAGTCGGGAAGGAGATCGGCGGCGGCGCGGCGAAGATCGTCGAGCATGGGAGCTCCACCTACGACAGCGGGTTGGTGTGGGGCAACCGCAGGAGGTGCTCACCGCGACGCGGTCAGGCTCCCGACTGGGCGGCGATCATCTCGCGCAGCGGGTGTCCCTTGGGGATCGATTCACGGGCGGCATCGAGGACGACGGCGAACTTGCCTCCGAGGATCGTTTCGGCGGCGGCGCGTGCACCGGCGCGCGCCGCGGACACCTCGCTCTCCCGATCGAGGGTGCCGATCACGATCTGCCAATCGTTCACGAGGCGCCACTCCTGGTAGGCGACGTAGTACTTCGTGCTCGGGGCCGTGCTCTGGTCGTACAGCCCCCTGGCCTTGGTGACCTGGCGGTAGGCCGTCGCGAAGTCCTTTCCCAACGGCGCATAGTCGGCTTCGGTGAGCGACGGCAGCTTCGCCGCCCATGCCACCTTCACCTCGGAGTCGACGGCCAGGGCGGGAAGGAGCGTCAGCAGGACGCGATCTCTCGGCCCGAGGGCGTCGGTCGCGAGGCCGCTCTCGGCGCTGGTGACGGCGCCGGCGTACTGTCCCGAGCGCCACTGCGAATACCCGCGGATGACCCACGCGTTGCCGCGCAGCTTCGGATCAAGCCCCGCGATCTTCTCGGGCGTGAGCTCCGTGACGATGGACGCGTACGACGCCTCGGCGGTGCTCTCGGAGAGTGGATCGACGGTCGCCAGGTTGTCGAGGTGCGCCGCCTCCATGAAGTTGCTCTGGACGGCGCGGTACTGGAACGTCGACGCACAGCCGAGTGCGACGGCAGCGAGGCCGATCGCGGCGATGGTCGTGGCGACGGAGCGGGCAGGTGGTCGCATGGGTCGTCCTCGGGGTCAGGCGACGGCGCGGAGGATGCGCTTGGCCGCGGTTTCGATCTGGATGTCGTTGGTGAGGTCGAGCTCGTCCCAGAGCACCTCCACCAGGAGGCCGCGGACCAGAAGCGGCAGGTTGCGACCGTCGACACGGCCGCGGACAGCCCCGTTCGCAAGCTGCAGGGCCCGCGCGACCGTGCGCTGGACCAATGGGTCCTGGGTTGCGAGCAATGGATCCAGGTTCGCCGAAACGACGGGAAGCACCTGGGTCACGAGGTCGACGAAACCCTGACGGTCCACCAGTCGACGAGGATCGTCGCTGCCGGCCACCGCCGTCGCGACCTCCTTCAACGCCCGGAACAGCAGGTTGGTCGTGGGGTCGGCGTGGTCGAGATCGAGGAGACCGTCGGCATTCCGGACGCCCACCTGGAGGGCAACCATGACGAGCTTCTGGAGCCCGCCGCCGTCGAGCAGGTGACCCGGATGGTTGCCGAGCGCGCCCGCGACGGAGCCGATGACCTGCGCCAGCGCCGACATGCGTGGATCGTCCGCGTGGTCGCCCAGCAGCGCGTCGGGATGTCGCGCCACCTCCCCGAAGACCTCCTGCGTCAGATCGACGAGCTGACGGCGGGACAACAGGTCCTTCAGCGATGGATCGGCCCCCAGCTGCGTCGAGAGCCCGAGCGCCATGGCCCCGACGGCGCGCGCGAGGCGCTGGTGCTGTGGGTCCTTCGCCTCGATCAGGGTGTCGACGTTCTCGCTGGCGGACGTGAGCGCGCCGGCGACCACTGCTGCGACCGTCTCCGCGGAGAAGAGCGTCCTGCCCGTGGCGTCGGTCAACGCCAGTGTCGTGGACGTGATCAGGGACTGGAGCATCTTCCGATCCGAGAACAGCGCGGCGTTCTCGCCGACCGCGCGCAGACCGCTGCGAAAGATCAGCTCGAGGGATTCGTTGGTGAACAGGTCGGAGTGGGCCCGTACGCCCTCCATCACCTGCGTCAGCGTCGACTCGACCAGCGTTCGCGCCGTGCCGTCGCCGGGGAGGAAGAGATCGAGGTTCTCCGTGAACGCCCCGGCCGCGCCGCGCAGGACGCTCGAGCCGAGGCGCTGGACCAGGTTCTTCCGCGCGAGGAGATCGCCGGCGCTCGCCGCACCGGCGACCTCGGTGATCAGCGCCGAGGTGACGCCGTGGAGGAGTGCGTGGAGCCGCTCGTCGTCGTCGAGTAGCGTGACGTCCTCATCGAGGGTGTGAAGCGCTGCGGTGAGGACGTCACCCGCGATCTCGATGGGTGAGCCCTCCGCGAAGTCGACCTCGTCCAGGCGCAGGACGAAGGCCTGGACGATGCGCTTGGCGGAGGAATCCTTGCCCATGGCCTCGGGATGGGTCGCGAAGTAGTCGATGCCGATCTCCACGACGGTGCCGAGGATGCGTCGAGCGGGATGCCCCGGACCCGAGCCCTTCCCGAACTGCTCGAACGCGTCGAGGCGTTCCAGCACCTGGTTCGCCTCGATCGCTTCATCGGCCCGGCCGAGCTTGCGGTTGATCGCGACCATGGCCTTGTAGGCCTGTACGCGCTCCGCGCTCGTGAGGCCGTGATAGCGCCCGTGTGCCTGTACCAGCTCCGGATGGTCGTCGAAGTACGTCGCCGCGTTGCCGACGTCGATGTCGCCGAACAGATCGCCCAGAGGCAGCACCAGATCCCGATTCGTCGTCTCGTCGAGCAGGACCTCGTTGATCTTGATGCCGAGGCGGATGGCCGACTCGATGGCGAAGATGATCAGCTGCGGATCCATCGTGCGTTCTCCTCGCGACGACCCCAAGCAAGCCTCGTTCCGCGAGACTCCGGCGAGTACGTCCGCGATGAGGCCGCCGAGTGTCCGGTCGTGCGGACACGATGTCCAGTCGGGGGAGCGTGGCACGCAAGGGACGCGCGGCGCGCCGGGAGTGGGCCGGCGCGCCGCGCGCTGATCACGCCGGGTAGGGCAGCAGCGTGGCGTCGATCGCCTCCCACGCCGCCCGCAGCTCGGCGATGCGAGCAGGGTCACGCGTCGCGAGGTTCGCCTGTTCACTCGGGTCCGATGCCAGGTGGAAGAGCTGGTGACTGGGACCGTTGGTTCCCTGCGTCTGAACGTACTTCCAGTCGCCCCGCCGGAGCGCGCGCTGGCCTCGCATGCGCCAGAAGAGATCGCGTGTCGGTGGCTCCTGGCCGAAGAGAAGCCACGGCGCCAGCGTTGCGCCGTCGAGGGGATAGCTCGGGTCGGGGGCGGCGCCGGCGATGTCGAGCAGCGTCGCCGTCCAGTCTTCGATGTAAATCGGCACGTCCGTCACCTGGCGTCGGCCGATCGCTGCCGGCCAGCGCAGGATGTTGGGCACGCGGATGCCGCCCTCGTAGAGCGAGCCCTTCGAGGCGCGCAGCGGCCACTGATACGAGAAGCGCTCGCCGCCGTTGTCGGAGCTGAACACCACGATCGTGTCGTGCTCCTGTCGCGAGCGACTGAGCGCCTTCAGCACGGCCCCCACCGCGTCGTCGAGGCTGGTCACCATCTCCTTGAAGACGGCGAGCGATCCGCCGTCGTTGTGGAGCAGCGCCTGAGTGCCTCCCCCCGGCCTGCGTCAATGCTGTGATGCGCTCACTCTCGGCCTGATCGTTCGGTCCCTCCCACGGCCAGTGCGGCGTGGTGAAGTTCAGGTTGAGCAGCCACGGGCGCGCATGGCGTCGCTCGATGAACTCGACGGCGCGGTCGCGGACGAGGTCGGTGTAGTAGCCGATCTGCTCGGCGGGCACCTCGGCTTCCCATATGTCCGGTCGTCCGTCGCCGCCGACGTGGCTGAAGTAGTCGATCGCGCCGGAGAAGTTGCCGAAGAACTCGTCCCAGCCGCTCTTGAGCGGGCTGAACCAGGGCAGGAAGCCGCAGTGCCATTTGCCCAGCAGCGCAGTCTCGTAGCCGACGCCCCTCAGCAGCGATGCCAGCGTCGGGTGCTCGGGTGGGATGCCGATCTGCGCGTCGGGCTGTGCGATCGGCTCGGGGAGACCTCCCGGCAGACGACCCGGATAGCGGCCGGTGTAGAGGGCGAAGCGCGTGGGCGAGCACACGGCCGAGCCGCTGTACGCGTTCGTGAAGCGCAGGCCGTCCTTGGCCAGCTTGTCGAGATTCGGGGTCGGCGTCTCGACCGAGCCGAAGCAGGAGAGATCGGCCCAGCCGAGATCGTCGGCGAGGATGAAGAGGATATTGGGACGCTCGAGCGGCCGCCGTCCGGCGGCGCGGAAGCGTTCGTCTGCGGTGCTCGCCTGCGCGTCGCTGCCGAGGCCGAGACCAGCGGCGCCGGCTCCGAGCGCAAGCCCGAACTGGCGTCGTGACAGGGACGTCGTGTCGTCGTCGTGCTTCTTCGTCGTCATGGATGTTCCTCCGAATCGTTCGTTCGTCGAGTCGTGGGCGGCTCCTCGTGAACGCATCAGGCCCGGAAGGTCGGAGCCGCCCGGGCCTGCGATCGTGGGAACGTCGTGACGACGTGAACGCGCGCGAGCCTCGAGCCACCTCCCGGGCCTCGCTACAACAGCAGGTCACACGCGTCCCGATGCCGGGACGAGCGGGTGCCTGCGGCGTTTCCGTGTCGCCGTGCTTCACCGCATTCCTCCGTCGTGAAAGAGCGGGCGGCTCCTCAAACGATCAGGCCCGGGTGACAGAGCCGCCCGGGCCTTCGATTCACGAGGAGATCGTCGCTGAATCAGCGAACGACGAGCGCGACGCGACCAAGACCGCGGGAGGCCACCCGGGCCTCGCTACACCGACAGGTCATGATCCGTCGCGTCACGCGATCGGTCGTACCGATGTCAACGGAGTCAGTCAACCCACTTCCGCGGTGACTTCGATCTCGAGCGCGATGTTCCACGGCAGCGACGACACGCCGACCGCGAGCCGCGCGTGCGCCCCCGCGTCACCGAATACAGCGCCGAACAGATCGGACGCACCGTTCACGACCGGCGTGTGCTCGGTGAACTCCGGCGTGGCGTTGACGACGCCGTACACCCGCACGATGCGCTGCACGCGATCGAGCGAGCCGAGCGCCTGCAGCATCGTCGCGAGCGCACCCAGCGCGGCGACGCGTGCAGCGTCGTATCCCTCGGCGGTGGTCAGGTCGCTGCCGAGCTTGCCGAGGATGACGCTGCCGTCGGCGCGGATCGGCGCGTGGCCGGCGAGGAAGAGCAGGCTGCCGGAGCGGACGGCGTTGACGTAGCTGCCGGCGGTCGGAGGCGGCGGCGGGAGCGGGAGCGAGAGTGCGGCGAGGCGTTCGGTCGGCGTGGTCATGGAGCATCGGGTGACACGCGCCGGTGGGGCGGGCAACTACCCGCGAGGTAGGTGCCGGCTCGCGCCCAGCTCCCAGGGGCGGCGTGGCTGCACCGCCGGCCAGGGACACGCGTTGACGAAGCAGGAGCGTCTCGCGATTCTCGCCCGCGTGTCCGTCATCGAGCGCCCGTCGTCGAACCTCGGCCCACTCCTCGCGCGCTGGCGTCACGCCCGCGGCCTGAGCCAGCTCGCCCTGGCGCTCGACGCCGACATCTCCGCACGTCACCTCGGCTTCCTCGAGACCGGTCGTGCGCAGCCGAGTCGCGAGACGCTGCTCCGTCTCGCCGCCGTGCTCGACGTACCGCTCCGCGACCGCAACACGCTGCTCACGGCCGCGGGCTTCGCGCCGGCGTTCCCCGCGCGTGCGCTCTCCGATCCCGAGCTCGGCCAGCTCCGTCAGGTGCTCGAGTTCGTGCTGGCCCAGCACGAGCCGTTTCCCACGATCGTCATCGATCGGGCCTACGACGTGGTGCTGCGCAACGACGGTGCCACACGCCTCTTCGCGCATCTGCTGCGACCGTTCCCGCCCGCGCTCGCCGAGCGACCGAACTCGCTGCGGCTCGTCCTCCATCCCGAGGGATTGCGCCATGTGACGGTGAATTGGACGGAGGTGGCGGCGTCGTTGCTGCGCCAGCTCCACCGTGCCGCGCGAGCGCCGGATGCCGATCCGGCGCTCGCGGCGCTCTCCGCCGAGGTGACGGCGTATCCGGGCGTGGCGAGCCCGTTCGCCGCGACGCCGGACGCCACCGACGAGCCCGTCGTCGTGCCGCTCCACATCCGCACGCCGCCGCTCGACGTCCGCCTCCTCAGCATGATGGCGACACTCGCCCGGGCCCACGACGTGACGGTGCAGGAGCTGCGCATCGAGAGCCTCGTCCCCGCCGACCAGGCGTCGGCGGCGGCGCTGCGCGCGCTCGTCGTCACGCCGAGTGCTGGCGCGGCGGCTCGGGTGAGTAGAGAAGGGGACCGATGAGCAATCACGATCCCGACGCCGTCAGCCGCTCCCGGCGAGCGCTGCGGGCGGTGCGCTCGCACGTCCAGCCGGGATCGTTTCCAGTGCTGCTGGTCGCGATCGGGCTCCTCTACGTGCTGAACGGATCGGCGGTGACATCTACCGCCGGCGGAGTGCTGGTGTTCGCCGCCCGCATCGGGGTGCTGTTCGCAGGCATCTACGTGTTGAGCGGCACCCGCGTGACGATGTGGCTCGCGGTCTTCGTGGGCGCGCTCGCCCTGGCGTTGGAGGGGCGGGTGTTGGCCCTCGATTCGCACGTGACCCGTGTGGTGCAGGACGGGGTGACGGCGGGCTTCCTGCTCTGGATTCTGTACGTCGTATTGGGCGAGGTGTTTCGCGCCACGACGACGGAGCGAGCCGCGGTCATCGGCGCGCTGTGCGGATTCATGATCATCCTGACGATCTTCACGCGCCTCCACGGCCTCATCGAGGCGTCGTTCCCGGGTGCATACCACGGCGACGACCCGCCCTTCGCCGAGCGCTCGGACGAGACGCTGGTCGCCAACTTCCAGTACTTCAGCACCGTCACCCTGACGACGGTCGGATTCGGTGACATCGTCCCCGTGGCGCCGGTGGCACGGCTCGCCACCGGGGTGGAGGCGATCGTCGGGCAGCTCTACCTGGCGGTCGTGATCGCGACGCTCGTCGGCCGGGCGGCCGGTAGCAAGCAGTGAGACGCGAAGCCGCGCTCGCCGTCGTCGCCGTCACCGCCGTCCTGTTCTGGATCTTCGGTGGCCAGTGGTTCGGTAGCTTCGAGCGTCTGCCCTTCCTCGGGCTGCTCACCGTGTGGCTGTTCGCCGCCGTGCTGACGGCGTCGTTCGCGGTCGTGCGTCACGCCGACGCGCTGGCCGAGCAGCTCGGCGAGCCGCTCGGGACCCTCGTGCTGACATTGTCGGTGATATCGATCGAGGTGCTGATGGTAACCTCGATCATGCTCCGGGGTGCCAACAATCCCGAGCTGGCGCGCGACTCCATGTACGCGGTGGTGATGATCGTCCTGAACGGCGTCGTCGGCCTGAGCCTGCTGCTCGGCGGCCTCCGGCACAGGGAGCAGCAGTACAATCTGCAAGGCGCCAACGCCTTCCTCGCCGTCATCATCCCGCTCGCCGTGCTTTCGCTCGTGCTGCCGACCTTCACGCGCTCGGCGCCGGGGCCGGCCCTGTCGACGGTGCAGGAGATGTTCCTGGTCGTGGCGTCGCTCGGGCTCTACGGCGTGTTCCTGGCGGTCCAGACGGTCACGCACCGCGGCTACTTCATCGTCGGCGACGCGCCTACCCATCACGCCGACGGCTCGTCGGCGGCCATCCACGGCCTGCTGCTCGTCGCGTATCTGGTGCCGGTGGTCTACCTTTCGGAGCAGCTGGCGATCCCGCTCGATCACGCGATCGAAGAGCTCGGCGCCCCGTCGGCGTTCGCAGGCATGGTGATCGCGCTGCTCGTGGTCTCGCCCGAGGCGCTCGGCGCGCTCCGTGGTGCGCTCGCGAACCAGCTGCAACGCTCGGTCAACATCGCGCTCGGATCGGCAGCGGCGACCATCGGTCTCACGGTGCCGGCGGTGCTGCTCGTGTGCCTCTGCACCGGCAGATCGCTGCTCCTCGGTCTGGAAGGCACCGAGGCGGTCATGCTGATGCTCACGTTGCTGGTATCGGTGGTGACGCTCGGCAGCGGCCGCACCAGCGTGCTCCAGGGCGCGGTGCACCTGGTGCTGTTCCTGGCCTACGTCGTGATGGTCTTCGACTGATGCCACTCCGCGAGCTCGACGGTGATGCCCTCGGGCCCGCGCAGGAAGACGAGCTTGCGGTCGTGGAAGTCCATGATCTGGTTCCGGGTCTCGATGCCGGCCGCGCGCAGGCGGGCCACCTCGCCCTCGATGTCGTCGACGGCGAAGCAGACGTGGTTCAGGCCGGTCGCCTGCAGGCCCTCGACGTAGGGATCGGTGATGGCCTCGGGGTGCAGATAGCGCAGCAGCTGCACTTCGCACCGCGGTGACGCCCCCGCGAGCACCAGCGTGTGGTGCTCGGCCTCGACGCCGGCGACGCCCATGTAGCGGTCGAACCGCTCGCCCGCGATGACGACCGACGCCGTCTCCTCGAACCCGAGCAGACCGAAGAAGCGCGTCGCCGCCGCGAGGTCGCGCACGACGACCGTGACGTGGTCGAAGTGGCGGACGGCCACGGCTCAGATGACCTGCGCCAGATACCGATCGGTGTTCGCCCGAACCATCCGTTGGCGATCCGCCGGATCCTCTTCGACGGTCCACTCGTCGGGCGTCACCTTGAACAGCGGCTGGCCCTTGCGCACGACGACCGAGTTGTCGACCAGCACTGCGTCGATCGTGCCCGCGAACGAAGCGTAGACCTTGTTGAACATCTTCATCACCTCGATCAGGTACAGCGGCGTGCCCTTTTCGAAGTGCATGCCGGCGCTGACGAAGAGTGGCAGGTCGGGCGCCTCCTGGGCGTAGTACGTTCCGCCCATGGCGGCGACGATCTCGTCGGCCTTCGTCGCCGGCGGTGGCACCAGCACCTTGCGCATGGCGTCCTGCCGCGCCGGATCGCGCAGGCGGTCGGGTATGGTGATGCTGAGATCGTCGTTCAGGTGGAGATCGTAGAAACCGGTCTTCTCGGCGATGAGCGGCAGCAGCGAGAGCAGGTCGAGGCCGAGCTGGTGACCCGCGTGCGCGGCGCGCACCGCGTCCCAGCGCGTGGCGTCGAGGCCCCACTGCGGCGTCGTGCTCTCGCGTAGTGTGCGATCGAGCTCGACCCAGGGCAGCGGCGACGGCGGAAGCTTGCCGAGCGCCTCGTAGAACGCGAGCGCGGTGTCCAGGAGGTCCTGGTCGTGATCCCAGATGCGGTTGGCCGCCGGCTCGCCGGGCTGATCGTCGAGGTGGAGCAGGTGATAGGTGGCCGCCAATACCTCGATGGGATTGCGCAGCCAGCGGACCCTGCCGTCGGCGATCTCGAAGTTGCGGTGCTGCTCGCTGAGCCACGCCGACAGGTAGTGCGGCTCTTCGCTGAGCAGCAGCAGCGGACGCGCCAGCAGCGTCTCCTTGCGCTCGAGCGCCAGCTTCGTGGCGGGGCCGATGGCCTCGCCTGCGGCGGCGACCCGTCGTCGCACGATCTGCTGGAAGGCGTACTCGAGGTCGACGGTGCGCGCCTCGAACGCGAGCTCGCCGACGAGCGTGAGGTAGGGGACGACGAAGGCGGTCGTGGGCTTGGCCCACGTGTCGCGCGCGCAGAACCAGGTGACGATGCCGAGGTGGAACTCGAGGTTGGTGGCGAGATCGAGACCGCGCAGCGTCGTGCGACGGAGGATCTCGCGGACGCGGCCGAAGCTCTCCTCGCGGTCTGCGCCGGTGGCGAGGAGCAGCGCCACGTTCGAGTCGTACGCGCCCGCGAGCCGGTAGCGCATGTAGAGCCCCGTGTCGGGGTTCTTGATCGAGATGCCCTGGTCATCGCGCACCTCGCCCTCGATGGGGTCGGACCACGACACGATGACACCGCCGGCGGCAGGCGTCAGCGCGCGATCGGTGGCGTTCAGGCGGATCTCGATCGCGGCCCCCTCGCGCTGGCCGCGCACGGGACGCGGCAGTCGCCCGCGGTGCTTCGCGATCAGCGCCATCGCCTCCACCAGCGAGAGCACCTCGAACCAGTCGCTGGTGTCGGATGGGTTGGTGAAGCGCATCGCGTAGCACAGCTCGGAGACGCGGTGCTCTACCTGGATGCGGGTATTCACCTCCATGAAGTAGTGCCGCCCGTCCTCGACGATGCACTCGAAGGTCGACGCCGAGTCGAGCTTCACCGCGCGCCCGAAGCGCTCGGCCTCCTCCTCCATGCGGCGCAGCACGTCGAGCTGCTCCCCGAGGACGTCGGCCTTCCGGCCCGTCGCCGCCGCCTGGGCCGCGGCGAAGCCCTCCTGCGTGATCGAGATCTCGACGAGCTTCTGCTCGTGCATCTGCAGCGAGCAGTCACGACCGCCGAGGGCGATGCACCAGTCGCCGTTGCCGAGGAGTTGGATCTCGTTGTGGCGCGTCGACTCGACGTTGAGCTCGACCAGGAGGTTCTTGTTGTCACCGACGCCGGTGGCCTTCACCTCGCCCAGCACCTCGCGCACGAGGCCGGGTACGACGGACGCCTCCGAGAAGATGCGCTGGCCCTTGCCGCCGCCGCCGCCGATGGCCTTCAGACGGAAGCGCCGACCGGGGTTCTCCGCCAGCAGTCGCTCGGCGATCTTGCGCACCTGCTCCTGCAGCTCCTCGATCGTGTAGAGATCGATGCGCTTGGCGTAGCCCGCCTGCAGGACGCGCTCGGCGGAATCCTCGAGCGTGTCGTTCTTGCCGGCGGTGACGGTGAGGCCGTGCTCCTTGGCGACCTTCTCTAACGCGGCCGTGTCGGGATACTTCGCGAGCAGCGTGCGCGCGGCGGCGTCGTTGACGCCGGGCGTGACCGACACGTCGTTGGCGATGGCGGTGCGCTTGGCCTCGTCCTTCGCGCCGGCGGCGCGCTGCGTGTACGAGCCCGGGCCGATGAAGACCAGGCCGGCCTCTTCCAGCGTGCGGACGAACTCCGCGTCCTCCGCCATGAAGCCGTAGCCGGCGAAGACGTAGCGGTAGCCGTGCTCCCGGCAGATGGCGATCATCTGCTGGATGCGCTCGATGCGCTCGTCCTTGGTGGCGCCGGTGTAGTCGCGTACGGCGTGGACGTGCTTCGGGTCCATCACGCGCAGCTCGGGCGAGAGCGCCCGCGGATAGCCGATGCTGTCCTTCTCGGAGAGGAGGATGCCGACCTTCGTCATGCCCATCTCGCGGAAGACGTCGATGGCCTCCTTGCGGATGGGGCCGCGGCACACGACCAGCACGCTCATGTCGTCGCAGGCGAAGGAGCGTACCCACGGCGACTGCGAGCGGCCGAGCCGTCGATCGCGATGGATCAGCGGGTTGTTGGTGTAGGCGTCGGTCGGCTTCGTCGTGTGCATCAGTGGAATTCTCGCTGGACCGACTCCCAGGGGCCGGGCGTGTAGCGGGCGATGAGGAACTCGAGGTGGCGACCGAGCTCGGCGCGCAGATCGGTGGGCAGGACGATCTCGGAGATGGAGCCCAGGCTGAGCGCCTCGCGCGGGTTCATCAGCTCGCGCTCGTAGCGCTGGTTGAACTCGGCCTCCTTGCTACGGAGCCACGCGGTGGCTTCCTTCTCGTCCATGCCCGCCTTCGTCTTGGCGGCGGCCTCGGCGCGCGTCTGCTGCAGCTCCTTCTTGTAGGTGTACTCCTTGCCCGCCGTGCCCATCACCGCGACGCGCGTGGTGGGCAGCGCCAGCACGACGTCGGCGCCGGTGGCGGTGGAGTTGAAGGCCGCATACGCGCCGCCGAAGGCGTTGCGCACGATCAGCAGGATACGCGGCGTGCGCAGGTCGATGATGGCGTCGAGCATGGCGCGGCCGGCCTGGACGATACCGCGGCTCTCCTGCTCGCGTCCCGGAAGGAACCCGGTGGTGTCCTCCATGAAGATGACCGGCACGTTGTAGATGCTGCAGAAGCGGACGAAGCGCGCGATCTTGTAGGCGGCGTCGATGTCGATCTGTCCGCTGGCGACGGCGCTGTTGTTGGCGACGAAGCCCACCACGTGGCCGCCGAGCCGGCCGAACGCGGTGACGGCGTTGCGGGCACGGTCGGGCTGCAGCTCGAAGTAGTCGCCGTGGTCGCACACCTGCTGGATCAGGATGGTGACGTCGAGGGGCGTGTTGAAGCCGCTCGGCGAGTTGAAGGCGGTGCGCAGCAGGGTCTCGATCTCGATGGTGCGACGATCGATGGGATCCGACGTCGGCTCGAAGGGCGGCGCGACCCGATTCGAGTTCGGCAGGTGGCTGAGCAGCCGCTGCGCGGTGCGCAGCGCGGCGACCTCGTCGGGCACGGTGATGTCGGAGACGCCGCTGGCGCCGTGCACCTTCGGACCGCCGAGATCGTCGGGCGTGACGTCCTCGCCGAGGGCACTCTTCACGACGCCCGGGCCGGTGAGGCCGAAGAACGTTCCGGCCGGCTGGATCATGAAGCTGCCCTGGCGGGGGAGGTACGAGCCGCCGCCGGCGTTGAAGCCGAACATGCACATGATGCTCGGCACCACGCCGCTGATCCGGCGGAGCGCGGTGAACGCCTCGGCGTAGCCGTCGAGACCGCCGACGCCGGCCGGCACGAACGCCCCGGCGCTATCGTTCATGCCGATCAGCGGGATGCCGCGGTTGCCGGCGAGATAGATGATGTTCGCCAGCTTGCGGCCGTTGGTGGCGTCCATCGAGCCGGCGCGGACGGTGAAGTCGTGCCCGTAGAGGGCGACGTCGCGGCCGCGGATCTTCACCACCGCCGTGACGATCGACGCGCCGTCGAGATTCCGACCCCAGTTCTGGTAGAGGACGACCGGCTGCGTGCCCTTGTCCTTCAGGACATCGATGCGCTCCCAGACCGTCATCCGGCCCTTGGCATGCTGACGCATAACCTGGAGGGTGGAGGAGGCGGCGTAGGGCTTGCTGCGCAGGTCGTGCGCGTCCGCGAGGACGCGATCGTACAGGCTGACGGCGTCGCCCGAGGGGCCCGTGGGTGTCTCGTCCAGGGGGTTGTCGAGCGTCGGGGCGACGGCCGCCTGGGGGGCGGGTTCCTGCTGCTTGGCCTTGGATTTCACGACCGCGTTGGGTTGCCACGATCCAGGGGCGTTCACAAGGGCCGCCCTGGGGGCGCGGCCACCCTGACCGGCTGCGGTCGTCGGCGCGGCAAGTCGACAGGGGGCCGAGGGGAGCTCGACCTCCGCGTCGACGAGCCACGACCGACGGCGTGCCCGCCCAACCTCCTATTGCAGTGGGGCGGATCTGATCGGACGCAGGTTCGAGACGAAGAACTCGTCCAGCACGTGCTGGTCGAGGACCAGTGTGCCCCGGAGGTTCGCGGTCGACGGTGCCGTCGCGACGCACGCAAAGGCGTTCCTGAAATCGATGGTCGTGGCGACGGAGCACATCTGGCCCGCACCCAGCGGTCCGCTGCAGTTCGTCGTCGTCCCCGTCCGTCCGGCGTCGTCGAGAAACTCAGGTCGGCCGGGTGTGCGCCGCTCGGTGGTGCTGAACGGCGCGGGCTGGTTGGCGGTTCCTCTGTCGGGCTCGGCAGGTCCCTCGGCCCTTCAACCCGTCCTCTCGTTCCAGCGCGCGAGGCGTTTGACCACGTAGGCAAGGAGCTGGCCGCGGCTGTTGACGCCGAACCGCCGGTAGAGCGCGGTGACGTACTGATGCGCGGTGGCGTGGCTCACACCGAGGCGCGCGGCGATCTCCTTCTCGCTGTCCCCCTCGACGAGGCATGCGAGCGTCTGGCGTAGACGCCGGGAGAGGCCTTGGGGCGTCGGCTCCGCTGCGCTGACCAGCGCTCGCCCGATGAGTGGCCCGATCTCGCCGTGGAAGAGCTCGAGCAGGGCTCGCTCACGCGAGGAGAAGTCGCGATCGCCGTGGGGCCGGTGCAGGTGGATCAGGCTGATCGCCCCGCCGCCCGCCGACGGGAAGATGGAGGCGACGCGATGGCCGACGTTGCCCGGGTGGAGATAGCGCTCGAAAACGGACGATCGGTAGTACGTACGGTCGGCGACGATCTGCCGTCGCGTGCGGGTGATCGTCGTGCCGGTCCGCCGCTGGAGGGCGCGGACGAACGGGTCGACGGCCGGCCCGCCCTCGCGCATGTACGCCAGGTACGTGCGGAGGTCTTTGGCGTCGAAGCCGAAGTCGAAGTACGTGAGCGGAACCATCCTGCCCTCTGGCCCCGCGAGCC
>DASYLJ010000072.1:0-5757 GCA_036009625.1 Binatia bacterium
TCCTCGACCACTGTCGCGCGGCCGGCATCGAGCGCATCGGCGTCATCACGAAGCGCCCGCCGGCGGACGGTAGTTGAGCACGGACGGAACCACCCTCGATCGGGAGCCGATGTACGAGCGCCACCCGTCGCGCCTGACCGCCGCGTTGGTGGCGTCGGTCGCGGTGCACGTGGTGCTCCTGCTCTTCCTGTTCCTGCACCACACCGACGTCGTGGAGCCCGAGGTACAGCCCGTCATCCTGCTGCCGCTCTCGATCGAAGGCAGCGGCGGTGGCGGCGGCGGGCCCATTCCCGGTCCACCGGAGCCGCCCGCCGGTCCGCCCGAGCCGGAGCCCGCGCCCGCAGCGGCGCCCGCCGTCGCACCGACGGTGATCCCGAAGCTCACGATGCCGAAGAAGGTCGTGAAGCCGAAGAAGCCGGCACCGCCGAAGCCCGAGGAGAAGCCGGCCGAGGTGGCCGCGACGGGCACCGCGACGTCCGACGCCGGCACGGCCACGGGCACCGGCACGGCGGCCACTGGAACCGGCACGGGGAGCGGCGGCGGTGGCGGTGGCGCCGGCACGGGTGACGGGACCGGCGGTGACGGCTCGGGTGGCGCGCGCCCGGCACACGGAACCAACCCGAAGCCACCCTACCCGCTCGCCGCGCGACGGATGGGGCAGCAGGGCGTCGTCATCCTCGAGGTGGTGGTGAAGCCCGACGGAACCGCCGGCGACGTCCGGGTGCGGAAATCGTCGGGCAGCGAGATGCTCGACCAGTCCGCCGTCGAGACCGTCCGCGAGCGCTGGAAGTTCATTCCCGCCAGGCGCGACGGTACACCCATCGAAGCGACCGTGACGTTCCCGATCCGTTTCCAGCTCGACCAGGGGTGAGCCCCGAAGGAGATGCCCATGCGTCGGATTCTCGCCACGTTCCTCCTGACCGTCGTCGCAGGGCTCGGCGTCGAGCGTGCGCCGATGCAGCTGGCGCAGACGATGGACATCGAGAACCCGCCGCCCGCCGATGCCGAGGCGTCCGACCCCGACATCGAGAATCCGCCTCCCGCCGACGCCGAGCCGTCCACCCCCGACATCGAGAACCCGCCGCCGGCGGACGCCGAGCCGTCGACGCCCGACATCGAGAATCCGCCACCCGCGGACGCCGAGGCGTCCGACCCCGAGGTCGAAGACGACTGACGGCGCCGCCCCGACGGGGGCCACGACACCCGAGCTGAGCCGCCGGGGGCCGAGCGGCTCGGCGTGGGCGCCGCTGCGCTCCCCGATCTTCCGCGCCATCTGGCTGGCGTCGGTGGCGTCGAACCTCGGCGGCGCCATGCACGACGCCGCCGGTGGCTGGATGATGACGACGCTCACACCCGAGCCGCTGCTCGTGGCGCTGATGCAGACGGCGTCGAGCCTGCCGCTCTTCGTGCTGGCCTTCCCCTCCGGAGCGCTCGCCGACGTCGTCGATCGTCGCCGCCTGCTGCTGCTGTCGCAGACGTGGATGATGCTGGTGGCGGCGGCGCTGGGCACGTTGACGCTGCTCGGCTTCACCACGCCATGGGTACTGCTCGGCTTCACCGCGGCGCTCGGCGTCGGTGCCGCCATGAACGCGCCGGCGTGGCAGGCGATCCTCCCCGAGCTGGTGCCGCGCAGCGAGCTGCCGCCGGCGGTGGCGCTCGGCGGCGTGTCGTTCAACGTCGCGCGCGCGCTCGGCCCGGCCATCGGCGGCCTCCTCGTCGCCGCCAGCGGTCCGGGACCGGTGTTCCTGCTGAACGCGGTGTCATTTCTCGGCGTCGTCGCCGTGCTGCTGCGCTGGCGACGCACGCCGATCGTCAGCACGATGCCGCCCGAGGACGTTCTCGGCGCCATGCGCGCCGGGGCGCGCTACGTCCGCCACCACCTGCCGCTGCGCACGGTGCTGGTGCGGAGCGCCATGTTCGTGGCGTTCGCGAGCGCGGTGTGGTCGCTGCTGCCGCTGGTGGCGCGACGGAGCCTCGGGCTCGGTGCGGTCGGCTACGGCCTACTGCTCGGCTGCCTCGGCGTCGGCGCGGTCACCGGCGCGTGGTTCCTGCCATGGGTGCGCCAGCGCATGGCGGTCGACCGCGTGATGGCCATCGCCACGCTCGCGTTCGCCGCCGCCACCGCCGTCGTCGCGCTCGTGACCGAGCCGCTCATCGCCGGCGCGGCGCTCGTCGTCGCCGGCATGGCGTGGATGGCGAACATGTCGAGCATCAACACCGCCGCGCAGACGTCGGTGTCGACGTGGGTGCGCGCGCGGGCGCTGGCGGTGTCACTGCTCGTGATCCAGGGCGGCATGGCGCTCGGCGCGCTGACGTGGGGAACGGTCGCCAACGACACCAGCATCCGCGCGGCGCTGCTCACGTCGAGCGTCGGGCTCGTGCTCGGCCTGCTGGTGGCGTCACGGTTCCGACTGTCGACGCACGAGGGCCTCGATCACACGCTGGCGCCGCCGATGCCCGATCCGGAGCTCGCCGGCGATCAGGATCCGGACGGGCCCGTCCTGGTGACGGTCGAGTACGTCGTCGACCCGGCGCGCGCGAACGACTTCCTCGACGCCATGCGCGGGCTCGGCCGCGTGCGCCGGCGCGACGGTGCCGAGCTGTGGGGCGTCTTCCGCGACGCCGCCGATCCGTCGCGCTTCGTCGAGACGTTCACCGTCGGCTCGTGGATCGAGCACCTGCGCCAGCACGGGCGCATGACGGTGTCGGACCGCGCGCTGCAGACCGTCGTGCGTGGGTTCCACACCGGCGACGAGCCGCCGGTGGTCACCCATCTGCTGGCAGCGCGGGCGCGCTGACCAGCCTACTTCTTCGGCGGCTGGACCGTGACCGTGCTCAGCAGGAAGTTCCGCGCCTGCTGCACGAACATGCCCTGGAACGTCACCCGCGATCCGACCGGCGCGTTGCGCAGCATATTCACCTGGTCGGGCTGGCCGTCGATCAGGAACGTCGGCGACGGACCCTGGATGCGGTCCATGATCTGCTTCCCCTCGAAGGGGTCACCGACCTCGTTGGTGCACTGCACCACGCCGATCCACTTCAGATCCTTGGTCGGCTCTTTGAGGAAGTTGATCGAGATGTCGTCGTAGCCGATCGTCTGGGCCTGATTCTCATTGGTCGCGACGATCCCCTGGATCTTGAGAATCGCCTGCGCCATCTCTTCCTGTGCGCGCACGGCAGCCGGAACGACGAGAGCCACTCCCAACGCGATGAGCCCGAGGTAGGTCCGCATGGCGCGCGTTTACGGCAAAGCCATGGCAGAGCGCAAGAGATACGGTCAGGATTCTGGCGACGGCAGGAAGCGCGCATCCCAGGCGCGCGTCGGATCGACCTCGGTCGCGAGCACGCCGGCCGCGCGCAACTGCTGCGCCAACGTCTGCCAACGCGCCGCCGTCATCGAGCCCATCGCCACCCCGTCGACCCGCACCAGCGGCACCAGCGCCTCCACGCCCCGCTCGAGCGTCTCGCGACCCATCTCCGGATTGACGGCGAGAATGGCATCGTTGCCGACCGTCGGGTTGGCGAGATAGCGCGTCCAACCCTCGGCGGACGCCGTCACCATGCGTCGCACCTGCTCGGGGTCGTCGCGCAGTCGCGCCTCGCTGGTGACGAGGACGCTGGTGTACGGGTTGAAGCCGAGCTCGGCCACCAGCAGGCAGCGCGGATCGGCACCCTTCGCGCGCGCGAGGATGGGCTCGCTGATGACGTAGGCCTGCTGCGCGTACTTCGGATTGGTGAGGAACTCGGCGATCGTGCCGGTGTAGGGCACGACGGTGACGCCGGGCAGCGGCAGGCGCGGCTTCATGAACTGCCAGTAGGGCGACGCGATCTGCACGGCGAGCGTCACGTCGCGGATGTCCTGGAGCGTGGTGAACCCGCTGGCGGCGTGCACCATGACGCAGACCGGGCTCGTCTGGATCGGCGCCATCACCGCCACCACCGCGACGCCGGCGGCGCGACCGACGAGGACGTCGTCGGCGTTGACGACACCGTACTCGACGTCGCCACTCGCCACCCGCGACAGCACCGGCGCCTGCGGCCCGCCCGGCAGGATGCGGACGTCGAGCCCCGCCGTGCGGTAGCCGCCGCCGGCGAGCGCCTCGTAGTAGCCGCCGTGCTCGTGCTCCGGGAACCAGTTGAGGGCGACGCGCACGGTCGAGCCGTCCGAGCCGCCGCCACAGGCGGCGAGCAGCACCAGCGCCGCCACGGCGAGCAGTCGTCGCCTCATGCGACGTCGCGCCAGCGTGCCGTGACCAGCCCCCCCACGAGCGCGAGGGTGCCGAAGGCGAGCAGTCCGAGCAAGGTGCACGAGAGCACGGCCGCGAAGAGGTACGCCGTGCGCAGCTGTCCCGACGTCACCATGATGAGGTAGCCGAGCCCCGGCGCCTCGGCGCCGTAGCCCGCGAATATCTCGCCCGCGATGGCGCCGACGACGGCCAGCCCGCCCGCCGCCTGCGCGCCCGCCACCAGCTGCGGCACCGCGTGCGGCAGGCGGAGCTTCCACAGCGTCTGCGCCGCCGATGCGTCGTGGACACGGAACAGCTCGACGAGATCGCGCTCGACGCCGCCCAGACCGGCGGTGGCGGCGGTGATGATGGGGAACACGCTCACCAGCACCGTCACCAGGACGACGCTGCGGAACCCGGGGCCCGACCAGATGACGATGAGCGGCGCGATGGCGACGATGGGCACCGTCTGCAGGAAGACGGCGTAGGGATAGAAGCTCCGAGCCAGCAGGCGCGACTGCGCGAACACGAAGCCGATCAGCACGCCGAGCACCGCACTCACCGCGAAGCCGATCGCGGCCGCGGCACCGGTGACGGCCGTGGCGCTCGCCAGCTCCGGCGCGTGCGTCGCCGCCTCGGCCGCCACCGCGACCGGCGACGGCAGCACGTACGGCGGCAGCGCGAAGATCGTCACCGCGGCGTGCCAGCCGAGCAGCACGAGTGCCAGCACCACGACCGGCGCGATCATGCGCCGCCCGCTCGCAGTCGCGCCGAGACCTCGCCCGTGAGCCGCGCGAACTCGGGATCGGCGCGCAGGGCGGCCGCGCGCGTGTCGCCGAACGGCACCGCGATCTCGGCGCTGATGCGGCCCGGTCGCGGGCTCATCACCAGGACGCGATCGGCCAGGAACACCGCCTCGGCCACCGCGTGCGTCACGAGGACGGCCGTGAAACGCCGGCGGACGTGGAGCGCATGCAGCTCCTCCTGCAGGCGCTCGCGCGTCAGCTCGTCGAGCGCCGCGAACGGCTCGTCCATCAGGAGCAGCGTGGGCTCGGTGACGAGCGCGCGCGCCACCGCGGCGCGCATCCGCATGCCGCCGGAGAGCGCGAACGGATAGGCGCCGGTGAACTCCGCCAGGCCGAGGGTCGCCAGCACGTCGGCGCTACGGCGCGCGCGCTCGTCGGCCGCGATGCCGCCGAGCTCGAGCGGCAGCTCGACGTTGCGCGCCACCGTCCGCCAGGCGAGGAGCCGCGGCTGTTGGAAGACGATGCCGATGGGGCTCGTCGTGCGCCGCGCCACGGCAGGCGGACCACCGTCGAGACGCACCGTGCCGGCGCTGGGCTCGATGAGGCCGGCCAGCACGCGCAGCAGCGTCGACTTGCCGCAGCCCGACGGCCCCACCACGGCCACCATCTCGCCGGACGACACCGCGAGCCGCACGCCGCGAAGCGCCGCCGTGCCGTCCGCGAAGGTCAGGTCGAGGTCGTCGACGGCGGCGGCGCGGCTCATCCGAGGTGGGCACCGAGACGAC
>DASYLJ010000073.1:0-28411 GCA_036009625.1 Binatia bacterium
GGCATGGGGACCGCCGGTCCGCGCGGCGCTCGCTCGGCACCACGCCTCCCCCTTTCCCCGCCACGCTCACTCACGACGCGCTCCTTCGGCGGTCCCCATGCCGCCACCCCCACCGACGTCCCGGGTGACCTTCCTGTGCGATCGCGGCGCGCGACTTCGTTGCTCGCCGGTGTTCGAGAACTCTGTGGCTTCTGCTACGAGGTCCGGCGGCAATGGATGCCGGTACTTTCACGCTCCTGCTCGCGTTGGGCTCGATTGCCGCGGGCTTCCTTGGCGCGCTCACCGGACTTGGTGGGGGTGTGGTGTTGGTGCCGTTGCTGACGCTCGGGTTCGGGGTGGATCTGCGGTACGCCATCGGGGCGTCGTTGGTGTCGGTCATTGCGACGTCGTCGGCGGCGGCCGCGTCGTACGTGCGTGACGGCTATTCCAATGTGCGCGTCGGGATGTTTCTCGAGGTGGCTACGACGATCGGGGCCGTCGTCGGGGCGATGATCGCGTCGTCGGTGCCGGTGTCGGCGGTGTCCATCGTGTTCGGGGTCGTGCTGCTGTGGTCGGCGATCGTCTCGCTCCGCCAGAACACCGATGGGGCGGGTCCCGCCACCGCCGATCGCATCGCCACGGCGTTGCGGCTCGACGGCAGCTTCCCCGTCGACGGCCACCTGCAGACGTACCACGTCGCGCACGTGCCGGGCGGTTGGGGGATCATGTTCATCGCGGGCGGGCTGTCGGGACTGCTCGGCATCGGGTCGGGGGCGCTCAAGGTGCTCGCCATGGACCAGGTGATGGGGCTGCCGTTCAAGGTGTCGACGACGACGAGCAACTTCATGATCGGCGTCACCGCCGCCGCCAGCGCGGGACTGTACCTGCACCGTGGATACATCGATCCCGGGCTCACCATGCCCGTCATGCTCGGCGTGCTCCTCGGCGCGACGCTGGGCGCGCGGCTCCTCGCCGGCGCACAGGTGCGCATGCTGCGTCTCGTGTTCGGCTTCGTCATCATGGCACTCGGCGTGCAGATGATCTGGCACGGGCTCTCGGGGAGCCTGGCGCATGTCTGATCGCCAGCTCGATCTGGCACTCGGCATGCTGCTGCGCGTGGGCGTCCTGCTCGCGGCGACGGTCACGCTGATCGGCGGCGTCCTCTGGCTCCAGCAGACGACCGGCACGGTAGTCGACTGGCGCACCTTCCACGGCGAGCCGCTCCATCTCGAGCACGTCGGCACCGTGTTCACCGCCGCGCGCACCGGTGACCCCGCATCCATCATCCAGCTCGGCATCCTGCTCCTGATCGGCACGCCGATCGCGCGCGTCCTGTTCTCGCTGGTGAGCTTCGCGCTGCAGCGCGACGGCGTCTACGTCGTCGTCACGCTGGTGGTCCTCACCGTGCTGCTCTGGAGCCTGGTCGGCCTGCGCTTCTAGCGTCGACGTTGACAGGGCCGTAGCGAGCGGCGAAACCCGTCCGACCGATGACGGTCGCCGCCTCCACGCTCTCCGAGCATGCCTCGAAGGCGCTCCTCGCCGGCTACGACGTTCCCATGGCGCGCGAGGTCCTCGCCAAGGATGGGGAGAGCGCCGTCGCGGCCGCCACCGCACTCGGCTGGCCGGTCGTCTTGAAGCTCTGCGGCGACGCCATCGCCCACAAGACGGAGCGCAACCTCGTCCGTCTCGGCCTCGCCGACGCGGCGGCCGTCCGCATCGCCGCCACCGAGCTGCTCGGCATGGCACGGCCCGACGACGGCGCCGTGAGCCTGCTCGTCGCCGAGCAGGTGCGCGGCCGCCGCGAGCTCATCGCGGGACTGGTGCGCGATCCACAGTTCGGACCCTGCGTCGTCCTCGGCGTCGGCGGCATCCTCACCGAGGCGCTCGGCGACGTCGTGTTCGCGGCGGCACCGCTCGATGCGCGCGAGGCACGACGGATGATCGCAGGGCTACGCACGCAGCGGCTGCTGGGTGCGTTCCGCGGCGAGCCGCCCGTCGACGAGGAGGCGCTCGCACGCATCCTCGTCGGCCTCGGTCGCCTGGGTGTCGAGCGACCCGACGTCGAGAGCGTCGACGTCAATCCGCTCATCGTGCGCGACGGCATGCCGGTCGCCGTCGACGCGCTCGTCGTTCTCGGGACGAGCACCACAGCGACCGCCGCGCGTCCCGCGCCCGACGCGGCGGCGTTGCGCGAGCGCTTCCGGCCGCTCTTCCATCCGCGCGGCGTCATCGTCGCCGGCGTGTCGAGCCATCCCGGCAAGTTCGGGTTCGTCGCCTTCCACAACATCCTGCGCTTCGGATTTCGGGGCGCGCTCTTCGGGGTGAATCGCGAGGGCGTCGAGGTACTCGGCCACCGCACGCTGCGCACCGTCGCCGACGTGCCCGCCGGCGCCGCCGATCTGGTCTTCGTCTGCACGCCCACCGCCGCCAACCCGCAGCTGCTGCGCGATTGCGCGCGCATCGGCGTGCGCGCCGCGTTCGTCGCCAGCGGCGGCTACGGCGAGTCGGGGCCCGAGGGTCGCGTGCTCGAGCAGGAGCTGGTGGCGACGGCAACCGCCGAAGGCATGCTGCTCGCAGGCCCCAACGGCCAAGGGCTCGTCTCCACCGCCGACGACCTGTGCGCGCAGATCGTGGCGCCCTACCCGCCGCCGGGCCGCATCGGCGTCGCGAGCCAGAGCGGCAACCTCGTCTCCGGGTTCCTCAACTACGCCGTGCTGACCGGCGTCGGCGTCGGGAAGGCCATCTCGTGCGGCAACTCCGCACAGACGACCATCGCCGACTACCTCGACTACTTCGCCGTCGACGACGACACCGCCGTCGCCCTCGCCTATCTCGAAGGCGTCGTCGACGGCCGCGCGCTGCTCGACGCCATGCGCCGCATCACGGCGGTGAAGCCGCTCGTCCTGCTGAAGGGTGGCGCCGGCGCCGAGGGCCAACGCGCCGCCGCCAGTCACACCGGTTCGCTCGCCACCGACGACCGCGTGTTCGACGGCGTCTGCCGCCAGCTCGGCGTGCTGCGCGCCCCCACCGTGGAGGACGCCTTCGAGTGGGCGGCGACGTTCGCGACGCAGCCGCTGCCGCGCGGACGTCGCGTCGTGGTGTTCACGACGGCCGGCGGCTGGGGCGTGCTCAGCGCCGACGCGCTCAGCGCCGCCGGGCTGACGTTGCTGCCGCTGCCCGAGGCGCTGCGCGCGCGCATCGACACCATGGTGCCCGCACGCTGGAGCCGGCAGAATCCGATCGATCTCGCCGGTGGCGAGACCCGCGACACCATCCCCGATGCCCTCGATCTGGTGTGCGCGCATCCCGACGTCGACGCCGTGCTCTTCCTCGGCATCGGCATCCAGGCGAACCAGGCCAACGTCTTCCGTACCGGCGAGTTCTTCCCCGGCCACGGTCTCGATCGCATCGTCGAGTTCCACGAGCGCCAGGACCGGCGCTACGCCGAAGCGGCGCAGGCCGCCTCGGAGCGGCACCAGAAGCCCGTCCTCGTCGCCACCGAGCTGGTGTACACCGACCGCGCCTACGGCAACGCGGGACCGGTCGGCGTGCGGGACGGCGGCCGCCTCTGCTATCCGAGCGCGCACCGCGCGGTGCGGGCGCTGCGCGCCATGGTCGACCATGTCGAGTTCCGACGACACGGCTGAGCGCGTCCGAACGGTCGGCCTCTGCGCCGTATGCATGCACGCCCGCACCACCACCACGGCCCGCGGCAGCACGTTCTGGCGATGCGACAAGGCGCAGAGCGACCCTCGATTCCCGCGCTATCCGCCCCTGCCCGTCCGCTCGTGTCCCGGCTTCGCCCCATCCCGCTGAGGCGTGGCCCCTGGGTTGTTGCATCGTCCGTGCAAGTTGAGCAACGGTGCGGCCGTGCGAAGCGCGGACGGAGGGACGGCGATGCGAGACGATGGACGGCGTGCGATCGGGATCATGCTGCTCCTGCTGGCCGGCTGCGGCGGCGGGACACACGAAGGGCCGGGCGAGATCACGTCGGCCCGGCCACCGGCCGCGGTCATCACCGCGCGCGCCGCGGCGCAGCAGGCGGCGTCGCCGGCCCCGGCGCCGAAGCAAATTCTCTTCGGCGACCTCCACGTCCACACCACGTTCTCGGCCGACGCCTTTTTGCGCTCGTTGCCGATCCTCCAGGGCGAGGGCGCGCATCCACCGGCCGATGCCTGCGACTTCGCGCGCTTCTGCTCCGGGCTCGATTTCTGGAGCATCAACGACCATGCCGAGACGCTGTCACCGCAGCACTGGGCGGAGACGAAGGAGTCGATCCGCCAGTGCAATGCGCTCGCGGGTGATCCCGCAAACCCGGACATGGTGTCCTTCCTCGGCTGGGAATGGACGCAGGTCGGCACCACCCCCGCGACGCACTACGGCCACAAGAACGTCATCCTGCACGACACCGCCGACGACCGCGTCCCCACCCGTCCGATCAGCGCGCTCAACGAGCAGCTCGTCGGCGCGCTCCGTCGCCGGCCACCGCTCTGGCAGCGCCTGCAGTTTCCCGTCCTCGACTGGCGCAACCGTGAGCGCTACTTCGACTTCGCCGTCTTCCAGCAGGAGCTGGTGAAGACCCCACTCTGTCCGGAGGGTGTGGACGTGCACGACCTGCCCGCCGACTGCTCGGAGTCGGCGCAGACGCCGGCGGCCCTGTTCGAGAAGCTGTCGCAGTGGGGCTTCGACACCATCGTCATCCCGCACGGCAACACCTGGGGCTTCTACACCCCGCCCGGCTCGAGCTGGGACAAGCAGTTGGTGGGCGCGCAGCACGATCCGGCGCGCCAGACGCTCATCGAGGTCTACTCGGGGCACGGCAACTCGGAGGAGTACCGCGACTGGCGCGACGTCACCTGGGACGACGCCGGCAACCCGGTGTGCGCGGCGCCGACCAAAGAGTACCTCCCCTGCTGCTGGCAGGCGGGCGAGCTGATCCGTACCCAGTGCGCCGACGCGCCCGCCGCCGAGTGCGAGCGTCGCGTGGCGAAGGCCCGCACCGACTTCCTGCGTGCCGGCGCCGCCGGCCGTCGCACGGTGCCATGGGCGGGCTCCGAAGCGTGGCTCGACTGCGGGTATTGTCGCAACTGCTTCCTGCCCGCCTTCAACTACCGGCCGCAGAGCTCGTCGCAGTACGCGCTCGCGATCTCGAACTTCGACGATCCCGCCGCGCCGCGCCGCTTCCGCTTCGGCTTCATCGCCTCGAGCGACAACCACAGCGCGCGGCCAGGCACCGGGTACAAGGAGTACGGCCGCCGCCGCATGACCGAGGTCGCCGGTGCGCGCGACGCGGCATGGCACGCGCGCCTGATGGCCCCCGCCGGCGAGCCACGACCCGAGTCGGTGCCGTTCGACATGAGCGCGCCGCTCGACGACGACGGGCCGCAGGCGTTCCAGTTGCTCGACATGGAGCGCCAGGCGTCCTTCTTCATGACCGGCGGCCTGGTCGCGGTGCACGCCACCGGCCGCGACCGCGACGCCATCTGGTCGGCGCTGAAGCGCCGCGAGGTCTATGCGACCAGCGGTCCACGCCTGCTGCTCTGGTTCGATCTGCTGAACGGCCCGAACGGTCCCGCACCGATGGGCAGTGCGCTCGCGCTGTCGGCGGCACCGCGCCTGCACGTGCGCGCCGTCGGCGCCTTCAAGCAGAAGCCCGGGTGCCCCGAGTGGGCCGGTGCCGCGCTCGGCGCCGAGCGCCTCGAGTACCTCTGCCGCGGCGAGTGCTACCACCCGTCCGACGAGCGCCACCGCATCACGCGCATCGAGATCGTCCGCATCCGTCCGCAGACGACGAAGGGTGAGCCGGTGGGCACGCTGATCGACGATCCGTGGCGCACCATCGCCTGCCCCGACGGCGCCGCGAGCTGCGAGGGCGACGTCACCGATCCCGATTTCGTCGCCGGCGGACGCGAGGTCATCTACTACGCGCGCGCCGTCCAGGAGCCGACGCCGGCCGTCAACGCCGCCGCCCTGCGCTGCGAGTACGACGCGCAGGGCAACTGCACGAAGGTGAACCCGTGCTGGGGCGACTACCGCACGCCCTACGACGACGACTGCCTCGCCCCCGCCGAGGAGCGCGCCTGGTCGTCGCCCATCTACGTGCGCCCGGAGGCATCGTGACGCGTCCCGATCGCGGCTCGCTGCTGCTGGCCTTCGGCGCCGGCGTGGGACTCGTCCTCGCGGCGGGCGCGCTCCTCGCATCAGGCAGCACGCGCGGCGACGACGTCGGTCCCGAGCGCGTCGCCACCGTCAACGGCGTCGCCATCCGCACCGACGACTACGAACGTACCGTCGCCGGCGTGACCGCCGACCGGCAGGACCCTGTCGACCCGACGCTCCGTCGTCACATCCTCGACCGCCTCGTCGACGAGGAGCTGCTGGTGCAGCGCGGCCTCGAGCTCGGCCTCGCGCAGGTCGATCCACGCGTCCGACGCGAGCTCGCCGCCGCCGTCATCGCTGCGGCGGTGGCCGAGGCCGATCAACCCGACGAGGAGCCGTCTGCGACGGAGCTCGCCGCGTTCTACGACGCCGAGCGCGGCTTCTTCACGCGCCCCGGCCGCCTGCACCTGCGCACCGTCGGCTGGACCGCCGACACGCCCGACACGCAGCGACGCGCGCGCGAGGCGACGACACGGCTCCGCGCCGGCGAGGACGTCGACGCCGTCCGTGGCGCGCTCGGCGACGCCGGCGTCACGCCGGTGCCCGACGGGCCGCTGCCGCCGGCGAAGGTCGCAGACTATCTGGGCGCGACGGGGCTGCGCACCGCCCTCGAGCTCGCACCGGGCGGTGTGAGCGACCCGGTGCGCACCGCGGGCGCACTGTGGGTGCTCATCCTGGTGGCGCGCGACGAGCCCAGCGCACCGACCCTGACGACGATCGAGACCGAGGTGCGGGCGGAATGGCAACGTCGCGCCGGCGAGCGCGGCCTGCGCCGCTATCTCGACGAGCTGCGCGCGCGTGCCGACGTGCGCCTGGCGCAGGCCCCGTGACGTCGATGCGCGGCGCGTTCCTCCTCCTGGTCGTGCTGGCCGCGCCCGCCGTCGCACACGAGCGCAGCACCTCGTGGGCGGTGTGGGACCTGGGCCTGCACGAGGCCGGCGTGACGTTCCGCACCTCGGCGCTCGAGGCCTCGCGACTGCCGTGGCCTCCGGGCGACACGACGCGGTTCGGCAACTACCTGACGGATCGCATCCGTCTCGTCGCCGGTGAGACGCCGTGCATGCCGGTGGCCTCACCACACGCGCTCGTCGCGCCACCCGGCCGTCTCGCCCTCGCATGGCGCGTTCGCTGCGACGCCGACGGACCGCTCCGTATCGAGAGCACGGCGTTCCTCGACGTCGCACCGAGCCACCTGCACTTCGTCCGCGTGCGCCACGCCGACGGCACCAGCACCGAGCGCGTGCTGTCCGACGGCCTGCGCGCGTGGCGGCTCGGCGACGATGGGGCACCGTCGCTGCTGGCCTCGACCCGGCTCGGGCTGGAGCACATCCTCTCCGGCCCCGATCACCTCGCCTTCGTGCTGGCCCTGCTGCTCCTCGCCGGCACGGTCGGCGAGACCCTGCGCATCGTCACCGGCTTCACGATCGCTCACAGCCTGACGCTGGCCGCCGCGACGCTGGGCTTCGTTCATCCGGAACAGGCGCCGGTGGAGGCGCTGATCGGCCTGTCGGTGGCGCTGGTGGCGGCCGAGAACGTCTGGCTCGCCGGGACGCGCGGCACCGTGCTGCCGCTCCTCACCGCGAGCGTGCTGCTGGCGCTGTCGCTGCTCGCGGCCCTGGGTATCGGCAACGTGCCGGCATTGGCGCTCGTGGGCATCGCTCTCTTCTCCGCCTGCCACCTGCTGCGCCTGCGCCGCTCCGGCACGCCGCTCCGGCTGCGCTGGGGCGCCGCGTTCGCGTTCGGCCTGCTGCACGGCTTCGGCTTCGCCAGCGTGCTGGTGGAGGCCGCCTTCCCACCGCTCGACCTGGCGCGGGTGCTGCTGGGGTTCAACGTCGGCGTCGAGCTCGGGCAGCTCGCGATCGTCGTCCTCGTGTTCCCGCTGATCGTGGCCGCGGGACGCTGGCGCCCGCTGGTGGCGGAGGTGGGCTCGGCGGCGCTCGCCGGCCTGGGCGTGTTCTGGTTCGCGACGCGCGCGTTCGGCTGACCCGACGCTCCCTCAGGGCAGCGGGGACTTCGCCGCCGCCGGTGTCGCTACCGCCTCCACGATCGCGAGCAGCTGCATCCGCAGCGGCGGCGGCGCCTCGTTGAAGATCGCGACGTAGCGCAGCAGCTCCTCGGCGACGACGACGGGCGGCAGCGGTCGTGCGTCGGTCAGCTCGGCCATCATGCTCGGATGCCCGAGGGCGCCCTCTGTCTCGGTGGCGGGGAGCTCCGTCAGCTCGCGGAGCTTCGTGCAGAGCGCGCTCTGCACCGCGAGGACGACGAGATAGGGCGTGCCGAGCGCGCTGCCGAGCTCGAGCCGGCTGACGGCCGCCTGACTCGCTCCGGCGATCGTCGCGAGCTGTCCCTGGGTCAGACCGAGGAGCTCACGCGTCCGGCGCACGTGGTTGCCGAGGCTCTGCATCCAAGCCTCCTGTCGCTTGCGCGTCGAGACCGGGCCATCCATCGGCGACACCGCAGATGGGCCCTCAGCCTGGGGTTGCTCGCATCGACTGCACCGCAGCACGGGTCGCACGCCGGACGTGGCCGGTACGACGAGCCCTCGGATGGGCCGACTGCAGACGTCGCAACGCGGAGCCGGCGCGGTGCGAGAACCTCCGCTCCGCCCGACGCGCGTTGTCGTCCGATCGGCCATACCCTGCCCTCGGCATACCACCCTTTGGCGAAAAGCGAGCCTCCCGAGTTGACCCCCGCAGGCAGCGGGCATCTAAGGGCGGTATGACAGGCCCCGATCTCGTCGTCGTCGGTGCCTCCGCGGGCGGACTGGACGCGTTGCGGCCGATCATCGCGAGCCTCGGCACCGCCTCGAACCTCACGATCGTGGTGGCCATCCATCGCGGTCCCAGCACACCGGGCGTCCTCCCCCAGGTCATCGAGGCCGCTGGGGCGTTACCCGCGAGCTACGCCGTCGACCGCGAACCGCTGCGACCGGGACACGTGTTCCTGGCATCCCCGGATCACCACCTCGTCGTCAGCGCCGACCGCCTGCTGGTCACGCATGGCCCGCCCGAGCACGGCTTCCGCCCCGCGATCGATCCACTCTTCCGCTCCGCGGCACGCGCCCACGGGCGCCGGGTGATCGGCGTCATCCTGTCGGGAGGGCTCGCCGACGGCGTCCTCGGGCTCGCCATGGTGAAGCACTACGGCGGGGTCGCCATCGTGCAGCACCCCGACGACGCCCTGGCGCCCGGCATGCCGACGAGTGCCATCCGTGCCGTCGCCGTCGACCACATCCTGCCCGCCCTCGAGATCGGCCCGCTCCTGCTCCGTCTCGCCGGCACGCCGTTGCCGGGCGGGTGGCACGACGCAAGCGACCTGCATGGACGACCGATCACCTGAGCCGTCGCCGACCTCGCTGCTCGTCCTCGGCTGTGGGGCGTCGGCGGGCGGCCTCGATGCGCTGTCACAGCTGATCGCGGGAATTCCGCCGGACACGGGCGTCGCCGTGGTCATCGTCCAGCACATGGCCCCGGAGCAGGACAGCCTGCTGCCCGCCCTGCTGCAGTCGCATACGACGATACCCGTCACGCAGGTGTCGGGCGCGGTCGTTCTCGAGCCGAACCACATCTACGTGAATCCACCGAACGCGCAGCTCGAGCTGCGCGGCGACACCCTGCAGTGCGTGCCACGACCGGCGGACGCCTCGCAGCATCACCCCATCGACCACTTCTTCCGCACCCTCGCCGAGGACGCCGGGCACCGCGCCCTGGCCGTCGTGCTGTCGGGCACTGGTGCCGACGGCGCCGACGGCCTGTGCGACGTGAAGGCGGCCGGTGGCATCACCCTGGCACAGGACCCGGACACCGCCCGCTTCGACGGCATGCCACGCGCCGCGGTGGGGACGGGCGAGGTGGACGTCGTGCTCCCCGCCGCCGACCTCGGCGCCGAGATCGCACGTATCGCCGCGCAGGTCTCGCGACGACTGCTGGACGACCCACTCGACGACGAACAGTCGACGCCCGTCGCCCGCAGCGAGCAGCTGCTGCGTATCTTCGGCATGCTGCGCACCGCGACCGGCGTCGACTTCCGGCACTACAAGCTCGCCACCATCGAACGTCGTCTGCAGCGACGTCTCGTGCTGCATCGCCTGACGCGCCTCGATGAGTACCTGCCTCTCCTGCGCGACACGCCCGATGAGGTGCAGGCGCTCTACCGCGACATCCTGATCCACGTGACGCGCTTCTTCCGCGAGCCCCAGTCGTTCGCGGCCCTCGCCGAGCACGTCCTCCCTCGCGTGTTCGACGAGCATCGTGACGGCGCGGTGCGGGCGTGGGTGGTGGGATGTGCCACCGGCGAGGAAGCATACTCGCTGGCCATCGCGATGATCGAGTATCTCGAGGGGCGGGGCGACCGGACGCCCATCCAGATCTTCGCCACCGACGTGAGCGAGGATGCGGTCCAACGGGCGCGCATCGGGCTGTATCCGCCATCCATCGCCGCCGACGTCTCGCCTGAGCGCCTGCGTCGCTTCTTCACCAAGGTGGACGGCGGCTATCGCATCTCGAAGATCGTGCGCGACCTCTGCGTCTTCGCACGCCAGGACATCACGCGCGACCCACCGTTCTCGAAGCTCGACCTGATCCTGTGTCGCAACGTGCTGATCTATCTCCAGGCCGGCCTGCAATCGAAGCTGCTCGGCGTCTTCCACTACGCCCTGACGTCGAGTCGCTTCCTGATGCTGGGACACGCCGAGACCATCGGCACGCATACGGACCTCTTCGAGCTCCTCGACCGGCGCCACCGCCTCTATGTCCGCAAGGCGACGCACCGGATCGCGATCGCCGGTTTCCCTCTCGCGGCACGCTCCGCAAACAACGCCCCGCCGCCGCGACCCACCGCCCTGGCCCGCGAAGACACGCGTGCCGTGCAGAACGAGGCCAATCGCGTCCTGCTCGATCGCTACTCACCACCGGGGGTGGTGGTGGATGCGGACCTGCAGATCACCCACTTCCGCGGGCAGACGGGTCCGTACCTCGAACCGGCGTCGGGCGACCCGAGCCTCAGCCTGTTCAAGATGGCGCGCGACGGCCTGCTGCTCGGGCTGCGCGAGGCCATCGACGACGTGCGCCGCACCAACCGCCCGGCGCGACGGGAAGCCCTGCGCGTCGAGCGCGACGGTGCCTGGCGGAGCGTCGACGTCGAGGTCCTGCCGCTGCAGGGGAGCAGCGCGCGGCATCTGCTGGTGCTGTTCGAATCGTCGGTCGCACCGCCCGCCGCTCGGACGGTCCAGCCCCTCGTCGAACCCACGGCCGTGTCGCCACTCGCGGAGGAGCTCGCCGCGAGCCGCAACTACCTGCAATCGGTCGTCCAGGAGCTGGAGGCGGCGAACGAGGAGCTGCAGTCCGCCAACGAGGAGATCCTCTCCAGCAACGAGGAGCTGCAGTCGACCAACGAGGAGCTCGACACCGCGAAGGAAGAGTTGCAGTCGACCAACGAGGAGCTCAACACCGTCAACGAAGAGCTCCGCGAGCGCAACGAGGAGCTGAGCCGCGTCAACAGCGACCTGCTCAACATCCTCGGCAGCGTGCGCATCGCGATCCTGATCGTGTCCACCGATCTCCGCATCCGTCGCTTCACGCCGATGGCGGAGCGCGTGCTGAACCTCCTGCCCGGCGACATCGGACGGCCGATCGGACACATCGTCCCCGACATCGACTGTCCCGACCTGGAACGGCTCATCCGCGAAGCGATCGACACCGTGGCGATGGTCGAGCGCGAGGTCCAGGACCGTGCGGGCACGTGGTACGCGCTCCGCATCCGCCCATACAAGAGCACCGACAACCGCATCGACGGCGCCGTGCTGGCGCTGTTCGACATCGACGAGGTCCGCCGACGCGAAGACGAGCTGCGGGCGATCCGCCGCTACGTCGACGCGATGACCGAGACGCTCGGCCGCCCGGTGGTGATCCTCGACGTCGACCTGCACGTCCGGCTCGCCAACCCGGCCTTCCTGCGTACCTTCGCTCTCGACGATGCCGACGTCGTCGGTCGTCATCTCTACACGTTGCATGGCGGCGCCTGGGACATGCCGCTCCTGCGTCAGCACCTCGACGGCGGCGTCCGAGCCGACGGGCGGCACGACGGCGTCGCCATCGAGCAGGATTTCCCCGGCGTCGGGCGGCTTCGCCTGCTGCTCAACGTGCGACGCATCGAATCGGGCGGTGGCAGCCCGACGCTCGTCCTGATGACGTTCGACGTGCCACCGCGCTGATCCTGGATCAGCCGCTGACGGGCGGGTTGTCCGTCACCAGCTGCAGCGGCACGCCGGTGGTGGTCGGCAGCACCGGCGCGTCGGTGACGAGCAGCGTCGTGCCCGACACGATCAGCGGACGCACCGCGGCCAGGAACGCCGGCGGCATCGTGACGCGCTTCACCTCGCCCGGATCGAGCGGCCGCGCATCGTCACCGGCATGGCCGGGGATGCCGACGGCACTCCATCGCGGCGCGCCGTTCGATCCGCCGTCGAGGGCCGTGAACACGTGGGTGCCCAGCGCACGGCCGGGATCGCGCACGGTGACGCGGGCGCGTCCGATCTCGACGCCGTCGCGATACACCAGCACGCGCTGATCGGCACCGCTCACGACGAGCGATACCGGACCGTCGTTGGCCAGCTCGGGCTGCCAGCGGAATGCCTCGCTCGCCGACAGTCGCGGCTCCTCGATCGGTACCCCGTCCTGCGCCGCCACCGGGGCCAGCACCGCCGGGTGCACGACGTCGCGCGGCGCCTCGCCGTCTTTCGCGATGACGACGGTCATGCCGCGCGGGCTGACGTCGAACAGCCGGCGCGCGAACTCCGACGGCAGGTGCACGCAGCCGTGCGACGACGGATAGCCCGGCAGCCCACCGGCGTGCAGCGCGACGCCGTCCCAGGTGAGCCGCTCCTGATAGGGCATGGGCGCGTCGTTGTACGTGGACGAATGATGGTTCTTGTCCTTCGACAGCACCATGAACGCGCCGGTGGGCGTGACGTGTCCCGGCTTCCCCGTGCTGACGCTGGTGACACCGATGCGGAGCCCGTTGCGATAGACGTAGGCGCGCTGTTCGGTGAGGCTGACGACCACCACGATGGGTCCTGCGGGCGCGGCGGCCGCGTCCCACACGAACTCGCCAGGCTTCAACGTCGCCGGATCGGTCTCGGCGGGCATCGACTCCGTGGCGCCCCAGAAGGGCGCACCGGCATGCACGATGACGGCAGTGGCGAGCGCGATCGCGATGACCGCGCTCCAGCGGGTGTGTGCGGTGCCCATCCTCGTCCTCCTCGTCGTCGGCGAATCCGCCGCGGCGAGGCGTCTATACTGGATCGGTCACCGACGCACACGCGTCGTGCTGTCCGTCACGACGACGAGGCGTCCCGGACCTGCGGCGACCGGCGATCTCAGCGCCCGATCGCGCGTACGCGCGCCACCACCTGCTGCTCCAGCTCGCGCACGCGCGCCTCGAGCTCCACGACGTGCTTGGCCGCCTGCTGGCGCTCGACGAGCCCGGTGCGTCGCTTCTCCTCTGCCTCCTGCGCCATCGCCCGCGCCCAGCGCTCGGCCTGCTGCTCCTTGCGGATGGCGGCGATGGCGAAGCCGATCGCGACCAGCACGGCGACGATGAGCAGGGTCACGACCCACGTCACGACGCTCCAACGCAGCTCGAGTTGCTCGAGTCGCCGGCGCTGTGCGGCGGTGAAGTCGGCGTTCTCGCGCAGTGCCGTGAACGAGCGCTCGAGATCGGCGACGCGTGCCTTGGCGGCGTCGCTGTCGGCCACGAGCGTCTGCTGCCGTGCCACCAGTGCCGCCGCCTCGGCGGCGACGGGGTTCGGGATGCGGTAGCGGAAGCCGCGCGGCACCGCCGTGTCGTCCTTGATGCCGTTGGCCGCGAGGAAGCCGGGCAACGCCTCGGGCGGCAGCCCGAAGGCCGCCGCCACCGCACCCGGACTGTCCCCGGGACGCGCGGTGTAGATCAGCGTGCGTCCCTCGTCCGCGAGCTCGATCAGCGGCTCGGCGCGCAGCGGCCGCGGGCCCATGAGCCCGACCGCCAGCAACATGACGACTGCGATGCTTCGATATCCGTGTGGCACGCGGAACCCTCACTCCCGGTTCCCCACACCGCCACCACGGCGCCGAAGCTACTCTCGCCCGCGCGCGCCGACAATCCCCCAAAACCGGGATCTCATACCGCGATCGCCGTGCGCTCTGCGGCCTCCTCCTCGACGGCGGCCATGCCGGTGAGGCGCCGGTAGATCGCCATCACCTCGCGCCCGGTACGCTCCACGTCGAACAGGTCGCGAACCAGCTCCTGGCCCGTGGACGCCCGCCGCCGCGCCTCGGCGCGATCTCCCAGCGCCTGCAGGATGGCGCTGGCGAGCCGATCGGCGTCCCCCACCTGCACCACCCACCCGGTCCGGCCGTGGATCACGACGTCGCGCAGACCGCCGACGTCGGTGGCGATGGTGGGACAGCCGGCGGCCAGCGACTCGACGGCCCCCGCCCCGCAGTCCGAGCGCGACGGATGCACGGCCACGTCGAGGTCGCGGTACACCACCGGGACGTCGTCGCGCGGGCCGGTGAACCGCAGCGCGTTGCCGCAGAGCTCGCGACCACGCGCCTTGAGACGCGCCTCGTACGCCGACGCCCCGTCCCAGGCACCGCCCACGACGACGCCGAGCACGTTCTGCCGCGACTTGGCGACGCGCGCGAAGGCCTCGATGAACACCTCGTGCCCCTTCGGACCGCGTCGCTGTCCGAGCAACGTACGCGGTTTCTGCATGTGCGCCACCATGCCGACGATCGCGGTCGCCTCGCTCACGCCGAGCGCCTTGCGGAAGCCACCGGCCGCGGCGTGCGTGAAACGATCGAGGTCGGCACCGTGGTGCGACAGGAAGACGCGTCCCGGCGCTACGCCCTGCTGCAGGTACGCCTGCTGGATCCAGCGACAGGTGGCGATCCACGCGTCGTTGGGGCCTGCCGTCGCCAGATCGAGACGGCGCAGCGCCGGGTGCTCCAGATGCTCCGGGCTGCGGACCTGGAAGACGCGCGGCACCGGATGCGAACGCCCGAGCGCCAGCCGCGCCACCGCGGCCATGCCCGCGGCGTGCGTGTGGATCACGTCGGGCTTGAGATCGTCCACCAACCTCCGCACGCGCGCGAGTGCGCTCGCCGCGCGCCACGGCTCGTCCACCGACACGCCGAGATCCGCCTCGACGACTGTCGCGCCGGCACGACGGAACGCCGGCGTGAGGCCGGTGCCCGGCGGCAGCGCCACCACGACGTCCGCGCCCGCGGCCTTCAGCACCGCTGCCTGCCGCCATGCCCACGTGCCACCTCGGTTCGCCTTCAGCAGGTGCAGAACTCGCATCGGACCGTCCTTTCGCGCGCCAGGGATCCGCGACGTGACGAGGCGCGCTCCGCCGCCACACCGCGGAGGTGACCGACTGCAACCCACATGCCGCCACATCGCAGACGCGACAGCACCCTGTACGTATCCACGATGGGGCGCCCTGCCCCGCGCGTCCGCCGTGAGCAACGCGCAGCAGCGGCGTCGCAAATGCGACTGGGTGGGCACGAGAATGCACGTCTCGATCGTCGCGCGGTTCAACTCCGGGGCGGAACGCCCCGCGCGCGCGCCGATCGGGGCACCTCGCCCCGCACGATCGCGGGTCCGCTCCCCGGCCTGACGGTGATCCGGTTCGCCTGCAGGACGAGCCGCTCGACTCCATCGCCGACGAGCACGCCGGTGGCGCACGCGCCGCGCGCGCAGTTGTCGGCCAACGTGTTGTCGATCACGACCACGCCCCGCGCGATGCCGCGCAGCTGCACGCCGCTGGCCGCGACGCCGCGCACCTCGTTACCCTGCACGACGACGTCATCGAGCGCCGGAACCCCGGCGATGGCGTACAGCAGGATGCCGTTCGCCCGACCGCCCAGGACGAGGTTCTCTTCCACCAACACGCGACGCACCGGGAACCCACGGCCTGCCTGCACGCTGATCTGGTTCGCGTTCCGCACCGTGTTGCCGCGCACCACCACGTCCTCGGCGACGACGATGATGGAGCTGCCGACGGCACGGCCCGCGGCGCAGAGGTCACGCCCGCTCCCACGCCGGGGACCCTCGCAGCACGCGAAGGGCGCTCCCGCACCGCGGCACGCCGCATCGGCGGCGAGCCCGACCGCCGTGTTGTCCGCGATCACCGCGCCGTGCGCCGCCGCTCCGTCGCGGCCCGTCGCGTGCTGGACCACGAAGGCCTCCGAGCAGTTGGCGCACGTGTTGCCGGTGATGCGGACGTCGCGGCCCCCGTTCAGCTGGATGGCGTCGGCGTTGTGCGTCTGGGCGACGCCATGGAGCCGGTTGCGCTCGACGACGTGTCCCGCGCCGAGGTAGGTCGCCACGCCCTGGTAGGTGACGTCCTGCAGCACGCTGTCGCGCACGACGAAGCGCTCGCAGCGCACGCACGTGATCAGCTCGGGCGAACCGGTGCTCGGGTCGCCGTTGCCACGATCGTTGCCGTCGAACGTGCAGCCCTCGATGCGGATGTCGGTGCCGTCGAGCACCCGGCCGCCGACGTCGATGTTCGCCAGCATGCGCGCCTCGTTCAGCGTCTCGCCGTGGCCGAACGCGCCGTCGCGCAGACGGATGACGGCGCCCGGCGCGCAGCGCAGCGTCGTGCCGCCGCGGATCGACAGCATCGGCGCGTCGGTCCCGCGCCGCGGTGCCACCTCCCAGACGCCGGCCGGTATCTCCACCACACCACCCGCATCGAGCGCGCGCTGGAGAGTCTCTCCACCGCCGAGCCCCCCGGCGGCGGCGAGGAGCGCCGCGCCGAGGAGCACGGCCGACGTCATGCGGCCGACGTCAGCGCGTCGCGCGCCGGGACGACACGCTCCGGCGGCATGCCGGCGAGCAGCTCGCTGCTCACCCGGTAGCCCGGGACCAGCGTCTGCAGCATGCGCACGGTGGCGCGCGCATCGCCGGTGAGGACCGCGGCTTCGAGTCGCGGCAGCCATTCGGCCGGCCGCATCGGGGCCGTCGCGGCGTGCAGCACGCGAATGCGATCGTGCGGCGTCGGCGCCACCGCCTCACCGTCGTCGACGAGCTCCTCGAACATCTTCTCGCCCGGCCGCAGGCCGGTGAAGACGATCGGGATGTCCTCGTCGGGCGCGAAGCCCGACAGCCGGATCATGTTGCGGGCCAGATCCGCGATGCGTACCGGCTCGCCCATCTCGAGGATGTAGATCTCGCTCCCTTGCCCGAGCCCTGCGGCCTGCAGGATCAGCTGCGATGCCTCGGGGATGGTCATGAAGTAGCGCGTGACGTCGGGATCGGTGACCGTCACCGGCCCGCCGCGCGCGATCTGGTCGCGGAAGAGCGGCACCACGCTGCCGTTCGAGCCCAACACGTTGCCGAAGCGTACCGCCACGAAGCGCACGCCTTGCGACGGGATGCCCTGCACCACCAGCTCGGCGATGCGCTTGGTGACACCCATGACGCTGGTCGGACGTACCGCCTTGTCGGTGGACACCAGCACGAAGTCGCGGGCGCGGTGCATGATCGCCGCCTGCGCGACGTTGCGGGTGCCGAGCACGTTGTTGCGCACCGCCTCGAGCAGATTCGCCTCCGCGAGCGGCACGTGCTTGTAGGCCGCGGCGTGGAACACCAGCGCCGGTCGATGCGTGCCGAAGACGGCATCGAGCTGATCGGGCAGGAGCACGTCGCCGAGGACGGCCTCGAAGCGCACCTGCGGGAAGCGCTGCCGCAGCTCCATCTCGAGCGCGAACATGCCGTTCTCGTGGCGGTCGTAGAGCACCAGCACCTCGGGACCGTAGCCCGCGACCTGGCGACAGAGCTCCGACCCGATCGAACCGGCGGCACCGGTCACCAGGACACGCTGGCCGCCGATGTGCTCGCGCACCACCGGCAGATCGAGCCGCACGGGCTCGCGTGCGAGCAGGTCGTCGACCTTCACCTCGCGCATCTGCGTCATCATCACGCGACCGGTCACCAGCTCGCCGAGCGTCGGGACGACGCGATGCCGCGCGCCCGCCTCGGTGCAGCGCTGGACGATGCGTCGCAGCAGCGGACCCGTCGCCGACGGAATGGCCACCAGCACCTCGCCGACGTCGTAGCGCGGCACCAGCGCCGGGACGTCGTCGATCGAGCCCAGGACCGGGATGCCGCCGATGCGGAGCCCGATCTTGCCGGGGTCGTCGTCGATGAAGCCCACCACCGCGAGCTTCAGGTGCGAGCGGCTCTCGATCTCCTCGAGCAGACGGATACCGGTGGAGCCGGCGCCGACGATCAGCACCAGCGTATCGATGCGCCGCACGCCCTTGGAGCGATCCTCCGACTCGCGACCGAGGCGGATCGCCAGGCGCAGGCCGACGGTGAGCGCCGTGCAGCACAGCAGGTCGAGCAGGAAGATGGAGCGCGGGAAGCCGTCGAGCCCGAGCCCGAAGACCATCGAGGTCAGGAAGAGCGCCGACGCCAGCGCGTTGCCGGCGACGATGTCGCGCAGCTCACGCATGCTGACGTGACGCCACCAGCCCGAGTACATGCCGACGGCGCCGAAGCCGATCAGCTTGCACGCCAGCAGCGCCGGCAGGGACGCCAGGATGGCGGTCGCGTAACGGTCGGGAATGACGAGATCGAAACGGAGCGCGAACGCCGCGACGTAGGCCGCCGTGGCGAGCTCGAGGCTCGCCAGCAGCGACAGCAGGCGCGGGTTGCGCGAGAAGAAGGAACGTCGAACGGGCATCGGTATCTCCTCTGTCAGGCACTGGCGCGACGGGGCACGGCCCCGTGCAACGCCTCGTCGAGCGCGCCACAGACCTCGTCCACCTGCGCCTCGCGCATGGTGCCGAAGAACGGCAGCGCCAGGCACGTCTCGCCGGCGGCCTCGGTGACGGGGAAGTCGCCGGGCCGCGCGCGGAGCACGCGGCGGTGGTACGGCTGGAGGTGGATCGGCGGAAAGTACGGCCGCGCCGGGATGTCGCGACGTGCGAGCTCGTGGATGACGCGGTCGCGCTCGCTGGCCGGCACCCGCACGACGTAGACGAACCAGCTCATGCGCGTCGTCCACGGCGCCACCGCCGGCGGCGTCACGTCGTCGATGCGTTCGAGTCGTCGCCCGTACCAGCTCGCCACCTGCGCGCGACGCGACAGCAGCTCGTCGAGCCGGGCGAGCTGCGCCGTGCCGAGCGCGGCGCTGAGCTCGTCGAGACGGTAGTTGTAGCCGAGGCGCGTGTGCGACAGCCAGCCGTCGAACACGTCGCGCCCCTGGTTGCGCAGGCTGCGGAAGAGCGCATCCCAGTCGGCACGCGGCGTCACCACCATGCCGCCCTCGCCGGTCGTCACCTGCTTGTTCGGATAGAAGGCGAACACCGCGGCGTCGCCGAGCGTGCCCGCCGGCCGGCCCTTGTAGGTTGCGCCGATGGCCTCGCACGCGTCCTCGACGACGACGAGGTCGTGACGACGCGCGATGTCGAGGATCGGGTCCATGTCGGCCGTCTGCCCGAAGACGTGCACCGGCAGGATCGCCTTCAGGCGACGATGGCGGCCGCCCCCGCTGCGGGTCAGCTCGCGCACGCGGCGCTCGATCGCCTCGGGATCGATGGTGAGCGCCGTCGGCTCGACGTCGACCAGCACCGGGCGGGCACGTGCATAGAGGATGCAGTTCACCGACGCGACGAAGCTGAACGGCGTCGTGATGACGAGGTCGTCCTCCTCGATGCCGGCGGCGAGCATCGCGAGGTGGAGACCCGCGGTGCCGCTGCTGACGGCGGCCGCGTGCCGCACACCGAGGCGCGCCGCCAGCGCCTGCTCGAATCGGTCGGTCCAGGGGCCGATGCTGAGGGTCGTGGTGCCGAGCACCTGCTGCACGGCAGCCCGCTCCACGCTGGTGATGTCGGGCTCGGACATGGGAATGGCCATCGATTCTCCTTTCAGCTCGCGCGCCGCACGGCGACGACGCGCGACTCGTCGACACGTCCCGGCAGGGGTCGCGCCGGCAGGCCGGTGTAGGTGCTCCATCCCTCGAGGGCGCGCACTGCGACGGCACCCGCGCCGAGGACGCTCCAGGGTCCGACGCGCACCCCCGGGATGACGATGGCGCCCGTCCCGAGCTCGCTGCCTTCCTCGATCACGACGCCGCCGCTCAGGTGCGTGTCGGGATGCAGCGTGGCGAAGTCCTCGACGACGTCGTCGTGCGCCACCTGACAGTGCAGGTTGATGGTGACGAAGCGTCCGACCTCGACGTTGACGGTGAGCACGCTGCCCGCGCCCACGTACGAGCCGTCGCCGATGGTGACGTTGGGTCCGATGATCGCCGCCGGATGCACCACCGTCGCCCAGGGCAGGTCGAGCGACGACAGGCGCGCGACCACCGCCGCCTTCGTGCGCGGCAGGCCGACGCCGAGGACGAGCTGCGCGTCGCCCCAGCGCGCGTGCTCGGTGATGAGATCGAGCCCGCCGACGACGGGGCCCAGCCCCGACGCCAGTGGGCCGAGCGGCACACGGTCGTCGAAGAAGGCGAGGTGACACGGACGTCCCTCCGCCGTGCACTGCGCCTGCAGCGACCAGGCGACCTCCTGCGCGTAGCCCGCTGCACCGATCACGAGGTAACGCATCGTTCCCGTCCTTTCTCTGCGAGCGTCTCGCCGGCGAAGGCCGGCATGGTGGCGTGCCCCGGCGCACTGACGCCGCGGCCGCCCACGAGGCAGCCGACGGTGCGCGCGAGGATCACCAGGTCGAGCCGGATCGAGCGCGTGTCGACGTACTGCACGTCGAGCGCGAGCCGTTCCGCCCAGCCGAGCGTGTTGCGCCCGTTCACCTGGGCGAGCCCGGTGATGCCGGGCCGCACGGCGTGGCGTCGCGCCTGCTCGGCGCTGTAGCGGCCGAGATACTCCGGCAGCAGCGGCCGCGGGCCGACGAGCGACATGTCGCCGCGCAGCACGTTCCAGAGCTGCGGCAGCTCGTCGATGCTGCTGGCGCGCAAGACGCGGCCCAGCGTCGTCAGGCGGGCGGCATCGTCGCCGGTGCCGTCGCGCATGGTGCGCAGCTTCCGCAGCGTGAAGACGCGGTCGCCCTGCCCGACGCGCGCCTGCCGGAAGAGCACCGGCGCCCCCATGGTGAGGCGGACCGCCAGCATCGCCAGCAACAGGATCGGCGTCGCCAGCACGAGCACGACGGCGGCACCGGCGACGTCGAGGCATCGCTTCGTCATGCGTGCCATCCGGCCGCGAGGCGCGGCGCCGGCACGGGCACCCGGCCCGTGACGTCGTGATAGATGGCGAGCACCTCGCGGGCGGTGCGCTCGACGTCGAAGAGCCCTTGCACGTGGTCCTGCCCGGCGCGCGCACGGCGGCGCGCCTCGAGCGGATCGGTGAGCACGCCGAGGATGGCCGCGGCCAGCGCATCCGGATCGCGCGGCGGCACCAGCCACCCAGTCCTGCCGGGCACCACCACGTCGGGAAGCCCGCCCACCGCCGTCGCCACGGTCGGACACGCCGCTGCCAGCGACTCCACCGCGCCGCCGCAGTTCTCGGACAGCGACGGGTGCACCGCGACGTCGAGGTCGCGGTACACCGCCGGCACGTCGGTCCGCACGCCGGCGAAGCGGATGCCGGTACCGCACGCGCTGCCGGCGAGGTGCCGGAGCTGCTCGGCGTACTGTGTCGCCCCGCCCCACGGACCCCCGACGACGACGCCGACGACACCGCGGCGGAGCCCGCGCACGCGGCGCATGGCCTCGATGAAGTCCTCGTGGCCTTTGATCCCGACGCGCTGGCCGAGGTAGGCGCGCGGCGCGTACATGTACGCCACGATGCCGACCAGCGGCGTCATCGGGGTCACTCCGAGATCGCCGCGGAAGCGGCCACGCGGCGCGCTCGCGAACGACGTCAGGTCGGTGCCGTAGTATGACGTCCACACCCGCGACGCCGGCACGCCGAAGCGGCGATAGGCGTCGGCGGTCCAGCGACAGGTGGCGATCCAGCCGTCGCGCGGGCCGGCGGTGGCGAGGTCGAGACGCCGGAACAGGCCGTGCTCGAGATGCAGCGGACCCGCCACCTGGAAGAGGCGCGGGATCGGATGCATGCGCCCCAGCGCCAGACGCGCCGTCAGCGTGGTGCTGACGAAGTGGCTGTGGATCAGGTCGGGCTGGACCGCGTCCACCAGCGCACGACACCGACGCACCGCCGCGGCGACGTGCCACGGTCGTCGCGCCGTGATGTCGAGATCAGCGTCTTCGAGCATGGCGCCGGTACGCTTCCACGCCGCCGCTTCCGGTCCGCGCGCGCCCTCCGGCAACGCCACCACGACCTCGACGCCGGACGCCACCAGCACGGTCACCTGGCGTCGTGCCCACTCGGCGCCGCGCGTCGTCTTAATGAGATGCAGGACCTTCATGCCGCCACCTCCTGCGGGACCGGCAGGATCGCGGGGCGACGGCGTGTCACCACCGTCTGCCGCACGAAGCGCCGGACCCCGGCGATGCGCGCCAGCACCCACACGATGCCGACGGCGTAGAGGAACCCTTTCGCCCACATGAGCGAGTCGCCGCGGATGCAGTACAGCGAGAACGGCACCATGAAGGTGAAGGCGTAGCGATAGAGGACGGCCTGCGGCAGGCGCCGCGCGCCGTCGTGGAGTCGCGCCAGGCCGAAGGCCCACAGCGCGAAGACGAGCAGCGGTCCGGCGAGCCCGAAGTTCAGGTACGCCTCCGCCTCCATGCCGAACCCGTAGCCGGTCTGCGACGTCGCCGCGTAGCGTTCCTTGAACCACGTCAGCAGTGATTCGAAGCGCAGGTCGGGCAGCAGGAACGAGGGCAGCAGGTTCACCGCCGTGTGCAGGTAGGTCTCGCCGTAGCGGAACGGGATCTCCTGCGGCACCCACTCGACGACGCGGCTGGTGACGAAGAGATTCGAGCCCAGCCCGAGCACGCTCTG
The DNA here is from genome assembly GCA_036009625.1 of Binatia bacterium. Classification (GTDB taxonomy): domain Bacteria; phylum Desulfobacterota; class Binatia; order DP-6; family DP-6; genus DASYLJ01. The sequence continues at coordinate 23,064 of DASYLJ010000073.1, forward strand.
CACGACGCTCTCCTCGCGGGCACGCTCGCTGATCGACGACATCTGCGACGACATCGACAGCGCGCCGCCGCTGCGCGCCCATTCCATGCCGACGAGCACCACGGCCGCGACGACGAACGCCGCACCGACGCGCAGCGCCTGGCGCATCAGACCCGCGCGCGGTCGCCGCGACGTCACGATCCCTGCCGTCGACCATGCGATCGGCACCATCAGCAGCGCCAGCGCCACGTCGCGCTCGCCCTCGAGCAGACACAGCCCCGCGAAGGCACCGAGCGCCAGCTGCGAACGCCGCGGCAGCACGCGCCGCTCGATGCGCTGATCCACCACCAGGATCGCCGGCAGCATGGCCAGCAGCACCAGCGAGACGGCGTAGTGGACGCGCACCCAGATGTCGCCGCTGGCGCCGGCGTCGAGCTTGCCGACGGTGGTGAGCTCGCCCCAGCGCGCACCGAGCGCCACCATGGCCAGGCCGATCGACGCCCCGAACACGCCCAGCGCGAGGCGCCGGAATGCGCGCGGCCGCCGCAGGGCCAGCCAGTGGCTCGGTACGTGGCGACGTCGCGCCGCCACCACGCAGCCGACCAGGATGCCGGCCTGCGCCATGCACGCGACCGTCAGCGCGCGCGCCAGCATGTCGAGCATGATCCCGTAGGGCGTGACGCCGAAGACGAGATAGCGCACCGCGGGTCCCGTCGTGATGACGGCGTACGGCAACGCGAACGCGACCGCGGGATGGAACGGGCCCGGTCGCTCGCCGGCCGCGCGCACCGCGAGCGGCGTCGCCAGGGCCATCGCCGCCTGCACCACGAGGGGCACCAGCAGCTCAGTCATCGCTGCCCCCGAGCGCGCGACCGAGCAGCACGACGAGGACCGCGAGCGCGATCGCATTGGCGCCGACGGTCGCCTGCGCCGCACCGAGCACGCCCTCGGCCGGAATGCGCTCGAGGCCGATCAGCAACGCCCCCGCCCCCGCCGCGAGCTGCACCGCCAGGACGTGGGTGAAGCGTCGCGTCGCCGTGAGCGCGTAGTTCAGGAACGACGTGATCGCCGCCAGCCCACCCGCGAGCACCATCCAGGTGAACACCGGTGCGTAGGCGGCGTAGCCGGACCCGTAGAGGAGCCCGAGCAGCGCCCCGCCGTGGCGTGCGGCCACCGCGAGCGCCAGCGCCGACCCCACCGCCACCGCCGCCGCCAGACCGACCGTCAGCCGCATGAAGCGCGCCGGCGCGGTGCGATGGCTCGCGGCCAGCAAGGGACACACCGCCTGCCCGAGCGCGGACGCGAAGAGCGCGCCCAGCACGACGACATAGGACAGTGCCGCGAAGTAGCCGACGGCCTCCTCCCCGGCCGCGTCCCACAGCAGCCAGCGCGGCAGGCTCGCCGCGACGCTGCCGAGGCACGCGGCGATGCCGAGCGGCAGGCTCGAGCGAACCAGCGTGGCCATGCGCGCCGGTGTCGCGCGGGCACGATCGTCGCGCGGCATGCCGGCCAGATCGAGGCCGGCGCACACCGCGAGCCACCCGCCGGCGGTACCGAGCATCGCCGTGGCGAGCCCGCCGCCCGAGCCGAGCACCGCCGACGTCACGGCCACCGCGAGCGTGCCGCGCAGGACGAGCGATGCGCCGAGGCGATCGTAGCGCTGATCGCGCTGCAGGCGGCCGTAGGCGACGTCGGACAGGCTCTCGACCGCCTTCATGATGCCCACGGCGATGGTCACTCGCGGATCGAGGCCGAGCACGATGGCGAGCAGCGCCACCACGATGACCGACGCCAGCGCACCCACGGCACGCACCGTCAGGTACTCGCCGAACGCGAAGTCGCCGGCGACGTCGGTCGCCTGCGCCGAGCGCAGCTGCAGGCTCGCGAGCAGCTGCACCGGGGCGGCCACCGCCAGGGCCAGCGCCAGCTGGCCGACGAGCAGCGGCGAGCCCTGCCGCGCCACGACCACCAGCACCGCCGCCTGACACGCGACGTAGTAGGCGTTCGCGGCCAGCGCCCACTGCGCATTGCGCGCCACCTGCGCCAGGAGCGGGCGGGTTCCGCCCGTGGCGGTGGCGAGCGCGGGGGAGACGACGGCGTTCACGCGCCGCCCGCCTCGCGCCGCAGCAGCGTGATGCCGGGCCGTGGCACGACCGCGTCGCGCAGGTGCGTGTAGAACGCCTGTCGCCGCGGCACGAGCCGCTCGCGGGCATAGCCGCGCGCGACCTCCCGATGACGGCGACCGTCGCGCGCCAGCGCGAGCGGGCCTCGTCCCAGCAGCGCCGTCAGCCCCGCCGCCAACGCGGCGATGTCGTTCGGCGGCACCAGGTCGGCGGCGTCGAGCAGCTCGGGCACACCACCGACGGAGGTCGCCAGGCAGGGCAGCCCGCGCGCCATCGCCTCGATGACCGCCCGCGGCAGACCCTCGCCGCGCGACGGCAGCACGAAAGCATCGACGACGTCGAGCAGCGCCCGCACCCCCGCACCCGCCGGCTGATGCCCGACGAAGTGCGCGGTGACGCCGAGCGCGCGCGCCTGCGCCTCGAGCTCGGCGCGATGCCGCCCGTCGCCGGCCACCGTGAGCTCGACGGCGAGCCCGTCGACCTGGACACGCGCCAGCGCGGCGAGCAGGACGTCGAGGCCCTTGTAGCGCTGCGCCAGCGAACCGACGAAGAGGACGCGCCACGGATCCTGCGCGGTACCGCGTCCGGGCGCCCCGGCGCGCATCAGACGCCGGCGCAGCAGATCGTCGCCGGCGAAGGCCTCGGGCGCGAGATCGATGGACGAGTACACCGTCGACCAGGCGTGCGTCGGATAGCGCCGCTGCAGCGCCCCGCCGGTGACGTAGGCCACGGCGGTGGCGTCGCGGCACAGCACGCGCAGCTGGCGTGCGACGAGCAGTCGCGCGGCGGGTCGTACCAGGCTCCGCACCGCCCCCGGGGCGAGCGCGTCGAGCGGATCGCCCACCACCTCGACGCCGACGGGACGTCCCGCCGCGAGCGTCCACGCCACCGAGGCCACCGCGCCCGGCGCGCGCAGGCAGAGCGCATCCACCGGCGCCACCGCCACCCGCAGCACCTCGCGCAGCCGCCGGCGCGTCTGCCAGAAGCCCCATGGCCCGACGTAGTCGGGAAGCGGCGCCACCCGCACGCCCTGGCCCTCGACGGCGATCGCGATCGGACCGACGATGCCGGGACGCGTGCGCGCCGCCACCGTCACGGTGTCGAAGGCATCGAGGTAGCGCGCCCAGAAGGCGTAGCCGTCGACGCCCGTCGGCGCGTGGATGCTGCCGTCGGCGGCGCGCACGAAGCGCGTCTCCGACGCGACCAGGAGGCGACGCATCACGGCGCCACCTCGTCGTCGAGCGCCGCCATCGGCTCGGGGCGCTCGACGTCACCGAGGCGCGACGCCCAGGCGGCCTCGCGCCGCGCCAGCACCTCCGTCGTGGCCTGCCACACCGGGGTCATGTCGACGGCATTGCGCTCGCCGGCGTCGAGCACGCGCTCGGCGGTGGGGAAGTCGCCGCGCGCCGCGTAGACCTCGACCGCGAGGCGCCGGTAGAGATCGCCGCGCTCCGGGGTGCGCACCAGCGCCGCCAGCAGCGCGCGCTCCGCGCCGGCATCGTCGCCGGCGGTCAGGTAGTCACGCGCGGCGCGGGCGAGACGCCCACCACCGTCGAGCGAGCGCTCGGCCTCGGTGCGCAGCAGCTCGGCGGCTGCGCCCCACTCGCCGCGGGCTTCGAGCACCGTCGCCAGGTCGTCGGTGATGCCGAGCCGCGTTTCGCCCGATGGTGACGCGACGAGCGCACGCCGCAGCCCGCGCACGATGGCGCCGGTCTCGTCGGCATCGAGTGCGGCCAGCCGCACGCCAACCCCGTCGCCCTCGGCGAGGGTACGGATCAGCGTCGCCGGCGACTGCGGCTCGGCTTCCTCGCTCTCGGTGAGCCAGGCGTGCGACACCAGCCATGGGAACTCGGTCATCGAGGCCTCGAGCTCGCGCGTGGCGGCGTCGTGCTCCCCGCGCTCGCGCAGCTCGAAGGCGAGTCGGTCGCGCAGCTCCGGCGCACGCGGATCGAGCGCCATCGCCCGGCGCAGCGCCGCGTCGGCCTCGGGGCCGGCGCCGAGCACCGTCGCGTGCATCTCGTGCGCCTCGCGATCGGCGGGCGACTGCTCGAGCGCCGCCCGCACCAGCGCCAGTGCCTGCGGCTGCGCCGCGTCGCCCTCCTCGGCCAACAGGATGTCTGCCTGCTCGAGCGCCGCGCTCGGCGACAGCGGCGTCCCCCCCGTCATGGTGCGGACGCGGTTCGCCACCAGCGGCACCATCACCAGCGCGAGCAGCACGACGAGCGCCGCGAGCGCGCCGTCGCGCCGCACCGGCTGCCGCGGCGCCGTCAGCACGAGCACTCCGACGAGCAGCATCAGCAGCACCAGATTCGCCGGCATGCGCAGGCCGAAGTCGACCGTGCTGTGAACGAGGATCGCCGCCACGCCGCCCGCGATGCCCCAGCGCAACGCGCCACGCTCACCCAGTGCAGCGCGCCAGTCGGCGACCTCGAAGCCGGGCGGACGCCGGTCGCGCGCCGGCCCGTCGTGACGCCGCACCGCGCGCGCCACCACGACGACGAAGGCGAGGACGAGGAGCACGCCGAGGACGCCGGTATCGGCCGCGAACTCGAGGTAGTCGTTGTGCGCGTGATCCCAGATGCCGCCGTCGACGGGCGGCTGCTGGTAGGGACGGAACGCATGCAGCCACGAGCCCGCGCCGGTGCCGACCAGCGCGTGGTCGCGCACGACCCCGACACCGGCGGCCATCACCGCGAGCCGGCTGCCGAGGTTGACGTCGACGTCGTCCGCCGCCGCGACACCCGCGGAATCGGCGTCGGCCATCGTCCACAACGCGAGCGAGCCCAGACTGGCCGCGACGAGGACGCCACCCAGGATCAGGGGCGCCGCGCGACGAAGACGCCCGTGTCCGCGGCCCATGTGGCTCGCGAGTCCCGCCGCCGTCACCCCGGCGCCGACCAGCAAGGCGGCGGTGCCGCCGCGCGAGCCGCTGGCGGCATGCGCCGCGCCCATCACCAGGAGGGCCGCGAGTGCGAGGAGCGGTGTCAGCAGGCGCTGCTGCTGCGCGATCAGCGCCGACGCCCAGGCACGTCGCGCCGGCACGCCGAGTCGTCGTCCGGACTCGGCGGCGCGCTGGATGCTGCGTCGCACGCGACCGAACGCGGCCACGAAGACGGCGAGCGCCAGCGGCAACGCCATCTCGAGCCAGGCGGCGAAGTGGTTCGGGTTGACGAATGGCCCCGACGCGCGGCCGACCGCCTCGTCGGCGTCGGTGATCCACAGCACCTGTCCGTTGCCGGCGACCTG
>DASYLJ010000074.1:0-10534 GCA_036009625.1 Binatia bacterium
CTCCACCGACGGCGACGAGGCGATGAACGACCAGGTGCGGGGCATCGAGGGCGGGTGGCGCAAGCAGCTCGAGACGTTCCAGAAGCTGCGCGAGATCCCCGGCGTCGAGGCAGTGCTCGGCATGACCCTGTCGGCGGCCAACGTCGACCACTTCCCGCAGGCGTTCGCCGCGGTGAAGCGGGAGATCCCGTGGCTCGGCTACGAGGACTTCCACGTCAACATCGTGCACGAGTCGCCGCACTATCTCGGCAACGACAGCCTCTCGCTCCGGCGCAACGTCGCGCCGTCGGCGCTGGCGGCGGCGGCCGAGGAGTACGGCCGCCTGCGCGGCAAGGCGATGCACCCGGTCGCGTTCCTCGAGAAGGCGTACCTGAAGCGCGTGCGGCGCTACCTCGAGTCGGGCGAGACGCCGATGCGCTGCCACGCACTGCGGTCGTCGTGCTTCATCGACTCGTGGGGCAACGTCTATCCCTGCACCATCTACGACAAGAAGGTCGGCAGCCTGCGCGAGTCGAACTACGACCTCGGCGAGATCTGGAACCGCGCCGAGACGCGCGACGTGCAGGCCGAGATCTGGGAGTCGAACTGCCCGAACTGCTGGACGCCGTGCGAGGCGTACCAGAGCATCCTCGGCAACATGCTGCGTCCCGAGCTCCCGTTCCGGCGTCGCACGCTCCCGCGCCGCGCGCCCGAGCCGTCCTGAGCCATCGCGGCGTTTGCCGTCGTCACCGGTGCCCGACTACAAGACCCGCCCCATGAGCGGTCCGACGAGCGGTGCGACGATCGGCCCGACGAGCGGTCCGTCACGCGCCCGCGATCCTCGCGCGGCCCATCTCCTGCTGGCGCTGATGGTGCTCGCGGCGGCGGCGCTGCGGCTCTGGGGCGTGACGCAGGGCGGTCCGTTGCTCAACGGCCGTCCCGACGAGCGCGAGATGCTCATCAACACCGGCGGCTTCTCGTCGGGCGATCTGAACCCGCGCTGGAACATCTACCCGAACCTGTTCTGCTGGACGTACTGGCTGTGGGCCGAGCTGGCGCTGTCGGTCCTGCGCATCGTCTCCACCGACTGGCCCGACTATCCGACCCTGCTCGCCAACGATCTGACACAGGTGATGGTCATCGGGCGCGTGTTCTCTGCGCTCGTCGGCGCCGCCACGATCGTCGTGCTCTACCGCGTCGCGCGCGACGTCGGTGACTGGCGCACGGGCCTCGTCGCCGCGCTGCTGCTGGCGACGAACCACCTGCACGTCCGCGACAGTCATTCGGTGAAGACGGAGAGCCTGCTGGCGCTCGGCATCCTGGTGTCGATCGCCTGCCTCGCGCGCTGGGCGTCACAGCGCAGCTGGCGCACGGCGGTGACCGCCGCCTTCGCGATCGGGGTCACGACCGGGTTCAAGTACAACGGCATCCTGCTGCTGGTGGCCGCCTGGTTCGCCGACCTCATGTCGTCGGCGCGGACGGGCATCGGGCGCCTCGTGCCGAGCGTCCAGCTGATCGGCATCGGTGCCGTCACCGTCGCGACCTTTCTCGCCTGCTCGCCGTACCTGATCCTCGACTGGTCGCGCACCCAGGAGACGCTCGGCTTCATGCCGATGGCGGTGTTCGCGCAGCGTCCGTCGCCGGGACCGCCGGCGCGGACCGTCGTCGAGCGCGTGCGACGCGAGCTCGCGGCGCGGGCGTTCACCTACCACGTCACCGTCTCGCTGCGGCGCGGCGCGGGGCTCCTCGTCGCGCTCCTCACCCCGGTGGCGCTGGTGCTGGCGTTCCGTCGGCCGCGGGTGCCCGTCCTGGTTCTCGCGGCGGCGTTCTCGCTCTTCTACTATTTCGTCATCGGCGTCTCGCAGATCCACCTCGCACGCTACCTGACCCCGATCGTGCCGTTGCTGCTGCTGCTCGTCGCCTGGGTGCTGGTGCGCCTCGCCGACGCCCTGCCGCACGGTCTGCGCGCGCCCGCGCTGGTGGTGCTGGCGCTCGCCGTCACCGCGGAGCCGCTCTCGAACGCGGTCGCCTACGATCGCATCGCGAGCCGCACCGACACCCGCGTCCTCGCCACGCAGTGGATGACCGAGCACCTGCCGCCCGACGCGGTGGTGGCGCAGCTCGGTACCATCGTGTTCGCGCTCGCCGATCCCGAGCTGCCGCCCGGCGTCCGGTCCGTCCGACCCGCGCTCGCCGACCGCTCCCTCGACGGCAAGGGCGTCACGCACGTCGTGACGCACGAGCACAGCCTCCCCTTCTCGAAGCTGATCCCGGCGCAGATGGACGCGATCCGCCCGCACCTCCGCCTGCTCGCCACCTTCACTCCCTATCGCGACGCGCCCGGCGGCCAGTTCGAGCACGAGGACGCCTACTACGTTCCCTTCTGGGACTTCGGTGCGATCGAACGCCCGGGTCCGCTCGTCAACATCTACGCCTATGAGTGACGAGCGCGTCGCGACGGTGCTGGAACGCCTGTTCGGCGCGCTGAACCGTGTCCCGGTCGGCGAGCGCCGCGTCGTCATCGACGGCATGCCGCTCTACGCCGACAGCCTCGACCGCTGGGTCGCGGCGCTCGGCTGGCGTCACGGCTGGATCGCGCGACGCGAGGCGCTCTTTCGCGATCGCGTGCTCGCGCCCGGCATGGTGGCGATCGACGTCGGTGCCAACCTCGGCTTCCACACCCTCGGCATGGCGCGACGGGTGGGCCCCACCGGCCGCGTCCACGCCTTCGAGCCCGATCCGCATCACTTCCGTCTCCTCGCGCGCGCCGTGCGCGAGTCGGGCTGCAGCAACGTCATGCTGCACGAGGCCGCGGTGTCCGACACTGCCGGCACGGCGCAGCTCTTCCTGGCGGCCGCCAACCGCGGCGACAACCGGCTGGTCGCCGCGGCCGAGTCGCGCTCGCACGTGTCGGTGCGGACCGTCGCCGTCGACGACGTCGTCGCGACCGAGCCGCGCGTCGATCTGATCAAGATCGACGCGCAGGGCCACGAGGTCGAAGTGCTGCGCGGCATGCGCGCGACGCTGCGCGATCGCGCCGGCGCGCGACTCCTGGTCGAGCTCAGCCCCGGTCTGCTCGCGCGCGCGGGCCACGATCGCGAGGCATTCTTCGCGCCGTTGCGCGACGCCGGCTTCGCCCCCGAGCGCCTCTGCCCCGACGGCACCACCGTCGCGACCACCGAGGACGCCGCCTGGGCCGCCGCCGTCGCCAGCGGACACGACATGATCGTGATCAGCCGCGTCGCGCCGGCATGAGCACGAACGCCAGCATCACCACCACGGCCCCCAGGCTGACGAGCATGCCGATCCGCACCGACCACGGCGCGTAGGTGAAGACGACGGTGTGCTGCCCCGCCGGCAGCCACACCGCGCGGAAGGCGTGGTCCGCGTGCAGGATCGGCGCCGGTGTGCCGTCGACGTCGGCGCGCCAGCCGTCGTTCGCGGCCTCGCCCAGGACGAGCAGCGCCGGGGCGGCCACCGTCGCCTCGATGACGATGCGCTCTGGCGCGTCGTCGACGATGCGGACCGCTTCGTGCGCACCAGCCGGCACCTCGGCGAGCGGCGGATGGACGCTGCCCTCGTCGAGCACCGCCACGTCCGGGCGTCCGTCGGGCGTCGCCAACACCGCTGCCAGCGATCCCGCCTCACCACCCGGAGCGATGTCGGCGCGGTGCACCAGCCGCACGCGCGGCAGCGCCGCACGCCGTAGGACGACGTCGCCGCCGGGCAGCGTGCCGATCCGGGTGAACCCGGCGCGCTCGAGCGGCGCGGCCTTCGTCGGGCTGATGGCAACCACGCCGATACCGAGCAGGCTCGCCACCACGGGTTTGGCCGCCAGCATCTGCCAGTCGTGATCGCGGAACATGCCGAGGTTGTCGTACAGCCCGCCGGCGGCGAGCAGGTGCACGATGCGACGTGAGATCAGCGACGGCTCGTGTCCCATCGCCATCCGCAGGTGATAGCGGATCGCCGCGCCAGCGCGGCCGTCGCGTTCGGAGAGGATGCGGTCGCTGCCGGCGGCCTCGGCGAGGAGCCGCGCGCGCTCGGCCGCCTGCGGCACCACCGGGGCGCGGAACATGGGATTCCCGGGCGCGATCGCCGGCAGCGCGGTCGGCGAACGCCAGACGACGACCAGCGCCTGCGTCGTCGCCGCGAGCGCCAGCACGACGCCGAGTCCGCGCACCCACCGTCGTGGCGAGCCGGCCAGGGTGGCGACACCCGTCGCCGCGAGCAGGCCGAGGAACACCGCCGTGCCGCCACCCCACCCGAACGGGAAGCGGACGCCGCTCCACGGTGGCAGCAGATAGAGCCACGCGAACGGCGGCGTCAGCGCGAACGCAGCCCACACGAACCCGGCGGTCCATGCCAGACGGGTGCGATTCACGCGTGTCAGCGCGACGAGGCCCAGCGCAACCGCCGGCAGCCCCCAGGTGTCGCGGGCGATGGTCCAGAGCCGCACCGGCGACAGCACGGCGAAGAACGATCGGATGACGACGTGCTGATCTCCTTCCTCCGAGCGCACGCTCTCGCGCACGGCATCGGCCAGCGGCAGCACCTGGGCCGCAGCGAGCGCCGCACCGAGCCCGAGGCCGAGGCCGACGACGACGAGCCGGCGCCACAGCGGCCCGTCGTCACTGAGCAGCGCGACCAGCGCGAACAGCACCACGAAGTCGAACGGGAAGTCGGGATAGCCCGCGAACCACTGCATCGCGTAGCAGAGTGCTACGCCCGCGGACCACGGCAGCATCCGCCCGGTGACGGCGCGCCGCCAGCAGTACAGCATCCACGGGAACCACGCAGTCGCGGCGAGGAACGACGGATGGTCCACGCCGGCGAGGAGCGGTCCGCGCATCACGACGGCGGTGACCACGAGCGTGGCGACGACGGCAGGCACCGGACCGACGCCCTGGGGACGCAGGAGCGCGCTGATGCCCGTTCCGAGGATGGCGACGTGCAGCGCGTAGAGCAGCTGCAACGCCGCCCACGACGACAACAGCCCAGCGAACAGGAGGAGCGTCGGCGGATACAGCGCCGACGGATGCCCGAGGCCGAGCGCGGGCGTGCCGCCGAACTGCCACTCCTGCCAGAGCGGCACGCGTCCCTCGTGCCACACCGAGCGTGCGACCTCCTCGAACCACGGCAGATACATGCCGTGCAGGTCGCCGCCGTTGACGTATTCCCACAGCGAGCCGCCGCCGAGCCACGCCGCGAGGAACGTCAGCGCCGACGCCAACCCGACGACGACGTCGACACGCCACGACCCCTCGGTCCTCATCCGATCCGCCCCGGCATGACGAGCATCGCCACCGTCACGACCGCGGCGAGCAGGCTGACCATCAGTCCGATGCGGACCGACCACGGCGCGTAGGTGAAGACGACGGTGTGCTGCCCCGCCGGCAGCCACACCGCGCGGAAGGCGTGGTCGGCGTGCAGGATTGGCGCCGGCATGCCGTCGACGTCGGCGCGCCAGCCGTCGTTCGCGGTGTCGCCGAGGACGAGCAGCGCCGGCGCCGCCACCGTCGCCTCGATGAGAATGCGCTCCGGCGCCTCGTCGACGATGCGCGCCGCCTCGTGGGCGTCGGGCGGCGCGCCGGCGAGCGGCGGATGGACGCTGCCCTCGTCGAGCACGGTGTCCTCGGGCGCGCGCAGCACCGCCGCGAGCGATCCTGCCTCACCACCCGGGGCGATCTCTGCACGATGCACCAGCCGCACCCGCGGCCGCGCCGCGCGCCGGAGCATGACGTCGCCGCCAGGCAGCGTACCGACCCTGGTGAAGCCCGCGTGCTCGAGGGGGACTGCCTTCGTCGGGCTGATGGCGACGACGCCGATGCCGAGCAGGCTCGCCAGCGCCGGTCGCTCCGCGAGCTTTCTCCAGTCGTAGTCGCGGAACATGCCGATCTTCTCGTCGAGCTCGGCGGCGTCGAGGAGGTGCGCGATGCGGCGCGGGACCACCGACGGCTCGTGCCCAAGCACGAGCCGGATACGCTGGCGCAGCGCCTCGCCGGCGCGGCCGTCGCGCTCGGCGAGGGCGCGATCGTCGCCCATGGCCTCCGCCAGGAGCCGCGCGCGCTCGGCCGCCTGCGGCACCACGGGTGCGCGGAACGCGAGGTGGCCCGGCCAGTAGGCCGGCAGCGCGGTCGGCGAGCGCCAGACGACGAGCAGCGCCTGCGTCGTCGCCAGGACGGCGAGGACGACGCCGAGCGCGCGTACCACGCGTCGCGACGAGGCGAGCGTGGTGGCGATGCCCGTCGCCGCGAGCAGGCCGAGGAAGAGCGCGGTGCCGCCACTCCAGCCGAACGCGAAGCGGACCGAGCTCCACGGCGGCAGCAGATAGAGCCACGCGAACGGCCGGTGCACCGCGAACACCGACCACACGAACGCCACGGCCCAGGCGACGCGCCGGCGGTCGGGCCGCACCAACGCCGCCAGCGCCAGCAGGAACGCCGCCGGCCCCCACGTGTCGCGCGCCGTCAGCGCGAGCTGCTCGGGGGTGAAGATCGAGAACAGCATCCGCACCACCTGCTGCTCGGCACCCTCCTCGGTGCGAATGCTCTCCCGCAGCGTGTCGGCGATGGGCAGGAGCTGCACCGCGGCGAGCGCCGCACCGAGCCCCAGCCCGACGACGGCGACGCCGACCCGACGGCGCAGCAGCCCGACGTCGGCCACCAACGCCACGACCCCGAGCAGGACGGCGAAGTCGAGCGGAAAGTCCGGATAGCCGGCGACCCACTGCATCGCCGACGCGAACGCGATGCCCGCCGTCCACCGGCGCGCCGATCCCGTCATCGCGCGCTCCCAGCAGAACAGCACCCAGGGCGACCACGCCATGCAGGCGAGGAACGACGGGTGGTCGACGGCGGCGAGCAGCGGGCCGCGCAGTAGCACCGCCACTGCGACGAGTGTCGCCACCAGCGCCGGCAGGCGGCCGATGCCGTGCAGGCGCAGCACCGCGGCGACGCCCGTCCCGAGAATGGCGACGTGCAGCGTGTAGAGCGCCTGCAGCGCCGCCCACGGCGACAGGAGACCGAACATGATCAGCACCGGCGGGTAGAGACTCCCGGTCTGCCCGAGCCCGAGCACCGGCGTGCCGCAGAACTGCCAGGGCTGCCAGAGCGGTACGCGTCCCTCGTGCCAGAGCGCGCGCGCGACGTACTCGTACCAGGGCAGGAACATGCCGTGCAGATCGCCGCTGTTGACCTGCTCCCAGAGCGAGCCGCCGGCGAGCCAGGCGGCGAGGAACAGACCGGCCGCCGCCATGCCGACGGCGAGATCGCCCTTCCATCCGTCGAGGCGCGCCGTCACGCCACGGTCCCCGATCGGCGCGTGACGAGCAGCAGCACCACGATCAGACCGAGCCCGGCGAGCACGAAGCCGGCATGCACGGAGCGCGGCGCATAGCGGAAGGCGACCCGATGCGAGCCTGCCCTCAGCGCCACGCCGCGGAAGGCGTAGTCGGCGCGCAGGATCGGCGCGGGGACACCGTCGACCGTCACCGACCACCCCGGGTAGTAGGTATCGGTGAGGACGAGCACACCGTCGGCGGCGAGCGTGGCCTCGACGACGACCTTCTCGGGGTCGTCCTCCGCGATGCGGACACGCTCCGTCGCACCCGGCATCGGCTCGACGAGCGACGGCACGTCGGACGCGGCGACCACCGCCGTCGCATGCACGTCGCGTCCCGGCGCGACGGTGCGCTCGAAGGCGTCGTCATCGCCGGTGGCGGCAACGATCCGGTGGACCAGCCGTGCGCGCGGCACCGCAGCCCGCAGCAGCACGACGTCGTCCGGCGGCACGACGCCCACGCGCGCGAACCCCACCTGCCCGAGCGGTGACGGCCCCGACGGTACGACGGCCAGCCCGATGCCGAGGAGTGCGGCCAGGTCCGGATGGGCGGCCATCGCCGCCTGGACCTGCGGCTGCGGCCAGGCGCCTTCCTTCAACGACAGGACGCGCAGCAGGCGCACGATGCGCGCCGGCGGCAGCGACGGATCGTAGCCCGTCGCCGATCGCAGGCGGTAGCGCAGGACGCCGCCCTCGCTCTCAGGACCCGTGACGATCCGTGGCGCATCGGGATGCGCTGCCATCAGACCCTGGAGGATGCCAGCGCGCTGCGCCTGCTCCGCCAGATCGGGCGGACGCAGCGGCAGCGCGCGCGGCGCCATCACGAGGATGCGCCCGGCGTGCACGCCGGCGAGCGACACGAGCACCCAGCCGGCGACGACGAACGCGCGCCGCGACATGCCGGCCGCCGTGGTCACGCCGGCAGCGGCGAGCGCGCCCACGAAGAACGGGAAGAGGTGCCCCCAGCCGGTCGGATTGCGTGCACCGGAGAAGGGCGGCAGCCGGTAGAGGAGATCGAACGGCGGCGTCAGCGCGAAGAGGGCCCAGACCAACGCCGCCGCCCAGGCGATCCGATCACGCTGCGGCCGCACCAGCGCCACCACGACGAGCAGCAGGGCCGCGACGCCGTGGCGCATGTCGAGCCAGCGTGCGAGCCACGACGGCGACTGCACCGCAAAGGCGGAGCGCATCACGTCGAAGTACCATTGCTCCTGACCGCGAGGGCTCTCCCGGATGGTTTCGGCGAGCGGCAGGATCTGCGGCGCCCCGATCATCACGCCGAGCACCGCCCCCGCCACCAGGAGGCCGACGCGCCGACGGAGCGACCCGCCGGACGACACGACCGCGACGATCCCGAGCAGGACCGCGGTGTCCATCGGGAAGTCCGGATACGCCGCCAGCCACTGCGCGCCGGCGGCGAGACCGAACCACCCGAGCCACGGGGCGGCGCCGCGCTCCACCGCGTGCTGCCAGCAGAGCAGGAGCACGGGGAGCCAGGCGAGGTTGGCGAGGAAGCTCGGGTGATCGATGCCGGCCGCAGCGGCGCCGGTGAAGAGTCCGGCCAGCGTGATCAGGACGGCGAGGCTGGCGGCGAGCCGTCCGATCGCGTGGTGTCCGAGATACGCGACCGTGCCCCACGCGAGGATGAGGATGTGGACGGCATAGAACGCCTGCACCGCGGACCACGTCGGCAGCGTGCCGAAGAGCACCCAGGCCGGCGGGTACAGGACGCCCCCCTGCCCGCTGCCGAGGAGCGCGTTGCCGCAGAACTCCCACGGGTTCCACAACGGCAGGCGTCCTTCGAGGAGCGCGCGCGTCGCCTCCTGGTACTTCGCGACGTGCAGGCCGTCGAGGTCGCCGCCGGTGACGCGCGCGCCAATGCCGCCCGACGTCAGCAGCAGACCCATCGCGAGCACGGTCACGCCGGCGGCGGCCCGGAGGTCGAGCAACCACCGACGACTCCGGATCACGGTCGCACGCCCCCCCAGCCCACCACCGCGTGCCCGCTTTCAGGCAGGGGCGGCGATGGCCAGCATCTCGCCCACCGGCACCTGCCACGGGCGATCGCGCAGCGACGCCGGCAGCAGGCGCGACGGCAGATCGGCGATGCGGGCGAGCCACGGATTGCGATCGCGCAGCGCACCGATGGCGTAGTCGATGGTCAGCACCTTGTAGGTCGTGGCGATGTCGCGCACCGCGAAGCCGTTGCGCTGGAACACCTGGCGCAACGTACCGGCATCGAAGTAGTGCAGGTGATCGGGCGCGATGAAGTACCAGTGCCGTCCCATGAACAGCGACGGCACGCTGCCCAGGTTCGGCACGGTGACGGCGAGGATGCCACCCGGCGCGAGCCAGCTGCGCGCGCGCTCGAGGAGCACGGCGGGATCGCGCAGGTGCTCGAGGACGTCGAACGCGGTGATGACGTCGTACGGCGTCTCGACGACGAAGTCCTCCACCGTGCTCTGGAAGACGGCGAGGCCTTCGGCGCGTGCGGCCGCCACCGCTTCGGGCGCGAACTCGACGCCCTCGGCGACGCCACCATCGCCACGCGTCGCGAGGGCCGCGCCCGCGGCCGCCACGAACGCCCCCGTCGAGGCGCCGAGGTCGAGCCAGCGTCGCGCCCGCGGATGCGCGCGCATGACGGCACGCAGCCGCAGCTCGGCGATGGCCCGGCGGATGCCGGTGGCGCTCGCGAAGAAGGCGTACTCGCCGGTGCGGTAGGCGTCGGCGTAGGCCTCCGCGAGGTCGACGATCTGCGGGTTCTGGCGCATCACGCCGCAGCGCAGGCAGCGCTCGAAACGGCACCCCCGCTTCAGGAACGCGAAGCGGAAGGCGTCGGCGCCGCACGCCGGACAGGGCGCCGTCACCTGCATCGCACTCTCGTTGTGGGGCGGCATGGCCGAAGCCGGGGACTGCCGCGACGAGGTCATAGACGTGAACCCCTACCATCGCGACACGCCGGGTCGCAACGAGCGCGCGCCTGGCGTGACGCTCGTCCCCGCGACGTGCTAGGGAGTCGACCCAAGACCATGTCTTGGGTCGAGGAAGACCGCGAGCGTGGAGCGACGATTCCCGCGCGACCAGGGTGTCGCGGCCGGCGAAGCCGGCGCGACATGGGAGGCACGCATGGGGAGCGGACCGCACGCCTGCTGCGCGGCCGGCACTCGGCGCTTCGGCGTCAGGCGATCGGAGCAGCAGGGCGCGCCAGGGGTGC
>DASYLJ010000075.1:0-51315 GCA_036009625.1 Binatia bacterium
ACTCGACGTGTCGCCTCATGTTCGGGTGACTCCTTACCCACGCCATGGTCTCGGGTCGCTCGCCTGGTGACCTCTCCGAGTCCACGCACCGCGCTGCCGACGTGGCTCGCCGTCGCGGTGGCCGCCGTCGCCTATGCGCTCGTCACCGTCGCGGTCACGTGGCCGGTCTTCCGCCACCCCGCCTCGACCGTGCTCGACACGCAGTCGCTCTACGGCGACGCCTGGAGCCTGATCCAGCGCGACATCAATCTGACGATGTGGATCCTGGCCTGGGACACCCACGCGCTCACCACCCACCCGACCACCCTCTTCCACGCCAACGCGTTCCACCCCGCCCCGTGGGTGCTCGCCACCTCCGAGCACATGCTCGGCAACGTGCCGTGGTTCGCGCCGATCTTCCTCGCCACCGGCAATCCGGTGCTGGCGCATCAGCTGACGCTGCTGGCGAGCTTCGTGGTCGCCGGCCTCGCGATGGCCGCGCTGGTCCTCTACTGGACGAACGACCGCACCGCCGCGTTCGTCGCCGGGCTGTGCTACGCGCTGGCGCCCTATCGACTCTGGCAGCTCGGCAACCTCCACGTCATCGCCATCCAGTATCTGCCGCTCGTCCTCCTCGGCATCGACGGCATCCTCGATCGACGCCGGCCGCGTCTCGCCACCCTGCTCCTCGGCGGCGCGCTCGTGGCCTCGACGGCGTGCTCCTACTACGTCGGCTACGCCGCGTTCGTCCTCGCCTGCGTGTACGCGTGCGCGGGCCTGGTCGGACGGCGCGCGGCGCGCGGCCGCAGCATCGGGCTGCTGGCGCTGGCGGCGACGCTCGCGGCGATCGTCGTCGGGCTGGTGACGATTCCGTACGTGCTGTTGCAGCGCAGCGGCGCGCTGCCGGACCAGGCGCAGGGCGGCTTCGACTCGCTGGCGTTCTTCGGCGTGCTCAAGTTCGGCGTGACCGGGATGCTCGCCTGGTTCGTGCGGCCGCGCGTCGACGGCATCCCGCAGTACCTCGGCCTCGTCGCGATGGCGCTCGCCGCGGCCGCCCTGGTCCTGCGGCGTGGCGCGCCGCGCGGCGCGCTCACCGCCGTGATCGTTGCCGGCGTCGTGCTCTATCTCGGCCCGATCGTGCCGAATCCATGGACGCCGGGCGTCGTGCTGCCGACGCCGTACGCGTGGCTCGCCGCGGTGGTGCCGGGGTTCTCGGCCATGCGCGCACCGCAGCGCTTCGGCTGTCTCGCCACCGTCGGGGTCATGACGCTGGCGGGCCTCGGGCTGGCGGCGCTCCGTGCCCGGCTGCGCGACCGCGGGCAGGTGCGGCTCGCCGCCGTCGTGCCCTGGGTGCTCGCGGCCGTGATGCTGATCGAGGTCCGTCCACCGGGACTGCGCGCCATGAATGTGCCGCCCGAGGGCTCGACGCCGCAGGCGGCGCGCTGGCTGCGCGAGCACGGCGAGGGCGGCGTCGTCCTGAACCTGCCGTTCAACCGTCTCGAGCTGTACCGCGAGAGCGGCTACCTTTACGACAGCATCTTCCACTGGTCGCCGATCGTGAACGGCTACGCGTCGTACCCGCCGGCGACCTACGTCGCGGTCGGCCAGGCGGCGAGCACCCTGCCCGACCCCGCCGCCCTCGACGCCGTGCTGGCGCTCGTCGACGTCCGCTGGATCGTGCTGCACCTGGGCGGCATCCCACCGCGCTATCAGCCCGCCTGGCGCACGACGCTCGATGCCGCCCTGCAACCGGTCGCCGAGTTTCCGGGCGCGGTGATCTACGCCGTACCGCCTACGGGCGGCGTACGACCGCCGCCACCGACAGGCCGACGGGCAGCCGCCAGCCGCGACGCAGCGCCGCCGCCTCCATCCGATAGGTGGCGAGCAGCGTCTCGTTGACGGCGGCGCCGTGCACCGTGAAGTCGGTCGCCACGGCCTCGCCCTTGCGCAGCTTCCCGAGCAGCCCGCGCACGATCAACGCCGGCCCGAACGCGACCACGTTGGTGTAGCTCACCCGCTCGACGACGAGGTCGGCCGCGGCGAGCACGCG
This sequence comes from Binatia bacterium, assembly GCA_036009625.1. Lineage (GTDB taxonomy): Bacteria > Desulfobacterota > Binatia > DP-6 > DP-6 > DASYLJ01. Next base: position 2,030 of record DASYLJ010000075.1, read on the forward strand.
TCGCAGCTGGCCCGCGGTGTAGCGACGAACGTGGTGCAGCACCTCATCGTGCCCGCTCCACAGCATCTGGAACGCCGGCACGCTCACCAGCAACGTGCCCCCCGGCCGCAGCAGCGCGCGCACGCTCGCCAGCAGGGCCTGCTCGTCGGCGAAGTGTTCGAGGACGTCGAGCATCAGGACGGCGTCGAAGCTCGCCGGGCCGAACGGCAGACGGTCACCGTCGGCACAGGCGAGACCCGCGATGCCGCGGCGGCGGCAGTAGGTCAGCGCCGCGCGCGAGCGGTCGACGCCGACGGTGACCACGTCGCTGCCGAACGCCGACAGTACGCCGCCGGTGCCGCAGCCGACGTCGAGCACGCGCTTGCCGCGCAGGTCGAGCGGGGCGAGCAGTGCCTGGACGAGGAGGCGCTTGCCGAGGAACCACCAGTGACGGTCCTCGAGCGCATACATCTCGTCGATGCTGGCGTCATCCATCGCGCAGCCGCGGCCCGGTGACGGTGGTGACGCCGGCGAGCGGCGCCGTCAGCGCGCTCCCGGTGCCGTAGCGGCCGGCGAGCCGGTTGCGCACGATGCGCGCGATGCCCACCGCCGAGCGCAGCGCGTCGCGACCGCGTCGCACCTTGGTGCCCTCGACGTCGCGCCAGAGCACCGGCACCTCGACGAGCGGGAAACCGAGCCGGCGCGCCAGGTAGAGCGCCTCGGCGTCGAAGCTCCAGTCGTCGAGCGTGACGCGGCCGAAGATGGCGTGCGCCGCCGGCCGCGTGAACAGCTTGAAGCCGCAGGTGACGTCCGAGACGTCGACGACGAGCCCGCGCACGAGCAGCGTGAAGATCTTCCCCATGCTCTCGCGCAGCCAGGGCTGGTGCACCTCGACCTCGGCACCGGGCATCTTGCGCGAGCCGATCGCCACCGCCGCGCCGCGGTCGATGGCGGCGTCGAGCTTCGCGAGCTCCTCGATGGGCGTCGAGAGATCGGCGTCGGTCATGAGGACGCGCGCGCCGCGGGCATGCAGCATGCCGGCACGGACGGCGAAGCCCTTGCCGCGATTCGGCCGCGAACCGAGCAGCGTCAGCGGGGTCGCCAGCGTGGCCGCGATGTCGGTGACGACGGCGAGGGTCGCATCGGTGCTGCCGTCGTCGATCACCACGATGTCGCTGTCGGGCTGGTGCCGGCGGAGGTGGGCGTCGATCGCGCGCAGGGGCTCGGCGATGCGAGCCGCCTCGTTGTGCGCGGGGATGACGACGGTCAGAGCGGGCTCGGGCATGACGACGGGGGACGCCCATACCACACGCCACCGGCGGATCGGAACCTTGCCTTCTCGCGCCGACGACCGCTAGTAGACCGGCGTCGCATGTCCATCGTGCTCCGGATCCTCGGTGCGGCCGCCGCCTTGGCGATCACCTTCGTGATCTTCACGTGGCCGTTGCTGCGGCATCCCGCAACGACGGTGCTCGACGCCGTCTCGCTCTACGGCCCGGCGGCGGCGCTGGTGCAGCGCGACATCAACCTCACCATGTGGGTCCTCGCCTGGGACTCGCACGCCCTCGTCACCGATCCCCTGCACCTCTTCAACGCCAACGCCTTCTGGCCGGCGCCCTACACCCTCGCCCTCTCCGAGCACATGCTCGGCAACCTGCCGCTCTTCGGTCCCGTCTACCTGCTCACGGGCAATCCGGTGCTCGCACACCAGACCACCCTGGTGGCGAGCTTCGTCCTCTCCGGCCTCGCGATGGCCTGGTGGATCTGGTTCTGGACGCGCGACACGACGGCGGCGCTGGCGGCGGGCTTCCTGTACGCGTTCGCGCCGTTCCGATTCTGGCAGCTCGGCAACCTGCACGTCGTCTCGACCCAGTACCTGCCGCTGGTGCCGCTCGGCATCGATCTCGTGCTCACGACGCGGCGGCGCGTCGCCGGCGCCTGCCTGCTGGTGGCGGCCCTCGTCCTCTCCACCGGCTGCTCGTACTACGTCGGCTACGCCGCCTTCGCGCTCGCCGGCGTCTACCTGCCCTGCGCGATGCTCGCGCGCGGACGTGCGTCGCTGGCCCGCCTGCCGCTCCTGCTCGTGGCGCTCGCCGTCTCGGGCGGCTTCCTCGCCGCGCTGAGCGTCCCGTACGTGCTGCTGCAGCACGCCGGCGTCATCACCGACCACACCAAGAACTTCCTCAGCCTGGCGTTCATGAACGCGCTGTTCAGCGGCCCGACGGGCATCTTCATGCGCTACGTGTGGCCGAAGCACGACGGCATCCCGCTCTTCCTCGGCGCCGTGCCGATGGTGCTCGCGCTGGTCGGGATCGCGCGCTGGCGGCGCGCGCCGCGCGGCGCGCTGCTGGCGGTGGCGCTCACCGGCTTCGTGCTCTCGCTCGGCCCCTACCTCGCCCTGAGCGACGGCCAGATCGCTCTGCCGTACCGCTGGCTCGGCGCTATCGTGCCGGGCTTCTCGGCGATGCGCGTGCCACAGCGCTTCGCGAGCCTCGTCACCCTGGCGACGGTGGCACTGGCCGGCTTCGGGCTGGCGAGCGTGCGCGCCAGCCTCCTCGCAGCCCGACGGCCGCGCGTCGCGCTGGCGATCCCGTGGCTGGCGGTGGCGATCTCGATCGTGGCGCTCAGACCGGGGTACACGCAGCCGCTGGCGATGAGCGTCGGCGCCTCCGTGCCGCCGGCGTATCGCTGGCTCGCGGAGCATGGCGACGGCGGTCCGCTCCTCGAGGTGCCGTCGGCGGCGCACCATCTGCAGCGCGAGAGCGTGGCGATGTACTACAGCACCGCGCACTGGCTGCCGCTGGCGAACGGCTACACGCCGTATCCGCCGACGTCGTACACGAACCTGATGGACGCCGTCATGCGCCTGCCCGATCCGGCGGCGATGGCCGACATCCGCGCGCAGCAGCCGGGGCTGCGCTGGCTCCTGGTGCACACCTACCGCATCCCGGACGACGAGCGCGCGGCGTGGACGTCGATGCTCGACGGCGCCGGCCTGCGCCGCATCGGCGAGTTCGATCGCATGGCCCTCTACGAGTTCCCCACGGCTCAGTGAACGTAGCCGAGGGCGCGCAGCGCCTCCTCGCGTTGCTTGCGGTCCTCGTCGGAGAGCCCCGCCCCGGGCGGCTTCGTGGTCGATGCCGACAGCGGTCGCGCCGTCGCCCGGCCGACCAGATAACGCGTGACCTCGGGATTCGCCGCGCTCACGTCCTGGGTCTCGCCGGGGTCGGTCGGCAGATGGAACAGCTGTGGCCCCTTGTCGTCGAGGACGAGCTTCCACGGCCCCTCGCGCGCGTACCAGGCGATGGCCCGGTGGCTCGGCGGCAGCAGCAGCTCGCCGACCGCGCCCGGCGGGCGCAGCGTCGTGCCGGGCGCGAGCCAGCTGCGACCGACGAAGCTCTTCGGCGGCGCGATGCCCGCCAGATCGAGCAGCGTCGCCGACAGGTCGAGGTGGCTCACGACCTCGTCGATGCGCTCGCCGCCGTCGACACCGGGGATCCACATGACGAGCGGCACCCGCACCAGTTCTTCCCAGAGCGACCGGCCGTGCAGCATCTCGCCACGGTCGCCGAGCGGCTCGCCGTGGTCGGCGGTGACGACGACGATGGTGTGATCGGCGAGGCCGAGGCGCGCGAGCGCCTCGAACAGGACGCCGATCTCGTGATCGGCGTACGCGATCGCCCCGTCGTAGCGGTCGGGGTTCATGTTGCCCATGCGATCGAAGAAGACGCGGATCTGCTCCTCGTCGAGCGTCTTGCGCAGCTGGGCGAGGATGGTCTCGAGGACCTTGGCATCGGGGGCGGTCGGGAAGAGATCACGGAACGGGGACGGCGGGATGTACGGGAAGTGCACGTCCATCGACTGCAGGTAGAGGAAGAACGGCTGATCGAGGTGCTGGCGCACCCAGCCGAGCGCGGCCGCGTGCAGCTGCTCGGCCGACGCCTTCTCGAGGCCGTCCAGGGTGGCCTCGCCGAGGAGCTGGTAGTGGTCGAAGCCACGGTCGTAGCCGAGCGCCGGCGTGCACAGGACGTTGGCCTGGAAGCCGGCGGTCTCGTAGCCGGCGGCCTGGAACGCCTCGGCGAGCGTCTCGCGCGCCGGGCCGTCGCGATCGAGCGTGCCTAGCAGCTCCTCGGGGTAGCGCGACGACAGCAACGAGGTCACCGACGGGGTCGTGAACGACCCGGCGGCGTAGGCGCGATCGAACACGATACCGCGCTCCGCCAGACGCTCGAGCGTCGGCGTCGTCGGCCGCTCGTATCCGTACAGCGAGAGCCGGCCGGCACGCAGCGTGTCGACGACGTAGAGGATGACGTTGGGCGGCCGTCCGGGACGTCGAGCCTCGGGTGGCAGGATGGGCGGCGTGGTGTGCGCGCGACCCTCGATGCGCGGCGCGATCAGACTGAGCGGTCGATTCGTCGACGTCGCCAGCTGCAGATCGGTGATCCGTCCATCGCCGTCCGGCAACGGCGCGCGCCAGACACCGTCGGGGTCCTGCACCGGCGTCAGCGGCGTGACCGTGGCCTCCCGCGCCACGCCGAGCGTGACTGCCGCCGGCGGCAGGTCGGGCGGCAGCGAATAGCGCAACGCCGCCGCGTCCGGGGTCCGGACGGTGACGTCGAGCGCTCCCGGCGCCGGCGCCGTGAGGCGTCGCTCGACGTCGTTCCCCTCGACCGCGACGGTCACCGGACGACCGTCGGTGAACCCCCGCCGCGTCGTGGTGAGGTCCTGCACGACGCGGGTCTCGTCGGACCCGCAGGCACCGAGCAGCACGCACAGCAGGACGGCCACGAGGAGCCTACGACCCATCCGCGCGATCCTATCGGGCACCTTCCGCGACTGCCACCGCAACGCGGGATGCGCGACTCGACAAGCGCCCGCCGCGGGGGGTAGTGTCCGCGCCCCTGCATGCCTTCCCGCCGTCCGTACCTCGAGATCTTCCTGCTCTCCCTGGCCGTCCTCCTCCTCGAGGTGAGCTACACGCGGATCTTCTCGTTCAAGCTCGTCTACTTCTTCACCTACCTCATCATCGGCATCTCGCTGCTCGGCCTCGGCGCCGGCGCGGTGCTGGTGGCCATGCTGCCGCGGCTGCGGCGCGCCGGCATCGGCGTCATCCCGGCCTGCTGTCTCGCCGGCGCGCTCGGCGTGCTCGTGGGCTACGTCATCGTGGCGCGCACGCAGCTGAACGCGTTCATGCTCGTCGACGCCGTCACCACCGGCAAGCTCGACGTGACGCTGGCCGAGGGCGGCAAGCTGCTCGCCATCTGCGTGTCGCTCTTCCTGCCCTACCTCGCCGCCGGCATCGGCGTGGCGGTGATCCTCGCCACCGGAGCCAACGCCATCAACCGGCTCTACTTCGCCGACCTGATGGGCGCCGGGCTCGCCTGCGCGCTGGCGGTGCCGCTGATGGCGACGATCTCGCCGCCAGGCTGCGTCGCGCTCGGCGGCGCCGCGATCGCCGCGGCGGGCCTGCGCCTCGGCACGCCACGCATCCGCGTGTCGCTGGCGCTGCTCGCCCTCGTGCTCATCGTCGGCGCGCTCCGTCCGAGCCTCCTGCCCGAGCCCGTCACCGACAAGGTGAAGACGATGAGCCCGAGCCGCACCAGCGGCACGGTGGCCTTCTCGCGCTGGAGCCCGGTGTTCCGGGTCGACGTGCTCGACGACATGGCCGGCGTCGAGGGCTTCAAGGTGCTGAGCCACGACGGCATGTGGGGCTCGGTGCTGCCGCACTGGGACGGCAAGCTCGAGTCGCTGCGCCGCTACGACACCGACGTGCGGAAGTACCCGTTCCAGATGCTTGGGCCGAAGGCGCGCGTCGCCATCATCGGCGCCGCCGGCGGCAACGAGATCCTGGCGTCGCTCTACTTCGACGCCGCCCACGTCACCGCCATCGAGCTCAACCCCGTCACCGTCTCGCTGCTGACGGAGGGCTACGTCGACTACACCGGTGGCGTCGCGCGTGACCCGCGCGTCGAGCTGGTGAACGCCGAGGGGCGCTCGTTCCTGATGAGCCGCGCCGATCGCTGGGACGTCATCTGGTTCGTCGCGCCCGACAGCTATGCGGCCATGAACGCGGCCACCTCGGGCGCCTACGTGCTGTCGGAGAGCTATCTCTACACCGCCGAGATGATCGCCGAGAGCCTCGGGCACCTGTCCGACCGCGGCATCATCGTGACGCAGTTCGGCGAGGCCAACTTCGATCGCAAGCCGAACCGCACCGCGCGCTATCTCGCCACCGCGCGCGAGGCGTTCCGTCGTCTCGGCGTCACCGACTTCGGGAGCCACGTGCTCGTCAGCAGCACGCCGGGCTTCGTGTTCACGACGTCGACGATCCTACTGAAGCGCACCCCGTTCAGCCCCGAGGAGGTGGCGCGCTTCGTCGAGACCACGAAGGGACTCGAGGGCGCCATCGTGCGGCACGCGCCGGGCGTCACCGACGACGGCGACAATCCGGTGAACAAGGTCATCGACCTCACCCCGACGCAGCTCGACGCCTGGTTCGCGAGCCATCCGTACGACCTGCGCCCGGTCACCGACGACGCGCCCTTCTTCTGGCACTTCGTGCCCTTCCGCGAGGCGCTGCGCACGCAGCCGCACGCCGGCCTCTACTCCACCGAGGAGGGCATGGGCGAGCGCCTGCTCCTGATCCTGCTCGCGGTAGCGGTGGTCCTGGCCACGCTGTTCCTGTTGGCGCCGTTGCTGTTGCAACGCGCGCTGTGGCGGACGGTGCCGTACAAGAAGGAGGCCGCGCTCTACTTCGCGGCGCTCGGCCTCGGCTTCATGTTCCTCGAGGTGCCGCTCATCCAGCACCTGACCCTGTTCCTCGGCTATCCCACCTATTCGCTCACGGTCACGCTGTTCGCGATCCTGCTCTCCACCGGTGCCGGCAGCTTTCTGAGCGAGGGCATCCGTCTGCCGCGCCGGCGTCTCGCCTTCCTCCTCGGCGGCGCGCTCGCCATCCTGGTCGTCGCCTATCAGGTGGGCCTCGGTCCGCTCCTCGCCTACGGCGTCGGCTGGCCCTTCTCGCTTCGCGTCCTCACGGCAGTCGTGCTGCTCTTCCCTCTCGGCCTGGTTCTCGGCGCCTTCATGCCGCTCGGCCTGCGCACGGTCGCCGGCCTCAGCGAGCACGGCGAAGCCTACGTCGCCTGGGCGTGGGCGGTGAACGGCTTCTGCTCGGTCGTCGCCTCGGTCCTCTCGACGCTGCTCTCGATGGCACTGGGCTTCGACGCGGTCATGCTGCTCGCCCTCGTCCTCTACGCCATCGGCATCGGCGCCCTGCTCCGCATCCCCGAAGCCGCCACGGCCTGACGATCAGCGCGCGGCGTCCCGCAGGCGCGGTGCCAGCGCGTCGGCGAGGATGGCGGCGAACGCCGCCTGGCCCTGCGGCGTCGGATGGATGGCGTCGGGCTGGCCGCCGAAGGTGACGCGGAACTGCAACGGCTCGCCGCGATCGCGCGCGTCGAGGACGGGCACGCCCGCGCCGGCGGCGCGCGCGCCGACCCAGGCGTCGAACTCGTCGACCAGCCCGGGCTCGAAGCCACGCGCGCTCGCCGGATTGATCGGGCTCTCGTAGAGCAGGCAACGGCCCTCGCGACCGCACAGGCGGATCAATGCCTCGAGCGCCCACACGCACAACGACGCCGGGTCGAGGGGATGATGCGACCGGGGCCACAGGTAGCGGCCGTCGGCCATCGACGGCAGGCTCTGCGGCAGACCGGGCGGCTGCGGCACGAGGCGATCGAGCAGCGCCACCCTCGCGGGTGCGATCCGCGTCCGCACGATGGCCGCGAGCGCGGCCGACAGCTGCGCGCGGAAGCGCACCAGCGGGACGTACGACGAGACCACGCTGCGTCCGAGGTCCTCGCGTCCCACCAGCGCCATCGTGAACGGCAGGCCGAGCCGCGACACCACGTCCCACTGGAACGCGACCTCGTACGCCGCGGTGGTGAAGCGCACGACCGGCTCGGACGGGATCACGCGCGGGCTCACCGCGTACACGATGACGTCCGGATCGAGCGCCAGCGCCTTCGCCACCAGGATGATGGCGTCCTGCGGATACAGCCCGACGAAGGTGAGGTTGACGACCTGCGGCGGACGCTCGGGAAACCGTTGTGCAAGGGCTTCGCGCAGCATCCACGGCAGGCTCTCGCCGACGGCCGAGCCGCCGACCGACGAATCGCCGACGACCACCACCAGCGGCGTCTTCGGCGGCAGCTCCCCCTTCGCCGGCAGCAGCGCCAGCTCGGCAGCGACCGCCGATCCGGGCAGCCCGAACATGCCGTGCTCCCGCCACGACACCGGCGCCCACCACCGCGGCAGAAAATCATACCGCACCCAAACCGACACCAGCATCAGGCACGCAACGACCTTCAAAGCCACATGAAACGGCGCCAACCGCCGACCGACCCACGTCACAGGACCGCGCAGATCACATCCTCCCCCGTCACGGTCAAGCCGCACACACCACAATGCCGCGCGTGAACCGCACCGATTCGAAGCCGCGCCGGTCGCAGCGGCGGGTGTGGTGCGGGCATAGCGGCCCCGCAGCCACTAGCACGCGCCTCGATCTACGAGCGCGGCGGCGGCTCCTCGACGGCGTGCTTGTGGCGAGGACCGGGCCGCGTAGCCCGCACCACACCCGCCGCTCCCCGCCCGTCCCCGTTCTCAGAACTCGGTGTAGATGAACTTCATCTCCTCCTGCGGTGCCAGGAACAGCATCAGCAGGATGAGGACGACGAAGAACACCACCGGCCAGTTGCGACGGACGAAGCGCGCGATCATTCCGCCCCCAGGAGCTTCCAGATCACGCCCTGCGCCGTCGTGGCGTCGACCACGAACAGCACCCAGCCGATGCAGACGAAGTGGAAGGTGAACACGGTGGCGACGATCCGCCCCGGCCACCCGAAGCTCACCGGCAGCGGCAGGCGCGGACGCACGCGACGCCAGAGCTGATACGCGTTCAGGCCGAGCCCGTGGTAGATGCCCCACAGGACGAAGTGTCCCGCGGCACCGTGCCAGAGCCCGCAGATCGCCATCGCAACCAGGCGGTTCCCCTGCGCGCGCAGCAGCCCGTGCCGATTGCCACCGAGCGGGATGTAGACGTAGTCGGTGATCCACGACGTCAGCGACATGTGCCAGCAGCGCCAGAAGCGCGCCAGGTTGGGCTGCAGGTACGGGTAGGCGAAATTCTCCGGCACGTGGAAGCCGAGCAGCTGCGCGCTGCCGATGGCGATGTCGGAGTAGCCCGAGAAGTCGAAGAGTATCTGGATGGCGTAGGCATACACGCCGAGCCACAGCATGCCCGTCGACTGATAGAGCGGATCGTCCCAGATGGGTGCCGCGAGCCGCTGCACGGCGTCCGCCACCAGGAACTTCTTCGCCAGCCCGACGACGATGCGCTGCATGCCGGCATTCGCCTCGGCGGCGTCGAACCGGGTCTGCGCCCCGATCTGCGGCTGGAAGTCGTTGAACCGCTTGATCGGGCCGGCGACGAGCGTCGGGAAGAAGAAGATGAAGAGGAGGAAGTCGCGCACGCTGCCCGGGACGATGGTGCCGCGACGGATCTCGATCAGGTAGTGCACGTACTCGAAGACGAAGAACGAGATCGCGAGCGGCACGCGCTCGGCGACCGCACCGGTGATGATCGACTCGGGCGCGACGCCCATCTCGACGAGGGTCGTCGTGACGAAGCCGGTGTACTTGTAGTAGCCGAGCAGCCCGAGCGAGAGCAGGATGCCGACGCCGAGCAGCGCGCGCCCCGGTGCCCGCGCCACGTGCCCCGCACTGCGCGCGAGCCCGTACACCAGGAGCGTCATCGCCAACACCAGGCCGACGTGCGGCGGATGGTAGTTGGTGTAGAAGACCATCCCCGCCGCCAGCAGCCACCACGGCCGCAGGCGTGGCGGAACCAGCCAGAACACCGCCACGACGACGATCAGGAAGAGGCCGTAGAGCCACGTCGTGAAGATCATCGCGCGGCGTCCCGGAGCCGTGGCACCAGCTCGTCGGCGAGCATCGACGCGAAGACCGCCTGCCCCGCCAGGGTGGGATGGATGGCATCGACGCCGCCGGCGTAGCTCGGCCGGAACAGCGAGGTGTCGCCGCGCTCACGGAAGTCGAGGATGGGGACGCCGGCGCGCGCCGCGCGCTCCCCCACCCAGGCGTCGAACTCCTCCACCAGCCCGGGCTCGAAGCCCCGCGGCGCCGCCGTATTGATGGGAATCTCGTACAGGAGACAGCGTCCGGCCTGGCCGCACAGTCGGATCACGCCATCGAGCGCCCAGACCGTCAGCGACGACGGATCGAGCCGATGCTCGTCGCGCGACCAGAGATGTGTCGTCGCGCCCGACGGCAGGCTCGCCGGCAACCGCGCCGGCAGCGGCACGACCCGATCGAGGAGCGGCACCACCCATGGCGCCACCCGCGGCCGCAGGCGACGCGCGAGCTCGAGCGACACCTGGGTGCGGAAGCGCACCAGCGGCACGAACGACGACACCAGACTGCGCCCGAAGTCCTCGCGGCCGACCAGCTCCAGCGTGAACGGCAGGCCGAGTCGCGACACCACGTCCCACTGGAACGCGATCTCGTAGGCGCCGGTGGTGAACCGCACCAGCGGCTTGGTGGGAATGACACGCGGGCTCACCGCGTACACGATCAGGTCCGGCTCGAGCGACAGCACCTTCGCGATCATGAGGAGGGCGTCCTGCGGGTAGAGACCGATGAACGCCAGATTCACGACGAACGGCGGATGGTCGGGGAACCGCTTCGCCAGCTCGGCGCGCAGCATGAAGGGCAACGTCTCGGTGATGACGATCGAGCCCCCGACCGAGGAGTCGCCCATGACGACCACCATCGGCGTTCGCGGCGGCAGGTCGGCCTTCGCGGGCAGGACCTCCAGCTCGGCCGGCACCGCGGCGCCCGAGAGCGCGAACATCTCGTACTGGTGAAAGAACAGCGGCGCCCACCAACGCGGCATGAACCAATGGCTGACCCACAGCGACACCACGATCAGGCAGGCAACGACCTTCACGGGCACATGGAACGGCGCCAACCGCCGAGCGAGAAACGTCACCGAGGCGCGCACATCTCACCCAACCCCGCCGCCGGTCAAGCGGGGCCACGTTGTGGCGGTCCCGGGAGGCGCACGGTACAGTCCACATCCGATGCGCCTGGCCCCCCGGCTCCTCCTCGCAGTCCTCGCCGTCGCCCTGCCCGCTGCCGCCCGCGCCGGGACGCCGTTGCTCGACGCGCTCCGCGCCGAGCCCGCGATCGCGGCGGCACCGAAATACCGCATCCGTCCGGCGACGGCGCACCGCCAGACCCGTCCGGCGATCATGAGCGCCATCCCGAACGCCTTCGCGTTCCCGCTCACCGTGCCGGCGCATGCGCGGCTGCGCGTCGGCTTCACGCTGCTCGACCGCTTCGTCGGCGGCGACATGATCGAGCGCACCCGTCCGACGCGGTTCAGCGTCGACTTCGTCGGCGCCGACGGCACCATGCACCCGCTCGCGAGCCAGACCCTCGACCCCAAGGCCAGGCCGGGCGATCGACGCTGGATCGACCTCGACCTCGACCTGACACCGTTCGCCGGACAGACCGGCACGCTGCGCCTCGCGGACGCGGTCGTCGGCGACCCCGAGGCCGACGGCCTCACCTTCGCGCTGTGGAGCAGCCCCGTCGTCTACGACCCCACCACCGAGCAGGGCGGCCCGAACCTGCTCTTCATCACCATCGACGCGCTCCGCGCCGATCACCTCGGTGCCTGGGGCTACACGCGGCCGACGAGCCCCCGCCTCGACGCGCTCGCCGCCGAGGGCGTGCGCTTCGCCAACGCGTACACGAGCTCGTCGATGACGGTGCCGTCGCTGCCGCAGATCTTCACGTCGGCGGTGTTCCCGCACAGCGAGAGCCCGAACCTGATGAGCAGCCTCGCGGGCAGCGACTTCCGCAGCAAGGCGATCGTCAACAACCCGTACCTCGAGTTCTTCCTCACCATCCAGATGCGCGACGGCTTCGAATCGGTGAGCACCGTGCGCTGGCGCGCCGACAAGATCACGCGCGCCGCGCTGCGCTGGGTCGACGCCCACAAAGACGAGCGCTTCGCACTCTACCTGCACTACCTCGACACGCACACGCCCTACAAAATCCGCGGCGACGCCGCCACCCGCTTCACCGACCCCGCGTACGAGGGCGCCGTCGGCACCGACTGGGGCGACGTCGAGGGGGCCCGCAGCGACAAGTACGACGCCGCCGATCGCGCCCACATCGGAGACCTCTACGACGGCTCGATCCGCTTCGTCGACGAGCAGATCGGCGTCCTGCTCGACGGTCTCGCCGCGCGCGGGCTGCTCGACGACACGCTCGTCGTCGTCAGTGCCGACCACGGCGAGGAGCAGTGGGATCACGGCAGCTTCTTCCACGGCCAATCGCTCTACGACGAGCTGCTGCACGTGCCGCTCATCATGCGCTTCCCGAAGGGCGCGCACGCCGGCACCGTCGTCGACCGGCAGGTGCAGTCGCTCGACATCGTGCCCACCATGGCCGACGCCGTCGGCGGCCGCGTGCTGCCGCAGTTCGAGGGGCAGAGCCTGCTGCCGATGATCACCGACCCGGCCTCGGTGCCGAAGCGGCCGCTCCTGGCGCGCACCAACAACCCCACCTTCCCCGCCCGCTTCGCGGTCCGCACCGACGACCAGAAACTCGTCACCACCGTCGAGCCCGCGCGCGACGAGCTCTACGACCTCGCCGCCGACCCGAAGGAGCAGCACGACCTGCTGGCGGCGTCGCCGCCCGCCACCATTCCGGCGCCGCTCGCCGACGCCATGGCTGGGCTGCGCGGCCGGCTGCGCGACAATGGCGTGCAGGTCCGCGCCGTCGCCGGTGACGGGCGCGATCACACCGTCGAGGTGCGCGTCCACAGCGCCGAGGGCCGGGCGTTCGAGAATCCCGACCGCATCGGCTTCGGACCGTCCGATCACCTCGTGCTCGATCGCGACGGCCGCACGCTGGTGTGGACGGCGACGGTCGGCGATACGCAGCCGAAGGGCGTACGCTTCGACCGCGGCCATCTGCGCGACCCCGTCACCGATCCCGGCATCGAGGTGCAGGTCAGCGTCGACGGCCAGCCGATCGCGCCGTCTGCGCTGCGGCTCGGCGGCGACGCGGCCGCCGCCCCGTCGGCCGCCTTCACCTACAAACGCAGCCTGCCGGCGCTCTTCGGCACCGCCGTCGAGACGCCGGCGCTCGAGGCGACGACGCCGCCCGCGCTCACGCCGCAGCCGGATCAGCCGGTCACCGTCTATCTCTGGCGCACGCGCGAGGAAGGCAGCGGCGCGCTCTCACCGCCGCCGGCGAACAGCGACACGCAGGATCGTCTGCGTGCGCTCGGCTACGTGCACTGACGTCGCCTCAGTCGAGGTAGCCGAGGGAGCGCAGCCGGCGCTGCGTCTCGGGGTCGGCCGGCGCGCCCGCGGTGCCACCCGCGGCCGACTCCGGGAAGCGCCAGATCCACACCGTGACCGGCACGTCCGGGCTCGGCGTCAGCGCGGGCGCCGCCGGCGCCACCAGCGGCGGCGATTCGACCGCCTCGCCGAAGAGCTTGGCCACGGTGCGACCGTACGTGAACGGCATCGACGGCGGCGGCGTTCCGGCGGCGCCGAGCCGCACCGCCGCGGGCTGTACCTCGCGACCATCGACGCGGACGGCGAACGTCAGACCCGGGTCGCTGCCGTCGTCCTGCAGCATGCCCTGATCGAAGCGGAACCCAGCCGGCGTCGGCCCGACCGTACCGGTCCAGCGCAGCGTGCGCTCCGATTCGCTGGCGACGAGACGGTCGTCGGGTCCGAGATCGATGCGGTCCGGGTTGTCGGCGACGCGACCCTTCGGCCCGCTCGTCACCAGGACGTCGATCGCATGCGAGCGGCCGTCACCCGCCGCGGCGCGCACCTGATAGCCGAGCGCGCGCAGCGGCGCCCGCATGGCGTCTAGCTCGGCGACCAGCGCGGTGCGGACCGGCGCCAGCGCCGGGTCGGCGGCGCGATCGCTCCGCTCCTGCGGGTCGGCGATCAGGTCGTAGAGCTCGAGGCGCCCCGTCTCGACGGTGTCGATCAGCTTGTGCGTCGGCGTCCGCACCGCGAAGCGATAGGGGAAGCGCGGGTTGGCGGCGCGCGCGCGGAGCGTGGGCGGTGTCGGATCGGGGGTGCCGGCGGCGAGCGGCACGAGGCTCTGTCCCTCGAACTCGGGGAAGACCGGCAGCGACAGGACGTCGGCGATCGTCGGCACGACGTCGATCGAGCGCACCATGGTGTCGACGACGGTGCCGGCGTGCGCGCCATTCGGGAAGCGCATGATGAGCGGCACGTGCAGCAGCTCGTCGTAGAGCGTCTGGCCATGGAAGAAGCTGCCGTGATCCCACTGCTCCTCGCCGTGATCGGCACTGACGACGACGAGCGTGTCGTCGAGCAGACCGCGCTCCGCGAGTCCGGCCAGCAGGATGCCGATCTGGTCGTCGACGAAGCGGATGGCGCCGTCGTAGAGCGCCGCGATGTGCGTGCGGTCGGCGGCGTCGAAGCCGCCGGCTGCGGCGGTGGCCGTATCCTCGAAGCGCGCGCCGACGTCACCGCGATAGGTCGGATCGACGAAGCGCAGCGCCGCCTCGCCGCGGACCTGATACGGCGTGTGCGCATCGAGGTAGTGCAGGTAAAGCGCGAAGCGCCCGTCGTTGTGGGCATCGATCCAGCGCAGCGCGGCGCGCGTGATCTTGTCGGCGCGCCACGTGCCGGCGGTGACCGACGCGAAGCCGTCGCGCGCGTGCAGCCGCAGCCACGACTCGAGGTAGGGATTGTGGACGATCGCCTTGCTGTCGGCGACGCCGCCCTGCACCAGGCTCGTCAGCAGCGTCGGCATGCCCGCCGACGGAAAGACGCGCGACGAGAAGAACTGCGGCAGCGACGGCACGGTCATGGGCGCGCTGGTGTACGCCTGGGTGAAGCGCACGCCGTCGGCGGCGAGGGCGTCGAGCGCGGGGGTGGTGTCGCGCGGGTTGCCATACGCGCCGACGTGATCGGCGCGCAGCGCGTCGATGGTGATGAAGAGCAGGTTCGGACGCGCCGCCTGCGCCGTCGGATCGTACAGGACGGGACGGCTCCAGAGGGCGAACGTCGGGTTGGTGGCTTTCGGATCTGCCGCAACCGTCTGCCGAAACTGGAGCGTGCCGCGCTTGCCGGCGAGCGCCGACAGGTCGACGTCGAGGTCGATCCAGCGGCGGTCGCCGGGGACGCCGCGCGGATCGACGATACGCTCGGTGACCTGCTCGACACGGCCGTCGGCGTCGACGAAGTCGATCGTGAAGCGCGTCGGCTCGGCGCGCGGCACGATGTCACCGCCGAGGAAGCGATCGAGCAGCGCCACGCCGACGCGGAGCCGCGCATTGGGTGGGATCTCCGCCGCGACGTCGAACTGGTTCGGAATGGCGCTCATCACCGCGTTGCGCGTCTGCCCCCAGGCGCTGGTGGCGCGCACGCGGTAGGTGGGGAACAGCGCCGCCGTCGGATCGGAGGCGAGCGTGTGGAGCAGGTCGAGGGCGGCCGCGGGGGCGGCGAGGACGGCGAGCAGCAGCGCCGCCGTCAGCATCGCCCGACGCGTCATCGCCTCCACAAGAGGAGCAGGTCGAGCGGGCGCGTCATGTCGTCGCCGTGGACGGTGAAGTCGTCGGGCCCGACGATCGGCTGGCCGCCGCCGTCCTTCACGCGACGCCGCACCAGCTGCGCCAGCATCGGGAACACGCGCTTCACCACGACCTCGGGCAGGAGCTTGCGCAGGCCGAGCGGATCGAGCCGCAGGATGCGCTGGATCTGCGCACCGCGCGCCTCCTCCCACGCGATCACCCGCTGCGAGCCGTGCACGCCGAGCACCTCGACGCCGGGCAGGATCGGCGCCGCCAGCGCGCCCAGCTCGACCGCCGTCCACTCGCGCAGGTGGTACGGATTCTCCGACACCGACATCAGACGGTTCGGCGTCGTCACGACCAGCGTGCCGCCGGGCGCCGTGCACGCGGCGAGGCCGCGCAGGAAGCCGGCCGGATCGTGCAGGTGCTCGATCACCTGGAAGCTCACCACGAGCTCGAAGGTCTCGCCGAGGCGCTCGAGCTGGGTGAGGTCGTAGACGCGGTACTCGAGGTTGGGCGCGCGATGACGCAGCGACGCGATCGCGATCGCCTCAGCCTGATCGAGGCCACGCACCCGTGCGGCGCCCTGCGCCAGCATCGCCGAGCCGTAGCCCTCGCCGCAGCCTGCATCAAGCACGGCGCGTCCCTGCGCGAGCGTGGCGGCATAGCGATAGGCGGCAAGGTGCCGCTGCATGTCGACGGTGAACTCGTCGGCATCGCCGCCGGACAGGCGCTCGCCGGTGAACTGCGCGTCGGCCATTCGCTGCTCTCCTTCTCGCGGCCCTAGGCCGCCCCGCCCTTCATGCGCGCGAGCGCCTCGGTGGCGAAGGCGCGGACCTGCGGATCGTGATCGTTCCCGAGCTCGACGAGGCGGGCGCGGGCCTGCTCGTCGTCGAGCGTGCCGAGCGCCCAGATGGCCGCCAACCGTGCGGCATGGTCCTTGTCGTCGAGCAGCGGCACCAGCGCCGGGCCGAGCGCCGTGATGTGGGCGGCGCCGGCGATCCAGGCGCTGGTCTCGCGCTCGAGCGGCTGGTCGGAGCCGAGGCCGGCGGCGAGGCAGTCAGTGACCTCGCGCGGATGCACCGCCGACATCTCGATCAGGAAGCTCGGCACCGCGTCCTGGATCTCGTGCTTCTTCTGCGCCAGCATGCCGACGAGATCACAGAGCCGTTCGAGCTTTCCGAAGCGCACCAGGCCCTCGGCGGCGACGACCTGCAGGTAAGGCCGCTTCGCCTCCTCCGCGAACGCCTGCTCGAAGACGGGGATGGCCTCGCGATCGTCGAGCGTCGCCAGCGCACGCCCCGCGAACACGCCCACCTGGAGGCGGAGCTTCAGGTCGCTCATCCACTGCCGCGCCTCCGCGCGCGGCACGTGGCCGAGATGATCCCGCAGCACGAGGCCGCCCGGCGCATTCGGATCGTCGCGCGGCAGGTAGCGCTCGTTGCTCTCGCGCAGCGCCAGGTACGTGAGCGCGTTGGCGGCGTCACCGCGGACGCGCCACTCGCCGGCGCGGAAGGTGTCGACGAGGAAGTCGACGGCGCGTCCGTCGCCGGCCTCGCCGAGATTGCGCAGCAGGAGCAGGAGGCTCGGCTCGTCGGGCGCGACCTGCGCCGCCAGCGGTGCGATGCCCTCGGCGGTGCCCGCCCGCTCGAGGAACGCGCGCGTCGCGGCGCCGCGGCGCTCGCGATCGGGGTCACCCATCTCGACGAGCAGCGCGTCCGTCGACGGCGCGTCGATGAAGGTGCGCTCGGTCGGCGGCGTCACCGGCTGATCGCGACGGATGAGCACGTCGTAGCGTCCGAGGCGCGCGTCGAGCCGATAGTGCTGGGCGAGCCACCGCCGCAGGATGAAGTAGTACGCCGGCGACTCGGAGAAGAACCCGAGGCGACGGTTCAGCGTCACCACGTAGCGCGGCGGCGCCGCCTCGAGCTGACGCACGATCTCGACCTCGGCCACGTGGTCGGGACGGCCGGGGAAGAAGTAGTCGTGCGGCGTGGGCGTGGGATGGCCGAGCGCGAACGGGATCAACGCCAGCGCCGGATAGGCGAACAGCGGCTCGCCCGGACGCAGGCGGGTACCGAGATGCTCGAGCACGGCGTTGAGCGCCTCGAAATCGTGGCCGCGCTCGGCCTCGACGTGCACCGGCGCGCGCGTCGTCGCGAGCGCCAGCTGCGGTCGCGCCAGCAGGCCGGCGTAGTTCGGCAACGACGCCACCATCGCCAGCGCGGCGCCGCCGGCGACGAGACCGCCCGTGAGCAGTCGCCGGGGCCACCCCAGCACCACCGACCACGCACGCGCCATGCGCGCCGTGCACGCGACCGCCAGTACGAGGGCCGACGGCATGGCCACGATCAGGTGCATGGTGTCGACGCGCGGATAGAGCGTCACGAAGCTGGCGTAGGCGAAGATCAGCACCGCCATCAGGCGACGCCCCTCGATGCCGAGCTGGCCGTCGGCACCGCGCAGGCGACGCAGGAGGTGCGCCGAGGTGGCGAGGCCCATGAGCGGCACCAGCACGAAGCCGACGTGCTGCGCCTGCCACACGATCGAGCGCACGACCCCCTCCGGCATGCGCGCCCACGCCGCCAGCAGCGAGAGCGAGCCACCGGCGACCAGCAGGAGCGTGCCAACGGCGCGACCGAGGCGCAGCCGACCGTGCTCGGCACCGAGGCCGAGCACGCCCGCCGTCACCAGGCCGACGGCGACCACGGCGGGCCAGCTGGCGGGGAAGCCGATCGGCACGGGATAGGGCGTCGCGTAGATGCGGTCGGCGTCCGAGCCCACCAGCAGCACCTCGCGCAGGAAGCCGAGCGCGCCGAGCTTCACCAGGAAGGGGACGACCCAGGGCAGCGTCACCGCGAGCGTGCCCGCCGCCACCAGGCCCACGCCCTGCCAGAGCCGCAGCGGCGCGTGCTCGGGCGCGCGCGCCCAGAACAGCCGGCCGAGCAGGAGAAGGATGGGCGGACCACAGATGACGGCGAACTCGGGCCCCGCCACCGCGAAGTTGAACGCCAGCACGAAGAAGAGCGCGCCCAGCACCAGCAGCCCGCGCGCCGGGCGTCGATCGGCATCGCCCTCACCGGCGGCGAGGAAGGCGAGCACGAGGCCGCACGCGAGCACCGCGAGGACGCCGGAGTTCGGCTTGAAGCTGAAAGCGACGCCCGCCATGAGCCCGGCCAGGAGCAGCGCGCCGCCGCGTCCCTGTCGGAGGTGGCGATCGATCGCCCACTGCGCACCGAGGAACGCCAGACCCGCGTACCAGGACGGATACGGCACGTTGAACGACGCGAAGTCGCCGGTGAAGCATGGCAGGAAGGCGGCGTAGCCGAGCGCGGCCACCGCCGCGAGCGCGCCCCCGCCCCATGGCCGCGCCAGCACGAACAGCAGTGCCACGCTGGCGGCGTTGATGACGACGAGCGCCCAACGCAACGGCAGGACCGACTCGCCGAAGAGGTGGAACAGGCCGGCGTTGAGATAGAACGTGCCCGGCGTGTAGCCGGTGTGGAAGTCGACGTAGGGCAGCTGGCCGCGGAACGTCCGCGCGATCTGGTACAGGATCAGCCCCTCGTCCTCGAGGTTGATGCCGTAGCCGACGAACGTGGCGAAATAGAGGGCCGCGACGGCGCCCACCACGAGCGGGGCCAGACGTTTCACGAGTGTCCCCCGCCGAGGAGGCAAGCCGAACCAGTCACGCGCACCACCGCCGACCATAACCCGAGCAGCCGGGAACCCGCCAGCGAGACGGGGTGCGCGCGCGGCTGGCACGTCGCACCCGGCCTCTCTACTATCCGCCGCCGTGACCGCCCCGGGACAGCGCATCGTCGCCATCGACATGCTGAAGGGGGCGGCGATCGTCTGGGTGATGCTCATCCATGCCGAGGCGCTGCGGGATCGCCTCGTCATGGTGCACGTGTTCAACCACGCGGTCCCGATCTTCGTGGTGCTGTTCGGGCTCAACTCCGAGCTCTGGTGGCGTCGACGGACGTGGGCAGACCTCGGCACGTGGTACGTGTCCCGCGCCCGTCGCCTGTACGTGCCGATCTGGGCGATGCTGGTCGTGTGGTGGGCGATGGCGCTCTGGTTCCAGCGGCCGCTGATCCCGCTGTCGTGGAAGCTTCTGGTGTGGCACGCCGTCGGCGACCTCGAGTTCGTCGGCACGGCGTGGTTCGTCACCCTGATCCTGCAGCTGGTGGTGCTCTTCCCGTTCGTGCATTTCGTCGCCCGGCGTCTCGGGCTCGGGGTGACGCTGCTGCTCGGCATCGCCGCCACCGTGCTGTCGGTGGCGTTCCGCATGGAGCTGGTGGCGTGGATCGGGATCTCCGGCATGCGCAGCTTCTCGCCGCGGTTCCTCGGCCACGTCGCCTTCGGGATGCTGCTCGCGCATCATCTCGACTGGCTGCGATGGCGCACGGCGCTGCTCTGCATGGCCCTCGTCGTGCCGTGCTGGACGAGCCACGCCGGCGTGCTCCTGCCCGCACTCGGTCCCTACGCCGAGCGGCTGCTCGACCTGCCGCTCACCCTCGCGCTGCTGGTGGCGATGGGCGCATTCGCCGACGTGACGCTCGTGGCGCGACCGCTCGCCTGGCTCGGCGTCCACTCATGGGGGCTCTACGTCGGGCAGATGCTGGTGCACAACGCGTTCGGCTTCACGATGGGCTACCGCAACGCGCTCGCCCGCATCGACTCCGGCGTCTACGCCCTGATCCTGCTCGCGGGCTCGCTCGTCCTCGTGCTCGCCGGCAACGCCCTGCTCGCACGGGTGGAACGATGGCGTCAGCCGTCGACGACGGGCGCGACCAGCCAGCGATAGAGCCAGGCGAGCGTCTGGTAGCGCACCTCGTCGCCGAGGTCGTGGCCGCCACCCTCCACGTAGACGAAGCGGAAGCGCTCCGGCACACCGCCGGCGGCGTACGCCCGCTCGAAGACCTTCGCGGTCTCGACCGCGCACGCACCCGGCACCGCGACGTCCTTGCCTCCGTTCACCATCAGCACCGCCGCGTGCACGAACGCCTTCGGGTGCCGGATGGGCTCGCGTGCCCTCAGCCACTTCTCGTACGCAGGCTCGAGGTCGATCGGCTCCTCCTGGTTCAGCGCCAACGACGAGCTCTCGAGGAAGCAGTGATAGTCACCGCATGCCGCGATCGCGACCGCGGCGCGCAGCCGCTTGTCGAAGGCGGTCGCCTGCAGCGCCTTGAAGCCGTTGGTCGAGATGCCGGCGATGCCGATGCGGGTGGGGTCGATCTCGGGCAGCGTCGTCAGCCAGTCGAGCACCTGCGGCACCTGGACCTCGGCGTTGCCGCTGATCAGCCGGAAATAGCCCTGCCCGATGACGTCCGGGCTCGGCGACACCAGCAGCCACTTGCCCCAGGTGCGCGCGGCGGGCGGCGGCGGCGCGACCGCGGCCGGCGCGGGAGCCGTGGGTGCGGGCCCAGCAGGCGCCGCCTTCTTCGGGCCGAGCTGCCCCCATTGCAGCTCGTACGTCACGACGGCGATGCCGAGCCGGCGCAGCGCATCGCCCTCGCCGAGCAGCGAGATGACGGCGGGGACCGGCGTCGTGACCCCGTCGGGCAGCTCGACGCGGATCTTCAAGAAGCCGTTCTGCAGCGCCGTCTCGCGCACCTGCGGCGCCGGTGACGCGGGTGGCACCGGCACCACGGGCGGACGGACGCAGCCGGCGAAGGAGGCCACCACGAGGACCATGCCGAGGGCACGCAGACGCATGCGCGCACCCTAGGCATTTTCCTCCCACGTGCAATCGATGCGTCGTGCTTGACCTCCCGAGCCGCTTCGGTGAACCTCGGCCCCGTGACGCATCCGTGGCGACGTGCCCTGCTGGTCGGCGCATCTTCCGGCATCGGCGCGGAGCTGGCCCGCCAGCTCGGCGCGGGCGGGTGCCAGGTGGCACTGGTGGCGCGACGCCGCGAGGAGCTCGACGCGCTGGCGGCGCACATCGACGCTGCACCGGGCGAGGGTCGCGCGCTCGTCTATCCGCACGACGTCACGCACTACGACGGCGTCCCCGACCTCTTCCGCACCATCTGCCACGACCTCGGCGGCCTCGACCTGTTCATCTACGCCGCCGGCGTCATGCCGCGCATCGAGGCCGACGAGTACTCGTTCGGCAAGGATCGCTCCATCATCGAGGTGAACGTGCTGGGCGCGATCGCCTGGCTCAACGAGGCCGCGCAGCGCTTCGAGCGTGCCGGTGCCGGCACGCTCGTCGGCATCTCGTCGGTCGCCGGTGATCGCGGCCGGCGCGGCAACCCGGCGTACCACGCGTCGAAGGCGGCGCTCGACACCTACCTCGAGGCGCTCCGCAACCGGCTCGGGCGACTCGGCGTGCGCGTCGTCACCATCAAGCCCGGTCCGGTCGATACGCCGATGACGCGCGGGATGGATCGACTGCCCTTCCTGGTGTCGGCGGAGGTGGCGGCCACGCAGACCCTCGACGCGGCGGCGCGCGGCGTGCGGACGGCGTACATTCCGTCGCGCTGGCGGCCGATCATGTTCGTGCTGCGCCACATCCCGTCGCCGATCTTCCAGCGCCTGGACCTGTGATGTCGTCGTCGCCCGCAGCGCGCCCGCGGCTGGTGCCGGTGACGTCCGCGACGCCGCCGTTGCCGCTCGACCACCTCGAGCCGGTGTCGGCGTGGGGCGGCAGCAGCCGCGTGTTGAGCTGGGTCTATCGACCCACCACGGCCGGCGGCATCGAGGAGGCGTTCGCACTGGCGCGCGCGCGCGGGCTGAGTGTCGGACTGCGCGGCGCGGGCCAGAGCTACGGCGACGCCGCGCTCAACGCCGAGAACGTCTGCCTCGACCTGTCGCGCATGACGCGCATCCTGGCGTGGGATCCGTCCACCGGCGTCATCACCGTCGAGCCCGGCGTCACCATCCGTCAGCTCTGGCAGTACACGCTGGAGGACGGCTGGTGGCCATCGATCGTGCCCGGCACCATGTTCGTGTCGCTGGGCGGCGCCGCGGCGATGAACGTGCACGGCAAGAACGCCTTCAAGGCGGGCACGCTCGGCGAGCACATCCACGGCTTCGAGCTGCTGCTGCCGACGGGCGAGCGCCGCACGTGCAGTCGCACCGAGAACGCCGAGCTGTTCCACGCCGCCATCGGCGGCTTCGGCATGCTCGGCTGCATCACCAGCATCACCTTCTCGATGACGCGCGTGCACTCCGGGCTGCTCGACGTCGAGGCCATCCCCACCCGCACGCTCGACGAGATGCTCGACGTGTTCGAGCAGCGGCACGCGACCGCCGACTATCTCGTCGGCTGGGTCGACGGCTTCGGCACCGGGACGTCGCTCGGTCGCGGGCTGATCCACCAGGCCAACTACCTCGCCGCCGGCGTCGACCGGCAGCCGGCGCAGACGCTGCGCACCGCGCACCAGGAGCTGCCGCCGACGCTCTTCGGCGTCTTCCCGAAGGCGCTCATGTGGCGCGCCATGCGTCCGCTCATGCACCCGCCCGGGGTGCGCCTGGTCAACGCGGCGAAGTACCACCTGAGCGCGCGGCAGGGCCGTCATCACTACCGCGACTCGCACGTCGGCTTCGCGTTCCTCTTCGACTACATCCCCGAGTGGAAGCGCGCCTACGGCCCCGGCGGCATGATCGAGTTCCAGAGCTTCGTGCCCGCGGCCGAGGCGTCACGCGTCTTCGGCGCGCAGCTCGTGCGGGCGCAGCGCGCCGGCATCGTGCCCTACCTCGGCGTGCTGAAGCGGCATCGCACCGACCCCTTCCTGCTGAGCTACGGCGTCGACGGCTACTCGCTGGCGATGCACTTCCAGGTCACGGCGGCGAACCGCGCCCGTCTGTGGGCGCTGACACAGGACATGGGCACGGTCGCACACGAGGCGGGCGGACGCTTCTATTTCGCGAAGGACGCCACCTTCACGCGCCAGACGCTCGCCGACTACCTGGCGGCGGAGCGTTTCCAGCAGTTCCGCGCGCTCAAGGCCGCATGCGACCCGACGTCGCTGCTGCAGACCGAGCTCTACCGCAGACTGTTCGGCACCGACTGAGCGCCGAGCCACCGTCGCACGTCGTGCCCCGTCACGGTGCCCGACAGAACCAGACCCGCGGCGTAGACGACGGCCAGGACGAGCGCGCCGGCGACGGGCGACGTCAGCAGCGTCGCCGCACACGCCGCCACCGCCCCGACGGCGAGCGGCCGCAGGCTGGCCCGCAGCACGGCCGCCGCCGCGGGACGCGTCGCCGGCACCGCGAGCAGACCGAGCTGACCGGCCAGCGTCCCGACGACGATGGTCACCGCGGCGCCGATGGCTCCGTACGCCGGCACGAGCAGCACACCGAGCACGACGAGGACCAGCGCCGACACGCTCGTCATGGCGAGCAGGATGCGTTGCCGTCCATCGACCACCAGCAGATTGGTGACGAGCGCGCCCGACGCCCCCAGCACCGCCACCACGGCGTACACGCGCAGCACCGGCGCCGCCGCCGCGAGGCGATCGCCGAGAATCGTCACCAGCACGGGCTCCGCGAACAGCGCCAACCCGAGGGCCACGGGAACGAGGACGACGGCCAGCAGACGCGCCACGTCGCGGGCGGTGCGGATGGCTGTGTCGGGCGCCGCGGCCAGGGCCGGCAGGACGCTCAGCATGAGCGCCTGCGGCAGGAGGTTCGCGGCCTCGACCAGCTTCTGCGCGCCGCCGAAGAGCCCCATGGCCCCGGCGCCGTGGACACGGACGAGCAGCAGCAGCACCAGCTGCTGCGCGCCGAAGAACGCCAGCGTCGAGCCGGCGAGCGGCCACGCCTGCGCCACGAGTCCGCGCAGCAGCGCGCCGTCGACGCGCAGACGCGCACCGGCGCCGCGCACGAGGCGACCGATCACGACGCCCATCGGCGGACCCGCAGCGACCGCGCACACCACCGCCAGCAGGCCACCGCCGGTGCGCAGCACCAGCGCGAGACCGAGCAGGGCCACCGTCGCCTGCCCTGCAACCAGCAGCAGGTAGCCGGCGAAACGGTGCTCGGCGCGCAGCAGCGCGCGATACGGGTTCGACGCCGTGACGGTGAGACCGATCGCCCACACCGCACCGGCGCGCAGCAGGATGGGGTCGTCGGCCGTGAGTGCCAGGACGAGCAGCCCCGCGCACGCGCCCGTGACCGCCACCACCAGGCGCACGAACGCGCCGCGACCGGCGAGCGACATGCGATCACTACCGGCGCTCGCCAGGCGCGTCACCAGCACCGACTCGAGGCCGAGATCGGGCAGCACTTGGAACAGGCTGAAGAAGGCGAGAACGAAGGCATAGCGCCCGAAGTCGTCGAGCGGCAGGTGACGCGGCAGATAGAGCGCGATGCCGAGCGCCACCAGGCGCTCGAGAACGGTGGCGAGCGTGGCGTAGATCGCGGCGCGCCCGAGCCCACCCGACGGCACTGCGCTCACGGGATGGCCTCGAGCACGTGGAACGGCGGCATGGCGGCGACCGGCCGGTAGCGCTCGGCCAGGAACGACACCATTGCCCCGTGCTGGGTCCACGCCACCGCGAGATCGGTGCCGGCGGCGTCGCACGTGACCGCCAGCGGTGGTGGCGCCGCCGCGAACGTGCGCGCCAGTGCCGCGACCTCGTCGGCATCGGGGCGCCCGGGGAAGAAGTAGTCGTGCGGCCCAGCGGGCAGGCGGCCGGCGAAGAACGGCACCACCGCGCACGCCGGGAACGTGACGACGCGGACCGTCTCGTCGCCGTGATCGCGCACCGCCTGCACGGCGGCACCGAGCGCGCGCAGGCGGTCGGCACCACCGGCCGTCACCCCGAGCGTGACGTCGCCGACGCGCACGTGCGTCCACGGCGCGAGGGCGAGCACGCGGAGCGTGGGCGCCACGCGCACCGTCGCCAGCACGAGCGCCACCGTCACCACCACCGCCGTCGCGCGCGCGCGCGGCAGCCAGCCGCGCGCACCTGTACGCGCGACGTGCAGGCCGAGCGGCAGCAGCACCGGCGCCACCGCCAGCAGATGCAGGAAGTCGGGCCGCGGGTAGAGCTGCACCGCGGCGGTGACGGCGAGCGTGACCGGTGCGACGGCGCGCGCATCGCCGGCGCGACGCAGCATCACGATCCCCGCCCACGCCACCAGCGGCACGAGGGCCAGCACCGCCATCTCGGCCCCGAGCCGCAGCGCCGCCATGCCCTGCCCCCCGAGCGCACCTTCGATCGCCGCGAGCACGACGGTCACCACGGCGCCGCCGACCAGCCGTCCCACCGCGGCGTCGACCGGAACGCGCAGTGCGAGCACGCCCGCCACCACGCCGGCGAACGCCGCGCGCGGAAACGGCACGGCGTAGACATCGGCGACGCCGGAACCGACGAGCAGCACCTCGCGCAGGAACCGCGACGGCCCGAGCGCCGCCAGCGAAGGACCGAACGTCACGCCGACGACGACCGCGAAGCCCACCACCAGTGCGGCGAGCCGCGGCGCTGCTTCGACGTCGGGCACGGCGCGACGTCCGACGACGAGCAGCAAGCCCAGCACCGGCGGCACCAGCACCCACCACGCCACGGTGGTGACCGGCGGCATCACGATCGCGATCACACCGGCGCCGAGGAGCCCGAGCGTCACGCGTGCCAGCACGCCGGGCGCCGTGGTCACCGTCGGACCGAGCACGAGCGCCGCCGCGGCGCCACCGGCGATGAGGAGACCGCTGTTCGCTTTGACACCGAACGCGACGCCGGCGAGCACACCGGCGAGGGCGGCACGCGCCACCCCCACGGGTCCGGCGCGACGCTCGACCGCGAGCAGCACCGCGACGCCGAGCAGCGCGGCGTACCACGACGGATACGGCACCAGGAACGGCGCGCCGGCGTCGGGCGCCACCGGCAGGAACAGCGCCACCTCGAGCGCGATCGCGGCACACGCCACCGCACCGCCCGCCAGCCGCTGCGTCACCGTCCAGACCGCCGCCGCGGTGAGCGCGTGGGTGACGATCAGCGCCCAGCGCACGGCCGCGAGCCCGCCGGCCGCGACCAGCGCCCCCTGCAGCGCGAAGTAGAGCGGACCGTAGCCGGTGTGGAAGTCGAGGTAGGGACGTTGCCCATGCGCCGTCCGCAGCGCCTGCGCGAGGAGCGTGCCCTCGTCGGCGAAGTCGAAGACGCCGTAGCCGCGGAAGGCCGCGGTCCACGCGCCGACGGCGAGCGCCGCCAGGATGGGCCCGACGGCGAGCGGAAGCGCCCGTCCCGGTGTCACGACAGCCCTCCCGTCATCCCGACCTTCCACGCGCGTCGCCGCGCTGGGGTTACACCGCGCGGAAAGGCAGCGTCAACGGCGCACGGCGGAAGCGCTGGACAAGCAACGCGATTCTCTCTTAGGTTCACACCATGCCCCTGCTGCCGTCGGTGCATGTCGAGAAGCCCTGGGGGCACGAGACCATCTGGGCGCACACCGACCGCTACGTCGGCAAGGTGCTGCACGTGCGCCAGGGTGAATCGCTGAGCCTGCAGTACCATCGCGTGAAGGACGAGACGATTCGCGTGCTGACCGGCCGCCTGCGCTTCGAGGTGGGGCCGGCGGACGAGGCGCTGCAGGCCGTGGAGATGCGCCCGGGCGACACCTGGCACATCACGCCCGGCGTCCGCCATCGCATGACCGCCCTCGAGGACACCGACATCCTCGAGGTCTCGACGCCGGAGCTCGACGACGTCGTACGACTGGACGACCGCTACGGGCGGGTCGGCTGAGGTGTCCGTGACATCGACCGCACTCATCACCGGCATCACCGGCCAGGACGGGTCGTACCTGGCGGAGCTCCTCCTCGAGAAGGGCTACCGCGTCGTCGGCATGGTGCGACGCGCCAGCACCGAGAACTTCGAGCGCATCGCGCACCTGCGCGAACGCATCGAGCTGCGGCAGGCCGACCTGCTCGATCAGCTCTCGCTCATCAGCCTGATGAAAGACGTGCAGCCGACGGAGATCTACAACCTCGCGGCGCAGTCGTTCGTGCCGACGTCCTGGGTCCAGCCCGTGCTCACCGCCGAGTTCGATGCCGTCGGCGTGACGCGCGTGCTCGAGGCCATGCGACTCGTGGCGCCCGAGGCGCGGTTCTATCAGGCCAGCTCGAGCGAGATGTTCGGCAAGGTGCGCGAGACCCCGCAGCGCGAGACCACCCCGCTCTACCCACGCAGCCCGTACGGCGTCGCCAAGGTGTACGGCCACTACATCACGGTGAACTATCGCGAGAGCTACTCGCTGTTCGCCTGCTCGGGCATTCTCTTCAATCACGAGAGCCCGCGCCGCGGCCTCGAGTTCGTCACCCGCAAGGTCACCGACGGCGTCGCGCGCATCAAGCTCGGCCTCGCCAAGGAGCTGCGGCTCGGCAACCTCGACGCCAAGCGCGACTGGGGCTTCGCCGGCGACTACGTCGAGGCCATGTGGCGCATGCTGCAACACGACACGCCCGACGACTACGTCGTCGCGATGGGCGTCGCGCACTCGGTGCAGCAGCTGGTCGAGATCGCCTTCCAGGTGGTTGGCCTCGACTGGCAGCAGTACGTCACGCTGGACCCCGCCTTCCTCCGTCCCGCCGAGGTCGAGCACCTGATCGGCGACGCGTCGAAGGCGCACGCCACGCTCGGCTGGACGCCGCGGGTCGACTTCGCCGCGCTCGTCGAGATGATGGTACGCGCCGACCTGGCGCGACTCACGACCTGACGGCGCCGCCCCGGATCGCGCGCTGGATGCGCGCGTAGGTGAGGCGGAACTCGTCGACGCCGCTGCCGTACGGATCGCGGATGTCGACCGAGTCCGACGGCGCCAGCACCCCGAGTCGATGCAGCCGCGCGCGCGCATCCGGGAAGCGGCGCGCGAGGTCGTCGTGGATGCCGCCGTCGAACGTGAAGATCGCCTGGGCGTCGCGCATCATCGCCTCGGTGACCACGCGCGAGCGATGCGCCACGAGGTCGACGCCGAGCTCGCGCGCGACCTCCACGCTCTCCATGGGACACGGGCGATCCGGCCGCGGCAGCAGCCCCGCCGACGTCACCCGCGCGCCGCCATCGAGGGTCGCGCGCGCGACCGCCTCCGCGAACGGGCTGCGACAGATGTTGCCCTTGCACACGAAGAGGACGTCGCGCGCACTGCGCAGTGCCTGCGCGGCACGCTCGCGCTCGCCGCGGAGCCCGGCGGTACGGGTCCCGACGCTGCGCCGCACCCGGTTGCCGAGCCGTCGCGTCAGGCGACGCAGATCCGCGAGCCCGGGGCGCGGATCGTCGAGCACGAGCGTGTCGCTCGACTCGCCGCCCGTGATCGCCGACAGCGCCTCGCGCGCCAGCGTGGTCACCGGCACGCGCTCGCCCTGCGGTGCGCGGCGATTCTCGCTCAGCCAGAGCAGATCGAGATCCCAGTTCCGGCACGTGACGCCGACACGGTAGTGCTGCGGGAAGGCGCGTCGGCCCTCGACCAGGAGCTGGTAGAGATGCCACGGGAAGTCGGCGCCGGCGTGCAGACAGAGCGGCAGCGACGCCCAGAAGCGGCCGTTGATCTCGAGCAGCACCCAGTCGCCGGTGGTGCGGTCGACGCGGAACTCGAACATCACGACGCCGGTGTAGCCGAGCGCGCGCACCATGCGCGTGGCGGCATCGCGCAACGCCGGATGCGGCGCCTGGCTCACACGGTACGAGTCGGCGCCGCCCTCGCGTCGCTCGTGCACCCGCATGTGCTGGAACGTCAGCAGGACCTCACCGTCGGCGGCGAGCATCTCCACCCCGACGCCCGTGCCGCGCACCCATTGCTGGACGAGGATCTCGCGCTCCGCGTCGTAGGCCGCGAGCTGGCGTGCGAGGTCCTCGGGGCGCGGCACGCGGCGCACCATCTGCTTGCGTTGCAGGTCGTCGAGCCGAAACGACCGGCGCGGCTTCAGCATCAGCGGAAACCAGTCCGCGCCGATCGTCTCGGGGGCCACGGGCATGGGCAGCAGCATCTGACGCGGCAGCGGCACGCCGGCAGCGACCGCCAACTCGTAGGTACGCGCCTTGTCGAAGGTGACGTCGAAGGCCTCGGGCGACAGCAGGTAGATGCGTGCGTGCGGCTCGAGGTGGGCCCGATGGACCTGCAGCGGCACGACGGTGGCGTCGTTGGTGGGCACCACGAGGTCGAACTGCTGCGCGCGGCAGAGCGCGACGAAGGCATCGCGCCAGGCGTCGTCGGTGGGCGAGTACGCCGGCAGCTGGTGCACGCGCGTGACGTATCGTGATCGCAGCGCCAGCGACCCGGGCGGACACCAGGCGACGTGCACCTCGAGCCCGCGCCGTCCGAGCGACCGGATGACGGCGAGAAACGCGCGCGTCTCGCGACCGAGCACCAGGACCCGGCCCGGCCGGGTACGGCGGCTCATGCGAGCGCGGACGCGATCACGCGACGGCCTTGCCGGCGACCGCCGTCGGTCGCTGCTGCAGGCCGAGCACGTCGTCGAAGAGCGCCTCGACGGCGGCCACGTGGTGGCGGATGTCGAAGACGGCGTCCACACGCGCGCGGGCGGCGCGCCCCATGGCGAGGCGGCGCTGCGGATCGCCCACCAGCTGGGCAATGGCCGCGGCGAGCCCGCCGGGATCGCGCGGCGGCACGAGCAGGCCGGTCTCGCCGTCGACCACGATGACGATCGGCCCGCCCTCGCGCGGCGCGATCACGGGTCGCCCGAGCGCCATGGCTTCGATCATCACGCGCCCGAAGGGCTCGGGGCTGGTCGACGAGTGGATCGCGACGTCCATGGCATCGAGACAGGCCGAGACGTCGCGTCGCGCACCGGTGAGAATGACGTGGCCCGCCAGGTCGGGCGCCGCGATTCGCGCCCGCAGCGCCTCGCCGTAGGCTTCGCCCTGACGGTGGACGCCGCCCACCATGAGGCAGCGCAGCTCGGGAAAGCGCACGCGCGCCTGCGCCACTGCCTCGGCCACCACCATCTGCCCCTTCCACTCCTGGATGTGACCGACGATGCCGACCAGGGGCGCTGCCGGTGGGATGCAGAACTCGCGCCGGATGGCCGCGCCGCCACCCGGGCCGAACTGCGTGCAGTCGATGCCGTCGAGGATGGTGAGAAAACGCCGCGCCCGCACGTGCCGCGACCGGTAGTACTCCGTGATCTCATCGGTCATGCCGACGGATGTGTCGATCCACCGGGACAGCAGACGTTCGGCCGGCCCGACCCGACGGAACCCCTTCTCGTGGCAGATGACCGGCAGACCACAACGCGCCGCGGCGAGCACGCCGTCGAGGTTCGCCGTCAGTCCGTTGCAGAGGTAGACCAGCGCCGGCCGCTCGCGCTCGAAGACGTCCATCAGGGCACGCGCCCGCGGCCGCACCACCTGCAGGAGATCGCCGAGACGACGGACCGCACGCGTGAGACGGCTGCGGTCGCGGGAGGCGTCGGCCGTGGGTCCCGGCAGCGGTGGCAGCACGTGCACCGGGATGCCAGAGGCACGGAGCTCGTCGGCCACCGGCTTCTCCTCGTAGAGGACCAGGCTGGGGGCGAAACGCGTGCGATCGATCCGCTCGAGCAGGTGGAGAATGCCCGTGAGCGAGCCGCCGACGACACCGCCGATGCTCGCCTCGACGAAAACGATCCGATGGGCAGACATACGGGCTGCGAGGGCAGACGGGGTTCGAAAAAGATAGGCGGCCACGCTGCGGGGTGTCAAGCCGAAGACGCATCTGCAAGGCCTGAAGGTCAAATTTTTGTAGCCCTCCCCCAGAAGCTGTGCTAGCTGCCAGCCAGGCGCAGGACCGCGCCGTGCAACGAGGGGGAGAACATGGTCAAGCCGTCGAGACTACTCGGCATGGGGCTCGGAGTCGCAGTGATGACACTGTTGGCGACCGCTCCGGTCGATGCCGCCCAGAGCAAGTGCGTCGCGAGCAAGATCAAGTGCATCGCGAACAAGGCCGGGGGTCTTCTGAAGTGCCATCAGCTGGCCGAGACGCCCGGAAAGCCCACCGACCCGAACGCGAACAACTGCATCGGCAAGGTGCAGACCAAGTTCGACGATCCGGCGAAGGGCTGTTTCGCCAAGCTCGAGGCGAAGGCTGGTAACGACTGTCAGACCTTCAACGACACCGCCAGCGTCGAAGCCGCGGTCGACTCCTGCGTGGGCGCATTCGTGCTGGCGGTCGATCCGCCGCCGCCGACGCAGAGCAAGTGCAACGCCGGCAAGAAGAAGTGCATCGCCAACAAGGCGAAGGGCCTGCTCAAGTGCTACCAGAAGGCGGCGACGCCCGGGAAGCCGAGCGACCCCAACGACAAGATGTGCATCGACAAGGTGCAGGCGAAGTTCGAGGACCCCACCAAGGGCTGCTTCGCCAAGCTGGAGGCCAAGCTCGGCGTCGACTGTGAGACGCTCGGCAACGCCGCCATCGTCGAGATCCTGATCGACAACTGCGTGCAGGGGCTGGTGAACCAGGTCAATCCGCCGCCGACCACCACGACCAGCACCACGTCCACCAGCACCACGTCGACCAGCCTCACATCGACCACCTCGTCCACGTCTACCAGCATCTCCACGACCACCAGCGTGTCGGCCACGACGGTCTCGAGCACGAGCTCGTCGTCGACCAGCACCACTTCGACCTCGACGTCCACATCGACGAGCACGTCCACGTCGACCAGCACCTCCACCTCGACGAGCACGTCGACCAGCACCAGCACGACGTCCACCTCGACAAGCACCACCACGAGCACCACTGCGCCGGTGAGCAACCCAACGGCGGTCGACCTGACCGTGACGCCTGGTGGCGGCACCTGCGGCGATACCCGCGACGGTGCCAACGTCGTGCTCGAGAACCTGAGCTGTGGTGGCCTCAACCTGGGCGGCGGCAGCGGCAACACCGTGCAGGAAGGGATCATCCCGTCCGGCACCACGAACCGCTTCGCCATCACGGGCTGCGTCGGCAATAGCTGTACGCTCGGCGGCACGGCACTCGGTACGGCCACGCCGACACGCGACTGCTCCAGCACCAACTGTTTCTTCGGCACGCCGCTCCCGATCCCGAACGGCGGTCAGACCAGCTGCGTCATCAACCGGTTCTCGTCCAATGCCACCGGCACGCTGGACGTATCCACCGGCGTCATCACCAACCTGGGCATCAACCTGGCGTCGACGATCATCGTCACCGGCATCGCGAACGTGTCCCAGCCCTGCCCCATCTGCACGGTCGTCGGCACGCCGTCGCCGGCGAACCCGCTGACGGGCACCTGCAACAAGGGCATGAACAGTGGCCAGCCCTGCACCACGACCAATCCCCAGGGCCTGAGCAAGAACTGCGGGGTCAATTCGGGTGACGGCGTCGATGCCGGCACGATCGCCGTGAACCTGACGCCGCTCACGACCGGCACCAAGACCATCACGAACGTGACCGGCGCCTTCTGCCCGAGCCAGACCACGGTCGGCTGCTTCGGCGAGGCCAACTGCCGAACCATCACCGAGAACGGTCTCCCGAGCGGCACCCTGCTGCCCATCGGGACGACCAAGAACATCAAGCTGGCGTCGACCTTCTGCATCCCGGCCACCAGCAGCGCCCTCGTGAACTTCGCCGCCCGTCTCCCGGGCCCCGGAGCACTCTCGCTCGTGGGTGACCTGAAGCTGATCCCCTAGAGACACACATCACCCGGCCGGCTTCCTCTTCAGGAGCCGGCCGGGTCATTTTTTCCTTCACATCCACGGGCTCTTTGTGTTAGCCGAGAGCCCGGCAAGCGCTATGTGCAGCGCGTGACTCGTCTTCTTTCCGCCTTGGGGGCCCAAATCATGAAGAAACTCGCATGTCGCAAACTCGGTGCAGCGCTTTTGCTCGCTGCCCTCGTGCTGCCCGCCACCGCGGTCCTCGCGGGTGGCAGTAGTGAAGACGCCACGTGCGGCTTCCAGGCCTTGGAGAAGGTGCGCATCGGCAACAGCTCCGAGTTCGGCGGCAACCTGGGCGCGAACAACGACGGCGGGCGCGTGCTGCTCGGGCGTCACGTCACCGGCGGCGACGGCACCCTGATCGAGGCCACCAACGTCCGTATCGGCAACGCCTCCAGCGTCTTCGACGTCGACGCGGTCAATCTACTCAAGGGCCGCGGCGCAGTCGTCAATGGCAGCCAGGGCGACGGGGTCGAGCTCCCCCTGTCGGACCCCTTCTGCGAGATTCCCACCGCCGAGTGTGGCGAAGAGAACGTCTCACTGGCGAAGGGCGACGACGCCAGGACCCTCACCCCCGGGTCCTACGGCGCCATCGCCCTCGAGAACGGCACCACGCTGCGACTCGACGCCGGCGATTACACCTTCTGCTCCGTCAAGACCGGTCGTAACGTCACGATCCTCGTGACGGGCGCCGCACAGTCGACGATCGACGTCGTCGGCAACTTCGAGCTCGGCAACGGCTCGACCCTGCGGTCTGCAGACGGAACGCCTTCCGCCGTCCTCAACGTCGGCGGCTCTCGCGTCCGCATCGGCTCCGGCGGCGAAGCCCAGGCCTGCCTCTCGGCGCCGGGCGCGCACGTCACGCTCGGTCGTGGCGTCGGCTTCACGGGCGCCATCTGCTCCGAGACCCTCGGCACCAGCCGCAACGTCCAGCTGACCTGTGCGGAAGACTGCGTCACGCCGCCGACCACCACCACGACCAGCACGACGGCACCCACGACGACCTCGTCCAGCACCAGCACGACGACGACCACCACGACCACGGTGCAGGGTCCATTCTGCGGTGACGGCATCAAGAACCAGGCCTCGGAGCAGTGCGACACGCTCGACTTCGGTGGCGCCACCTGTGACAGCTCGCCGGTCGGCGTCTTCCTGCTCGAGGGCTCGCCCACGGGCTCGTTGATCTGCACCCCCGGGTGCCTCATCGACCGCTCGAACTGCGACGGGGGCACGACCACCACGTCGATCGTGACCACCACCACGATCGCGTCGACGACGACCACGATCGCGCCGACCACCACGACGATCGCGCCCACGACCACTACGATCGCGCCGACCACGACGACGATCGCACCCACGACCACCACGATCGCACCGACCACGACGACGATCGCGCCCACGACCACCACGATCGCGCCGACCACGACGACGATCGCGCCCACGACGACGACCACTACGGTGGCCCCGACCACGACGACGATCGCGCCGACGACCACCACCAGCACCACGGTGGCGACGACGACCACCATCGCTCCGACCACGACGTCGACGAGCAGCACGAGCACGTCGACCAGCAACCCGCCCACGACCACGTCGTCGAGCACGACCACCACCACGTCGACGTCGACCTCGACCAGCACCTCTTCGACCAGCACCTCGACTTCGACGAGCAGCACGAGCACCTCGACCTCCACGTCGACGAGCAGCACGTCCACCTCGACGAGCACGAGCACGTCGACGTCGACGTCCACCTCCACCACGACGACGAGCACCTCGACCACCACCAGCACCACCGTCGTGATCACGCCGACGTCCGCCGACCTCACGGTCACGCTGGGTGGCGGGAACTGCGGTGAGATACGCGACGGCGCCAACGTGCTCCTCAGAAACCTCCAATGCGGTGGTCTGAACATCGGCGGCGGCTCCGGAAACACCGTGAAGGAAGGCCTCACGCCGTCGGGTACGACGAATCGCTTCGCCATCACCGGCTGCGTCGGCAACAGCTGCACGCTTGGCGGCTCGGCGGCCAACACGGCCACACCGACGCGCGACTGCAGCAGCACTGGCTGCTTCTTCGGCACGCCGCTCCCGATCCCGAACGGCGGTCAGACCACCTGCGTCACCAATCGGTTCGCGGCCAACGCCAGCGGCACCCTGGACATCTCGACGGGCGTCATCACCAACCTGGGCATCAATCTCTCGTCGACGATCATCGTCACCGGTATCGCAAACGTGGCCCAGCCCTGCCCCATCTGCACAGTCGTCGGCACGCCGTCGCCGACGAACCCGCTGACGGGCACCTGCAACAAGGGCATGAACGCGGGTCAGGCCTGCACCACCACCAATCCCCAGGGCCTCAGCAAGAACTGTGGGGTCAATTCGTCCGACGGCGTCGAGGCCGGCACCATTGCGGTAAACCTGACGCCACTCACCACCGCCACGAAGACCGTCACGAACGCGACCGGCGCCTTCTGCCCGAGCCAGACCACGGTCGGCTGCTTCGCCGAGGGAACCTGCCGAACCATCACCGAGAACGGTACGCCTGCCGGCACCCTCCTGCCCATCGGCACCTCGAAGGGCATCAAGCTCGCCTCTACCTTCTGCATCCCGGCGACCAGCAGCGCTCTCGTCAACTTCGCGGCCCGCCTCCCGGGCCCCGGAGCGCTGTCGCTCGTTGGCGATCTGAAGCTGAACTAGCCAATCGTACTGCACGCGAGAA
The DNA here is from genome assembly GCA_036009625.1 of Binatia bacterium. GTDB lineage: Bacteria > Desulfobacterota > Binatia > DP-6 > DP-6 > DASYLJ01. The sequence goes on from DASYLJ010000075.1 coordinate 38,013, forward strand.
CTGCGCGGGGTCGGGAATCACTCCCGACCCCGCGTTCTCGTTTTGGGGTGCTCGCAGTGTGCTCCGCACGCTCGTCGCCGGCAGTACCGACCCGGTCGAGGGCCATCCGCCACCCGGGCCCGGAACACGACCCGGTTCGGGGCGCCACGACTGCCGTACGACGTCCCCTCGACCTCGGGCGACGCGTAACCATCGGCCGATGCTCGGGGCGTCTGTCAGCAGCACGAACAGCGGCTTCCAGCGTCGGTGCAAGTGCCTGGAACGCTCGGAGGTTGCCGCATCAGCCGCTGCGACGGGCCCGCGCTACTGATTGGCCATGATGCGGGTCGGATCGGATCAGCGACGATGATCGTGCGACAGGGACGGACAGCGACGAGCACCCTGTCGGCCTACGTCTGCGTGTGCTCGGATGAACGACTGCGCAATCGATCGGGATGGCAGCGCCGCCGGTCCACAGGCCGCCCTCTCCCCTGCGCCGTTCACCTGAGTCGCCGACTGTGGCCGTCCTCTACTTTCGTCATTGGCCACTGGCGACATGGCGAGGTGCCGACCGCATTGCTCAGGATGAGGCGGCGGCCACTGCGACGTCCGGCCGAAGAGACGACAGGCTCTGCTCGGCATAGCTCCCGAGCATCGCAGCCACGTCAAGGCCACGCTGCGCGCGGTGATGCACGCGGCGACCCCCGGCCAGCCGACCGTAGCATGCAGCCGTTCGCCCCAAGTGCGACCCGAAGCACGCCTCCGTCCCGCACATCTGCCGCCAGTCAATGCGCGCGGCTCGCTCTTGACCGTACACGTTCGAGGAGCCGCCCTCGTTCCCAGGGCACGCAACCGCCTGCCATGAGTGGGGCGAAGAGGGATGACGAGGCCGTGATCGAGCTCGGCGCGACGAGGCTCACCGACTCGCGCGAGTGGCACCGCGTCATGCCCGATGCCGCGTCCCGCGGGCCGACGGCAATCGACGAGACCACAGGGATGGTCTACGTGCTGCGCCGTCGCGACATCGAGCTGCTCTCGAACGAGCCGCGGATGCACGGCGTCGGGCTGTCGCTCTCCGACCCAATGCGCATCGCCGAGGGCCTCGGCGCGACTGATGCGGGGCGCGACGTTCGCCAACGACGACGCCCAACACGACCGGCTTCGGCATCTGATCAGCAAGGTATTTATACCACGCGGTCGAGCGGCCGCGGCCGATTGCCGTCCGCGTGACCGGGCGCATCTCGGCGCTTCGCCAGGCTGGCGGTAGCGAACTGATCGCGGCCTTCGCGCTTGGCCGATGCACGTCGTGTGCGCGCTCCTGCGCGTCCCGGCCGCAGCGATCCCGCCCTTCATCGCTTGGGTGGATGCGCTGAGCCCCGTGGTCGCCTTCGTAACTCCGGAACACATATCCGGCCGCGGACACCGACCTGCTCGCCTACGTCCGGCGATCGATCAAGCACAGCCACGCCTGATCGGCGACAAATTCTTCTGCGTCGCATTGCCGGGTCGTGTCTCAGTTGGATTCCGGGTGATCGTCCCGCTGCCCCAACCCCTGCCACATCAGGCGCCAATGTTTGGCGATCGCGCAGGCTTCAACAAGGCATGCTCCCCAGAACACGGCCGCAAAGACATACTTCAGAGCCCGGGTCTCAGCCTGAACGACGAAGGCGTTCAAGGCTGCTGTGAGGACCGCAGCGCCGGCTGCAGCGGCCATGACGATCCCGTTGCGGCGCACGGCGGTGCGCTGAGCGGGCGTCATGCCTTTGCCGCCCTGGGCTTCCGACCCGGATTCTGACGAGGCCACGCGTCGATGAGCGCGACCAGATCGGACATCGACCACAGCGTATCGACGATGCCGACCTCGAATGCGGGCGTCATCCGCAGCGTCGCGTGCATCTTCACGACGTTATGCCACACCGCATAGAGCGTGATCATGTGGGCATAGTGTTCTCCAGCTTCTCGGAGAACGCATTGGTGAGCCACGTGCAGCGACGGTTCGACGTGCGAAGCGTCAGGTTGCTGCTCTCAATGTAGGACGTCGAGACGTGCTCCACCTTCGGGTTGCCGATCGCGCGGTGCTTCTCGATGCCGAGGCACGCGGCCGGCGAATAGCGGCGCTGGTCTTCCTTTCGGGTCGGGCCCGTAGAGCTTCACCAGCGTCGTGTAGTCCACTTCGTGCTGGAACACGTCGGCGACGACGGCCAGGTACGCCGCGTGGCCATCGGTGGTGAGCTGCACGCGGTTTTGCAAGTCTCATCCTGACGTCCGACATGAACTCCCAGGCGTAGGCCGCGTCACGGCCACCCACGAGCCACGAGATGAATGGAGTCGTCGTCGATCGCCGTCCAGGTCCGCGCCTCGCCGACGCCCTCGGAACGGTCGCCGTCCATCGACTTGGCGGCTTCTCCTTCATGCCGCAGACGATCAGGTTTCGTCGCACTGCGTGCGCTCCGACTCGAGGTTGCGGACCGTGCGGTCGTGGCACACGAACCACGCCTCGCATGCGACTTCGAGGTAGAGGACGCCGGTCAACATCGAGGAAGCCGAGCCTACTGTTCGCGGCCCGCGAACGTCGGCGAGCCGATCGAGTACGCGGCGTCGAGCCGCCCGGTAGAACCATCGTGTCGGCTGGCACGACGTTCGAGGCGGCGGTACGGGGTAGCCGATCTCGAACCGGCGCTCGCCATCGATCCCGAGCGCCTCGAGCGGTCCTGGGCTCGGCCGCGGCGGCATCCCCGGGACGATCTGACCGCGCGACGCGTCGCAGGTCGCGCCACCGGCCCGAGGTCTCTCGTTGCTACCCACGACATCGCCAACCCTCACGCGCTCGGCGTGCGCACGAGCAACCATATCTGTGCCCGTTGGATACGATGCGCGACCGGTCCGTGCCGTCGAGGCATGCGCTCGACCGCGCTGGCCGCGAAACAATGCATCCATGCAGACCCGCAGGCTGCCGCACCTCGACGAAACGGAACAGCGTGCAGATCGGCGCCGCGCTGTGGCAACGGGGGGCACTGCGTCCCGCCCGATCGCCACTGCGACCAGGACACGCCGATCGCAGCGGCGCTTCACGATTGGCGTGGAGTAGCGAGCACCAGGGAGTCTGGCGTGCCATTGCTACGCTCCGCGACGCCATGCTCGTACGCCGTCAGGCTGAATGCGGGTCGAGGTCGAACCCGGTGTGCCCGAGGATGGCCTGGGACGCATGGCGTGAGCACGCAGCCACCATGACTCAGGCGGCCGCTCGCGCTCGGCACGACTCGAAAGAGTAAGTGCCGCAACGGCTGGCTGGCGACCACCCAGCGCGGTCGCGTGGGTGTGGCTGTCCTCAGTCGTGCTGCCCGGGACATCGCCCGAGGCGACCGTCGAGCACCATCGCGTCGAGCACGCGGGTTCTATCGGAGACGAGCACCCGCACGCTTCGTGTTCCCAGACAGCTCCAATGAGCCTGCGAACGGCGCAGACCTAGGCGAACCGGGCACCGCCATCGATGGGCAAGGCGTCGCGGACTTGGCGGCGGCGCAGCGATCCGTTGATCGTCGACCGAGAAGGAGTTCTGGCCGATCAGCACGTCGGCCAGCGCGCGTGAGGGGATCGAGCGTTTACCAGAGCGGTCGCCTCGCCGCCGTGGGCGGCGTCTCCCGCCCGATCGCCGCGCAGATACGCCCGTGGGGGGCACGACGACACGCTGCACGGCCCCTCCAGCGCCCTCGAACCAACGGCCGCGACCATTCGGCGTACCGCCGTATCGCACCACGCGGCGACCGTGGACGCACCTCCGTGCACGTGCCGTCTCGATCGGAACAAAAAAAGACGCGGCCCCCGGTTGCCCGGGAGCCGCGTCCTTTACGAACAGTGAAACGTTTCTGAACTTAGTTCAGGAACGCGCCGCTCGGCGAAGCGCAGAACAGCGAGCTGTTGAAGCTGAGCGTGAGGGCCGTCACGAGGTTGAGCAGCTCCGGGTTAGGCGCGTTCGCGCCCTTCAGGCAGTCGCTCGGGGTGAGGCCGTTGATGGCCGTCTGGAGCTTGGCGATCGAGGCGTCCGCCTTCACGCGGGCGGCGCTGATGCACGCGGTCGCGCCATCCGGCTTGTTCTTGAACAGGTTGCCAACGCCCTTGAGCGCGCACTTCGACACGGCGCCGACGTGCTTGATCAGAGCCTTGGAAACGGCCTGCTCGGTCTTGTTGTCGGTGGCATCGGGAACGAAGCCGCCCTGAAGACCGCCCGGCGTGGACGGGATCGGGGTGACGCCGTCACACCAGAGGGTCGGGTCGAACGTGCCAACGAGGCCGGCAACGTTCGCGCCGAGGGACGCCTGAGCCGAAGGCGAGATGCAGGCGACGCCCGTGAGCTTCAGCGCGCTGGCGTTGTACTTGTTGATCGCCGTGGCGTTGCAGTTCGGCGTGCCATCGGGCTTGGCCTTGATCAGATTGCCGACGCCCTTCTGGTGACACTTGGTGACCGCGCCAGCCAGCTTGGTGAGGTTCTTCGCGGCGCCCTGCTCGACCTTGTTCGAGGTCGCGTCGGGCGGAACGAAACCACCGCCGCCGAGCGACGGCGGAAGCGGCGTGCCGGCCAGAGCAATCGAGCCGGAGAGCGCCAGGGCGGCGCCAGCCATTACAGAGATGAATCGCTTCATATGTGTCTCCCCTCCCTTATCGGGTCTTGGTGTGTGCTGCAGCTACGGACATTGGGGCTATGGGTAGCCGCTGCGGCGTGTCCTTGTCAACAAAAAAATAGGCCATTTCCCGTGACTTTTGGTAGCTTGAGAGCAGAAAAGGCTGACGCGACGCAGCACCATTGGTCGTGCAGAGCTGCACGTCTGGCGCGCGTTTCAGCGCAGTCCGAGGCGATCGAATGGCGGCTCGCGACCGGCCAAGGCGTCTCGGATTCCCTCGACTTTGACCCAGGCCTCCCCGGGCCGTCCGCGAAGGCCGTGCCATGCCACCTGCAGGGGGAGCGATATCATCAGTGACGCGACGAGGCGCGACCATTCGCGTGGGCCTGCATGCTTCCGGGCGAACAGGATCGTATTCCGGGCACCAAAATACTTTCGGATGCGGACGGACCGCCGGCCTCCAGCGGTGCCACGGCCGGTGTGGGTGACGATGGCGTCGGGGCAGTAGACCACGCGGTACCCCAGCGCGCGCGCCCTGACGCACCAGTCGACCTCCTCGTGGTAGGCGAAGAACGCCTCGTCGAGGAGCCCGATCCGTCCCAGCGCCTCGGCGCGCATCCACATCGTGCAGCCGCCGATCCATTCGACGTCGCGCTCACGCGAGAACCGCGGCCCATCCGGCGCGTCCGCTCCCTCGAGCGCGACCAGGCTCTGCCCCCACGTGACCCGCCCCCAGGCCAACCAGAGTCGACTGGGATCCTCACGGGTCAGCACCTTGGCTCCGACGATGGCAACCCGCGGATCGCCGTCGAGCACCCGGAGCGCCGCCGCCACCGCGCCGGGCTGGAGGCGGACGTCGTTGTTGAGCAGCAGCACCACGTCGGCGCCCCGAGCGAGCGCCGCACGAATGCCGACGTTCGCCCCGCCCGCATACCCGAGGTTCTCCGGGTTGCGGATGCAGACGACCGCCGGCGCGCGATCGGCCAGGAGCGCACCACAGGGCTCGCGCGAGCCGTTGTCGACGACGATGATCTCGACGCCGGGGTCGCCGGCGAGGCTCTCCACACAGCCGAGCGTGTCGGCGGGGTCCTGCCAATGGACGATGACGGCGACGACACGGCTCATGCGCGCACCGCATCCTCGTACACCAGCTCCGTCCGCCGCGCGGTCTCGTCCCAGGTGAAGGTCGCGGCGCGCGCGCGCGCACGGACGGCGAGCTCGTCGCGCGCCGCGGGATCGGCGAGCAGCGCCGCGAGCGCCTCGGCCAACAGCACCTCGTCCGAGCGCGCGACGAGGCGTCCCGCATCGCCGACGACCTCCGGGATCGACGTCGTCGCCACCGCCACCACCGCGCAGCCGCTGGCCATCGCCTCCAGCACCGTGAGGCCGAAGCCCTCGTAGTCGGACGCGCTCATCGCGATCTCCGCCGCACCATACAGCGCACGCAGCTCGTCGTCGGCGAGCGGACCCAGCCATCGCACGCCGGCCGGCAGCGCCTGCAGCCACGGTGGCGCGTATCCCGGGCGACAACGCCCCGCCACGACGAGCCGCCATCCCGCCGCCGCCGCGCCGGCGCGCACGAACGCGCCGATCACCCGCTCGACGCGCTTGCGCGGCTGCACCGTCCCCACGCACGCGACGAGCGGTCCGTCGAGGTCGTGCGCGGCGCGGAACGCAGCGACCGCGGCCGCGGACACCGGCGCCAGGTACGACGCCGGCATCGCGAGCGGCACGACGGGAACCCGCGCCGGATCGAGCCCGAAGCGCGCGACCAGATCGTCGCGCGCATGCGCCGAGTCGGCGATCACCCGCACCGCGCGCGCCACGCTCGGTGGGACGCACAGGCGGAAGTGCAGTCGCTGCGGCCACGCGAACGTCTCCGGGCAGGCGTAGACCGCGAGGTCGTGCACGGTGACGACGCCCGGCACGGACAGTCGCCACGGCAGGACGTTCTTGGTGCCATGGTAGAGGTCGACGCGATGCGCGCCGAGCAGGCCGGGAAGCCGCACGTGATCCCACGTCACCTGATGGTAGGTCGTCCGCAACGGCACCGTGACGCATTCCACGTCGAGCGCCGCGAACAGCTCCGGACGATCCGTGAAGACCACGTAGCGGTGACGGGCGCGCCGCGCGAGCGCCGTCACGAGCTCGCGCGCGTAGGTCGCCGGGCCACCGACGATTCCGACCAGCGCCCCGATCCCGACCCGCACCTCAGGCGCTCCGGCGCGGTGCGCCGACGGGCGTGACGTCACCACCGACGGCACCGCGCAGCCCGGCCAGCGCGCCTCGTCCGAGCGCCGCGGCGATGTCCGATCGCCCTCGCAGTGCATAGAGCGCAGCGCTGGCGGCGACCATCGCCGCATAGACCGGCGGAAAGCAGCACCAGGCGAGCAGCCCGCCACGGCGTCGCACCAGGAGCCACGGATTGCGCGCCTTCAGGAACGCCGCCCACGTGGTCAGACCGCTCGCGAAGCCGCGCAGGCCGTCGTGGTAGACGAGCGCACGCGGCGCGACGACGGCGCCGAACCCGTGCGCGCGCGCCGCCAGGCAGAAGTCGACGTCCTCGTAGTAGACCTCGATCTCGGTCGAGAACCCGCCCGTGGCCTCGAAGCAGGCGCGCGTCACCAGCAACGCGCAGCCCATGATACCGGTGACCGCGTACGGCACGTCCGTGCGACGTCGATACCGCAGCAGCGTGCGCGGCACGCAGAGCAGCGGCAACGAGTGCCGTTCACCCGCCGACAGCACGCGATCGGGATGCGCCATGTCCATGACGCGCGGCCCCGCGATCCCGGCCGACGGTGCACCGTCGAGCGCGTCGAGCAGGATGCCGAACGCATCGGGCGCGAGGACGGTGTCGTTGTTGAGCAGCAGGATGCGCTCCGCGCCTGCCGCGATGGCTGCCGTGGCACCGGCGTTGAGGCCACCGGCGAACTGCCGGTTGTCGTCGAGCAGCAGCAGGCGCACGCCGGCGCGTCGCCCGATGCCGTCGCGCAGACGCGCGCGCTCGGCCGCGCCGGACGCATTGTCCACGACCACCACCTCGGTGGGCGGCCGCTTCTGCGCGAGCAGCGAGGTGACGCAGCGCTCGGTGGCCGCTCCTCCCTCCCAGGTGACGACGACGGCAGCGGTACGCATGTCAGCAGGCGAGCCGCGCGCTCGCGGTCCCGGCCGGCGTCACACCGAGCCGCGCCTCGAGGACCTCGCGCAGGCGCAGCGCCACCGCCTCGGCACCGAACTGCGTCAGGACGTGGGCGCGCGCGGCCGCACCGATACGTGCCGCGCGCGCCGGCTCGTCGAGGAGACCGCGCACCGCCTCGGCGAGCGCGGCCGGATCACCCGGCGGACACGCGACGCAGTGCTCGCCGGGCACGAGGACCTCGCGCAGCCCCGGGCCGTCGCGCGTCACCAGCGGACGGCCCGCGGCCCCCGCCTGGTACACCTTGTTCGGCACTACCATCGCCGCCTTGCGTCCCGCGCCGAAGACGCCGAGCACGACCGCCGCCGCAGCGAGCTCGCCGGGCAACGCCGCCAGCGGGATGTCGTCGCGCCACGTGATCGGCGCCGCGAGCCGCGTCGCCAATGCCTGCATGCGCGCGCGTTCCGGACCGCCACCGATCAGCACGAACTCGGCGCGCTCGCCGAGCCGTGCCGCCGCCGCGACGATGGTGTCGAGACCGTGGAGCGGCAGGCAGCGGCCATAGAACAGCACACGACGCGGCACGACGCGCGCCGGCGGCACGGCGGCGAACTCGGGCTCGACACCGAAATGCCAGGGCGCGACGCGATCGGGCGCCGCCCCGAGCTCGACGAAATAGTCGGCGTGCGCCGCCGTATCGGCGAGCACCAGATCGGCGGCGGTGAACGTCGCGCGGTCGAGCCGCGCCAGCGCGCGGGCACGCATCCCGCCGGCAGGGAACACGCGACGATCCTCCACCAGCGTCTCGCTCAGACTGACGAGCGGCGCGAACACGAGCGCTGCGCGCGGACGGCACACGCGCGCCGCGAGCAGGACGTCGAGCTGGCCGCCGAACCCGGTGACCACGATCGGCGGCGGCCCGCTGCGCTGGCGCCAGCGACGCGTCAGCCGTCGTGCGGCGGCCGCGTGTCGCGCGCCGAGACGCGCGAGCGATACCGGCCCGAAGTAGCGCGCGTCCTTCTCACGCGTCTCCTCCCACAACGGCTCGTGCAGCTCCTCGACGGTGAAGCCCGCCTGTACCAGCGCCTGGCGCAGCAACCGGTTGGCGCTGTGGGCGCGATCGTACGTGCCGAAGAGGCACGCCGTCATCGGGCGCCGCGTCCAGCGCGGGTCGGCTCGGGCGAGGCGTCGGTCGTGTCGGGCCCGAGGCGCTGGACGTCGGGCTCGGCGCCGAGCCGCAGCTCGATCTCGCGCACCCGGAAGAGCGTGTCCTCGAGCAGCGAGCGACTGCTGCCGATCAGATCCGCGACCAGCCCGATCAACATCGTCTGGAAGCCGGTGATCATCAGGACGGCGGCGAGGATCAGGCTCTGGATGTGTCCGTCGCCACCTTCGGTGACGTAGTAGTAGACGAAGCGCATCCCGATCGCGGAACCGACCAGGAGAAACGCGCCGCCGAGCCGTGCGAACACGGTGAGCGGCTCGTAGAGCGCGTAGATGCGGACCATCGTTCCCATGGAGCGCCGGATGTAGCTCGCCATCGAATCGAACAGGCGCGACGGCCGCTTCTCGGGATTGGTGTCGATCGGGAAATGGCCGATGGGAATGTGCTTCTTCCCGGCCTGGATGATGGTCTCGAGCGTGTAGGTGAACTTCGTGAAGACGTTGAGCCGCAACGCCGCGCGCCGCGAGAAGGCGCGAAAGCCGCTGGTGGCGTCGGGGACGGTCGTCCCGGAGAGCTGCCGCACGACCCAGCTGCCGATGCCCTGCAGCAGCCGCTTGCCGACGCCGAAATGACGCGACCGCGTCGGCATGCGATCGCCGATCATCATCTCCACCCGGCCCGCGATGATCGGCTCGACGAGCCGTCCGATCTCGCTGCCCGGATACTGGTGGTCGGCGTCGGTGTTGACGATGATGTCCGCACCCAGCTTGAGCGCGGTATCGAGCCCCGCCGAGAAGGCGCGCGCCAGACCCGAGTTCACCGGGAAGCGCAGCAGGTAGGTCGCCCCCGCCTGCTTCGCGACCTCGGACGTCGCGTCGGTGGAGCCGTCGTCGATGACGAGGGTCTCGATGACGTCGATGCCCGGCAACGAACGGGGCAGCGCGGCCAGCGTTTCCGCGAGCGTGCTCTCCTCGTTGAAGCAGGGGATCTGGATGATGAGTTTGCGCATGGCCCCGGCGAGGTAGCTTAGCCTCGACCCCAGACGGGCACCAGACACGACGCATCCGGCAGCTCAGGGCGCGACATCGTCCCTCGCAATCAGCACATCGACCGTCATCTCGGCACCCGACGGCGAGAAGTTGCGCAGCGTGACCCGCGTCGGCTCGCCCCCGTACGGGGCCATGCCGGGCGTCCCCGGCCCGCAGACGGGGCCCTGCCGCAGCAGATTGCCGCCATAGAGCGCGCCGGCCGCAAGGACGAGGCGGAGCAGCACCGGGACCAGGGCGCGCGGGCGCGCCACCCGGAAGATCGCCATCGCGACGAAGCAGGCGCCCAGCAGCGCCAGGAACGCCCCCACCGTGCGCTGCCAGCGCGGCGGACCCCACCACGGATCGCTGGCATCGCCACGATTGCCACCGGCGGCGTGGCCGAGGTCCAGGTCACCCCGACCGTCGGCCTCCACCAGATGCAGCAGCTTGTGCTCGGGTCGCATCTGCGCGGTGCGGAACCCTGCAACGCCCTCGTCGACGTGCCACACCAGGATGCCATCGCCCGCCAGCTTGGCGTCGGCGCCGATGCGCTGGCGGTTCTCGAGCAGGTAGTATTCCTGCGGGCGCCCGGGCACGGCGGGAATCTTGACGACGCGTGGCTCACGCTCGACCGCCGGCAGCCGCACGCGGTACGTCGTGCGCTCGATCACGTCGACGTCCACCCAACCGAGCTGGAGCTTCGACCAGGCGTCGAGCTCGGGCGGGTCGGCGCCGCGTCCCACCCAGGTGCCCTGCCCCATGAGGCCCCAGACGCCGATGCCTTCGTGGCGCGCGGCCCCGGGGGCGTACAGCTCGGGCAGACCGAGGAGATGTCCGAACTCGTGGCACAGCACGCCGAATGGGCTGAACGGCGGCACCTCCTCGGCGGCGATCAGGCAGGCGTCCTCGACGCCCTCGACCGCGGGCTGCAGCTTGACGAAGTTCGACCACGGGTCGCCGGGATCGCCGCCCTGGGTGTGCGACTCACGCCCCGAGCCGGCGAAGAACACCACAGCACCGTCGGCCGATCGCAGCGCCTCGACGTCGGCGGGGTCGTGCGCCTCGGCGGCGAAGACGTGGAGCGCGTCGGTGGCCATGGCCGGCGCCTGCTGGACGTAGCCGGCTCGCGGGCGCGGCAGCGTGATCGTGGTGGTCGCGACGTGCGGCACGATGCGCAGCCGTCCCGACGACACCTCCGTCCAGTAGGCCACCATGCGGTCGACGAGCGCATCGGGTGCCCCCGTGAAGTACGTGCGCGGCTGCGTCAGCGGGCGATCCGGGAAATCCGCCAGCACCACCAGGAGGTGCAGGTCGCCCACGGTCGGCACGGCGCGTGCCGGGGCGGGCATCATCGTCACCAGGCAGAGCAGTAACCCCACGACTCGCAAGCATGCGTTGGAATTGACAGCTCGGGGGTCGTCTGTGATGAATGGGCGCCGTTTGTCTACTCTTCGATCGGGAGGTCTCACGATGCGGATAGTCGGTCGCTCAGCCCTGGTTGGCACGGTCGTGGCCCTCGCGCTGTCTGGATGCGGTGGCGGCGGCGGGGAAAGCCCACAGGGAGAAACACCCAAGTCGCCTGCCACCACGGTTCCGGCCGCTGCGGCCACCACCCCTACGACGGTTGCCGGCGCGGCGGCACCCGAGGGCGAGAACGACGACCTCGCCGCTCCGCTGCTCGCCTGGGCCGACTCGGACACCGACGAGGGCAAGGCGCCGCTCACCATCGAGTTCAAGGCGGACGTCGAGGGCGGCAAGGCCCCCCTGTCGTACGGCTGGAAGTTCGGTGACGGCACGCCGGATTCGACCGAGCCCAACCCGAAGCACACCTACGAGAAGGCCGGGAAGTACCGAGCCGACCTCCAGGTGAAGGATTCGGGCGGCGACGAAGACTCCGACTACCTCGAGATCGAGGTCACCGAGTAACATCACGTCTCGAGTGTTCCGGTGACGTCCGCCACGGCACGCACGCCGTGGCGGACACACCATCGCGCCATCTCCGTGGCGATCCGCTCGGGGGCGCGCGGATCGTAGAACGTCGCGGTGCCCACCTGCACCGCGCGTGCCCCGCAGCAGAGGAACTCGAGTGCGTCCTCGCCGCTGCGGATGCCGCCGATGCCCACGACCGGGATCGTGAGGCTGCGCGCGAGCGCGTGCACCATCGCCAGTGCCACCGGTTTGATCGCCGGCCCCGAGAGCCCGCCGGTGACGTTGTGCAGACGCGGACGTCGTGCCACGACGTCCACCGCGAGCCCGCGCAGCGTATTGATGGCGCATACCGCGTCGGCACCCTCGGCCTCGACCGCACGGCCGACGGCAGTGATGTCGGTGACGTTGGGCGACAGCTTCACCCAGAGTGGCAGGCGGACGCGCGGGCGCACGGCGCGCACGATGGCGGCGAGTGCTGCCGGGTCGGTGGCGATGATGCCGCCCCACTCCGGGCGATTCGGGCTCGCGGCGTTGAGCTCGAGGGCCACGATGCCAGGCGCGCCGTCGAGCCGCGCCGCGCACTCGGCGAACTCGTCCGCGCTGTCGCCCCAGAAGTTCGCCACCACGCGCGCACCGGCGGCGTGCAGCACCGGTAGCCGATCGCGCAGGAAGGCGTCGACGCCGATGTTCTGCAGGCCGATGGCGTTCAGCATGCCGGCGGCCGTCTCCAGCAGGCGGGGCGCGGGCTTGCCGTCGTAGGGGCACAGCGAGACGCCCTTGACGCTGATCGCGCCGAGCCTGCCGAGGTCGACGAGCCCGGCGAACTCGGTGCCGTAACCGAACGTGCCGGAGGCGGCGATGACGGGCGTCGGCAGCACCACGCTCCCCACGCGGACGGTGGTGTCGACCGTCGGCTCGCTCACGGCGCGTCCAACCGGAGCTCCATCACGATGGCGTCCTGACCGGGTCCGTAGTAGCCGCGTCGCACCCCGAGGTCGCGAAAGCCGAGCCGCCGGTAGAGGCGCCGCGCCACGACGTTGCCGGCCCGCACCTCGAGGAACATCGTACGCGCCCCCGTCGTGCGGCTCTCGGTGATGACCGACTCGACGAGGAACCGCCCCAACCCGGAGCCGCGTCGATCCGGATGCACGGCGACGTTCAAGAGGTGCACCTCGTCCGTCACGCGCCACCGGCAGGTGTAGCCGACGACGCTCGGACGCGCGGCCTTCTCGTCGATGGCGACCACGAGCCGTGCGAACGCGGTCGTGAGCTCCTTCTCGAAGAACGCACGCGACCACGGCTGCGCGAAGGCACGCTTCTCGATGTCGAGGACGGCGGGGAGATCGTCCGCGCGCATCGTCCTCAGCTCCACTGCGGTCCGTGCCGCGATCCGACCAGACATCGTGCCGACGCTCCGTGCGGCCGACCCTACCAAAGCAACGGG
>DASYLJ010000076.1:0-46863 GCA_036009625.1 Binatia bacterium
GAGCTTCGCTTCACCCTTGATCAACTGCAGGAGCAGCTCGACCTTTCGCCGAGCGGTCCATCGTTGAAAGTCCTTGTCCATCGTCCCTCCCTCTGGACCCGGGCACTATGCCCTGTCCAGTCCTGGAGGGGGACGACCTCAACGATGCTCGAGCGTGGGTTCACCCTCGCCACTTCGGGGTGGCCACCTCGATGGGCGCGACGTGTGGCTGTCGTCGTTGCGCGCCGGAGCCCAAACGCGTAACTAGCCAACGTCCCGCAAGCGCCGGGATGGCGAAACGGCAGACGCGGCGGACTCAAAACCGTCGCAATCAAGCAGGCAAGTCGACAAATCTCGGCGCGTAGGGTCGGCTGATGTAGGGTGGCGAGCGGTCGCGTAGGCTCGCCACATGCACACCGACCTGTACAGCGGAGAGCGCCATGGGTGCTCGGCGATCCCGACGATGCCGAGTCGCGTGTCCTCGGCGGCATTCGCTGCATAGCGCCCCGTTTCGATCAGTACGGAGTGTCGCCGCCGCAGCCACAACCCCGGTGGACGATCGCCCCCAAGGGGGTGCCGCCTGCCCGCCTCGGGAGGCCAGACAGATTTTGTAGTTGTTGGGCATTCACTGTAACCGCTACGTTGCAACCGAATCGGGGGATGCGTGTCCTCGGCGTTTCGGAAGGACGGTCTGTTCATGAACTGTGACAGGAAGCTGAGCACCGCGCGCCTGATGCTCATGGGTGTGCTTGCGACCGCGCTTCTGCTCGATCCGCGATCCGGCTCGGCATGGGAACGGCGCGTCGCCAAAACGTATCAGGTCCAGATGCTCCGTGTTGACGATCGCGGAGACCTCTACGCGGCCGTCAGCCTCGATCCGCTGTATACCAATGGGCAAACGACGGCTCTGGTGAAGCTCCGATCGCGTGACGGAGCGGAACGATGGCGTCAGATCGTCCCGACCGCGGGTCCGCAAGTGGATCGCGGCGCGCACGTCACCGGGATCGGCACGCAACCATCCGGCGACGCCGTGATCGTCTCGACAGCGTCGAACAGCCGCGGGCACGACGTGATTCGCTTCGCCCGACACGATTCGCGCACGGGCCGGGCACGCTGGCGGCGAACAGTGCGGAGTGACACCGCCGACGGGTATGCGGAGGCGTTCGGGGCTGCGGTCGATCGCGCCGGTGATGTCGTAGCCGCGGGCACGATCACCCGTGGACCCGCTGCGATCCGCTATGAAGCCGAAGACCTCTTCGTCGTGAAGCTCTCCGGGGACGATGGCTCAGAGCTCTGGCGCTACCAATTGGATGGCGGTGCCAACGTTGGTGATGGGGCGAATAGCGTCGCGGTCGACAGCCACGACGACGTGATCGTCGCAGGCGGTGTGCGTACGGGCAGGAACGCGACGGACGGAGTCGCCTTCGTGATGAAGCACGCCGCATCCACGGGCGACGTCCTGTGGCGGACGAATCTCCCGGAGGGCGGATCTGTCATGTCGATCACGCGCGCCGACGATGTGATCCTCGGCGGTCGCCTGGCCGTTTCGCTGGTCCGCGGGAATTCCGGAGAGGTCATGTGGGAGACACCGTTCCCGGCTATCGGAAATGTCTACGACGCGCGGGAGCTGCCATCAGGAGACATCGTGGTATTCGGTTTGGAGTCATACGCGGTGGAGAAGCTGTTCATTGCCCGTCTGGACGGTACGACCGGAGCCGAGCAGTGGCGAACCGCGATAGACGACGTCTTCACGTTGGGCGGGTCGCTGCTCGCGGTCGTCGACCCGGCGCGTCTCGTCGTCGGTGGCCAGCGCACGGCCGTTCCAGGGACCTGCTACGACGCCTTCTCCGCCGAGTTCGATGCCGTATCGGGCGCCCCTATCGCGTCGCAGACCTACGATGGAACGACGGTGGCGCTCGGCTGCGAGGTCGATTGTCCGGGCGAAGGCCCCGGAAGATGCACACCGGGGTATGGCAGCGACAAGGATGAAACGTTCGCGGTCGCGGCCGCGCCGAACGGAGGGATCATCGTCGCCGGCTCGCTGAGCGACGGGCACCTCGGACGCCCCCGCGGGTTCGTAGCCACTATCCCGTCGCCATAGTCCCGCGAACGCGAGACGTCGCCGTCGCGGTTCGGCGTCGGCACCGCAGCGCATTGATCCGCGCGCGCCGGCCCAGCAAATACCGCATCGGCGTCGAGCGCAGTCATTGCGTACTGAGCACATCGGTGTACATCCAGCGCGTGGTCTACGCTGACACCTCGATGGCTCTTGGCTCGTTCCGGGTAGCTGTCATGGCCATCGCCGCGTCGATGGAGGCCTTGCGATCTCATGCGACCCGCCTGGTCACTCCGAATCCCCGACGTCCACGACATCGATGGCCGACGTTTGGCATGTTCGTCGTAGCGTTCTGGGTATCTCTCGGCATGCTGCTCGCTTCGTCGACGGCTTCCGCGTTCGTCTTCCGGGGCGGCGGCGGCGAAGGCGCTTCGGACGGCGGCGCGTCGGTGTTCATCACGTTTCGCGCCAACAATCGTCCCGGCCGCAAGGCGCACGGAATCATCATCGGCACGCGCAGAGTCAACCGAAAAGGCCGACCGGTCGGCGGGCCGAGCATGACGATCCTCGTGAATCGCCGCGGTCGTCTGCGGTGCGTTGCACGAACGACCACCGTCTTGGACGGACGCTGCCTCGACCTGGATGGCGATGGATGCGGTGTGGGACGCACTCACTATTGTCTGGGGATCACAGCCGGAATCGTGACTCATGCCCTGTCCGGGGGCGCCGGCGAGGAAGGCGCGAGCATCCGCGTCGGGCACACCGTTCGGAGCGGCGACGTCACATGCATCGTCCTCTCCAACCAGGAGCTGCTGCGCCTCTATCCCGACGCCGTGTCGACGGATGTGATCGCATGTCGAACTGCGGACAGTAGTCCCTTTGTTGCTCACGTGTTTAAGGATGGGGCCACCAGCGCCGACTGCGGTTCCATCGTGGACCCCGCGACGGGCTGTTTGATCTCGTTTGTTCCACCCGAGATCCTCGCGCCGGAGTGCTTGCGGCCTACTCCGCTCTGCCCGTGATCGCGACCCTGGCGACTCGTTGTCACCCAGCTGAATGCGAGCATCCGGGCGGCGCGGGCCTGTCATACCGATTGGGCCATTCCTGGATGGAGCGCGACGTCCGTATTTGGGAGCAGGAATGCAGCGACGCTGGCGGCGTCATCGCCCGGCGGGCTCGCGAGAATGCCACCGCCGCACGCGCATCGCATCCACCGAGCGCGCGACGCAACGCATGGAAGAAGGCGCCCATCGCGGCCGGCTGTCCCTGGCGAGTGCCGCACGACTTCCGCCGCACGGCGGTGCGCTCCCTCGAGCTCGCGGGGGTCTCGCGCTCCGTCGCGATGGCGATGACGGAGCACAAGACGGAAGCCGTCTACCGTCGCTATGCGATCGTCGCCGAGGCCGATCTGCACGAGGCCGCGCGCCGTCTCGAGCGCTCCGCGCAGTAGGCCAACATGCACAATACCTGCACAGTCGAGCCCTTTTCGACGTTGCGGGCGCCCGTGGAAGCACGTAAGTAGCCGATTCACCTCAGCGCCGGGATGGCGAAACTGGCAGACGCGGCGGACTTAAAATCCGCTGCCACGCGAGTGGCGTCCGAGTTCAAGTCTCGGTCCCGGCATTTTGTGTCTCGTGCATGTCGACATGTCGTGCCCACCGATGGGCACCGTGGCGATCTCACATGCCGACGATCCGGCGCGCGCGGGCCCGTCTCATGACCAGCCATGGTTCCTCCCGCGGCACGACCATTGCTCCTCCCGTCCCCATGAACTCCAAAGTCTGGCTGGTCACCGGAGCTTCCCGCGGATTCGGGCTCGAAATCGCCCGCCTGGCGCTCGCCCACGGCGACGCCGTGGTCGCGGCGGCCCGCGATCCCGCGTCGATCGAGAGCGGGCTGGGCCGCCACGACCGCCTCCTCGCCGTCACCCTCGACGTCACCGACGAGGCCCAGGCGCAGCAGGCCGTCGCCGCTGCCCTCGACCGCTTCGGCCGCATCGACGTGCTCGTGAACAACGCTGGCCGCGGCCTGCTCGGTGCCGTGGAGGAAGCGTCCGCGAAGGAGGTCCGCGCGGTCTTCGCGGTGAACGTCGACGGTCTGTTGGCGGTGACGCGCGCGGTGCTGCCCTCGATGCGGAAGCGTCGCTCGGGACACGTCATCAACATCAGCTCGGTCGGTGGGTTCAGCTCGTCACCCGGCTGGGGCGTCTACTGTGCGACGAAGTTCGCGGTGGAAGGTCTCAGCGAAGCCCTGCGCGCCGAGCTGGCGCCGCTCGGTATCCAGGTCACGGTGATCGAGCCCGGCACCTTCCGCACCGACTTCCTCGACCCCAGCTCCCTGCAGCGTACGGCGGGGACCATCGACGACTACTCGGCGACGGCGGGCGCGACGCGACATTGGGCCGAGACCACGAACCACGGACAGCTGGGCGATCCCACCAAGGCAGCGGCCGCGATCATCGCCATCGGCAGCAGTGCGACCCCGCCGTTGCGACTGCAGCTCGGCGCCGACTGTGTGCAACGCGTCGAGCAGAAGCTGGCCCTGGTCAAGCGGGAGCTCGACGCATGGCGCGAGCTGTCGCTGTCGACGGCCCACGAGGGAGACGCCACGCCGGCAACGATGCCCGCGTAGGAAGGAAGAGTCATGAGCAACGGAGCGATGTTCGTCAGTGACGTCGCGGAGATTCGCCGCCGGGCCCGTCAGCATCTGTCCGACGGCGCGGTCACGAAGAGCTACGGCGGCAACGTGCAGGAGACGATCGCCATCCTCAATCAGGCCGTCGCCACCGAGATCGTGTGCGTTCTGCGATACAAGTTCCACGCCGTGTGCGCGACCGGCATCGCCAGCGAGGCGGTGAAGCAGGAGTTCGCCCAGCACTCCTCGGAGGAAGCCGCGCATCTCGACCTCCTCGCCGAACGCATCAATCAGCTCGGTGGCAAGCCCGACCTGAATCCCGACGGGGTCGGGGCGCGGGCGGCGTCGGAGTTCGTCGAAGGCGAGAACCTGATCGACATGATCAAGGAGAACCTCGTCGCCGAGCGCATCGCGATCGAGACGTACCGCGAGATGGTCCGCTACTTCGGTGACCGGGACCCCACGACCCGGGTTCTGCTCGAGCGCATCCTCGCGCAGGAGGAGGAGCATGCGAACGACATGCACGACCTCCTCGTGACGCACGAGGGCCACCCCATGCTCGAGCGGTAGGGTGACGGTGCCCGCCCCGGCGCCCAACGGGGCGGGCACCGTCACGAGCCGACGGCGACGCGGTCGTCGGTGGGCTCGAGGTGTCGGGTCGGGACGATGCCGAGCTTCTGCATGCGTGCCTGAAGCGTCGTTCGCTTCACCCCCAGCAGCGCCGCGGCTCCCCTGGGTCCGCCCACCGTCCCGTTCGTCGACCGCAACGCGCGAACGATGGCCTCGCGCTCGATGTCCTCGAGAGTCACCGCAGGCGGCGACGACCACGAGGGCGCGGTGGTCCGTGCGCGGCGCCGGAGCCAGGTGTCGTCGAGTCGGAACGTGTCGCCATCGGACATGACGATGGAGCGCTCGACGACGTTCTGCAGCTCGCGGACGTTGCCCGGCCAGGAATACGTCTCGAGCAGCTCGAACGCCGTCGGGCTGATGCTGCGGATCACCTTCCCGACGCGGCGCGCGTAGTGATGCACGAAGTGCTCGACCAGCGGCCGGATGTCGCCCGGTCGCAGGCGCAGCGGGGGCATCTGCATCGGGAACACGCTGAGGCGATAGTACAGGTCGCTGCGGAACGCGCCGTCGGCGACCGCGTCCTCGAGGTGACGGTTGGTCGCCGCGACGACGCGCACGTCGGCCCGGATGGATGCCGTGCCCCCGACGCGCTCGAACTCGCGCTCCTGGAGCACCCGCAGCAGTGCGACCTGGGTCTCCGGCGGCAACTCGCCGACCTCGTCGAGGAACAGGGTCCCGCCGGCCGCGAGCTCGAAGCGGCCGAGCCGACGCTGCATCGCGCCCGTGAAGGCGCCTCGTTCGTGGCCGAAGAGCTCGGACGCGATCAGCGACTGCGGAATCGCCCCGCAGCTGACGCTGATGAACGGACGTGCCGCGCGCGCCGAGCGCTCGTGGATGGCCCGCGCGAGGAGTTCCTTGCCAGTGCCCGTCTCGCCGGTGATCAGGACCGTGGCGTCGGTTGGGGCCACTTTGCGGACGTGATCGAACACCTCGCACAGCGCAGGCGCGCTGCCGACGATGCCGCTGAAGGCGGCCGTCGTCTCGATCCGAGGCGACGGGAGCGTCCTTTCGAACGGGGCCTGGGAACGCCTCACCTCGCGATTGGTCTCCATGTCGTCCCTCGCCTCCTGGTGGAATCGGTCGTCTATCGATCCTGGGTAGCGAAGGATGTAGCGCCTCGTGCCGGCGCGTACATGCCGAAATGGGATGGTTCCTACCCCCCTCTCTTGGGGTGTATCTGGGGTTGCCCGAACCCCGGCCAGCGGGTTACTCGGTCGTCACCCTGGGTGCCGGCGCCACAGTTCCACATCCGCCTCGTGGCGATCCTGTCCGTCCTGCTGGTCGCGACCGCCGCCGGCGCGACGGGCGTGGCCGAGGTTCCGGTGGCAGACGTCGACGCAACGACGGTGACGCTGCCCACGACCGACGGACACGACCTGCGGTTCACGCGCCTCTCATCCGAGCGCGGCCTGTCGCAGACCCGGGTGGCGCAGATCGTCCAGGACGATCAGGGCTTCCTGTGGTTCGGCACGCAGCACGGTCTCAACCGCTTCGATGGCTACGAGTGCAAGGTCTTCAAGCATGATCCCGACCGCCCTGACGGTCTGAGCGGCGTCTTCGTCTACGCGCTCTTCAAGGATCGATCGGGGGCGCTGTGGGTCGGTACCGATCAGTTCCTCGACCGGTTCGACCCCGTCACCGAGACGTTCACGCACCACCGTCTCTCGGCCCAGCCGCCGATCGTCATCAACATCAGTCAGGACGGTGCCGGCATCCTGTGGCTGGCGACGCACGACGGCCTCTATCGCCTCGACCCCATGGATGGGCGCATCAGCCGCGTCGCGCACGATCCCAACGATCCGCGCAGCCTGTCGAGCAGCGACGTCAAGTCGACGGCCGAGGATCGGGCGGGAACCTTCTGGGTGGCGACCAGCGAGGGCATCGATGCCTTCGATCGCGCCACGGGACACGTCATGCTGCACATTCCGCTGCGCGTGTCGGTGCGCGAGTTCTCGGTCCACGAGGATCGCTTCGGCGTCCTTTGGGTCATCTACGGGTCGGGGAACGGCCTGGCGGTGTTCGATCGGGCGACGAGCAGGCTGACGCGCTACTCCTTCTATCCGGAGGAACCATCCGACACCGCGCTCACGGGCGTGTACGCCGCGCTCGAGGACCGCGACGGCACGATGTGGTTCGCATCGATGGGTGCCGGGCTCCTTCGCTTCGATCGCGAGAACCGGCGATTCGTCCGCTATCGCAATCGGCCAGGCGATCTCGAGAGCCTGGCGGAGAATCGTGTCATCGCGCTGTTCGAGGATCGCGAAGGCAACATCTGGACCGGCCTGCACGCGATGGTCCCCAACGTCGTCGTGCGGAAGTCCCTGCCGTTCGCGAAGCTGCTGCCCGGCACCGCCGTCGAGAACAGCCTCGGCGAGAACCTCGTGAACGCGATCTACGAGGATCGACAGGGCACGCTCTGGATGGGCGCCGGCGGCGCGCTCGCTCGAGTCGATCGCGAGAGCGGTCACGTCACGCCGTACGTACCCACCGATGCCGGCGACAGCACCGAGGTACTGACGATGATCGACGATGCGTCCGGCGAGCTCTGGGTCGGCACCCTCGGGCACGGGCTCACCCGCTTCGACCGCAGCCGCGGCAGCTTCCGCGCCTATCGCCACGACCCGAACGACCCCGGCAGCATCAGCAACGACATCGTCACGCGGCTCCACATCGATCGCGCCGGTACGATGTGGGCGGCGAGCTGGGACGGGCTCAATCGATTCGATCCGATCACCGGTCGCTCGACGGTGTACAAGCGGGATCCAACTAGCCGCGGCGAGGCCTACTTCAGCATCGCCGAGAACACGGACGGACGCCTGTGGCTCGGCAGCACGTCGGGTCTGTACCGCTTCGACCCGGCCAGTGGTCGGTTCGAGGTGTTCCGTCACGATCCCGACGATCGGGCGACGCTCAGCGACAATACCGTCAACACCGTCCACGTCGATCGCTCGGGGACGCTCTGGATCGGCACGCAGAACGGCCTGAACCGCCGTGATCCGACCACAGGGGTGTTCACCGCCTTCTACGAGCGCGACGGCCTTCCCGGCGCCGCGGTGAGCTGCATCCTGGAGGACGACGCCGGCCACCTGTGGATGAGCACGAACGACGGTATCGCAAGACTCACGCTCGCGGACGGTACGTTCGCGACCTACTCGGTCGCGGACGGTCTGCCGGGCGGCGACCTGACGGGATGGAACGCCTGCTCGAAGAGCGCGAGCGGCGAGATGTTCTTCGGTGGATTCGCCGGTGCGACCGCGTTCCGGCCGGACCGAGTGGAGGGCCTCACCTACGTGCCGCCCGTCGTCTTCACGGAGTTCCGTCTCGCCGGGGCTCCGGTGACGGCCGGAGCGGCGTCGCCACTCGCGCGCTCGATCACGACCGCGTCGTCGCTCACCCTGTCCCACGAGCAGACGGCGTTCTCGCTCGCGTTCTCGGCGCTCAGCTTCGCCAGCCCGACGACGAATCGATATCGGTACCGCCTGGCGGGCCTCGATGCGCAGTGGCGCGAGGTGCGGAGCGATCAGCGGGTGGCGAACTATACGACGCTCCCAGCCGGCGTGTACGAGCTCCAGGTCCAGGGGGCGACCAGCCGCGGGCCGTGGGGCGGGCCGGGCACCAGGCTTCGCATCGAGGTGCTGCCACCATGGTGGAACACGTGGTGGTTCCGGGCGACGTACGCCGCAGCGCTTCTCCTCCTGCTCGTGGCTGCCTACTACGTTCGGCTGCGTCAGCTCGCGCAGCGGTTCGAGATGCGGCTCGAGGAACGCGTCGCCGAGCGCACGCGCATCGCGCGTGAGCTGCACGACTCCCTGCTGCAGGGTTTCCAGGGCCTGATGTTCCGGCTGCAGGCGGTGCGTGATCTGCTGCCGGGGCGCGCGACGGAGGCGATCGTGGCGCTCGACCAGGCGCTCGATCGCGGCGACCAGGCCATCGCCGAGGGCCGCGACGCCGTCCAGGACCTGCGTTCGTCCGCCGACGGCGATCTGGTCCAGGCGCTGACGGCGCTCGGCGACGAGCTCGCGCCGCAGGGCGACACCGGTGCATCCACGACCTTTCGGCTCGTCGTCGAGGGGCATCCGCGGAGTCTGGATCCCATCGTCCGCGACGAGGTCTATCGCATTGCGCGCGAAGCTCTGCGCAACGCGTTTCGTCACGCCAAGGCGTCGCGCGTCGAGACCGAGGTCGTATTCGGGGACCGGCAGGTCTCGCTCCGCATCCGCGACGACGGCCGCGGCATCGATCCCGGCATCCTCGACCAGGGGCGCCGCGCCGGTCACTGGGGGTTGCCGGGGATGACGGAGCGAGCCCGGACCTTCGGCGGCCGGCTCGACGTTTGGAGTCAGCAGCGCGCGGGTACCGAGATCGAGTTGACGATTCCCGCTGCGGTTGCGTACGGAGGAGCGTCCGCTCACGGGCGGTGGCGCTTCCGCAGGAAGCAGAGGCCAACCCATGACGCCTGATCCCATTCGCGTGCTCTCGGTCGACGATCACCCGCTGCTGCGCGAGGGCATCGCCGCGCTCGTCGGGAACCAGGACGACATGACACTGATCGGCGAGGCCGCCAACGGCCGCGAGGCGGTGGAGCAGTTCCGGGTGCTGCGTCCGGACGTCACGCTGATGGACCTGCAGATGCCGGAGATGAGCGGCATCGACGCCATCATCGCCATCCGCGCCGAGTGTCCCGACGCACGGATCATCGTGCTGACGACCTATGCCGGCGACGTGCTCGCACGCCGCGCCCTCAAGGCGGGCGCACAGGCGTACGTGCTGAAGGGGCTGGTGCGGAAGGAGCTGCTCGACACCATCCGCGCCGTCCATGCCGGCAAGAAACGCATCCACCCGGACGTCGCCACGGAGCTCGCCGATCACACCGCGGACGACGCGCTCACGGCGCGCGAGATCGAGGTGCTGACCCTCATTGCCGCTGGGAACGCCAACAAGCTGGTGGCGGATCAGCTGTCGATCTCGGAAGAGACCGTCAAGGGCCACGTGAAGAACATCCTGTCCAAGCTCGGGGCCAACGATCGTACGCACGCCGTGACGCTCGGCCTGAAGCGCGGCATCATCGAGCTGTAGGAACGAGCCCCTCGAAAGAGTCGTCGCCGCGCACCCGCTTGTGGGGTTCCGCGCGCGTCCTGCCACTCGCTACTGTCGCGAGCGCCGAGGGTGTGCGGTGCAGCGACTGTTCTCCACGTTTCCGAATGCGTGGCCGGGGGCCGGCCTGCTAGTGTTACGCCTCGTCGCGGCGATCCCACTGCTCGGGTGTGCGCTCTCAGCCCTCCCCGGGGTGCCGCCGTCTGCGGCGATCGTCCTCCGCATCCTGGCGGCTCTGACGGGAGGCATGCTGCTCGTCGGACTGTGGACGCCCGTCGGCGGCGTGCTGACGGTGGCGCTGCAACTCTGGAGTGCGGTCTCGGATGGCGGTGCGGGCGGGACGCACTTGCTGCTGGCGTCTGTCGCCGTGAGCCTGGTGATGCTCGGCCCCGGAGCGTGGTCCGTGGACGCGCGTATCTTCGGACGGCGTCGGATCCACATTCGAGAGTGAACGGGAGGGCGCGCGACGTAGCGCGCCCTCCCCGCCCGTCGATCAGTCGCTCTTCGCGGAGTAGCTCGAGGCCGTGTTCTGCTGGGGCGCGCTGTAGAGCGCCTCCCAGCACTCGCCCTCCGAGCTCCGCAGCTGCAGCGTGACGGTGCCCGTCAGCGGCAGCCCCGGGATCGGCAGGTTGCGATCGCGGCCCGACACCTTGATGCGTGCCTTCCCTGCGGTGCCGGGCTTGAGCAGGAAGCTGCTGAGCCCGTCGTTCGTGTGCGCAGCATTACCCTTGAAGCGGTAGCCGCCGGCGCCGAGCGGCTTCCAGCAGGCCTTGGTGCCGCAGATCGCCGCGGCCGGGGCCACCGCGTGCATGCGCAGCGCGGGGTCGCCGCCGGGACCCGACTCGTCGAAGAGCCACAGCGAGTAGGCCGTGGTGGTCGTCGGGTCGCCGAAGTCCGCAGCGTCGGTGGCCTGCCCGTTGGCCCACGTCCAGCCGAGCAGGTCCTTCTTGTCGTTGCTGTTGTCGGTCAGCTTGAGCTTGGCCTTGCCGGAGCTGACGGGCACCCGGCACCCGGACAACGGTGCGGGAACGCACTCCTCGCAACGGATGCCGATCACGGCCTCACTGCCGAGGAAGGTGAGGTCCTGTGCCCCACCGACATAGACGTTGGCGCTGTCGGAGCTCACGGCGATGCCCTCGAACTGGTAGAGCAGATCGTCCGGGTCGTACGTCTGCTCGTGGAACGTGAGCGTCGCCGTGGCAATGTCGCGATCGAACGACACCAGTCCACCTTGCGCTGCGGCGTACACCCGCGCGCCATCGGGACTGACGGCAACCGCATTCGGACTGCTGAGCCCCGTGACGCCACCGAGGCTGTTCCGTTCGCGCTCGACGAACGTGAGGCCTCCCGTGCTCGCGTTGCGGCGAAACACCGCGACGGCGTTGTCGGTCTGGCCTGCCACGTAGACATCCGCGGCATCGGGTGCGGCCGCCACGCTGGAGACACCCGCGATGCCATCGACGCCGCCCACCCCATCGACCTTCTGCTCGACGAAGGTGAGCAGCCCGGTGGTCGCGCGACGGAAGACCGCCAGCGACGAACCCCCGCCCGCCCATACGCTGGCACCGTCGGCGCTGACGGCGACACTGCGTGGCGAGGTGAGCCCCGCGACGCCTCCCACGCCATTCCGAACGACCTGCGCGAACGACAGCGTGCCCGTGGTGACGTTGCGGGCGAAAGCGCCCATCGCGCTGTCGGTCCCTCCGGTCACGTAGACGCTGATGCCGTCGCTGCTGATGGCGACGCCGGAGGCGCCATCGATGCCTTGCACCGGCCCCTCGTCGTCGCGCAGCGCTTGCACGAACGCGAGGCTACCAGTCGCTTCGTCGCGCGCGAATGCCGCGACCGCGCTCTCGGCGGATGCGCTGACGTAGACATGCCGCCCGTCGGGACTGACGCCGACACCGCTCGCTCCGTCGATCCCGAGGTCGACGCCACCGCAGTGGTTCATCTCCCAGTCGACGATCGTGGTCGAGCCGTCGGCGGGATCGCGTTGCAGCACGACGACATAGCCACCCTGCGCTTCGCCGCTGAAGCTGTCGCCGACGACGTAGAGGTGGCTGCCGTCCGGGCTCACGGCGAGACCGGCCTCGTTCTCCGCGTCGATCGCGCAGCGCACGGACGAGAAGCTCAGTGTCCCGCCGGCGGCGCGGTCGAAGGCCGTCATGGCGTCCTCGAAGACCGCGCCGACGAAGAGCTGACCGCCGTCGGGTGTGACCGCGAGCGAGATGGCCCCGGCGAGTGACTCGATGCCATTCTCGCCGTCGCGCTCCACCTCGAGCAGGGTGAGGGCACCGGTCGTGGGGTTGCGTGACCACGCGGCGACGGCATCCTCGCCGTAGCCGGCGACGTAGACCTGCGCGCCGTTCGGGCTGACGACGACCTCACCGCCGCCGGTGCTGCCGGTGGTCTGCGCCTCGACGAACGTGAGCGAGCCGGTGGTGGCGTTGCGGGCGTAGACCCGGACCCCGGCCCCCGTGGTGGCATAGACGTTGGCGCCATCGGGGCTGACCGTCACCGAGTTGAAGTTGGTGGGCGACCCGATCGACGACGCGAAGGCCACCTCGCCCGTGCCGGCATCACGATCGAAGGCGACGATGCCGTTGCCGGTGCCGAGATAGAGGTGCGCGCCGTCGGGGCTGATCGTGACGGCGAAGACGGAGTCGAGATCGGGGATGCCGCCCTCTTCGCCGAAGTACGTCGTCACCTCGGTGAGCAGCCCGGTGCCGCCGTCGCGGCTCCAGACGCCGAACGAGTTGAAGTCGTAGGTGGCGTAGACGTAGTCGCCATCGGGGCTGACGGCGACGTCGGTCATGTTGCCGCCGTCGCCCTGGGCCTGCAGGGCCGTCAGCACGCCGGTGGCGGTGTTGCGTCCGAAGACGCCGAGGCCGCCGGGGGAGTCGCCGCCCGCGGTGTACACGTTGGCGCCGTCGGGGCTGACGGTCACCGCGAGCGCACCGAAGAGCACGGGGTAATCGTCACCCGGGATGTCCTCGCCGTCATACACCTGCGTGTTGTAGCGCAGCGCGCCCGTCGTCGGATTACGACGGAAGCCGGCGATGGTGTCGGCGTAGAACGACACCGCGTAGACGTCGAGACCGTCGGGGCTGACGGCGATGCCGTTCGGATCGTCGAGCCCGCCGAGACCCTTCAGTGGATTCACGGTGCCGATGTCGAGTGCTGCCCCTTCGGTGACTGAGAACAGGAAAGCCAGACCGGTGAAGAGCTGTCGCAGTGCTCGCATGATGGACCTCCCCCAAAGGGCCGCTATCGCATCCGTCGTTCCCGGTGGTCAAGGTAAATCGGGCCCGACTGACGAGAGATCATCTGGCGCGCTGCAGCGTGCGGTGCTCTAGTCCGCGACATGGACCTCACCACCCGACGATGCGTCCCCTGCGACGCGGGCACGCCACCACTCGACGCCGCGGCTCAGGCCGCGTTGCTACCACAGGTGCCCGGGTGGGCAGCGCGCGACCGGCGTCTGCATCGCACCTTCACGTTCCGCGACTTCGTCGAGGCGATGCGGTTCGTGAATCGCATTGCCGAGGTCGCAGAAGCCGAGGCGCATCACCCCGACTTCACCGTGCACTACAACGAGGTGACGGTGGTGATCTGGACCCACACCATCGGCGGCCTGTCGGAGAACGACTTCGTTCTGGCGGCCAAGATCGGTGCGGTGGAGCGAGAGGAGAAGAAGTAGAGGCGGCGACCGGATTCGAACCGGTGAATGGAGGTTTTGCAGACCTCTCCCTTGGCCACTTGGGTACGCCGCCCTACGCCGCGTTAGAATTACGCGGCCTCGCTCCGACTGTCTAGCGTGGCGCTCCTGTCGGAGGAACCGCTGGCGTCTCGGCCGGCTTGTCCCCCTCCTCCTTGCGCTTCTCGTCCTTCTTCTGGCGCTTCTCGAGCGCCTTCATGCGACGCTCCGCTTCGCGCCGCTCACGGACGTTGCTCTTGAAGGCCCGTCCCCCTGCCATGGATCACCTCCGGCGATGAAGACCCGCGACCCTAGCCGTGGGGGTCGTGGAGGTCAAGGTACTGCAGAGGCTCGCGCGCCGCGCACCGGCTTCGTCCTCCCACCCGTCGTCGTCGCCGCTGCCGGGAACGAACTCGTACCAGCCGGTGAAGCGGTTCATCACGAAGTCGTGACCCGCCGTGTAGATGCCGCCGTGCACGAGCGCGGCCAGTACCAGGAGCACGCCCAGCACGAATGCTGCTCTCGCCGTCATGTCACTCCGTCTCCTCGCTCGGCTCGAGCTGCCGGGCTGCGATGCTGTCGTCCCACTTGCGACCGTCGAACGGACGCAGTCGTATCGCAGTCGGGTCGACGTCGTCGAGGCAGCGCACGTTGACGTCGATGCGGTCGGGGTGCGAGCGGGGGACGTAGAAGCTACTCACGCCGCACGTGCCACAGAATCGATGCTGCGCCACGCCGGTTCCGAAGCGATACGTGACGAGGGCGTCCTCGCCCTCGAGCAGCCGGAACGCGTCCTGTGGGACGATCCAGTGCAGGTACCCCTTCCGCGTGCAGATCGAGCAGTTGCACTCGACGATGTCGCCGAGCGGGCCCGTGACCTCGAAGCGGACGAGTCCACAGTGACAGCTTCCCCGGAGGGTGCTCATGGATCGCATGCTAGAGGACACCTTCCACGACCGTCAACGCGTGATAGAACCCCGAGCCGATGGACGTCGTGAAGAATCCGCGCATCGTCGTGCTCGGTGCAGGGTTCGCCGGGTTGCGGGCGGTGCGCGTGCTGGCGGAGGCCGGACGCGAGGTCCTCTGGGTCGACGGCCGCAACTACCACACGTTCCTTCCGCTGCTCTATCAGGTGGCCACCGCCGGGCTGGAGCCGCAGGCCATCGTCTACCCGACGCGGAGCTTCCTCCGTCGCCTGCCGGGGGTGACGTTCCGGATGGCGACGATCGTCGGCGGCGATGCCGCCGCCCGCGAGCTGCACACCGCCGCCGGCGATCACATCCCGTACGATCATCTCATCGTCGCGACGGGCGGCTCGATCGCCGACTTCGGCGTGCCGGGCGTGCACGAGCACACGTTCCAGCTCTACGACGTCGAGGACGCGCGTGCGCTCCGCAACCACGTCCTGCTCATTCTCGAGCGCGCCAGCCTCGAGACCGATCCTGCCGTGCTCGCCGCCCAGCTGACGTTCGTCATCGTCGGTGGCGGCCCGACCGGCGTCGAGACCGCGGGGGCGCTGGGCGAGTTCCAGCGGCACGTCGTGCCGCGCGACTACGGCCTGCCGGAGAAGAACGTCCGCATCATCCTCGTCGAGGCCGGTGCGGCGATCCTGACGCCGTTCGCGGAGCCGCTGCGGGTGCGCGCCAAGCACGACCTCGAGGGCTTCGGCGTCAACGTCCGCCTGCAGACGTCGGTCACGCGCGTCGCCGCCGATCACGTTGAGCTCGCGGGTGGCGAGCGCATCGACACGCACACCGTCATCTGGGCGGCGGGCATTCAGGCCGGCGACGTGATCGCGCATCTCGGGCTCCCCACCGGGCGCTCCGGACGCGTGCGCGTCGAGCCAACGCTCGCGGTCCCGGGTCATCCGGAGGTCTTCGCCGTCGGCGACGTCTGCATCGTCGACGGTGACGAGCGCCTGCCGCAGGTGGCGCAGATGGCGATACAGACGGGCGGGCATGCAGCCGAGAACCTGCTGCGCGGACTGCGCCACGAGCCGCTGCTACCCTTCCACTACGACGACAAGGGCTCGATGGCGACGATCGGCCGTAGTCGCGCCATCGTGCAGATCGGGCGCCTGCAGCTGAAGGGCGCGCTGGCGTGGTGGGCCTGGCTGCTGCTCCACATCGTGATGCTGATCGGCTTCCGCAATCGCCTCGTCGTGCTGGTGAACTGGGCTTGGAACTACCTCACCTACGACCGCGGCCTGCGCGCGATCCTCGGCAGCCCGATCGCACCCGACGACGAAACGCGCCGCACTCCGGATTGAGGCGGCGCGGGTCCCCGGGACGGCGAACGCCTGTCCCGGGGTGCCGCGCGCTGGAGCCGCTGTGACGATGCGGCGAGCGCTGCGAGTTGCGGGGGGTGGATTTGAACCACCGACCTCGAGGTTATGAGCCTCGCGAGCTGCCTGACTGCTCCACCCCGCGCAGAGGTTGCTATCGGTCGCTGTAGGGGATGTCAAGCCAGTCCGACCTCGTAGCGTGCAGAGCTGTACGCCGCGTGCCGTGGCTGGCGCACCGACGGCGGATCGTCACGAGCTGCGCACGTCGTCGGCCATCCGCAGTGTGCCACCGCTGACACACTCGCGTGCCATCGTGTGCCGTGCGAGCGCCGCACACTCGGCACACTTCCCGACAACCCGTGCGCCGGCGTCCCGGAAACACGGGAGTTCCCTCGTGACGGTCGAACGGTCCGGAACGTGCACCGTGCAGTCGCGAACCCTGTCCGGAATCACCCTCCTCACCACGGGAGGCACACATGTCGAAGCGCACTGCACTCGCGAGGCCGTCGCGCGCGGGCCACCCCGCACGGCCGGAGCTCCGTCGATGAAGACCCGCCGAACCAATCCCCCCACGGGGCGCACCATCCTGGTCGTCGACGACCAGGCCGAGACGCTCGTGTCCCTGCGCATGCTCCTCGAACGCGAGGGCCATCGCGTCCTCACCGCCGACTCCGGTGCCACGGCCCTCGAGCTGCACGCCGCCGAGCCGGTGCAGCTCATGCTCGTCGACTACTTCATGCCGGTGATGACCGGCGAGGAGCTGATCGCCCAGGTCCGCGAGCGCGATCAGCTGGCACAGATCGTCCTGCAGACCGGCTACGCCGGCGAGAAGCCGCCGCGCGAGATGCTGCGACGGCTCGCGATCCAGGGGTACCACGACAAGAGCGACGGTCCCGAGCGGCTGCTCCTGTGGGTCGACGTCGCCTTCAAGGCCTACGACCAGCTCGCGGCGGTGCACATGGCGGAGCGGCTCAAGACCGAGCTGCTGGCGAACGTGTCACACGAGTTCCGCACGCCGCTCAACATCATCGTCGGCTACCTCGATCTGCTGCGCGAGGGCACGTTCGGTGACTGCGCGCCCGAGGCGCAGGGCGTGTTCGACAAGGTGCGCGGCAACGCCGGCTACCTGCTCGAGCTGGTCGAGGAGTTCCTCGACCTCTCGCAGCTCGAGGCCGGCGCGCTGCGGTTGCGACGCGAGCAGCTCGACGTGCCGCCGCTGCTGCGCGAGCTCGGCGAGTCGTTCTCGCTGCTCGTCCGCACCAAGCCCGTCGCCTTCGTGTCGGACGTGCCGGATACGCTGCCCTTCATCGAGGCCGACGCCGCGAAGCTGCGGGTCATCGTCCAGAACCTGCTGTCGAACGCTGCCAAGTTCACTGCGCGCGGCGAGATCCGGCTCGGAGCCGAAGCGCGCGCGGACGGTGGCATCGCGATCGCCGTCAGCGACACCGGACCGGGTATTGCGCCCGAGCAGCACGAGGCCGTGTTCGAGATCTTCCACCAGCTGCAGCCGCACGACGGCGAGCGCAAGGGCGTCGGTCTCGGCCTGGCACTGGCGCGTCGCTTCGCGCGCATGATGCGCGGCGACCTCACCGTCGAGAGCACCGTCGGGAAGGGCACCACGTTCACGGTGGTGCTGCCGGGCGGTCACGCCGCCACCGGGGTCGAGTCGCGCACGGAGGCCGCCTGATCCATGCGTGATCGGGTCCCACGCGCGCGGGCGCCGCTCGCCGGCCTGCTCGCTGCAGGCATCCTGGCCCTCGCCGCCGTCACCACGGCGACGAGCCTGGCCTGGGTGGGGAAGCCGTTTCCCGGCTTCTTCCTGCTCCGCAACGGCGTGGTGGCATCGATCAGCCTGCCCGGCTGGCCCGTCGCCGAGCAGCCCGCGCTCCTGCAGACGGCCGTGGTCGCCATCGACGGCGCGCCGGTCACGTCGACGGCCGAGGTCACGGATCGCGTGCGTGCGGCCGCGCCCGGCACCGTGTTCACGTATACCTTCGACAACGACGGGGTTCGCATCCAGCGCGCGATCCCGTCGCAGCTCTTCGGCGTTCGCGACGCCATCCTGATCTTCGGCGTCTATCTGCTGAACGGCCTCGTCTTCGCGGCGACGGGCCTGGCGGTGTGGATGCTGCGGCCGCAGCGCGCGACGTCGTGGGCGCTGCTCGGTCTCGGCCTGTCGATCGGCGTCTTCACGCTGACGGCGATGGACCTCTACGGACCGCATCACCTCTTCGTCGTGCACGCGTTGGCCGAAGCGTTCGTGCCCGGCGCGTTCGTGCACCTGGCCCTGCTCTTCCCCATTCGTCGCACGAGTGGCCTGCGCGCGGCCGCCATCGGCTACCTGCCGTGCGCAGCGCTCGGGGCGTTCTACCTGACCCAGCTCGACTCGCCCGCGGGCTACGCCCTCGTGCACTCGGTCGCCATGGCGTCGGCGCTGGCCGCGATCGTGGGCCTGCTGTGCGGCGTCGTGCTCGGCTTCCAGCGCACGACGTCGCCGCTGGTGCGTCACCGTGTGCGTTGCGTCGCGTTCGGTGTCGTCGCCGCGTTCGTGCTGCCGGCGATCGTGCTCTCGGCCTCGGTGCTCGAGGGTGGGCGCTTCCCCGTCAACGCCATCGGGTTCACTGGGTTCCTGTTCCCGCTCTCGGTCGGCTACGCCGTACTCAAGCGCGACCTCTTCGACATCGATACGTTCCTGCGCCGCGGCTTCTACTACGCCACGCTGAGCGGTCTCGTCAGCCTGGTCTACCTGGCCGCCGTCGTCCTCGGGACGCAGGTGTTCCAGGTGACGCACATCGGCTCGCCGGGCTTCACGGTGGCGTTCACGGTCGTGGCGCTGGTCGTCCTGTCGTCCGTGCGCGACCGCGTGCAGCACCTCGTCGATCGCCTCTGCGGCCAGCACCCGTACGACGCGCAGGAGGCGCTCGCGGCGGCCAGCACGGAGCTGGGCTCGACGCTCGACCTGATCGAGATCGCACGCGCCACCGTGCGCACGCCGATGACCGTCCTGCGGCTCGAGCATGTGCGTCTGCTGCTGTGCGCCGACGACGGCTTCTTCGAGTGCGCCCGTCTCGGCGACGAGGACGGCACGACGGTGCGCCTCGACGCCGATGCGGCGCTCGCACGGATGCTCACCGTCACTGGCCATCCCGTCCTGCTCGAGAGCGTCACGGGCGCCGCGCAGACCGAGATCGATGCGCTCGGTGCCGTGGTGGTCGTGCCGCTCGCCTGCCAGGGGACGCTGACCGGTCTGCTCGCCTGCGGGCGCAAGGAAGCTGGCACGCCGTGTACCACCGGTGATCTCGCCTTCCTGCGCGCGTTCGCGAATCAGGCCGCGCTGTCGCTGCAGAACGCCCGCACCTTCGACGACCTTCGACTCCTCAACCGCGACCTCGAGGGGCGGGTGGCGGCGCGCACGCACGAGGTCGCGGCCAGCAACGAGCGCCTGGCGCGCTCGCTGGCGCAGCTGGAAGCGGCGTACGGGACGCTGCAGGCCAGCCAGGAGCAGCTCGTCTCGGCGGAGAAGATGGCGGCATTCGGCCGCCTGGCCGCGGGCATCGCGCACGAGATGAACACGCCGCTCGGTGCGGCGCTGAACGGTCTCCTCATCGCGCGCGAGCTGACGACCGAGTGCGACGAGGCGGTGAGCGACGAGTCGACGCCCACGGCCCTCCGTCGCGAGTGCCTCGGCGATCTGCGCCATACCCTCGAGCAGGTCGAGGAGTGGACGCGGAAGGCGGTGGCGTACATCCGCAGCGTCAAGGGCTACAGCCGAGCCACCTCCGACGAGCGCGCCCCGATCGACGTCGGCGGGCTGCTCGAGCGCGAGCTGCAGCCGCTGCTCATGCACCGCCTGCGTCTCGCCGGCGTCCAACTCGCAGTCGACGTCGAGGTCGAGCTGCCCGAGGTGCATGGCGACCGGCAGCGGCTCGGGCAGGTACTGGCCAACCTCGTCAGCAACGCGATCGACGCCTGCGAGGAGCTGCCGACCGACCGCCGTCACGTGACGGTGCGCGTCCACGCCGACGGCGACGACGTCGTGCTCACGGTCGCCGATCGCGGCACGGGCGTCCCGGCGGACGTGCTGCCGCGCATCTTCGACGAGTTCTTCACCACCAAGCCGGCCGGCAAGGGCACGGGCCTCGGCCTGTCGATCGCCCGCGAGATCGTCACCGGCGAGTTCGGGGGCACGCTCGCGTGCACCACCGCCGTGGCCGGCGAGACCACGTTCACGATGCGGTTGCCCGCACGCGCGGCAGCCGAAGGTACGCGCGGGCAGAGCGCCCGCCAGGCGGCCTGACGGATCGGGCCGGGACAAAGGAGCGATGATGCGATCGAGGATTGTGATGGGGTTGATGCTCGCGGCGTTGACGACGCTGTCTCTACCGGCGACGTCCGACGCAGGCTGTGGCTGTGACAAACCGCCGCCGCCGCGTGCAGCGATCCGTCCGTTCGTCGGCTGGGCCGACCAGCAGATCGTCCTGTTCAACGATGCCCTGCAGGAAGGCAAGAAGTACGACGTCCGCTTCGAGAGCACGGTCGGCGGCGGTGCCGACTGGAGCCGTGGCCGCGCCAAGCGCAAGCGCGACATCGCCGACGGCCAGCAGCGCATGCAGCTGCGCGTCGAGGTGCCGAACCTGCCGCTCGGCCCGACCCGCGTCACCGTCTATCGCGACAACGGCCAAGTCGTAATGCAGCTCGCCGACAGCGCCTTCACCATCGCCGCCGAGCCCATCGCCCTGCACGACTTCCGCGCCACCACGAACCGCACCCGCTATCAGGCCGCGATCGGGCGCGACGGCACCATCTACATCCCCGTCGACGTCAGCCAGGTCGACGACGGCACGCGCTTCTGGGGCACGGCCGTCGATCTGCCGCTGGTGTTCCAGGCGTCGAACGTCGCGATGTACAACGATCAGGGCTACCTGATGCAGCTGCTCGACTCGTCGATCCCGAACCTGTTCGATATCTACTCGGGTGATCAGAGCTTCTCGAACACGCTCGCCTACTGGCGTCACGAGTTCCGCACCTACAAGCAGCAGCACCGCTGGGAGGATGCGTTCGACGTCGACGACGATCCCGAGTGGCACACGAGCGGGACGCGGCACGTGAACCACGACACCATCGTGGTCGCGATCCGCGGCACGCTCGAGAACGGCGGCACCCTGTCGCCAGGGTCGACGCAGCCGTTCCAGCTCGTCGTCATGTCCGAGCCCGAAGAGCACTGAGCCCGGATGCTCGGACGTCTGCTCGTCGTCGCCGGCGGCGCCGGGCTCTACGCCCTGGCGCTGCCGCCCTTCGACTGCGCTGCGCTGGCCTGGCTGACGCTCGTCCCGCTGCTCGTCGTGGTACGTCCACGACGGGCAGCGCACGCGTTCGGCTACGGCGCGGTGTACGGCTTCGTCATGGGCTGGGCCATCACCTGGTGGCTGGCGCAGGCGGTGGCGGCCTACTTCGGCGAGGGGCTGCTGCGCGGCGGGCTCGCCATGTCGGCGGCCTACGTCGTCGCCGTGTCGTCGACGGTGGGCATCTTCGCGGCCGGGGCCACGGTGCTGCTGCGCTCGTGGCCTGGGATCGTCGGACAGCTCGCGGTCGCCGCGCTCTGGGTGGTCATCGAGACGGTGCGTGCCCGTCTGGTGGCGCAGCCGTGGGCCCTGCTCGGCTACTCGCAGTACCAGCACACGGCGCTCATCCAGGTCGCGGCCGTCACCGGCGTCTACGGCGTGTCGTTCCTGCTCGTGCTCGGCAACGTCGCGCTGGCCGAGGCGGTGCGAGCGCTGCGTGTCGGCGTCGCGTGGCCACAGGTGGCACGCGGCCTCGCCGTCCCCGTCGGTCTCACGGCCGCCGTCTGGCTCGCCGGCGCCGGGGTGATGCACGGCGGTGGCGAGACCCCGTCGGTGATGCGCGACGTCGCCGTCGTCCAGAGCAACGTCCCTCCGGCGTTCGAGTGGACGCGCGGCTACGCCGAGCACCAGCTCATCACGACGATGCGTCTCACCGACGCCCAGGTGACGGGCGACCCCGCATTGATCGTCTGGCCGGAGAACGCGCTGACGCTCTACCTCGAGCACGAGCCCTACCTCGGCCGCGAGCTCGGCAAGCTCACCGCGCGTCACCGTGCCGACCTGCTCCTGGGCGGCCCGCGCTACGCCGACGGCCACACGTACAACAGTGCTCGCCTGATCCATCCCGGCGGCAGTGACGGTGGCTCGTACGACAAGCAGCGCCTGGTGCTCTTCGCCGAGGCGCCGC
Source organism: Binatia bacterium (assembly GCA_036009625.1). Lineage (GTDB taxonomy): Bacteria > Desulfobacterota > Binatia > DP-6 > DP-6 > DASYLJ01. The sequence goes on from DASYLJ010000076.1 coordinate 22,624, forward strand.
CCCTCGAGGGTCCGGTGGCGATGGACCAGAGCGAGAGCCCGCGCGCCTTCACGGCGGGTCACACCCCCGGCGTCCTGCAGGGCTTCGTCCCGCTCGGCGTCAGCATCTGTCACGAGATCCTCTACCCCGACATCGTCCACGGAGCCGTCGCCCAGGGCGCGCAGCTCCTGGTCACGATCGCGAACGACGGCTGGCTCGACGGCGGCTACGGCGTCGCCAGCCGCCAGCACTTCGCCATGGCGACCTTCCGCGCCGTAGAATCCCACCGCTACCTGATCCGCGCCGCCACCACCGGCATCTCCGGCATCATCGACCCGAACGGCAGAGTCCTGATCAGCCTCGAGCCCGGCACCGTAGGCGTAGCCACCACCAAGGTAGGCGGCCTGACGACGATCACCCCATACGTCCGCTACGGCGACGCCTTCGGCTTCACCTGCATGGCTCTCGTAGTGACGGTCCTACTCCGCGCTCTGCTTCCCACCCCAGCAAAGTCCACCGCCCCGCTCCCAGCCCCCGCACGCATGTAGCGACTGCGCGACGCGCGCAAGGAGCACCGACCCGTCGTTCGTGGGTCTCGGGGTGGCGGGCATGCGCCGGCCGCATGAGCGAGTTGGTCGAGCGCGGGGCGTGGGGCGGAGGGATGGGTGCGCGAAGGCCTCCGAGCGAAGCGGCCGGCGCATGCCCGCCGCCCCGAGACCCGGCACGAAACCTCGGACATCCTCCTTGCGCGCCCTCGGACGGTCGCATACTCCCGCCCGGGGATGGCAGTGGAGGCAGGAGGACGGCGTCAGTTGGCACGACGGGCCGGCGTGGTCAGCATCGCCGTCCTCGCGAGCCGCGTCCTCGGCCTCGTCCGTGAGCAGGTGTTCGCCGTCTCCTTCGGCGCCGGCCGCGTCCTCGACGCCTACGTCACCGCCTTCCGTATCCCGAACCTCCTGCGCGATCTGTTCGCCGAGGGCGCGCTGTCGGCGGCGTTCGTCACCACGTTCTCGCAGGAGCTCGAGAAGAAGGGCGACGCAGGCGCGTGGCGGCTCGCCAGCATGGTGGTCAACGCGCTCGCCATCGTCGTCGGCGCGCTCTGCCTGCTCGGCATCTGGTTCGCCCCTGCCCTCACGCGCGCCATCGCACCGGGATTCGAGGAGGTGCCCGGCAAGCTCGAGCTCACCGTCCACCTGACCCGCATCATGTTCCCGTTCCTGCTGCTGATCGCGCTGGCGGCGGTGGCGATGGGGATCCTGAACACGAAGAATCGCTTCGGCGTTCCGGCGGCCGCGTCGGCGTTCTTCAACCTGGGCTCGGTCGTCGGCGGCCTCGCCTGCGCGTGGTGGATGGCGCCGGGCTACCTCGGCAGCGTCGTCGACGACGTGCTGGGACGCGGCGCCCCCAGCACCGACCCCGACCTGGCCATGCGCGCCATCAGCGGCATGGCCATCGGCACGCTCATCGGCGGCGTGCTGCAGCTCCTGGTACAGGTGCCGTCGCTGCTCGCGGTCGGGTTCCGCTGGCGCCCGCTGCTCGACACGCACGATCCCGCGCTGCGCCAGGTGCTGCGGCTCATGGGGCCGGCCACCATCGGCGCCGCCGCGGTGCAGGTGAACGTCTTCGTCAACAACAACTTCGCGTCGTACCTCGGCGATGGCGCGGTCTCGTGGCTGAACGTCGCCTTCCGTTTCATGCAACTGCCGATCGGGCTCTTCGGCGTCGCCATCGGCACCGTCACGCTGCCGGTGGTGTCGCGACACGCCGCACGCGGCGACGCCGAGGCGATGCGGACGGCCATTCGCCAGGCGCTCGAGATGGTGGCCCTGCTCTGCCTGCCGGCGGCGGCGGGTCTCGCCGTCTTCGGCACCCCGATCATCGGGCTGATCTACGAGCACGGCCGGTTCACCGCCGTCGACACCACGGCCGCCGCGCATGCCCTCGCCGGCTACGCCGTCGGGCTCGCCGGCTACGCCGGCATCAAGGTGCTGGCGCCCGCGTTCTACGCGCTCGACGACGCGCGTACGCCGATGCGCGTCAGCCTGCTCTCGATCGCGACCAACGTCGGACTCAACTGGCTCTTCGTGCGCGGCCTCGGCTTCGGGCACGTCGGCCTGGCGCTGTCGACGTCGGCGGTGGCGCTCGCCAACTGCGGCGTGCTGCTGATGGTGCTGCGCTGGCGGATCGGTGCGCTCGGTGGTGGGCTCACGACGGCGCTGGTGCGCATCGCCGCGGCCACGCTGGTCATGGTCGCGAGCGCCTGGGCGCTGGACGTCGCGGCCGCGGGGTGGATGCCGGCGAGTCCGCTCGCGAATCACGCGGTCCACGTGGGGTTGGTGCTGCCCGTTTCGGTCGCGGTGTTCTGGGTGGCGTGTCGCCTGCTGGGCGTGGCCGTGCCCCGGCTGCGGCGCCGCGCGGCGGCCCCAATGCCTTGAGCCCGGCGACGTCGCGGAGCGCGTCGACCTCGGTGCGGGTCAGGTCGCGCCAGGCGCCGAGCGGTAGCTTGCCGAGCGCCAGCGGACCGAGCCGCACGCGCTCGAGCTTGTCGACCTTGTGCCCCACGGCTTCGAAGAGCCGCCGTACGACGTGCTTCTTGCCTTCGTGCACGCCGACCTCGACCCAGGTCTTGGTCGGGAGCGCCTTGACGATGCGGATGCGGGTGGGTGTGACCAGGCCGTCCTCGAGACGCACGCCGCGGCGCATGCGCGCCAGCACGCGGCCGTCGGGATTGCCGTCGACCTTGGCGTGGTACACGCGTTCGACCTCGCGCTTCGGGTGCATGAGCCCCTGCGCGAGCGCACCGTCGTTGGTGAGCAGCAGCAGCCCCGTCGTCTGCAGATCGAGCCGGCCGACGGGATAGAGCCGCTCGTCGATCGGGCCGAGCGCGTCGCGGATGGTGGGACGTCCCTCGGGATCGGACAGCGTCGTCACCATGCCGCGTGGCTTGTGCAGCATGATGGTGCGGCGGAAGCGGCCCTTGCGGACGACGCGCTCGCCGTCGACGGTGATCTCGTCGCGCTGCGCGTCGGCACGCGTGCCGAGCTCCTTCACGGCGGTGCCGTTGACGCTGACGCGTCCGGCCAGGATCAGGGCCTCGGCGTGGCGACGCGACGTGACGCCGAGGGCGCTCAGGATCTTCTGGAGACGTTCCGTCAGCCGACCGTACCGTCCTCGTCCGCGACCATCACCGGCATGGGCTCAGGCTCGGGCTCGGCCGGCGCGGCGTCGGCCGGCGGCGTGGGATGCACGCCGTCGGGGCCGATGGTGAGGTCGCGCGCCGCGAGCAGCTCGGCGCCGTCGCCGAGATCGTTGAGCGGCGGCAGCGCGCCGATGTCCGGGAGGCCGAACACCTCGAGGAAGTCGCGGGTCGTGGCGTAGAGCAGTGGACGCCCCGGCGACTCTTTGCGTCCCTGGATGCGGATCAGCCGCCGCTCGAGCAGCGTGCTGACGACCGCATCGGCATCGACGCCGCGGATGGCCTCGATCTCGGTGCGCGTGCAGGGCTGCCGGTAGGCGATGATGGCGAGCGTCTCCAGCATCGGACGCGACAGGCGTGGCGGGCGGCCACCGAGCAGGCGACGGACCCACGGTCCGTGCTCCGGCGCCGAACGCAGCTGCCAGCCACCGGCGACGTGCACGATGCGGAAGCCGCGGTTGTCACGCTCGTAGCCGTCGGTGAGCGACTTGAGCGCCGCGACGATGGCGCGACGATCGTGGCCGTCGAGCGTCTCGACGAGTCGTGCGAGCGGCACCGGCTGGCCGGACGCGAGCAGCAGGCTCTCGAGGATGGGCTCGAGGGCGGCGGTGTCGGCTGCCTCGACCGGTGCCTCGTCGGGGGTGGGTGCGACGACGTCGTCGGGCGGCGGCGCGAAGATGATCGCGGGCGGACCCTCGGCGTCGGCGGCGGGCGCCTCCGCCACGGGAGCATCATGGACGACGCCGTTGACGCCGTTCAGGTGCTCCTCGGGACTACTCGACTGGTCCACTTCCATGTGGCTCTCCCCCTCCCCGCCACGAATCGAAGCCGACGTCCTGCACCATGGTCGCTGCTTCCCCGAGGTCGGCGGCGGCAAGGCCCAGTTCGATCGGCCCGAAACGATCACTTTGGATCGCTCGCACCACCTTAAGCCGGATCAGCTCGAGGAGCGCAAGGAACGTCACGACCACTTCGGTACGATCGCTCTCGGCGGAGAACAGCTCGTCGAAGCGCAGCTGACTGCCGAGCGCGAAGCGCGCCAGGATCCGGTGCACACACTCCGAGACCGAGAGGCCCGGACGGAAGATCGAATGCGGCTCGGGCTTGCGGGTGCGGTCGAGGATGCCGCGGAGCGCGTCGAGGAGGTCGCCGAGACTGGCGTCGCGCACCAGCGGGCGGCCGTCTTCGGAGGTGCCGGCGGGCGCGGGCTCACCGGAGGGCGCGAACACGTCGCGCTCGAGGAGCGGCCGTGACGACAACGTGGCCGCCGCCTCGCGGTAGCGCTGGTACTCGAGCAGCTGCTGCACCAGGGCCGCGCGCGGATCGTCTTCGGTCTCGTCCTCGCCGTCGGCGACGGTGGGGAGCAGCATGCGGCTCTTGATGTACGTCAGGGTGGCCGCCATCACGAGGTACTCGCCGGCGCCGTCGAGGTTCAGCTCCGGCAGGTCTTCCAGCAGGGCCAGGTACTGATCGGTGATGGTGGCGATGGGGATGTCGGCGATCTGCACCTCGTTGCGCTTGATGAGGTGGAGGAGCAGATCGAGCGGTCCCTCGAAGACGTCGAGCTTGATCGTGCACGGCGGGGTTGGCGTCATAGCAGTCCCAGTGCCTCCCGTACCTCGGCCATCGTGCGCGCCGCGATGCTGCGGGCGCGGGTGTTGCCGGCGTCGAGCGCGGCGCGCGCATCGTCGGCCGTGAGGCGAGCGCGTCGCTCGCGGATGGGCTCCAGCTCGGCGAGCACGTGCTTGATCATGATCTTCTTGCAGTCGAGGCAGCCGATGCCGGCCGTCCGGCAGCCATCGTCCACCGTGCGCAGCTCGTCCGCCGTGCAGTAGGTGCGATGGAAGGAGTTGAAGGCGGGGCAGTCGGCGGGAACACCCGGATCGGTGCGACGAGCGCGCCGTGGGTCGGTGACCATGCGCGACAGCTTGCGATCGACGTCGGCCGCCGGCTCGGTGAGATAGATGGCATTGCCGTAGCTCTTGCTCATCTTGCGTCCGTCGGTGCCGAGGATCTTGGGCGTTTCGGTGAGCAGCGTCGCGGGCTCGGGAAAGATCGCACGATAGGTGCCGTTGAAGCGACGCGCGATCTCGCGGGCCAGCTCGATGTGCGGCGCCTGATCGATGCCGACGGGGACGGCGGTGGCCTTGTACATCATCACGTCGGCCGCCTGCAGGACCGGGTAGCCGAGGAACCCGAAGGTGGAGAGGTCGCGATCGGTGAGTTGATCGCGCTGCTCCTTGTAGGTGGGATTGCGCTCGAGCCAGGGCACCGGCGTGAGCATGCCGAGGATCAGGAACAGCTCGGCATGCTCCTTCACGGCGGACTGCTGGAAGATGGTGCAGCGTGCGGGATCGAGGCCCACGGCGAGCCAGTCGAGCACCATCTCGATGGTGGCCTCGGGAATGCCGCCCGTCTCCTCCCAGCTGGTGGTGAGCGCGTGCCAGTCGGCGACGAAGAAGAGGCACTCGTGCTCGTCCTGCAGCCGCACCCAGTTCTTGAGCGCGCCGTGGAGATTGCCGAGGTGGAGGCGTCCGGTGGGACGTGCGCCGCTGACGACGACCTGCGGCGGCTTCGTCACCGTGGCACCAGCCCGAAGAAGAAGTGCACGACCGGCGTCACGAGCATGCCAAGGATCGGCGTGTTCATGACCACCAGCAGGACGATGACCATGCCGATGCCTTCGATGGCGCGCAGCGCTTTCGCACTGCCCGCGGGCAGGAAGACGGACAGCAGGTGCCCACCGTCGAGCGGCGGGATCGGCAGCAGGTTGAAGACGGCGAGCAGGCAGTTCACCTGGATCGACGCGGCGGCCATGCGCTGCAGGAACGTCGGCTCGGCCGTCGGCGCGCCCATGGTCAGCAGCAACCCGAGAATGAGCGTGCTGATCGCGGCCAGGACGAGGTTGGTGCCGGGACCCGCGAGCGCGACCAGGACCTCGTCACGACGGGGATGCCCGAAGTATCGCGGGTCGATCGGGACCGGCTTGGCGTACCCGAAGAGGAACGGCGCCTGGAAGAGCAGCAGGAGCCCGGGCAGGACCACACTGCCGATGGGGTCGATGTGTGGAAGGGGATTCAGCGTGAGACGACCAGCGCGGGCCGCTGTGGGGTCGCCGCAGAGATAGGCCACTGCCCCATGGGCGACCTCGTGGAAGATGATTGCAGCCAGGAGCGGAACGGCCAGGATCGCTGTCTGGGCGATCACACCCGTCGCCTCCATTGCGGCGGGAGTGTATCGACGCGGCTGGGGAGGCGCAAGGAATCTCTGCTAGAATCACCGAATGATCGTCGGTGTTCCCCGCGAGGTGAAGGACGAGGAGAGCCGAGTCGCGCTGACGCCGTCCGGCGTGGGCGCGCTGGTGGCGCACGGCCATACCGTGCTGGTCGAGTACGGAGCCGGCGTAGGCTCGAGCCTGCCGGACGCGCTCTACCGCAACGCCGGTGCGACGCTCAGCGACGCGCCCGGCGTGTGGAGTCGCAGCGACCTCGTCCTCAAGGTGAAGGAGCCGGTCCCGTCGGAGTTCGCCTTCCTGCGACGCGACCTCACCCTGTTCACGTACCTTCACCTCGCGGCCAACGCCGACCTGACACGGGCGCTGGTCGACCGCGGCGTCCGTGCCCTCGCTTACGAGACGCTCCAGCTCGACGACGGCAGCCTGCCGCTCCTGGCCCCGATGAGCGAGGTGGCCGGTCGCCTGTCGATCCAGGTCGGCGCCTGGTGCCTGCAGGCACAGAACGGCGGACGGGGCGTGCTCCTCTCGGGAGCCTCCGGCGTGCGGCCGGCGAAGGTGGTGATTCTGGGTGCGGGTATCTCGGGCATGAACGCCTGCCAGGTCGCCGTCGGCGTCGGGGCGCACGTCTCGATTCTCGACATCGACCCGGGGAAGCTGCGCTACGTCCACGACATCCTGGGCGGCCACGTCACCACCGTGATGTCGAACCGCGCCAACGTCGAGGAGGAGGTCGTCGCGGCCGATCTCGTCGTCGGGGCCGTGCTCATCCCCGGTGCACTGGCGCCCAAGCTGGTGTCGCGCGCCCTGGTCGGCGCCATGCGACCCGGATCGGCCTTCGTCGACGTCGCCATCGATCAGGGCGGCTGCGCCGAGACGTCGCGGCCGACCAGTCATGCTCGGCCGACGTACATCGCCGAGGGCGTGGTGCACTATTGCGTCACCAACATGCCGGGCATCGTGCCGAACACGTCGACGCACGCGTTGACGAACGCCACGCTGTCCTACGCGCTGGCACTCGCCGATCTCGGAGCGCTCGATGCGCTGCGCACCCACGCGACGCTCCGCCGTGCGTGCAACGTCTTCGCCGGCCACGTCACCCACGCGGGTGTGGCGGCGGCGGTGGGGGTGCCGGCCGTTCCGGTCGACACCCTCCTCTGAGCATCACTCGACGACGCGGATCGCCAGGTCGCGCAGCTGGATCGGGTCGACGGGCGTCGGCGCGTCGGTCAGGGGGCAGGACGCCTTCTGCGTCTTCGGGAATGCGATGACCTCGCGAATCGAGTCGGCTCCCGCCAGGAGCATCACGAGGCGATCGAGCCCGAAGGCCAGTCCGCCGTGCGGCGGCGCGCCGTACGACAGCGCTTCGAGCAGGAAGCCGAAGCGCTCGTGGGCTTCCTTCTCATTCATGCCGAGCAGTGCGAGCACGCGGGCCTGCACGTCGGGGCGATGGATACGGACGCTGCCGCCGCCGAGCTCGATGCCGTTCAGCACGAGATCGTAGGCCTGGGCGCGCACGGCACCCGGATCGCTCTCGAGCTTCTCGAGGTCGGCGTCGAGCGGTGCGGTGAACGGATGGTGCACCGCGTTCCAGCGCCCCGCGTCCTCGTCGCGATCGACCAGCGGGAAGTCGACCACCCAGAGGAAGCGATCGGCATCGGCCGTCATGCGACCGAGGCGCTCGCCGAGCCGGACACGGAGCTGGGAGAGAATCTGATTGGCGCGAGCCGCGGGCTCCGCGAGCAGGATCAGCAGATCACCCGCCGCCAGCGGTCCCGCCTGCGTCAGGCGCTCCTTTTCGGCGTCGGAGAGGAACTTCACCGCCGGCGACTGCCAGCCGTCGGCGTTGATCTTGATCCAGGTGAGGCCGCGGGCGCCCTCCCCGGTCGCGAACCCGACCAGGTCATCGAGCTCCTTGCGTGACAGCTGCGCCCCGCCCGGGGCGACCATGCCGCGGATGCGGGTGCCGGCGGCGAGCGCGTCGGCGAAGACGCGGAAGGTCGTGCCCTCGAAGCACGGCGAGAAGTCGGCGAGGTCGAGCGCGATACGGAGATCGGGCCGATCGGTGCCGTAACGCAGCATGGCCTCGGCGTAGCCCATGATGGGGAACGGCTGCGGCGTCGGCCGTCCGCGCACGGTGGTGAAGATGTCGGCGATCATCGGCTCGACCATGCCCATCACGTCCTTCGGGGTGACGAAGGACATCTCGAGGTCGATCTGGGTGAACTCGGGCTGCCGATCGGCGCGCAGGTCCTCGTCACGGAAGCAGCGGGCGATCTGGTAGTAGCGGTCGATGCCGCCGACCATCAGGATCTGCTTGAAGAGCTGCGGCGACTGCGGCAACGCGTAGAAGGCGCCGCGCTGCACCCGGCTCGGCACCAGATAGTCGCGGGCACCTTCCGGCGTCGAGCGCGTGAGGATGGGCGTCTCGACCTCGATGAAGCCGTGCCCCTCGAGATGTGCGCGCACCGCGCGCGTGACGTCGTGCCGTAGGCGCAGCTTCTGCTGCATGCTGGGACGGCGCAGGTCGAGGTAGCGGTATCGTAGGCGGGTGTTCTCGTTCACCTCGGCGCTGTCGTCGATGGGGAATGGCGTGGGGCGCGCGGTGTTGAGGACGCCGAGCCGCTCGGCGACGATCTCGATGGCGCCGGTCGGGAGATCGGGGTTCACGGTCTCGGCGGGCCGGGCGCGCACGGTACCGCGAACGCCGATGACCCACTCGAGGCGGACGTCGCCCGCCAGCGCATGCGCGGCGGCGCGGTCGGGATCGCACACCACCTGCACCAGGCCGGCGCGGTCGCGCAGATCGATGAAGAGCACGCCACCGTGGTCGCGTCGGCCATGGACCCACCCCGTGACCACGACCTCGCGGCCGATGTCCTCGGCGCGGAGATCGCCGCCAAGCGTGGTTCGTTGCCAGTCCGCGAGCGACTCGATCTGCACGGTCATGTCGGATTCTCCGATTCTGCGCGCACCTGGCGAGCGAGCTCGGGGCCCGGCGCATCGAGGGCGAGCGACTGGGGACGGTCCTCCCGTCGCACCAGGTTGCGGATGGTGGCGCGACCCGCGCGCAGCTCGTCCTCGCCGAGGATGATGGCGAGCGTGGCGCGCTGTCGATCGGCGGCACGGAGCAGTGCCTTCATGCTGCGACCCGCCGGCTCGAGGATGACGGCGATGCCCTCCCGACGGAGCCGCGTCGTGATGTCGACCGCGGGCGCGGTTGCACGCTCGTCGAGCGGCAGCACCACCGCCAGCGGCGCGGGCGGCTCGATGGCGTCGATCAGCATGGCGAGCCGATCGACGCCGAGGGCGAAGCCCACGCCTGGGACGTCGCCGCCACCGAGCGCTGCGACCAGCCCGTCGTAGCGTCCGCCGCCGCCGACGGCGTTCTGCGCGCCGAGCCCACCGGCGATGACCTCGAACGCGGTACGACAGTAGTAGTCGAGGCCGCGCACCATGCGCGTGTTGAGCGTGTAGGCGACACTTTCGCGGTCGAGCAGCGCGCGCACCTCGTCGAAGTGCACGCGGCAGCCGTCACACAGGTGATCGAGCATGACCGGCGCGTCGACCATCACGGCACGGCAGGTGGGGACCTTGCAGTCGAGGAGACGGAGCGGATTGCGCTCGATGCGCCGATGGCAGTCGGCGCATAGGACGTCGAGGTGGGCGCGGCCGAAGGCCTGCAGGTGCTCGCGATAGGCGGGACGACAGGTCTGGTCGCCGAGCGAATTGACCTCGAGCTGGACGTCGGGGACGCGCACGGCGGCCAGGTAGTCCGACAGCATGATGAGCAGCTCGGCGTCGGCGACGGCGTCGGAGCGGCCGAGCATCTCCACCCCGATCTGCTGGAACTGCCGGTAGCGCCCCTTCTGCGGGCGCTCGCGCCGGAACATGGGACCCGCGTACCACAGGCGCGACACCGGCTCGCGCTTTGCCAGTCCAGCCTCGACGTAGGCGCGCACGACGCTCGCCGTCGCCTCGGGGCGCAACGTCACGATCGTCTCGTCGCGGTCGGGGAAGGAGTACATCTCCTTCTCGACGACGTCGGTGGTCTCACCCAGGGAGCGGGCGAACAGCTCGGCCCGCTCGAGGACCGGGAGGCGGATGTCGCCGAAGCCGTAGGCCCCGAAGATGCGGGCGGCGGCGGCTTCCAGGGCCTGCCAGCGGACGCTCTCGTCCGGCAGCACGTCGCGGAAGCCCTTGACGGCGGTGATGGGTGCGGGCTTCGACATGGGCGCTGCGCTGAGCCGACACCCTCTAGCAAAGGCGTTCCGGGCACTCAAACCCGCTATTGTTTGTGAGATCGGCCATTTGCCCCCACAATCCGCGAGACGAGTCTTGGAGGTCGATCGATGCTCGACACGGGCAATCTGACGGTGCTCTTTCGCGATCTGGTGCGGACGGCCATGGCGTCCCAGCGCGTTGCGTCCTCCGAGACGACCGAGTTCTACCTCGTGCAGCTGCTCGAAGGTTTCGTCCGTCCCGACCGCGCGGACCTCCTCGATCCGCCGCTCGCCATCGAGTACCTCGAGGCCCTGCAGCTGCCGGCGTCGCAACGCTTCTCGAAGCTCCGGCGGGTCGGCGACACGGCCCTGTTCATCACCGGCATCTTCGTGGACAGCCTCGAGCGCAGCGCGGTGGGCCCGACGTACTACGCGATGCTCGGACGGAACGCCTACGCGCGACTGTCCGTCGAGCCGTCGCGGGGAGCGCTCGCGCCGTCGTTCGTCGAGCTGGCCGACCGCTTTCCCGACTTCGTGCGCGTGCTCGGCGAGATCGGCGACCAGGAGCTCTTCCGCAGCGAGCGCGACACGCTCCGCGTCTACAAGCGCTGGCTCCACTCGCAGGGGCGACGTGAAGCCAACGTCCTGGTGCGACGGGGGCTCATCCCGTTCGTCCCGCCGACCTCACGCCGGCACTGACGCGCTAGGCGCCGGCGCTCGGTGCGAGCACGAGGCCATCGGCGGGAACCGCCTTGGCGTTGCGCGCCACGACGATCGTGAACAGCGAGCGCGGCGACGTCTTCCACTGACGCTCGACGTGCAGCGCGCGCCGATCGAGGACGTCGGGCAGCCGGAGGGTGGTCCAGCCGAGGCGTCGCGTGATGGGATCGATGGTGCGCTGCAGGCGCGCCACCGCCCGCTGCTGGCTGCGGAAGTGGTTGATGATCGTGATGACGCCGCCGGGACGCGCCACCCGTCGTGCCTCTTCCAGCATGCGATGCGGATCGGGCACCACGCTGATGACGTGGAACGCCATCACGTAGTCGAAGGAGCTGTCGTCGAACTGCAGGTCGAGGGCATCACCCTGCGCCAGCGTGATGTGCCGCCACCCGTTCTGGTCGACGCGCTCCTGCGCGCGCTCGAGCATGTCGGGCGCGAGGTCGATGCCGGTGACCTGGCAGTGGGCCGGATACGCATCGAGCGACAGGCCGGTGCCGACGCCGATCTCCAGCACGCGCGCACCGGGCTCGATCTTCAACGACCGGATGACCTTGGCGATGCGGGGATAGAACACCCGGCCAAAGAACATGTCGTAGAGGGCCGAGAACTCGTAGTAGAGGGCGCTCTCGTGAGGCTGCGTGTTGGCGACGGTCATAGGACTCCCTGCCTGGTTGGCGCCATCGCGGGAGTCCGTCAGCGGCCCGTCCCTACGGAGATGGCGGGCGGCATCATGCCGCCGTGGTTCCACGAAGCTCTCGCTTGAACGACGTGATGTCCCGGCGCCGGAAGCGCCACTGCCGCCCACGCTTGAAGGCCGGCAGGACGCTCTTGCGAGCCAACTCGTTGACGGTGTCGGGGCTGAGGTCGAGCATCTCTGCGACCTCTTTGCTGTTCAGCAGCATGTCGTCCTTGTCGAACATGTATGGCCGATCTGCTCACCCGAAACGTCGCCGTCGTGGTAGCAGGGTGGCGGGACACCGTCAAGAAACTATCGAATCCTTCGCGATTCTCGTATCTTGTTCCGTCGTTGGCTGGAGGTCATGGACCACCAGCTCGAGCATGTCTCCGCCGCGTATCTGGCCCAGGCGTGGCGTGTAGGCGACGTCGTAGAGCGCCCCGATGACCATTTCGTCGCTACGGAGGCCCTGTGCGGTGGCGCGCAGCGTGTGCCCATCCTGGCGCAGGCGGAGCCGCCAGTAGGGTCGCATCGGGTCCCCGGCGAGGCGAGCGCCGTCGAGGCGGGCCCCCCGCGCGACGAGGACAGGCTCGGGGTTGCCTGGGCCGTGCGGCTCAAGTCGGCCCAGGGTGAGGGCGACGCGGGGCGTGACGGCGGCGAGGGGCCACTCTGCGTCGATCTCGAGGTCGACATCGCGGGGTGGGTCGAACCCGGCGTTGGCCTGCGCGGCCCAGCGCGCGGCGGCGAGCTCGATCCCCGCGGCGGTCTCCGCGGCGTCGGCCATCGTCCTGGCGTCGAGCAGCGCCAGCACGCGCTCGCCCTCGCCCAATCGGATGGCCGCGGCTAGACGTGGCAAGATACGACGCTCGACCGCGCGCGCGGTGGGACGTGCGATCAGCGCGCTGTCCGATACCGCCTGCAGGCCTGGACGAGGCATGTCCTGCAGCCGTCGCAGGCCGAGTGCCACCAGGACGCGTTCCTCGTCGCGGAGCACCGACCCAGAGGCGAGCCCGCCAAGAGCGGCGACATCGAGCTGTGACCGGGGGTCGGGGGTCTCGCGAGCAGGATACTGCGTCCGGAGCGCGCGGCGGAGCGCGATCAGGAGGTAGAACGCGACGCCGGCGATACCGAGCCGGACGTCACCGGTGGCGGTAGCCGCCGTGGCGACCCGGATGACTCCCGCCGGCGGCACATGAACGACGAGCGCGTCGTGCGCGAACACGACACGGCAGCCATCGTCGACGTCCCCGATGACGACCTCGGCGGGAAGGCCGAGGTCGCGGAGCCAGCCGACGGTCACTGCCGCGGCGAGGATGGCGTCGAGCTCCGACGCAGCACCCACCCGGAGGCGACCTTCGGCGGCCAACAGCCCTGCGATCGCTGCCGCCGCTTCCTCGATCCCGGCCAGCGCCGCGGGTGGCCGCAACCCCTGAGCCAGCGTCGGCTCGAGGAAGGCGTCAGCCGCCGCGGCGGAGACGATGCCGCGGTTCCACAGCAGCTGGGCGAGCAGCGTGCCCAGCGGGCCGCCCGGTGGTACGGGCCCAAAGTCGTCGGGAACGGACGTCGCGCAGCGCGCGACCCAGGGGCGAGCCACCGACGACGCTCAGGCGCGCTTGGCCCTCCGACCCTCCAGCCAGAGCACGATCGGTGTCGACACGAAGATCGACGAGTACGTGCCGATGATGAAGCCGACCAGCAGCGCGAAGGCGAAGCTGTGGACGACGCTGCCACCCAGGAAGAACAACGCCGCCGTGACGATGATGGCGGTGCCGCTGTTGATGACGGTGCGCGACAGGGTCTCGTTCAGGGCGATGTTGATGATCGTCGCGAACGGTTCCTTGCGCCTCGTCTTCATGGTCTCGCGGATACGGTCGGAGATGATGACCGTGTCGTTGACCGAGAAGCCGACGATCGTCAGCAGGGCCGCCACCGTGGTGAGGTCGAACTCGATGTTCCAGAGCGAGATCGCACCGAGCGTGATCAGGACGTCGTGCACGAGAGCGGCCGCAGCGGCGATGCCGTACCGGAAGTCGAACCGGATGGCGATGTACGCGCCCATGATGAGCGTGGCGAAGAGGATGGACAGCGAGGCATCGCGCCAGAGCTGCTTGCCCACCTTGGGTCCGACCTCTTCGACGCGTAGGACGTCGTAGCTGCCCTCGCCGAACTTGGCCTGCAGGCCCTTCTTCACCTTGTTGGCCGACTCGATCGTCGCTTCGGAGGCCTCGGCCTGCACGCGGATCTGGAACTCCCGCGAGTCCTTGCCGACGTCCTGCACGCTGACGCCGCGCAGGTCCTCGCCTTCGAGCGCGCCGCGGATGTCGGTGATCGATGTCGACTGCGGGAAACGCACCTGGACCAGGGTGCCGCCCGCGAAGTCGATGCCGTAGTTGAAGCCACCACGGTAGAACATGGACGCCAGGCCCATGAGGATGAAGATCGACGACAGCAACAACATCCGTGGGGACAGGCCGACGAAGTCGATCCCGAGGTCGGGAGGGATGAGCTCGAGGAACTTCGGCGGCGGCTGCTGGCCGGCACCCTTCTCGGCCGGCGGTTTCGCCGGCGCTGCCGTACCCGATGTGCCCTTCATACGCTCACCGTCAGGAGGCGGCGCCGGCTGGCGCGCCAGTCATAGACCACGCGGGTCGCGAATACGGCCGACGCGATGGTGGTCAGGATGCCGAGGCAGAGCGTCACCGCGAAGCCGCGAATGGGACCGCTGCCGAACTGGAAGAGGATCAGGCCCGACAGGAAGGTGGTGACGTTGCTGTCGAGGATGGCGCTCCAGGCGCGATCGTAGCCCGCTTCGATGGACGCCCGGGCCGACTTGCCGAGGCGAAGCTCTTCGCGCACGCGCTCGAGGATCAGCACGTTGGCGTCGACGGCCATGCCGACCGTGAGCACGATGCCGGCGATGCCGGGCATGGTCAGCGTGAAGCCGAAGGCGGCGAAGGCACCCAGCAGGAGGAGGACGTTCATGATGAGTGCGAGATCGGCGATGATGCCGCCGCCCCGGTAGTAGAAGATCATGAACGCCACGACGGCGAGGCTTCCGACCAGGAAGGAGAGCGATCCCTGCCGGATCGAGTCCTTGCCGAGCGATGGGCCGACGGTGCGCTCCTCGAGCAGCTTGAGCGGTGCCGGCAGCGCGCCGTTGCGAAGCACGTTGGCGAGATCCTGCGCCTCGGTGAAGTTGAAGCGGCCGGTGATCTGTCCCCGTCCGCCGGTGATGGGCTCGCGGATCTCGGGTGCCGACTGCACGTAGCCGTCGAGGACGATCGCGAGACGGCGCTTCACGTGCTCGGTCGTGGCGTCGCCGAAGAGCTTCGCTCCACGCGCGTCGAGCACGAAGTCGACGGCCATGCCCTCGGTGGCGCTGCCCGGCTGGACGCGCGCGTCGGTGATGACTTCGCCGGTCATGATCGGTCGCTTCTCGACCAGATACTGCGTACGGCCGCCGGCGTCGCCCTGACCCGGCATGACCACCACCCCGGCACCTGGCGCCTGGATGGTGCCCGCCTGCGGGCCCTCGGCGAGCAGACGGAACTCGAGCAGCGCGGTCCGACCGATGAGCTCCTTGGCGCGGCCCGGATCCTGGATGCCGGGGAGCTGGACGACGATCTGGTCGTCGCCCTGCGCCTGCAGCGTGGGCTCGGCGACACCGAATTGGTCGATGCGGTTGCGCATGATGTCGAGCGCCTGCTCCACCGCGCCCTGGCGGATCCTGAGCACCTCCGCCGGCTTGAGCTCGAGCGTGAGGTCGGCCGCATCGCTGCCCGACGACTCGCTGAGGCTCAAGTTGGTGAAGCGATCCTCGAGCAGGCGACGAACTTCGCCGCGCTTGTCGCGGTTGGCCAACTTGATGTTCAGCGTGCGGCCGGTGCGATCGACGGTGAACGCCCCGACGTTGGCGTCGCGGAGCTCCCGCTCGATGTCGCGGCTGATGCGCTCGACCGTATTGTCGATCGCCTGGTCGATTTCGACCTGGTACAGCAGATGCGTTCCGCCCTGCAGGTCGAGCCCGAGGCGCATCGGCGCTTTCCAGGGCCACCACGGCGGAACTTCAGTGAAGGTCGGCGTGATGACCACCAATGAGGCGATGATCAGGCCGATGAAGAAGATCGCTCGACCTTCGACCGATCCCATCAGGACTTCTCCCGTTCTTTTTCGCGCGTCTCGGAGCCGGGCATCTGCACCGCCTGGATGGCGGAGCGGTCGAAGACCACCTGTATCTTGGGGGCGATCTCGACCGTGATGGTCTTCTCGGCCAACGCGACGACGCGACCATGCATGCCGCTGTTGAGGACGATCTGATCGTTTCGCTTGACGCTATCGATGAGCGTCTGCTGCTCTTTCCGTCGCTTCTGCTCCGGCCGCAGCAGCACGAAGTAGAAGATGCCGATCATCAGCAGGATGAAGCCGATGTTGTACGCCGCCGGCGGCCCCGAGGCGGGGTCGCCGACCTGTGCCCAAGCCGTGCTCATGCTACGCCCATGCTCCTGCCGCGGCGGTGGCCCGGCGCGGGAAGGAGTCGTCGTCGACGTCGGAGCGGATCGCGTCCATCAGTCGGAGGTAGAAATGCAGATTGTGAAGGGACGCGAGCTGCGCGCCGAGCATCTCCTTCGCGAGAACGAGATGGCGAAGCGCACCACGGCTGAAGTGCGTGCATGTGTAGCATGCACACCCCTCCTCCACCGGCCGCGGATCGCGGGCGTGACGGGCGTTGCGGATCATCAGCTTGCCTTCGCGCGTGAAGAGCATCCCATTCCGCCCGTTGCGGGTGGGCAGGACACAATCGAAGAGGTCATACCCCATGCCTGCGAAGGTTAGCAAATCGCGCGGGGTCCCGAGGCCCATGAGATACCTCGGCCGTTCCGGCGGCAGCAATGCGATGGTGGAGGCGGCGACGCGCGCGGTCTCGTCGTGCGGTTCGCCCACCGAGAGCCCACCGACGGAGTAGCCGTCGAACGGCATGGCGAGCAGTGCCGCGGCGCTGATGGCGCGCTGCTCGACGTCGAATGCACCCTGGACGATGCCGAAGAGCGCCATGTCGTCGCGCGTGCGCGCCGCGAGGCCACGGGCTGCCCAGGCGGTGGTGCGCTCGACCGCAGCCGCCACCCGTGCCGGTGGCGCGCCGGCCGGGACGCACTCGTCGAGCGACATGGCGATGTCCACTCCGAGCGCCTCCTGCACCGCGATCGCATCCTCGGGCCGCAGCTTACCCGCGCGCCCGTCGACGTGGGAGCGGTAGCGAACCCCGTCGTCGTCGAGCTTTACCAGGCTGGCGAGGCTCATCACCTGGAACCCGCCGCTGTCGGTGAGGATCGGGCCCGGCCACCCCATCAACGCGTGCAGGCCGCCGAGCGCCTGGATCACCTCGACGCCCGGGCGCTGCGCCAGGTGGTAGGCGTTCGAGAGCACGATGCTGGCGCCCGCCTCATAGACCTGGCGCGGCGTGAGGCCCTTGACGGACCCATGGGTCGCCACCGGCATGAACGCGGGGGTCTCGATCACCCCGTGCGCGGTCACCAGTCGCCCACGCCGAGCCCCTGCCGGTGCCGTGCGGAGCAGCTCGAAGTGGGGCCTCATGCGATCAGCATCGCGTCGCCATAGCTGTAGAAGCGGTAGCGCTCGTGGACGGCGACGTCGTACGCGGCGCGAAGGCGTTCCCAGCCGGTGAGTGCCGCCACCAGCGCCAGCAGCGGCGTGCGCGGCAGGTGGAAGTTGGTGAGGAGCGCGTCGACGACCGCGAACCGATGTCCCGGGCGGACGAACAGTGACGCCGCGCCCGCCCCCGCCTGCAACGACCCGGTGGCAGCGGCCGATTCGAGCGCGCGCACGGTGGTGGTGCCGACGGCGACGATGCGCCCACCGGCCGCGCGCGTCGCGGCGATGCGAGCGACGGTGTCATCGGGAATGTCGAATCGTTCCGCTGCCATCCCGTAGCCCGCGAGGTCGCCGTTGCGGATCGGGAGGAACGTGCCGGGGCCGACGTGCAGGGTGAGGTTGGCGCGCTCGACACCCGCTGCGGCGAGGGTGTCGAGCAGGGCCGGCGTGAAGTGGAGACCGGCGGTCGGCGCCGCGACGGCACCGGGCACGCGGGCGAACGTGGTCTGGTAACGCTCCCGGTCGGTGGACGATGGACCGTCGGGTCGGTGGATGTAGGGCGGCAACGGCACCTCGCCGACGCGGGCGAGCCAATCGAAGACCGGCAGGCCGACGTCGAGCCGCAGTCGCCAGCGGCCGTCGCCGAGATTGGCCGTCCAACGTCCCTGCCCCTCCGCGAAGTGCACCAGCTCGTCCACCCGTGGTGCACCGCGGACGAGCGCCTCCCATTCGCCCGTCGGTCCTTCCTCGACCAGGAGTACCTCGAGGCGGCCGCCCGTCGGGCGGCGGGCGCGCAGCCGGGCGGGGATGACGCGCGCGTCGTTCAGGACGAGGAGGTCGCCCGGACGGAGCAGTGCGGGGAGATCGGCAACCGCCCGATGCGCCAGCCCGTCACCGTCGCGCGACACCACGAGCAGACGCGCGGCCGTCCGCTCCGGCGCCGGCTCCTGCGCGATGAGCTCCGGCGGCAGCGCATAGTCGAGGTCCTCGATCCTCATGTCTTGTCGTCGTCGCGCGGACGGCTGGCCTCGAAGAACGGACGCAGGAGGTCGATCGGCACCGGGAAGATGGTGGTCGAGTTGTTCTCGGTGGCGATCTCGGAGAGCGTCTGCAGATAGCGCAGCTGCAGCGCGATGGGCTCGCGCGCCATGATCGCCGATGCGTCGGCCAGACGCTGCGCCGCCTGGTACTCGCCCTCGGCGGCGATGATCTTGGCGCGACGCTCGCGCTCGGCTTCGGCCTGCTTGGCCATCGCGCGGCGCATCTCCTCGGGCAGGTCGATGTGCTTGATCGCGACCTGCACCACCTTAACGCCCCACGGGCCGGTGTGCTCGTCGATGATGGTCTGGATCTGCGCGTTGATCTTCTCGCGCTCGCCGAGGAGCTCGTCCATCTCGACCTCGCCACAGACGCTGCGGAGCGTGGTCTGCGCATTCTGCGAGGTGGCGAAGAGGTAGTTCTCGACCTCCACCACGGACTTGTTCGGCTCGACGACCCGGAAGTACAGCACCGCGTTCACCTTCACCGAGATGTTGTCCTTGGTGATGACGTCCTGCGACGGCACGTCCATGGTGATCGTGCGCAGGTCGACGCGCTGGGCGCGCTCGATGCCGGGGATGACGAAGGTGATCCCGGGCCCCCGGGTGCCGACGAGGCGCCCGAGCCGGAACACCACCAGTCGCTGGTACTCGGGGACGACCTTGGCGCCACTCAGCAGCAGCGCCACCAGCAACAGTACGAACACCAACGCTCCAGGCATCGCGTCCTCCTCGTCAGCTGCGCGCCGGCCGGACGTGGAGCGTCAGTCCAGCGACCTCGACCACCTCGACCGATGCGCCGGCGTCGATGGGGCTCTCGCCGATCGCGTTCCAGTGCTCACCGCGGACGACGACGGTACCGACCGGCGTCAGCGGCTGCCGTACCACACCGATCTCGCCGATCATGCCTTCACTGCCCCCGAGGACGCGCCCACGCTGGGAGCGTACGACGAGGGTGGCGAGCACGAGCATGATGAGCGCGGCGCCGCCGCCCACGCCGACGATCAGGCTGCGATCGACCGCGAGACCCGTGCCGTCACGATCGAACAGGAAGAGCGAACCGATGAGGAACGCCACCAACCCGCCGACGCCGAGCAGGCCGAAGCTGGGCAGAAAGACCTCGGCGACCAGGAGGGCCGCGCCCAGCATGATGAGGCCCAGGCCACCGTAGTTGACGGACAGGATGTGGAGCGCCGTCAGCCCGAGCAGCAGGCAGATGCCGCCGACCACGCCCGGGAGCCCGAAACCGGGATGGGTGAGCTCGATGAAGATGCCGAGCAGGCCGGCCATCATCAGAAGATAGGCGACGTTCGGGTCGCCGAGCACGTTCAGGATGCGTTGTGCGAGGCGCATCTCGTAGTCCTGCACGCGCACGTGCCCGTCGGGATCGAGCGCACGCCCGAGGTCGAGCCCACGCGACACGCCGGCGACGTCGACGGTGCGATCGCGCACGGCACCGACGAGCGCATCGATGTCCCTCGCCACCAGGTCGACGACGCCGATACGCGCCGCCTCGTCGGCCGTGATCGACACGCTCTCGCGCACGGCCTTGACCGCCCACTCGACGTTGCGTCCGCGCTGCCTGGCGATGGCCTCGCTGAACGACGCCGTCGAGTTCTCGATCTTCACGCCGAGCACGCCGTCGATGGTCTCGCCCTGGCCGCCGACCGGATGCGCGGCGCCGATGCTGGTGCCCGGCGCCATGGCCGCGATGTGCCCCGCCATGGTGATGAACACGCCCGCCGAACCGGCACCCGCGCCGCTCGGGGCGACGTACACGATCACCGGTAGCGGCGCGGCGAGCAGGTCCTTCACGATGCCCCGCGTGGTCTGCAGCAGCCCGCCCGGTGTGTCGAGCTGGATCACCAGGGCGGCAGCCCCGTCACGCGCGGCGCGCGCGATCGACTCGTGCACGAAATCGCCCACGGCGGGATTGATGGTACCGTCGATCACGATGCGGGCGACGGTCGTGGGGGCGTCGCCGGTGGCGGCGGCCGTGGCGGCGAGTCCGAGCAGCACCAGCGCTGCCAACGTGGTGCGGACGGGATGCCGGCCGGTCACGATCCCTTCACCGGCATGCCGAGGACGGCCATCACCTGCTGGATGTCCTCCCACACCACCCGCTTCTCGCCGGGATTGCGCAGCAGGTACGCGGGATGAAACGTCGGCATCAGCCGGATGCCGTGGTAGTCGAACCACCGACCGCGCAGCTTGCTGATCGGCGTCTTGTCGCGGAGCAGCGTCTGCGCTGCGAACTTTCCGAGGGCGACGATCACCTCGGGCCCGATGATCTCGAGCTGCCGCAGCAGGAACGGCTCGCAGGACTCCACCTCGTCGGGCTCGGGATTGCGGTTGCCCGGCGGGCGACACTTGATGACGTTGCAGATGTAGACGTCCTCACGCTGGATGCGCATGCCCTTGGTGATGATCTCGGTCAGCAGCTGACCGGCACGACCGACGAACGGCTCGCCGCGCAGGTCCTCGTCGTGCCCCGGCGCCTCGCCCACGAACACCAGACGCGCCTTCGGGTTGCCGACGCCGAACACCAGATTGGTGCGTCCGGGCGCGAGCTTGCAGCGTTGGCAGTCGCCGATGTCGGCGCGCAGCTCTTCCAGGGAGGAGGACGAGCCGGCCGCCGGGGCGGTGAAGTCGCGGGTCTCGGCGGCGACGACGGCGCGCTTCGCGGGAATGGTCGGGGGTGTCGGCATCGGGTCGGACGTCGCCGCCGGGAAGCCGGGCACGGCGAGCGACTGCTGATGCTCGACCTGCGCGCGGATCGCGTCGATCAGTTCGCTGAAGCCACCTTGAGAGGTACCTGCCGGCAATGTAGGCTCCGAGGCCATGTGGTCATTCGGCCTGATCGCGATCGCGGTCCTGTGTTGGCCGGGCGAGGCGCATGCGTGGGGCCCTGTCACCCACCTGATTCATGGCTCGCAAGTGCTCGGGAACCTTAGCATCCTGACCCCGGCCCTTCAAGAAATTCTGCGCACCCATCAGCAGGCCTACCTCTACGGGTGCATCGCCGCCGACATCATCCACGCCAAGAAGTACACGCGCAGCCTCTACACCCACTGCCACTGCTGGCCGGTGGGATGGCAGATCGTCGAATCGGCACGAGGCGAGCGCGAGGAGGCCTTCGCGTGGGGATACCTCTCCCACCTCGCGGCCGACGTCTACTCGCACAACAACTACGTCCCGGTGCAGCTCGTCGTCAGCTTCGAGGCGCGAACGCATCGCCACATCTATTGGGAAGCGCGATTCGATGCCGCCCAACGGCGTGATCGCTGGCGGCTGATCCGCTCCGTCCTGCGCAATCGCTTCGACGACTGCGATCGGCTGGTCGAGCGGGTGGTCGAGCGCACGCTGTTCTCGTTCCGCACCAACAAGCGCATCTTCAACTCGGTGATGGCACTGCAGCAGCTCGAGCAGTGGCAGGTCATGGTGCGTGGACTCGGAGAGCGCTCGCGCTATGCGCTCCCGGCGGCCGAGATCGAGCGTTTCAACGGCATCTGCGTCGGCGCCATCCAGGACATGCTCGTGCATCGGCACGACAGCGCGTGTCAGACGCTCGACCCGACGGGACGTGAGGCGCTCGCACGCGCCGAGGCGCTGCGACGGAAGCTGCGCCTGCTGAAGCGCCGCGGTGAGATGCCGGAGAAGATCACGGCCGAGCTGAACGCCCTCGGCCCGCGCGCCGCGTAGGCTCACCGCCGGCGACGCGTCTTCGGACGTCGTGCCACCACCCAGTCGAGGATGCGGTCGGCGACCGCGTCCTTCGTCAGCACCGGCAGTACCGCCTCCTCGCCGTCGGCGGCGATCAGGTGGACGACGTTGGTGTCGGAGCCGAAGCCGGCACCGGGCGCCGTGACGTCGTTGCCGACGATCAGGTCGAGACGCTTGTCGCGCAGCTTGCGCCGCGCCTCGGCGGCGAGCGTCTGCGTCTCCGCAGCGAAACCCACCACGAAGCGACGTCCCTTGCGCGCGGCGAGCCCGCTCAGGATGTCGGGGTTGCGCTCGAGGTCGAGCGTCATCGTGCGCGCGCCCTTCTTCATCTTCTGCGCCGCCGGTCGCCGCACACGATAGTCCGCGACGGCGGCAGCCATCACCAGGACCGTGGCCTTGGTGAAGGCGGCGCCGAGCGCCGTCGCCATCTCCGTCGCCGTATCGACGGCGATCGTCTCCACCCCGGCAGGCGCCGCGAGGCCGGTCGGACCGGTCACCAGCGTGACGGTCGCGCCGCGCCGCTGCGCAGCGCGCGCGATGGCGTAGCCCATCTTTCCGCTCGAGTGGTTCGAGAGGTAGCGCACCGGATCGACCGCCTCGCGCGTGGGGCCGGCGGAGACGAGGACGTGCTCGCCGCGAAGATCCTGCGGTGCCAGCAGGCGCTCCACCGCCTCGACGATGTCGGACGGCTCGCTGAGCCGTCCCGCTCCCTCCCAGCCGCACGCGAGCGACCCCGACGCCGGTCCGACCATCCGGACGCCGCGCTTCGCCAGCGTCGCGACGTTCTCGCGCGTCGCGGGATGCTCCCACATGTTGACGTTCATGGCCGGCGCGACCAGCACCGGGGCGCGGGTCGCGAGCAGCACGGTCGTCAGCAGATCGTCGGCGATGCCGTGCGCCATCTTGGCGAGGACGTTGGCAGTCGCGGGCGCGACCAGGACGACGTCGGCGCCGTCCGCGAGCTGGATGTGTCCGATCTGCGATTCCTGCGTGAGGTCGAACGTCTCGGTGGCGACGGGATGACCCGAGAGCGTCTGCAAGGTCAGTGGCGTCACGAACTGTTGGGCGCCGGCCGTCATGACGACGCGAACGGTGGCGCCGGCGCGTACCAGCAGGCGCACCACGTCGCACGCCTTGTAGCAGGCGATGCCGCCGCACATCCCGACGACGACCGTGCGATCCGCGAGCGTCATCGGATGCCCTCGGCTTCCGCCGGCTGCACCAGCGCGCGGACGGAGAGGTTCTCGCGCGCCAGGCAGATGCCACCGACGCCGACGTTGACCGTCATCTGGACGATCCACGTCAGCAGCGAATAGCCGACGGCCTGCTCCGGGGGCACCTCGAAGAGCGCCAGGGCGGTCACGCACCCGATCTGCCACGTGCCGACGAAGCCCGGCCCCTGCGGCACGAACACGGCGGCGGCGACCACCACGACGACAGCGAGCGCGCTCTGGAGCAGCGGCACGTCCAGGCCGAGTGCGAGCATCGCGCACAGGAACGGCAGGCTGTTCGCGGTCCAGAGCGCCAGTGAGAGAACCACGATCCGCGCCAGGCTGAACACGCTGCCGAGGCTGCCAAGACCCGCGAGGATACCGTGGACGATCGGACGCAGCCTCGCGCTCATGTCGGGGGATAGTCGGGCGAAGACGATGTCGGTAACGCGCTCGGCGGTGGCGCGGTAGCGCTGCAGCAGGAGCAGCACGACGAAAATCGTCGCACCGACAGGGGCCAGGATCGACGCGAGGCCGGCCATGGTGGGCGGCAACGTGTGGACGTGCGACAGCACCACGAGCCAGAGAATGACGCAGAGCATGTCGAAGACCCGCTCGAGCACGACGCTCGAG
>DASYLJ010000077.1:0-9320 GCA_036009625.1 Binatia bacterium
CGGCAGCGTCTACTTCCGGGTCCGCCGCTTCCCCGCCTACGGCAAGCTCTCCCACCGTCGTCTCGAGGACATGGAGGCCGGCGAGGAGATCGACCCGGCCAAGGAAGACGCGCACGACTTCGCGCTCTGGAAGGGCGCCAAGCCGGGCGAGCCGTCGTGGGAGAGCCCGTGGGGCCTCGGACGTCCCGGGTGGCACATCGAGTGCTCGGCGATGGCGGCGCGCTACCTGAAGCAGCCGCTCGACATCCACGGGGGCGGCGCCGACCTCATCTTCCCGCACCACGAGAACGAGATCGCCCAATCGGAAGCCGCCGCCGGCGTCGAGTTCTCCCGACTGTGGATGCACAACGGCATGATCACGTCGGGCAGCGAGAAGATGTCGAAGTCGCTCGGCAACATCATCGCCATCGGCGAGATGGCGAAACGCGTGCCCGCCGAAGCGCTGCGGCTCGTCTTCCTCGGCACGCACTACCGCGCACCGCTCGACTACTCGTCGGCGCGGCTCGAGGAATCGGTGCGCGCCCTCGAGCGCATCTACGAGACCCTCGCCCGCGCTGGCGGCGCCACGCCGGGCCGCGAGGTCGACGGCATCCTGACGGAGCCCGCCGCGGGCTTCGAAACCGATTTCTGCGCCGCGATGGACGACGACCTGAACGCCGCCAAGGCCATCGGTCTCATCTTCGATCGCGTCCGCGACCTGAATCGCGCCCTCGACGCCGGACACCCCGACGCTGCGACGATCCGGAGCGAGCTCGCCCGCGTCGGCCCGGCCCTCGGCATCATGATGTCCGACCCAGCCGTCCTGCTCGAGGAGCTACGCACCCGCGGCCGCGAGCGCGGCGGCCTCAGCGAGGGCGACATCGTCCAGGCCATCGCCGACCGCAAGGCCGCGCGGGGCCGCAAGGACTTCCGCGAGGCGGATGCGATTCGTGATCGGCTCAAGGCGCATGGTATCGTGTTGGAGGATGGTCCCCAGGGGACGACGTGGAAGGCGGGCTGAGATGCAGCCCGTCGGGGAGGTGGAAATGCGACGGATCGGAACCATGGTGCTGGTCGCGGGGCTGATGGCCCTGCCCGCCCGGGCCGACGAGGTCTACAGCTGGGTCGATCGTGGCGGCACCCGTCACTACTCGAACGTGCCGACGGAGACCGCGGCCCCGACCGGGCTCGACATCCCGACCTCGGCGTTCACGACCGCGGGCAACGAAGACGAGCCGCTCGGCGCCGACGTCATCCAGGACGTCGCCGCCGAAGCCGATGCGCCCGAGGCCGTCGAAGAGACCATCCAGCGCAACTCGAACGAGAAGGCGTTGCGCCAGATCGACCAGCGTCTCGGCACCATCGACCGGCAGCTCGCCGACCTCGCGCAGGCCCGCACGGCGCACGCCGGCGGCACCCCCGAGACCGGGGGCCTCGGCACGCACGCGGGCGGCTATCTGTCGCCCGAGGAAGTCTCGCTCGGCGCCGAACGCGAGGAGCTCACCAAGCAGGCGTCCCGCCTCCGCAGCACCGACGCCGGCCTGCAGTAGCCCTCAGACCGGCGCCAGGCGCAGCCGCTCGCACAACGCGACGATGGTGACGTCGTCGCGCCACGCAGGCGAGGCATCCGCTCGCCACTGCAGCACGCGTACCTGCGCCGTGTGGATCGGCAGCTCGGCGCCGGCAGCGGCCGCCAGATCGAGCAGTGCGAGCGCGTCAGCCACCCCGCCGGGCAACGACCCGACGCGGTCCTCGAGCACCCGCACGAGACGGCCCGCCAGCCACTCTGTCGGGAACACGACGCCTCGCGCGCGCAGCAAGACGACGCGCGGCACCAGGCTGGCGACCGACACCGACGACGCTTCGAGCGCGGTCGCGAGCGTGTCGGCCTCGTCCCAGCCCAGCAGCAACGCCAGCTCCGGCGGCAGCGGGACGTCCGCCGCCAGCAGTGGATCGAGCAGCGGGCGCACGCGTGCCAGCGCCTCGGCCCGTCCGTCGCGCGCCCCCTGCGACGCCTCGAGGCTCACCGCGGCAAGCAGGCGCTCGCGCTGCACGCCGAAGAGGTGCGCCAGGGTGAAGCGCTGCTCCCCGACGTCGCACCAGGGCTCGGCGTCACCGGCGCGTCCGGCATTGACGGCGACGGTGGCGACCGCGCCCGTCGCACGATCGGTCACGCGAGCCTCGGCCGCCAGCGCACCACCCGCAGGCTCGGACGAAAACGTGACCTCGTAGCCCGGGAGCCGCGTGTCCTGCCGCAGCACCGCGAGCAGCGCGCAGGTGGCCGCGACACGTGACGGCGTGGCCGCCTCGCCGCGCACCCGGCGTCGCCAGACGTCGGCGCCCGAGCCCTCCTCCGGACGATTGCTCCGCGCCGGCTCGATGCGCGACACGAAGCCGTCCTCGAGCCGGCGGCCGAGCGTGCCCGCCAGCTCGATCGCGCGCGCGGCGTGTCGCATGATCTGCACCGGCTCGAGACCGGCCAGATCGTCGAAGAACCAGCCGCAGCTAGTCTGCATCAGGAGCGCGTGGCGGGCCATCTCGAGGCAGCGCCGCGCCTGGACGGTCTCTCCCGGCGACAGGCGACGTCCGGCCTCGGTAGCGAGGAAGGCCGGGACCCGACTCGGATCGAGCAGGCAGTCGACGTAGCGATCGCGCGCGCCCCAGGCGTCACGCAGCGTCTCGTGGGCGCGTGTCTCGTAGACGACGGCGAGCTCGTCGCGCAGCCAGTCGATCGCCTGCCGCAGTGGGCTGCGCCACGCCTGGGTCCAACCCGGCTCGCCACCGGTGCGGCAGCCACAGTCGTGTCGCCAGCGCTCGATGCCGTGCGGACAGCTCCAGGACGTCTCGGGCGCGATCTCCACTTCGTGCGTCGGCGGCACGCGGTCGCGGAAGGCGGCGGGGCCGCACAGCAGGAAATCGCCGTCCTCGCGCAGCAGGCGGATCGCGAAGGCGAGCGCCATCTCACCGAAGCGGTGGTGGTGACCGAAGGTCTCGCCGTCGACCGCGACCGTCAGCAGGGCGTCGTCGTAGCCGGTGACGCCCGCGGCGAGCCGCGACGCGAGCCGCGCGCCGTCGCGCAGCGCATCGCCGAACGACAGGTCGTGCGACAGTCCGGCGTCGCGGAACGCGATGTCGATGCTGCGCCCCTCCGGCAGCAGGCAGCGGTACAATCGTCGGGTGTCGAGCGTCTCGGGCGTGACCTGCCGCCACGCGGCCGCCTCACCGCCGATCGGTCGCACGCGACGGGCTTGGTGCGGCGCCAGCATCGTCAGCGTGATGCCCGCCTCGGCGAGCGCCGCCAGCGACTTCTGGTCGACCGCCATCTCGGGCAGCCACATGCCGTCCGGTGGCCGCCCGAAGCGGTGCTCGAACTCGCGCCGGCCCCATCGCACCTGGGTGGCGGCGTCCCGGGCGTTGCACAGCGGCAGGATCGGGTGACCGTACGCCTGCGCCCATGCCGACCCCCGGCCCGTTCGCGCCAGCGACACGGCGTCCGCCCGGCGCAGCGACGCCAGCAGATCGGGCGCCGCACCCTGCATCCAGGCCAGCAGCGTCGGCCCCATGTTGAAGCTCGTCCACTCGTACAGATCGACGACGTCCTGCAGCCGACCCTGGTCGTCGAGCACGCGCGCGGCGGCGACGGGCGCGTAGCACTCGCGGGTGACGCGCACGTTCCAGTCGCGGTCGGGCGCCGCCGACGCCTGCGGCTCGATCGCACCGAGCCACGGATCCTCCCGGGGCGGCTGATAGAAGTGCCCGTGGAGGCATACGGCGCGGAGCGGAGACGTCGGCACGGTCCGGTCGAATCTGCCGGGTTGAAGGCACACGTACAAGCCAGTAAGCCCTGTCCGCATGCGACGATGGCGACGGGGCGCGGGGCGGCTGCTGGTGGGCGCGGTCCTCGCGCTCGGGACGATGGGCATGGGGTCGCTCGGCGGCGGACGCGACGCGGGCGCGCCGATGCGCGACTACCGGGTCACCTTCGTCGACGTCGACGGCACCCAGGTGTCGGCCGACCATGTCAGCGTCGGTGGCGACACCATGCTCGAGGGCGACATGGGGCGCGGTCGGCTGCGCATTCCCTTCGACAGCATCACACGCATCGAGCTGTCGCCGGGCGAGGGCGAGCGTGATCGCCTTCGTGCCGAGGTCACCCTGCGCGAGGGCAGCCCGGTGACACTCTCGCTGCGCAGCGCGACGACCTTCTACGGGCAGATTCCCAGCGGCGCGTACCAGATCCGGGCACGCGACCTGCGCTCGGTTGCATTCACCCGTTAGGAGAGCGACCCAAGACCATGTCTTGGGTCGGGAGGCACCCGAGCATGAGGCGACACGTCGCGTGTGACCACCATGGCGCGGCCGGCGAAGCCGGTGCGCCATACCGCTCCGATCGGCAGACGTCGCTGCGCTGCGTGCTGACGCCGCAGCCCCGGTGCGGGCCGCGCTCCATGCGTGCTTCCCATGTCGCGCCGGCGTTGCCGGCCGCGACATGTCGGCCGCGCGGGACGCGTCGCGCCACGCTCGCGGTCCTGCTCGACCCAAGACATGGTCTTGGGTCGCTCTCCTAGCGGGCTGCGCGTCGCGGCACTCCTCCTGGCACTGCTCGTGCCGGAGGCCGCCGGCGCGTTCGATCTGAAGGTCTGGCCACTCTTCCGCGTCGCCACCAACGAGGCGCGCGGCGAGCTGCGCTGGTCGGCGCTGGGCCCGCTCGTCGAGTACACCCGCACACCCGAGTGGAGCGATCTGCGCATCCGGCCGCTGCTCTGGCTACACCGCGAATACGGCGAACGGCACGACGTCCGCGTCGAGGTGCTCTTCCCCCTGCTCTCGCTGCGTCTCGAGGAACGCTACCGCAGCCTGCGCTTCCTGCTGCTGAGCCAGCATACGCAGCGCGCCGACGACGGCGACGACACCAGCGCCTTCACGCTGTTCCCGTTCGTGTTCTACCGCCACGACGCCGAGCACGGCACACGCGGCGGCGTCCTTCCCTTCTACCTCGACCTCGACGATTTCCTCGGCTACGAGCGCGTGCAGGCGGTGATGTTCCCCGCCTTCCTGCGCCTGACCGAGCCGCGCGTGGAGCGGAGCTACTACCTCTTCCCCTTCGTCTCGACGGTGGGCGGCGCCGACGGCAGCGGCGTGCGCGTGTGGCCGTTCTACGGCGACACCACCATCGCCGGCCGCGAGCGCAGCGGGTACCTCCTGTGGCCGTTCTACGTCCACAGCGAGCGCTTCGACGCGCGCTACGGCTGGGAGTCGCGCCGGGTGTTCTTCCCCGTCCTGTCGTCGCTCGACGGCGAGCACCGCACGAGCCGCGGCTGGGGCATGCTGGGCTACACCCGCACCGTCGACGACATCGCCGGCTACGAAGCCACCGGCGCGCCGTGGCCCGTCGTCTTCCGCGATCGCGCCCTCGGCGACGAGACCTGGCGCACGTGGCGGCTGGCGCCGTTCTACGGCTACAGCGATCGCGACGGCATCCGCTCGCGCTTCATTGCCTGGCCGTTCTTCCGCAGCACCGAACAGGACACGGACGACTTCCACTTCCGGCGGCACGATGCCATCCTCGTGCTGTGGCGGCGGCAGTGGCAGTGGAACGAGGCCACCGGGCAGCGCGCGTCGCTGCTGACGGTGTTCCCCGTCGTGCGTAGCGCCGAGGAGGACGGCCACCCCGCCGGCCAGGTGCCCGCGATCGTCGACAGCATCATCCCCACCAATCGCGGCGTCCTCGCCATGTGGGCCCCGCTCTGGGGGCTCGTGCGCTGGGACACCGGCCCCGCCGGCGATCTCGACTGGAGTGTGCTGTGGGGCCTGGCGTCGCGCGAACGGGGACGGTGGCGAGGACCCGTCGACGTCACCACGGGGGACACCGTCGATGGCCGCTGACGCGGCGGCTCCCCGCGGCGTGACGGGACGCACCGGGGCGGCGATCCTCGGCGTCCTGCAGGTACTCGGGGAGGCGGCCCTGCTGTTCGTGGCGACGCTGCGCGCGATCCGCTTCGCCGCGCCGGACCGCCGCCGTCTCGTGGTCCAGCTGGTGCGGCTCGGCAACGACACACTCGGCATCGCGGCCATTCTGTCGCTGTTCGTCGGCATGGTGCTGGTGGTGCAAGCGGCCGATCAGCTGCGCGAGGTCAGCCAGAGCGTGCTCGGGCCACTCGTCGGGCTCTCGATGACGAAGGAGATGGGGCCCGTGATGATGGGCTTCCTGCTCTCCGGTCGCGCCGGCTCGGCGATGGCCGCCGAGCTCGGCTCGATGGCGGTCTACGACGAGATCAGCGCGCTGCGCACCATGGACATCGATCCGGTGCGCTTCCTCGTCGTGCCCCGCTTCCTGGCCGCCTCCCTCGCCCTCCCCATCCTCGTGCTCTACGCCGATTTCGTCGGCATCGCGGGCGGTGCGCTGATCGTCGGCGCCGATCCGGCCGTCAGTATCTCGGTCGAGGAGTACGTCACGCGCATGCTCGAGTGGGTGCACCTGGGCGACATCCTCGTCGGGCTGGTGAAGGGCGTCGCATTCGGCATGGTGGCGTCGATCGTGCCGTGCACCTTCGGCCTGCGCACGCGCGGCGGCGCCGAGGGCATCGCCACCGCCACGACGGCCGCGGTGGTGTGGAGCTTCGTGCTCATCCTGGTGCTCGACTTCATCATCGTGCGCCTGAGCTTCGGACTGGCATGAGCGGCGTCGCCGTCGAGCTCGCGGGCGTCCACAAGCAGTACGGCGGGCAGCTGGTGCTCGACGGCGTCGATCTCACCGTGCCTGCCGGCGAGCTGCTCGCCGTCGTCGGGCAGAGCGGCCAGGGCAAGTCGGTGCTGCTGCGGCAGATCGTCGGGCTGGAACGCGTCGAGGCGGGCACGATCACGGTCGGCGGCCTGCCCGTGCAGCGCTACCTCGCGATGCCGCCCGAAGAGAAGCCGTTCCGCATCGCCATGGTCTTCCAGAACGCCGCGCTCCTCGCCTCGCTCACCGTCGGCGAGAACGTGGCGCTGCGCCTCGAGGAGCACGCGGTCGCGTCGCGCGAGACGATCCGCGCCACCGTCGCGCGGGCGCTCGAGCAGGTCGAGCTCGCGGGTTCGGAGGACAAGATGCCCGGCGAGCTGTCGGGCGGCATGCGCAAGCGGGTGGCCATCGCGCGTGCGCTCGCGGTCGATCCCGAGCTGATCCTGTACGACGAGCCCACCGCGGATCTCGATCCGCTGCTGACGGAGCAGATCGGCGCGCTCATCGCCCGCATCCGCGCCACCCGCGGCAGCACCCAGATCGTCGTCACGCACAACCTGGCCCTGGCACGCGCCATCGCCGACCGCATCGCCGTCCTGGCGTCGGGCCGGATCGTCGAGCTGCTGACGCCCGACGCCCTCATGGCCAGCCGTCACCCCCTGACGAGGGAGTTTCTCCGCGCCTCGGGCATGGGTATGTAGGGGGTCGCATGCTGAGCAACGAGCAGCGGATCGGGCTCTTCTTCCTCGTGGGTCTCGGCCTGCTGGTGGCGGCGATCGAGCTCACCCTCGGCCTCGGCGTGCTGCGTGACCGCTACACCCTCTTCGCCGACTTCCGCGACGTCCAGGGGCTCGACCGCGGCGCCGACGTCCGCCTGGCCGGGCTGCGAGCCGGACGCGTCACCGACATGCGGATCGACGGCGATCACGTGCGCGTGGAGATGGCGATCGACGGCACCTACACCGTGCGCCGCGACGCCGTCGCCCACCTCGACTTCCGGGCGCTCAGCGGCGAGCGCTTCGTGGCCCTGACGCTGGGCTCGCCGTCCGCGCCCGCGGCCGCTCCGAACGACGTCATCCTCGGCGAAACGCCCGCCAGCTTCGCCGAGGCCGTCGACCAGCTGGCGACGGTCGCCGAGTCGATGAACACGCTGGCCGAGACGCTCACCGACGACGCCGGGCGTCTGCTGGTGAGCCTATCCGACCTCGTCGACGAGAACCGCACCGCGCTCGGCACCGTCGCCGAGCGCGTCGCCTCCATCACCGAGAAGCTCGACGAGGGCACCGGCACGCTCGGCAAGCTCCTGAACGACCCGGCGCTCTACGCCGACGTCACCGCCACCATGACCGACGTGCGCCAGTCCGTGCAGGACCTCGGCGCGGTCGCATCGAACCTGCGCGAGGGCCACGGCATGCTGGGCAGGATGCTCAGCGACGACGACGGCGGCCTCTACGCCCAGGTGCAGGAGACGCTGGACGGCCTCGCCGTCACCGCGCAGAACGCGCAGGAGATCACCGACGGGCTGCGCAATGGCGAGGGCACGCTCGGCAAGGCGCTGGCCGACTCGACGCTCTACGATCAGTCGCTCGACACGCTCCGCACGGCGGAGCGGGCGGCGCAGTCCGTCGAGGATCAGGCCCCGATCTCGATCCTGGGCACGATCGTCACGAGCTTGTTCTAGGTCGGCGCTACGCCGTCTTGAACAGTTTCGCGCGACGGGACGACGGCGTCCCCTCGCGGCGGACCTGCAGCTCGATGCCGCGATCGCCGAGCGAGCCGAAGGCGTCGAGTACCCGCGACACGCCGGCGGCGGTCGTGGCCGCGTCGACCGTCACCTCGAGGCGCGCACCACGACCGGCGTGCAACGCGTCCTCCCGGATGGCTTCGGCGGTGTACGGCGTGAGCCAGTCCGATCGTTCGAGCATCTGCGGCACGGCACCAGCCGGCGGCACCACCTTCGAGCAGACGTGCACCGGCTCCTCGATGCCGAGCTTCGGCTGCGCGCCGCGCCGGCGCTCGCGCGCCAGGGCGAGGGTCGCATCGACGAGGTCGCCGACGGTGCGGACGTCGGCCAGCAGGCGTTCGGGCACGGCAATGCCCAGGTCGTCTTCGAGGGCCACGGACACCTCCAGCAGGTCGAGCGAGTCGGCCGCGAGGTCGTCGCGGAGAGACACGTGCGGGGCGAGATCTTCGGCCGACACCCCCAGGTGATCGGCAATCAGCCGGCGAACGCGCTGTGCCACCGCATCGTGCATCCTGAATCTCCTCGGGTTGGGGTCAGGCGACGCGGGTCGCTTCGTATCGCCGACCACCGCGCGACCGGGTTGGGTCCGTCAGGGCAACGCCGACCGCATCGGGGACGCGTGCGGACACAACGTCCAGGGCACGTCGCGCGACGTACCCCCGTGCTGCTGACAGGACCCGGTCACGCGGTGACCGGCGAAGGGAAAGCGTGTGCGTCATGAGCTTCGGGAACGCACCCTTGCAGGCGGCGTGCCGTCGCAGATTCGGGCCCGCATGGCCCGGGTCCGGCGCGCGCTCGACGGCGGCTACAGCCAGATCGCGGACTTGGAAACCAGCATGCGACGCCCGCCGCAGCGCGTCGCAGGACGCCGCCGTA
>DASYLJ010000078.1:0-6451 GCA_036009625.1 Binatia bacterium
GCCGGCTCGCGATGCGCGTGACGTCGTGATTGTCGGCGAAGGCGTACAGCGGCAAGCCGCGATACCGACCCTCGCGCCCGAACTGGCGCTCGAGGGTGTGCGCGAGCTCGAAGTAGTTACGATCGTCGTGGCTCGAGTACAGGCCCTTGTAGGCCTGGTAGTTCGTGACGCTGTCGAGCGTCTCGGGATTCGCCCAGCGCGCGTAGTTGCCGTGGATGACCTCGCCGAGCAGCCAGGCGTCCGGGCGGAGCGTCCGACAGAACCCGGCCAGCTCGCGCAGGAAGTCGGGGTCGATCGACTCGGCGACGTCGAGCCGCAGCCCGTCGATGTCGTAGCGCTCGAACCAGTGGCGCACCGCCGCGAGCAGATGGTCGCGCACCGGGCGATGTCCCAGGTCGAGCTTCACCAGCTCGTGGTGGCCGTGCCACGTGTCGTAGCTGAACCGATCCCCGAGCGGGCTCCGTCGTGAGAAATCGATACCCGCGAACCAGGCGCGATGCTCGGACGCGTCACCGTTCGCCTGCACGTCCCGGAATGCCCAGAAGGCGCGCCCGACGTGATGGAAGACGCCGTCGAGGATGACGCGGATGCCGCGCCGGTGGCAGGCGGTGACGAGCGCGGCGAGCGTGTCGTCGTCGCCGAGCCGGCGGTCGACGTGGAAGTAGTCGGCGGTGTCGTAGCCGTGCGACGACGACTCGAAGAGCGGCCCGAGGTACAGGGCGGTGACGCCGAGCGTGCGCCAATGGTCGAGCCATGCGTGGAGCGCGGCAAGACGCGGGACAGGCGGCGACGCGCCGTCGTTCGACGCCGGGGCGCCGCAGAGGCCGAGCGGATACACGTGGTAGAAAACGGCGTCGCGCGCCCAGTGTGTTTCGTCGGCCATGCGGCTTCGCCGCTATACCCGTTCGATCGACGCTGCCAGCCCCTCTCGACAGCATGGGCACTGCCTGGACTATGATCCGTCCCCATGGAGACGACACGCCCCGGCTGGCTCTACTCCTGCGACGATCACCTCGATCTCTGGAACCTCCCGCGCGACGTGTGGGAGGCGCGCATGCCGGCGCGGCTCCGCGAACGCGGGCCGCGGGTCGTCGAGTCGAACGGCGGCGCGTGGTGGTCGTGCGACGGCGCGGTGATCGGCATGTACGGCATGCAGGGCCCCATGAAGGGCTACAGCGCCATCAGTCGCGCCGGCATCGAGGACGACGGTCTGCGCGCATCGACCCCGGCGCTCCGTCTGCAGGACATGGACCGCGACGGGGTGTGGGTGTCGGTCGTCTACGGCCCCCACCTGCTGGGCCTGCCGATCGACGACGTCGAGCTCAAGGCTGCGTCGCTTGCGGCCTACAACGACTGGGCGGCCGAGTTCAATCGCGTCGAGCCGGCGCGACTCTCGGTGCTCCCCGTCCTGCCGACGCACGCGCCCGACGCCGCCGCAGCCGAGCTCCAGCGCGTCGCCGCCGCCGGCCACCGCGGCGCCATCATCAGCCCGTTCGAGTTCCGCTGCAGCGACCCGGAGTGGTCGCGCTTCTGGGACGTGGCCGCGGACGTCGGCCTGCCGATCAGCTTCCACATCGGGCGCGGCACCTCGCAGGTGCGTGTCGCGCCGGGGAGCTGGGAGCTGGCGGCGTTCTCGGCGGTGGGGCCGATGCAGCTCGATGAGCCGCTCGCCATGATGATCTATTCCGGCGTGCTCGAGCGTCGGCCCGGTCTGCGCCTGGTGCTCGCCGAGTCGGGTATCGGCTGGCTGCCGTACTTCGTGCGCCGGCTCGACGCCGCGGCCGAGAAGCACATCGACAAGGCGCGCGACTATCGCATCACGATGAAGCCCAGCGAGATCTTCCATCGTCAGGTGTACGCGACGTTCGAGGAGGAGCCGCTCGGGCCCGAGCTGCTGCCGCTGCTCGGCCCCGACAATTTCATGTGGGCCTCCGACTACCCGCATCCCGACAGCACGTTCCCGCACTCGCGCGACGCTGTGGCGGAGGCGTTCAGCGGCCTCGACGCCGCGTTCGTCGAGCGCGTCACCGTCACCAACTGCAAGCAGCTCTACAAGTTCGCATGACCTCGCCCATCATCGTCGAGACGGCGATCAACGGCGCGACGCAGAAATCGCGCAATCCGCACGTGCCCACGACGCCGGCCGAGGTCGCACGCGACGCGCTCGCCTGCATGACGGCCGGTGCGGCCATCGTCCACAATCACATCGACGACTTCTCGCGCACCGGTGCGGACGCGGCGGAGCGCTACCTCGAGGGGTGGCGACCAGTCGTGGCCGAGCGCCCCGACGCCATCCTCTACTGCACGGTCGCCATCGGGGGTTCGGTGGAGGATCGCTTCTCGCACGTGCCGCCGCTGGCGGCGTCGGGCCTGATGCGCATGGGCGTCCTCGATCCGGGCTCGGTGAACCTCGGCAGCTCCGGACCGGACGGTCTCCCCGGTGGCATCGACTTCCTCTACGCCAACACCTACGGCGATATCCGCTACGTCGTGTCGCAGCTCGACGAGCACCAGCTCGGGCCGAGCATCTCGATCTTCGAGCCCGGCTTCCTGCGTACGGCCCTGGTCTACCACCGCGCCGGACGGCTCCCGCGCGGGTCGTTCGTGAAGCTCTACTTCGGGGGAGACCAGGGCTATCTCGGCGGCGGTGCCACCACCTTCGGCCTGCCGCCCACGACGCGTGCGCTCGACGCCTACCTCGAGCTGCTCGAGGGGTGCGATCTGCCCTGGGCGGTCGCCGTGATCGGCGGCGATGTGGTGGCGAGCGGTCTGGCGCGCACGGCGCTCGAGCGCGGAGGCCACGTGCGCGTCGGCCTGGAGGACTACGCCGGGCCGCGCACGCCGACGAACGTCGAGCTGGTCGACGAGGTGACGGCGCTGGCGCGTGCGGTCGGCCGTCCGGTGGCCACGCCGGACGAGGCGGCGCGACTCCTCGCTCTGCCGCGTCAGCGCTCGATGCGGAACACGGGATAGCGCGCGGCGATGGCGCGGAGCGCGTCGTCGCTGGCGTCGGCGTCGACGCCCGGGAAGAACTCCTTCACTTCGAAGGCCCACTTCCGCAGGTAGGCGCGAAGGACGGGCGGCTTGGCGTCGTCGCCGAGCTCGGTGATGCGAATGGGCTGGTGCCGCTTCCCGAGGCGCAGCTCGACGGCGCCGCCGGCGCGCACGTTGCGCACCCACTGCGTCACGCCGCGCGGTGCGACGAGGTAGCGCTCGCCGTCGAGCGGGAGCGGGTTCACCGGGACGACGCGCCACTCGCCGCTGCTGCGGCCGCGCACCGCGAGGTTCTGCGCGCCGTAGAGGCTCACGCCGTAGCGACCCAGAGCGCCCACGAGGCGGTTGAACCAACGTGCGACGCCGGTGGGGGCGAGGTAGGGCGTGTCGGTCATGGTGTGGTTGTACGCGGTTTCAAGCCGCGAGGTTCACTCGCCCCGTGGCGCGCGGAATGCCGCGAGGAAGCTCGCCTGCCAGTCGGCGTCCGGGGTCGACGACCAGCCGGCGAGCAGGCCGGCGCCCATGGCGTCGCAGCTCATGCGGTGGGGCGGGGGATCGGCGCAGATGGCGTCGACGATCGACGTGGCGGCTTCGGCGACCGGCGTGGACGTCTCGTGGCTGCGCAGCCGGCCGATGTGCTCGGCGAGCGCGGCGTACGGCGCCGAACGCTGCGCCTCCGGTACCTGCTTCGACCCGGCGAGCATGTCGGTGTCGACCGGCCCCGGATACACCTCGAGCACGGACACGCCGAAGGGAGCCACCTCGGCGCGCAACGACTCGGACAGCGCCGTCACCGCGGCCTTGGTGGCGCGGTAGACGGCGAAGAACGGCATCGGCACCAGGAGCCCCGCCGAGCTCAGGTTGACGATCACGCCGCCGCCGTTCGCACGCAGCACCGGCAGTGCGCGTCGCGTGACCTCGATCAACCCGAAGACGTTGGTCTCGAACTCCCGCCGCCATTCGTCCATCGGCGTGTCTTCGAGCGAGAGGTTCTCACCCTCGACGGCGGCGTTGTTGACGAGGACGCGCAGTCCCTCGGGGATGACGATGGTGGCGGGCGCGTCGACGTCGAGCCGTGCGAC
The DNA here is from genome assembly GCA_036009625.1 of Binatia bacterium. Lineage (GTDB taxonomy): Bacteria > Desulfobacterota > Binatia > DP-6 > DP-6 > DASYLJ01. The sequence continues at coordinate 4,077 of DASYLJ010000078.1, forward strand.
GGTGATGCCTTTCTTCGTCGCGAGGTCCGCACCCGCCTGTGGCGTGCGCATCGTCGCCGTCACATCGAAGCCGCGTCGCGCCAGCTCGAGCGCCACGGCGCGGCCGATGCCGCGGCTGGCGCCGGTCACGAGGGCCGTCCCGGATGCGTTCATGCGGGATTCGCATACGCTCGACGGGGTCGTCGTGTCGAGATCAGCCGCCCTCGAGATAGCTCTGGTAGTCCTTGATCTTCGGACAGACGTCGCGCAGGCTCTCCCGGCAGGCGCTGCGTCTGGGAAGGCCGCCCGCGAACTGCTTGATCGTCCGGCAGAGTCGTCTGAGCAACAGCGGGCCGCGTCGCTTCGCCGTGCCGTCGACGACGGCCAGCAGAAAATGCTCGACGCGATCGAGCTGCGCCCCGAGAGGGCGCGACGCCGATGCGGGCAGGCAGGACACGCTCTCGCGCGCCGACTCGACGGCACAGTGCGCGGCGTCGGCTCCCTTCAACCCGTCGATACGACACTCGTTGTCGAGGCAGAAGGCGACGCGGCACGGATCGTTGGAGTGACAGGTCGCCGGCGAGCACTGCTCGTCGCCACGTTGAGGCTCCTGGGCGGCCGTGATGCCAACCCCGAGGAGCAACGCCACGCCAAGAGTGATGAGCCGCGTCAGCACGATGGCTACTCCACAAGCAAGATGCGGAGCAGGAAGGGCGTGGAAATCACAGAAGTTGCCCCGAGCCGAACGTTGCAGCCGGGTCACACCATGCGCCGCCGCGAGCGCTCTCCTACCAACGATCGACGCGGTCAGAGCACGCGGTCGAGGTACGGGCGTGCGAGCAGGATCAACGCGAAGCTCAACAGGTCGAAGCTCGCATGACAGACGATCGCCGGCCAGAGGCTCTGTCGGCGGAGCGTCGCCGCCCCGAGCACCGTGCCTGCCACCGTCGTCTGCGCCACGCCGATCCAGCCCTGCGACGGCAGGTGCGCCAGGCCGAAGGCGAAGGCGGCGAGCAGCACCGCGAGCCAGCCGGGCAGGACGCCGGCGAGCCGCGGCAGCAGGAAGCCGCGAAACGCCACCTCCTCGTAGAGCCCGACGAAGAGCGCGATGGGCAGCATCGTCCACGGGTCGAGGTCCGCGATCATGTTCACCACGGGTTCTTTCGCCGCGACGATGCCCTCGATCGACTCGCTGCCGAGGACGATGGTCAACCCGGTGGCGGCGAGCGCCGCGAGGCCGGCGGTGGCGTACGTCGGGAGGACGAGCCAGAGGCCGTAGCGGACGTCGTCCGCGTGCGGCCAGCCCCGTAGGCCCAGACGATCGAGCGTCCCGCCGGCGGCAGCGAGCGCCGCGACGATCGCGAGCAGCAGCATCCCGGTCGCGACGATCATCGCCGTCGCCGACGGCATCTCGACGAGCGCGCGTCCCCACGGCCCGAACCAGGCGACCATGGCGGCGAGGAGCACGCCGGCTTCGACCAGCGTTCGGCCGCCGGGCTGCTCCACGACCATCGGTCTCACGGCATCCGATTGTCCGCCGCGTCGGGCGACTCACAAGCAGGCGTCGCGCAACGCGCGGAAGGCCTTCGCGAGCGCCGGGGGCTGCCAGTGCGCATTCAGACCGCTCGGGTTCGGGAGCAGCCAGACGCGTGCGTCGCCGAGCCGGACCGATTGCGGCCCCACCGTCGCATGGGGGTCGCCGAAGGCGGTGCGGTAGGACACCAGGCCCAGGAAGGCGACCACCGACGGCTTCATCCGCCCGACCAGCCGCGCGAGACGCTTCCCGCCACGCACCAGCTCGTCGGACGTCAGCTCGGCGGCGGTGGCCGTCGTCCGCGGCACCAGGTTCGTCACACCGAGGCCGAACGAGAGCAGCTCCCGATCCTCGCACGGCGTGAGCTGGCGCGGTGTGAGGCCGGCCGCATGCAGGGTCGGCCAGAATCGGTTGCCCGGCCGCGCGAAGTGGTGCCCCGTCGCGCCCGAGTAGAGGCCGGGATTGATGCCGACGAAGAGAATCCGCAGGCCCGGCGCGACGACGTCGCGGAGGGTGAGCGACGACGCGGCGCGCAGCGCGGCGGCGTCGGGTCGCGGGTGTCGCCCGGGGCCCGGGCACGGTATCGCCACGCCGCCGGGATATGCGGCGGTGGCGTCGCGGACAAGGCGATCGAAATCGTTGACGCCGAGGACCGAGCGGCGGTAGGACGCGGGCGGGGGACATCCATGCAGAAAGCCTGCGCCATCCTGCTCGCCGTCACGTCGCTCCTCGTCGCCGGTCCGGCGGGTGCCAAGTCGAAGGACAAGGTCGTCAAGCTGCGCGTCGGCCCGTTCCCGGTCGAGGCCCAGCGCGATCGCGAGATCTGCCAGGCGATTCGTGTCCCGGGCACGGCGGGCATGGA
>DASYLJ010000079.1:0-9997 GCA_036009625.1 Binatia bacterium
CGCCACGCTGACGGTGCACGCCTCGGCGCGCCCGGCCCGTGTCGGCATGCTGCTGCCCCTCTCCGACGGGCGTCAGGACATCCTCATGCGCCGCGTGATCGCCCCCGAATGGGGCGGCCTCGGCCTCGACGTGTCCACCTACGCGCGCATCGTCGAGGAGATCTGTCGCGGCTGGATGAGCCTCTCGGGCGTGCTCAACACGCACCTGATGTTCGCCTACGTGCTGCAGAACTTCGGCACGCCCGAGCAGCAGAGTCGTTGGCTCCCCGCCATGGCGCGTGGCGAGCACCGCGCCGCGCTCTGCCTCACCGAGGCTCACGCCGGCAGCGACACGCAGCAGATCCGCACGACGGCGAAGCGCGACGGCGATCACTACGTCGTGAACGGCTCCAAGATGTTCATCACCAACGCGCGCACGGCGACGATCTATTCGCTGGTGGTGAAGACGGATCCGACGGCCAATCCGCCGCACAAGGGCATCAGCCTGCTCGCCGCCGAGAAGGGGCCCGGCCTCACCGTCGGTCGCGACATCGACAAGCTCGGCTACAAGGGCATCGAGACCTGCGAGGTCGCCTTCGAGGACTTCCGGGTGCCGGTCGCAAACCTCATTGGCGGCACGGAAGGCCGCGGTCTGCAGACCGTGCTGTCGGGGCTCGAGGTCGGGCGCATCAACATCGCGTCGCGCGCCGTCGGGGTGGCGCAGGCGGCCTTCGAGTCCGCCATCCGCTACGCCCAGCAGCGCGTCGCCTTCGGCAAGCCCATCTGCGAGCATCAGGCGATCCAGCTGAAGCTCGCCGACATGGCCACCAAGATCGAGGCGTCGCGTCTCCTGGTGCGCCGGGCGGCCGAGATGAAGGATCGCGGCGAGCGCTGCGACCTCGAGGCCGGCATGGCCAAGCTGTTCGCGTCTGAGACCTGTCAGGAGGTCTCGCTCGAGGCCATGCGGGTGCTCGGTGGCTACGGCTACACCAAGGAATTCCCGGTCGAGCGGTTCTATCGTGACGCCCCCCTCATGATCATCGGGGAGGGGACGAACGAGATCCAGCGGCTGGTGATCGCGCGCAGTCTGGTGCAGAAATACAAGGTGTGAGTACGAGCCGCGGCAGGGCCGCGGGCACACCGATGATGGGGATGTGGTGGGGAGCGCTCCTGGCCGCCGTCTGCCTGGCGGCCCCGGTGAGCGGGTTCGAGGCGCCATCGCTGGTGGCCCCGCTGCTGTTGCCTCCCACGCCCCGGGTCCTGGTGTTCGCCCCGCATCCGGACGACGAGACCATCGCGCTCGGCGGCCTGATCCATCGTCTCACCCACCAGCGGGTCCGGGTCGACGTCGTCTTCGTCACCAATGGCGACGGCTACCCCGATGCGCTCGGCCCCGTCCGGCACCTGGGGCCGCCGACCGGCAACGACTTCATCGACCTCGGGCGCCGGCGCTGGCGCGAGGCACTCGACGCCACCCACCGGCTCGGCGTGCACCGCAAGGCGGTCCACTTCCTGGGCTTCCCCGACGGCGGGCTGGCGGAGCTGTGGCAGGCGCACTGGGCGTCGCCCTACACCTCGCCGTACACCGTCCAGGACCATCCCCCCTACCCCGACGCCGAGGACCCGGGCCTCGACTACGAGGGCATGGACCTGACCTCGATCATGGCGCACCTGATCCGCCGGCTGCGGCCGACGGTCGTCCTCATGCCGCACCCGGGCGACACCCACCCCGATCACCGGCACACCAGCTTCTTCGTGACCGAGGCGCTCGACACGCTGCGCGCCGACCATCGTCTCGATCCCGAGCCGGCGGTGCTGACCTTCCTCGTGCACGACTACACGTGGCCGCCGGTACTCGGGCAGCCGACCGACATGCCGGGGCCGCCGGCCGCGCGCTACGGCAACACGGTGTGGCTCGAGACGCGGCTCGCTCCCGAGGACGCGGCGGCGAAGCGCGGCGCGCTCGACGCCTATCAGACCCAGCTCGCCGTCATGCCCGACCTGCTGCGGAAGTTCCTGCGCCCGAACGAGCTGCTCGGCCGCGTCGCACCCGACGTCCTGATGCGCATCGCCTCGCACCATCCGAATCAGTCGAGGTAGCCGAGCTTCCGGAGCTTCTCCTGCAGCGCGGGATCCCCGCCGCTGACGGGAGGCGGCGGTGGTGCGGTGTCGCGTCGCTCGGTGAGGTCACGCAGGTACTCGGCACCGGCCGGATCGTCGCCCCAGCGATTGGTGCGCTCGTGTGGATCGGTGGTCAGGTCGTACAGCTGGCGGCCGTCGCTCGCCGGGGCCCAGATGAGCTTGCGCTCGGGCGAGCGCAGCGAATCGAGCTCGACGTCCTGGCCGTCGGGTCCGGCGCCGTAGCGCGTCTCGGACCATGCCCGACGATTGGTGTCGGCACTGCCGCCGAGGATGTCGTGTCCCGGAAGGTTCGCCGGATGCGACATGCCGAGCCGTGCGGCGACGGTGGGGAAGAGATCGATCCCCTGCACCTGATCGCGACGACGGCCCGTCGCCATGCCCGGCCCGAGGACGACGAGCGGGACGTGGATCGACTCGTCGTAGAGCTGCTTGCGGTGCCCGAGCAAGCCGTGCTCCTGAAACTCCTCGCCGTGATCGGCGGTGACGATGACGATCGTGTCCTGCAGGATACCGCGCGCGTCGAGCGCGGCGAGCAGGTGGTCGGTGGCGGCGTCCCAGGCGGTGATGGCACCGTCGTAGAGCGCCATCAGGTAGCGCAGCTCCTCCTCCGAGAGCGGCGGCCGCTTGCCGAGCCGGATCGCCTCGGCGAGATTCCGCACCAGCCCGGCGCGCACCTCGGGGTTCAAGTTCGGCGGCTCGGGTGGCCGCGTACCGGCGGCGGGCTCGTAGGGATCGTGGGTCTCCATGTAGTGCAGCCACGCGAAGAAGCGCCGGTGCGGGTTGCGGTCGAGCCAGTCGAGGAAGGGCATGTTCACCTCCTCGGCGCGTGCCCATCCGTCCTCGCCACCCTTGCGCGGCCGCAGCTCGACGAACGTCTCGAATCCGTGTGCGAGGTTGTTCTCGCGCGACACGAGCGGGTTCGCGGAGACGCCGATCGTGCTGATGCCGGCGCGATTCGCAGTCGACGCGAGCGTCGGCAGCGCGTCCGACAGGAACGCCCAGTCGGCGTCGGGCGACGCCCCGGGCGGCGTGCCGTGACGCCACGAGCGCCCGACGACGCCGTGCCAGCGCGGATACAGGCCGGTGAACAGCGTCGCCACCGACGGCAGCGTCCACGGTGCCTGCGCGATGGCTTGCTCGAAGACGAGCCCCTGCGTCGCGAGCGCGTCGAGCCTGGGGCTCGGGCTCGGTGTCGCGCCGTACACCCCGAGACGATCCGCGCGCAGCGTGTCGACGAGGAGCACGAGCACGTTCGGCGCCTGCGGACCAGGCCGCTGGCGGTCGAGCAACGTCTCGCGCACGAGCTGCACGCGACTCCAGCCCGGCATGCCGGCGACGGGACCGTCGCCCTCGGTGCGGGTCGCGAGCGTGATGGTGACCGGCTTGTCGGTCGCCGGCAGCGCGATGCTGTCGTCGAACCAGCGCTGATCGCGTCGTCGGTCGAAGGGATTGACGACGCGGTCGAGCACCTGTGCGCCGTCGACCGTGACGGTGAAGCGTGTCGCGGGCGCCGTCTCGGGGGGCTTCTTGTCGCGGCCGACGCCGTAGCCGACACGCAGGATGGCACCGGCGGACGCGGGGACGACGAAGCGCAACTCGGACGGCGCCGGCGCGAGCAGCGCACGACGATAGCCGCGCGACGGTGCCGGTTGCAGCCCGCCCATCGTCACGGGTGCCTCCGCGGCCTGGTGCACCACGGTGGCGGGGTCGAGGCGATCGGAGAGCTCGGCCAGGACGTCGGTGACGAGGATCTTCGGCGGCAACGGTCGCTCGCCGTCGTCGGCCCAGCGCCACAGGCCGATGCCGATGGCGCCGACCACGATGACACCCACGACCCATGCCAGGGGTCCTCGTCGCGCGCGCACCTGCATATCGGGACGGCAGAGGATGACCGATTGCGGCGTGGAGGGCCAACGCTTGACCCGGGTCGGTGGACCCCCTAGGCACACCGCGCAACGATGATCTCGGTCGTGGTGCCCGCCTACAACTGCGCGTCATGGCTGCCCGAGGCCATCGACAGCCTGCTCGCGCAGACGCATCGCGATCGCGAGATCGTCGTCGTCGACGACGGCTCGACCGACGACACGCTCGCCGTCCTCGCCCGCTACGGCGATCGCATTCGCATCGTCCGGTCCACGAACGGCGGCCTCGCCGCCGCGCGCAATCTCGGCCTGGCGCACGTGCGTGGGGACTGGGTCGCGTTCCACGATGCCGACGATGTCGCCCTGCCCGACCGCCTCGCCGTGTTGCTCGCCTTCATCGAGCGCACGCCCGGCATCGAGGCGGTGTTCGCCGACGGCGAGCGCATGGACGACGGCACGCGCATCGTCCCCGCCAGGATGACGGCGCGCCTCGCGGGACAGCGGCTCGGCGCGAAGGACCTGTTCAAGGGCTTCCCGGCCTACTTCCAGGCGTCGCTGGTGCCGCGGGCGGCGTTCGCCCGCGCCGGCACCTTCGACCCCGACTTCCGAATCCACCCGGACAACGACTACGCCTATCGCCTCTTCGCCACCTGCCCGACCGCGTACATGGACCGCGTCGTGTTCCGCTATCGCTGGCACGAGTCGAACATCACGCGCGACTGGCTCGTCGGCCGCGAGGAGCTGAGCCGCACGCTCGAGCGCCTGCTGCAGGAGGATCCGACGTCGGTGGCGTCGATCGGCGAGGAACGAGTGCGCGAGCAGCTGGCACGCCATCTCCATCGCACCGGACGGCGACGCCTGAAGCGCGGCGACGTCGAGCCGGCCCGTCGTCAGCTCACGCGGGCGCTCGAGCTGAAGCCGCGCAATCTGATCTACCGCTACCACTACTGGCGCGCGCTCTGGGCGCCGGAGTGACGCCTCAGACGCCGGCGACGTCGAGCATGCGACGCAGCACGCCCGGGGCGTCGAAGTATTCGCGGGCCACCGCCGTGGCGTGTGCGCTGGCACGCGGGTAGTCCGCCTCGATGGCGCGGATGGCGTCGGCCGCCTCCTCGACGGTGCGGAACGCATGGATGCCGGGGCCGAGCGGCAGGACGTCGCCGAACGCGGTGTCCTGCTCGACGACGGGCCGCCCGGCAGCGAGGTAGCAGGCGGCGCGATCGCTGAACCATCCGCTGCGCAGCCGGACGTTCAGGTCCTTCGCCACCGTGAACTCGCCGCGCGAGCTGCGGAGGTAGTCGCGGTAGCCCCAGGGATCGCCGGAGACGGCGCGCGGGTCGACGATGCGCCAGCCGTGCGCGCCGAGCACCGCCGGATCGTCGGGCACGCTGCCGACGTCCATCGCCACCTCGAACGTGCAGCCGGTGCGTGACGGCAGGTCGAGGCAGCGCAGCCACTCGGTGCGCTTGCGCCAGCGGTACGTCTCGCCCTCCCAGGTGAGGTCACGGCTGCTCTCGTTCCACCGGCCGACGGTGGTGTAGGCGGCGCCCGGCGGTCCGGCCTCGGTCCAGAGATCGACGCACACCGGCGTCCGCGTCGGATGCCAGGTGAAGCCGGCGGTGGGAATGCGCGAGCGTGTCGTGCCGATGTTCTCGCCGATGGTGAAGTGGTGCTGGTGCTCGGCGAGGATGGCGCGCAGCATCGGATCACCGTCGAGGGCGCAGATCTGCGTGAACGCGGGATCGATGTCGACGTAGATCGCCGGCCGGCCGCCACGCCGCTCGGCCGGGATGCGATTGATGCCGGCGACGTTGATGACGAGATCGGCGTCGCGCAGCAGCTCCGTCGCGCGCCCCGCCCCGGGGCCGTGCTCCTCGCCTCGCCCGACGTCGCAGAACACCCAACGCGCGCCGATCCCGAGGCGTTCGAGGAAACGAGCCGTGGCGGCGACGCCGTAGGCGTAGTGCGGACCGAACTCGTTCGTGACCGGGTCGTACGCCAGCTCGTAGTGGCCGGTGTCCTCGTAGAACCAGGCCTCGTGTCCGAGCGCCTCCAGGCCGCGCAGGTAGTGCGCCACCTGCCAGGCGTAGCCGCCGATCGGATTGCGGACGAGATACCCGGCGACCACGACGCGAGCCATGCGTTCAGCCGAGCGCGTCGTCGAGCAGACGCCGGCAGACGTCCTCGGCGCGGAAGCACGTCTCCGCCACCGAGCGGGCGTGCTCGCAGGCGTGTGCGTAGTTGGCGCGGATGGCGTCGAGCGCGGCGACGGCCTCGGCGGCGGTGGTGAAGGCGTGCAGCCCCGGCCCGCACGGGATGTGGGACGAGAAGCCCGTGTCCTGCAGGACGCAGGGACGGCCGCTCGCGAGGTAGGCCGCGCTGCGCGTGCTGAACCATCCGCTGCGGGTGGCGACGTAGGCGTTCTTCGCCACCGACAACTCGCCGCGCGAGCCGGTGATGTAGTCGCGGTAGTCGTCCAGCGTCGCCGACACGTCGCGCGCGTCGCGTACCGTCCAGCCCGCGTCGGCGATGCGGTCACGGGGAGCGTCGCCGGCGATGGCGGCCTCGAGACGATCGGGCGTGCGCCGCGGCAGATCGAGGAAGCGCTCGAACTCGACGTCCTTGCCGCCGTACACCACCCCGCCGACCGTGGGTGGCGTCGGATTGATCTTCCACGACAGCACGGTGGTGAACGGCGCCGCGGCGGGGCCCGGCGTGACGGGCCAGGCGTCGAGGACGATCGGCTGTCGCGTAGGCTTCCATTTGATGCCGACGGTGGGCACGCGGCAGTCGGCGGCGCCGATGTGCTCGCCGAGCGTGAAGAAGACATCGTGGGCGCGGATCAGGCGCGCGGAGCGCAGGAGCTCGTCGTCGGTGGTGCCGGCGTCCACCGCCGCCAGCTTGGCCTGGCTGTAGGACGGGTCGCTGTCGAGGTAGGCGGTGACGCGGGCCGCGCGGTAGGGCTCGCGCAGCCAGCAGCCGCCGGAGACGTTCAGGAACAGGTCGGCGTCGGCGCAGGCGCGATGCACCGCGGCCTCGGCCTGGCCGTGCATGGTGCCGTCGATGGCGCGCACCGCCCAGTGACCGGCCATCCCCGGCTCGAGGCGCTCGAGCGTCGCGGCCAGGAAGCGGACGCCGGTGGTGGGCTCGGGCGTGAACGTGCCCGCGACCGGATCGTAGAACCACTGTCCGGTGTCCTCGAGGTACGTCACCTCGCAGCCGAGGGCGCGGAAGCCCTGCACGTACTGCAGATAGTCCCACGCCACCCCGCCGACGGGATAGGTCGCCACCAGACCCGTGACGACGACGCGCATCGCTGCCGCCGTCAGCCGAGCCCGGCGTCGGCGAGGAGACGGCCGAGCACCGGACGGACGCCGAAATGCTCCGCGGCCACCTCGCGCGCGGCGGCGCTGTGGGCCGGGTAGTCGGCGTTGATGCGGGCGAGCGCGTCGACTGCCTCGTCCATGGTGGAGAATGCGAACAGACCGCGACCGGTGGGAATGAACTTCCCGAACGCCGAGTCCTGGGTGACGACCGGGCGCCCCGCCGCCAGGTAGCAGACGCTGCGATCACTGAACCAGCCGCTACGCGGGCGCACGTAGATGTCCTTCGCGACGGTGAACTCGCCGCGCGACTCGCGGATGAACGTGCGGTAGCCGTCGATGTCGCGCGACGTCTCGCCGGGATTGACGAGGTCCCAGCCCGCCGCGCGCACCTGCGCCTCGATCTCGGGACGCTCGGGCTTGGTGGCCAGCAGGAACGGCTGCGGCGTGTGGCGCGGCAGGTCGAGGAAGCGCAGGAAGTTGCCGTGCTTCGACCACTGGTAGGTCTCGCCCTGCCAGGTGACGTCCTTGCCGGTGTTGGTGAACGACGCGACGGTGGTGAACGCCCGCGCGCTGGGATCGGCCGCACCGGCCCAGCAGTCCATCACCACCGGCGGGCGCGTCTTCTTCCAGTCGAAGCCGCCGAGCGGAACCGGACAGTCGGCGTTGCCGAGGTTCTCGCCGTAGGTGAAGAGGACGTCGTGCTTCTCGAGGAAGCTGATCGACGACTCGTCGCCGAGGGCGATCTTGAGCTGCTCGTGCACCGGATCGGTCTCGACGTAGACGAGCTTCGCGCCCTGGCGGTGCTCGTCGCGCGGTGCCGTGGCCCCGCACAGGTTCACGATGACGCCGGCATCGCGATAGAGCTGATCGAGACGCGTGCGGCCGATGCCGAGCGTCTCGTGCTTCATCATGTCGACGTAGGCCCAACGGTCGGCGAGGCCGACGCGGCCCATGACGTCGGCGACATACGAGACGGCGTAGCTGGTGTCGGCGGTGAAGCCGCCGGCCTGCGGGTCGTAGGGTGCCGCGCCGGAATCTTCGACGTACCAGACGTCCCAGCCGAGCTCGCGGAAGCCGAGCAGATAGTGGATGGCCTGCCAGGCGACGCCGGCCATCGGGTACTGCCCGACGATGCCGAGCACCAGCAACGGATCACGACGACGCGACACGCGACACCTCCCCTCCCCCGAACTGGGTCTGGTGCAGGCGGGCGAAGTGCCCGCCGCGCGCGACCAGCTCGTCGAACGAACCTTGCTCGACGATGCGCCCCTGGTCCAGCACCAGGATCGTATCCGCACGACGGACGGTGGAGAGCCGGTGCGCGATGACGAACGTGGTCCGTCCCTCCATGAGGCGTTCGAGCCCTTCCATCACGCGTGCCTCGGTGCCGGCGTCGAGCGCGGACGTGGGCTCGTCGAGGATCAGCAGCGGCGCGTCGCGCAGGATGGCGCGCGCGATCGTGATGCGGAGCTGCTCGCCCGCCGACAGCGTGGCGCCGGCCTCGCCGACGATGGTCTCGAGGCCGTCGGGAAGACGCGCCAGGAAGTCGTCGAGCTGGGCGAGCTGGGCGGCCTTCACGACCTGCTCCATGCTGGCGTCGGAGCGACCGTAGGCGATGTTCTCGCGCACCGTGGTCGGGAAGACGAGCGCGGGCTGCAGCACCATCGACACCTGCTGACGGAGCGCCTTCAGACGGAACTCGCGCACGTCCACCCCGTCGAGCAGGACGCGGCCGGCGCTGGGGTCGTAGAAGCGTGGCACCAGGCTGACGATCGTGGTCTTGCCGGCACCGGTGGCACCGACGATGGCGATCAGATCGCCGGCGCGGGCATGGAAGTCGACGCCGCGCAGCACCTGGCGGCTGTCGTCGTAGCCGAAGTGCACGCCCTCGAACGTGACGTCGCCACGGACGTCGGTACGGCGCAGCTCGCGCGTGCCGTCGGGGAGGTCGGGCACGGTCTCGAGGATCTCGAAGACGCGCTCGGCCCCGACCTTGGCACCCTGGATGAGGCTCCACGTCTGCGTCAGGCTGTTGATGGGTGCGTAGAGCGACGCCAGGTAGCTCGTGAAGACGAGGACGTCGCCGATGGTGAGCGAGCCCTCGAGGACGTGCATCGCGCCCACCCAGAGCACCGCCGCCGTGCCGCCGGCGATGAGGACGTTGACGAACGCGGCGTACACCGTCTGGAAGGTGTAGAGGCGCAGGTTGGCGTCGAGGCTGGCGCGGCTGGTGCCGACGAACTTGCGGTGCTCCTCCTCCTCGGTGGTGAACGCCTGGATGACGCGGATGGCGCCGATGGTGCGTTGGGCCACGGCCCACAGCGCGCTCTCCTTCACCCGCGCGTCGGTCGAGAGCGACGTGATGCGGTTCGACAGGCGCGCGATGGTGAGGAAGAGCAGCGGCACGATGGCGAGCGACACCAGCGTCAGCTCCCAGTCGATGCGCAGCATGACGGCGATCATCCCCCCCAGGAGCACCATGGAGGTGAGGATGGGGAAGAAGCCGTTCATGGTCAGCGTCTGGATGGCGAAGGTGTCGGCCGTCAGCCGATAGAGCAGATCGCCGACCTGGCGGCGGCTGTGGAACGCCAGCGACAGCCGCTGCAGGTGCGCGTACAGCTCGCCGCGGAAGTCGTTCACCATGCGCTGCCCGACGCCGATGGTGGCATAGTTGCTCGTCACGCTGAG
>DASYLJ010000080.1:0-1507 GCA_036009625.1 Binatia bacterium
GAACCCGTACGCGCACCTCCAGCTGAAGGACATCTCGCTGGAGACGGTGAAGGCGTCCCCGATGATGTGGGACCCGGTGCGCTTCCTCGAGTCGTGCCCGTCGTCCGACGGCGCGTGCGCGGTGGTGTTCACCGACGAAGCGGGCGGCAACGCGGCCGCCGCCGACGGCCGTCCGCCGGCGTGGATCCTCGGCTCGGCAGTGCGTTCCGAGCCGTCGTCGTTCCCCGGCCGTGACCCGGTGCGTCCCCAGGGCGCGGTCGACTGCGCGGGCGACGTGTACGCGCAGGCCGGCATCACCGACCCGCTCGGGCAGATCGACTGCGCCGAGCTCTACGTGCCCTTCAGCTGGTACGAGCCGATGTGGCTCGAGGCGCACGACATCGCCGCCCACAGCGAGGGCTGGAAGATGGTCGAGCGGGGCGACACCGCGCTCGACGGCTCGTTCCCGGTGAACATGTCGGGCGGCGTGCTGTCGTCGAACCCGATCGGCGCGTCGGGCCTGCTGCGCTTCGCCGAAGCGGCGCTGCAGGTGCGGGGCATGGCGGGTGAGCACCAGATCGACGGCGCGAAGGTGTCGTTGGCCCAGGCGTACGGCGCGTCGGCGCAGTACTTCTCGATGTGGGTCGTCGCCAGCTCGCTGGATCCGTTCGGGGGATAGTCCCCCTCCCACTTCGTTGGATCAGCCGGCACCGGACAGGCGGGTCTGCAAGGAACTGATCAGACCGGAGGCCACTGCGGCCGCCGCGCGGCGTTCCCCGGCCTGGTTGCCCGCGCCCACGCACCCGTGCGCGGCGAAGTCGGCATCGGTGCAGAAGTGGAGTCCGTCGACGTAGCGGACGCCGACGGTCTTCGTGGCCGGATCGCATCCCGGTTCGCCACCCGCGACGCACGGCATGCGCCAGACGTACTCACCGTTGGTGTCACGCAGGAACGCACCCGCGTCGAGCAGGGTGATGTGCTGCGGATCCGCGTCGGCGCGCTGCTTGTAGTACTCGGCTTCCTGCAGCGGCCCGGGCGCCATCTGGTCCGCCTGAGGCGTGCCCGGGACGAACGGGACCGAAGGCACGAGGTACACGTGCACTCCCGCCTTCTTCCACATCGCGATCAGTTCGTCGACGGTCGCGTGCCACGGTGACCCGCAGCGGTTGTCGTAGGCGACGAACACGAACAGGATCGCAGCGTCGGGTTTGGTCTTCGGGTCGAGCGTCTGCTTGCGGATCGCCGGGGCGGCGTCGCAGAGCAGGAAGCCCGGCGGGTTCACGCCCTCGAGCGTGGCGCCGCGCTGGTCGAGGATGCCGCGGAGGCAGTTGCGGATCTCGCCGGCGATGGAGTTGCCTTCGAGTTGGACGAGGAGCTGCCGATCGGCGATCGGTGCCGACGACGAGTCGTCTTCGCACCGCGGCGCTGCCGCGTACCCCGCGGTGACGTCGGACGCGTTCGCGCTCAGCGCGACGTTCGTCGGCACGGTGCGCTTCGACGGAAACGCGACGAGCGGCACGACGAAGAG
>DASYLJ010000081.1:0-17178 GCA_036009625.1 Binatia bacterium
CTCTCTACGCGCTCGCTCGGCGGCACCCACCGCCCGCTCCGCCCCCATGCCACGCGCGCGCGGTCTACATCTGCGCGAGCGCGTTTCGGAGTCGGCTTCTTCTATTGGGAGTCGGAGTCGAGCGGAGAGTCTTTCAATGGGCTCTCGAGTAGGTTCGGGAGATTGGGGCGCTTCTTTGCGTCGGGGAGGGGTTTTTCGGCGGGAGCCTGGGCGGGCTCTACCATTGCCGGAGGTTCGTCGGCGTCGGGGTCGAAGTCGGGGCGGTCTTCGGGGAGCGTGTCGTCGTCGGCATCGGGGTCGTCGGCGTATGGGTCGCTGGGCTCGACCAGATCGTCGGGCTCCTCCTCGGGGTCGACGGCCTCGAGCTGCGCGTCGTCGTCGATCTTCTTCAGACGACGCGCGTGACCACCCGACGGCGGGTTCACCTCGGACGAGTCGTCGTCGCTGCTGCCAGAGGGGCCGTGCGGGGAATCCATCTTCAAGTGGTTCTCGTGAGCAGCCGACGGCGACTTCGCCGCAGACGAGTCGTCGCCGGCATCCGGGTCGGCGTGCGCGCGTGGCGGCGCCAGCAGGAGCAGCAGCATCAGCGCGGCGAGGATTCGCATCTCCCCTGCGGCTACCAGCGGAGGTCGTGCGTGTCCACACGATCGGCAGCGGTGCGCGACACTCGACGCAGAACGCAGGGCGCGTGCGACCCGCACCACCATGCCGGGTGCGACGACGGCCCCTGGCGCGATCCGGCGAAGCACACGGGTGGCGCCGTCGCAGTCCGCATGTGGCGGGGCGAGCGGAGCGCTGCGGGCAGAGCACTATATGCCGTGACGCCGTGTCGGGTGCCGGCGCACGTGCGTGGCACACGTGGGACACCGCGGCATGCCGGCGGCACGCATCTTGGACTCATGAGCCGCCGTGACCGAGAAGGACATCGATTGGGGAACCGCCGTCGTCGTCGATCCGCGCGAGCTGCAGCGCCTGCGCACCGACGTCGATCGGCTCCGCCGCAAGGGACGCCGCCGCGCCGTTGCAGCCTGCGCCTTCACCGCGACCACGCTGGTGGCCGCGCTGTACGGCTATCGCACTACCGCTGCGCTCGCGACCACGGGGGAAGAGATGGCCGAGTGCCGCGCCACCGTCGAGCCGACGCAGACGGCCCTCACTGCCCTCGCCCGCAGCCACGAATCCATGCTGTCCGCCACGCAGGAAGCCCCGTCCATGGGGACGAAGTCGTGGGGACGCCGCTTCACCGTGACGATGTACGTCCCGATGCATCCCGACTACGGCGCGACCAACGACGGTCTCACCGCGACGATGACGAAGGCCGATCCGAAGAGCCGCATCGTCGCCGTCGACCCGAAGCTGATTCCCTATGGCTCGTGGGTGTGGGTCGAGGAGCTCGGCTGGTTTCGCGCCGAGGACTGCGGCGGCGCGATCAAGGGATTCCGACTCGATCTGCTGACGGCCACCGAGAAGGAGGCGTTCCAGTTCGGCAAGCAGGACCGCTTCGTCATCGTGGTGCCCCCCGCCGACGCCTGAGCCTGCGGCTTCATTGCGCGGACGGTCCGTGCTACCCCTGCGCGCATGGCCGGACCAGCCGCTCGGGAGCGTGGGAACGCCGTCATCGCGGTGCTCGTCGCCGTCGCACTGGTGGTGGTGATCGGACCGATCGTCCTGCACTTCACGCAGAAGCGGCACGATCAGCTGCCGCTGGCCGTGCTCGCCGACTATCCGCCCGATCGGCCGGTGGTGCCCGGCGAGGTGCTCGCCTCGACGCTCGCCGCCGTCATGGATCACGAGCTCGGCAGCGCGTCCGGCTGGCGCCCGAACGACTTCGTGCTCTGGGGGCCCACGCTGTGGGCCGACAACAACGCCAACCGCCAGCTCGGCATCCTGCAGGTCGAGCGCGAGACGGTGCGCGTGCTGCGCGACCACCTCACCAAGGTGTCGTCGACCGAATACGACCCGAACCTGCAGGAGGCCTACACCCGGCTGCAGAACGATCCCGAGAAGCTCTGGCTGCCGTCGGCCGAGGGCAGCTACTCGAAGGCCACCGAGGCGCTGCGCCAGTACGTCGCCGGCCTGCGCACCACGCCGCCCACGTCGAAGCCCATCCAGCGCCGCAACGTCGAGCTGATCCGTCTCTTCCAGACCTGGTCGGACATCCTCGGCGACGCGCACGAGAAGCTCTTCCGAGACAACGTGCCGATGTGGCAGACCGACGACTACTACTACCACGCGCAGGGCGTGGCCTACGCGATGCACCACCTGCTGCTCGCCATCCAGCGCGAGTACCAGACCGACCTCGAGGGCCGCCCCACCCTGTCGCAGCTGGTGACGGAAGTGGCGGCCGTGCTCGGCGTGGCCGGCACGATGAAGCCCATCGTCATCCTCGACGGCAGCGTCACCGGCGTCACGGCGAACCATCGCCGCAACCTCGACGGCTACATCGTCGACGCGCGCCAGAAGATGTACTCGATCCGCGAGGAGCTCGAGAAGTAGGCACGTGCGGTCGCTGGCTGCGGTGCTCCTGGTGGCGCTCGGCCTGGCGCAGATGACGGGCGATCTGCTCGGCGTGCCGGCGCTGCGTCGCCTCGCCGCCGCCACCGCCGCGTCCCCGGGGCCGACGATGTTCTCGGCCGTGCACGGCTACGAGGCATTCTCGACGCGTTTCGTCGTCGAGTGGATGGACAGCGACGGAGACGCGCATGCGCTGGCGCTGATGCCCGGCGCCTACGCGCAGCTGCGCGGGCCGATCGATCGTCGCAACGCGTATGGCGCGGTGGTGGCGTACGGGCCGGTGCTGGCGTCGCAGCCGGTGACCCGTCCGCTGCTCGACGCGGCGGCGCGCTTCGCGCTCTGCGGCGATGCACCGCTCCTCGCGGCGCTGGGCATCGACCCGTCACGCGTCACGCGCGTCCGGCTGCGGCTGTCGCCCCGACCCGGTCTGCCGCCCATTCCGATGCCGCTCGTGCTGGAGCCGTCGTGCCGGTGAGGAACGGCTGGACGGGCGGGCAGTACAGCGTGCTGCGCGTCGTCTTCGGATGCTGGCTCGCGGTGCACTTCCTCCAACTGCTGCCGTGGGGCGCCGAGCTGTTCTCGCGCGACGGCATGATTCCCGACGCGTCGCTGAGCCCGTTCCACCTGTTTCCGAACCTCCTCTTCGCGTGGGACGCACCGGCCGTCGTCACGGCCTTGCTGTGCGTCGCCGCCGTGCTGAGCGTGCTGCTGGCGATGGGGCTGTGGGATCGCGTCGCGGCGGTGGCACTCTGGTACGTCTGGGCCTGCCTCGCGACGCGCAACCCGTTGATCGCGAGCCCGGGGCTGCCCTGGGTCGGCTGGTTGTTGCTGGCGCACGCGACGCTGCCGTCGGCGCCGTACGGCTCGTGGACGGCCCGCGGCAACGACGACCCCGGGAGCCAGTGGCGCATGCCGGACGGCATCTGGGCCGCGGCGTGGATCGTCATGGCGGCGGCCTGCGCGTACAGCGGGTGGACCAAGCTGATGAGCCCGTCGTGGGTCGACGGGACCGCACTCGCGCACGTGCTCGACAGTCCGGTCGCTCGATCGACGTCGCTGCGCGAGTTGCCGGCATCGCTGCTGGCCGTCGCGACGTGGGGCACGCTGGCATTCACGCTGCTGTTCGCGCCGCTGGCGCTGGTTCGCCGACTGCGACCGTGGCTGTGGCTCGCGATGCTGCTGATGCAGGTGACGCTGCTGGCGGTGGTCGACGCGGCGGGGTCGACGCTCGGCTTGCTGCTGCTGCAGGGCTTCACCTTCGATCCCGCGTGGATCCCACCGCGACGCGCGGGCGCACCGTCGACGGTGTTCTACGATGGGTCGTGCGGGCTGTGTCACCGCGCCGTGCGGTTCCTGCTGTCGGAGGATCGCGAGGGAGCGGCGTTCCGCTTCGCGCCGCTCGACAGCGACGCGTTCCGAGCGGCGGTGCCCGAAGCCAAGCGTGCCGCCCTCCCGGACAGCATCGTGGTGCTGGACGACGACGGATCGCTGCGCGTTCGCTCCGACGCCATCCTGGCGATCGGAAGGCAACTCGGCGGACTGTGGCGCGCGTTGGCGACGGTGGTCGGCGTGCTACCGCGTGTGCTGCTCGATGCCGCGTACGACAGCGTCGCGCGGGTGCGGCTGCAGGTGTTCACACGGCTGAAGACCGCGTGTCCGCTGCTGCCACCGCACCTGCGCGCGCGATTCGACTAGCGGGTGCAGCGAAAGCCGATGAACTCCTCGGCGCGGGTTGGATCGATGGTGCCGACGACCATGAGCGGGCCGGCGATCGGACCGCCGAAGAAGAAGCCGCCGCGCACCAGCGCGCCGGGCGCGGTGCTGGTGGTGCTCGCCCCGGCGAGACACATGAAGTCGTTGCTGAACGCGCCCCAGCCGACGCAGTCGGTCGAGCGCGGAACCCAGTCGGCCACCCACTCCATCACGTTGCCCACCATGTCGAATGCCCCGCGGCCCGATCGGCACTTGGCGCGCGCGCCGGTAGGGATCACGACGTTGGCGCTCGCGGTGTTGCAGGTCGTCGTGCCGTCGTCGGGTCCCGGGTCGGGCGTTCCGTCGGCCCCGATCTGCCACTCCGCGCTCGTCGGCAGCCGCTTGCCCGCGTTGGCGCATGCCTCCTGGGCCTGGAACCACGTGATGTGTGCCGAGGGTATCTGCTCCGGCAGGCTCACGGCGTAGATGTCGTCGAGACAGTTCTGCCCGGTGTCGGCGCACGGCGGGTAGTCGTCACCCGCCGTGCCGAGCGGCTTGGCGCCGCCGGCCGTCAGCAGCGCGACCGTCGCCCTGCCCTGCTGGATCTTCGTCACCAACGCCCGGTTGGTCGTCGTCGGGTTCGGCACCCGCCAGACGCTCGCCTCGAATCTGTCCATGCACACGGGTCCCGACATCACCGCGTCGATCGCGCACCGCCTGAGCGATCCCGGTGGACCCGCCGCCCCGCTCTCGCCTGCCAGCAGCAGCGCCGCGACCGCCACCACGATCCCGTTCGATATCTTTCGCATGACGCTTCCCCCGTTGGTTTCGTACGTCGTCGCGATCAACGCGCGCAGCGGAAGCCGACCGTACCGTTCGGGCCGGACGGCGGGTTGGTGGCGAGGATCGCGAGCGGTCCGGCCTGCGCCCCGCTGACGAAGCTGCCGCCACGCAGCAGCGCGGCGGGCTCGCCCGCCGCCGCCGCACCCGCGAAGCACTGGTCGTCTGCGGTCGGGCTCACGGCGGGGGACCAGGTCGCGCACGCGGTCGCCCGCGGCACCCAGTCCGCCACCCACTCGCTGAGGTTCGCCACCATGTCGAACGCCCCGCGCGACGACACGCAGGCGGAACGGCTCCCGGTGGCGATCGCTTTGAACGCGCTCGCGCTGTTGCAGGCGGTCGTGCCGTCGTCCTCACCCGGGTCCGGCGTTCCCGCCACCGCCGCCTGCCATTCGGCATTCGACGGCAGCCGCTTGCGCGCGTTCTCGCACGCAGCCTGGGCCTGGAACCAGGTGAGCTTCGCCGACGGCTCCACGCCTGGGAGGCTCACCGCGTAGATGTCGTCGGCGCAATTCTGTCCGCTGTCCGCACACGGCGCGTAGTCGTCGATGTTCCTCGCCAGGCCGAGCGGCGTCGCACCCGCCGCCTCCAGCAACGCCACCGTCACCGTCCCCTGCTGGATCCGTTTCACGACGCTCCGGTTCGCGCCCAGCGGATTCGGCACCCGCCACACGCTCGCCTCGAACCGGTCCATGCAGATGGTGCCCGCGACCACCGCGTCCACCGGGCATTTCGTGAGCGGTCCGGCGGCCCCGGCCGCGTTCGCCAGCAGCAGCGCCGCTGCCGCGATTCCGTTCGCAATGTGTCGCATGAGTCTCTCCTCGAATGTTCTGCGCGTCGTGACGTGTCGCGGATGTCTCAGGTCCGCGTCGTCTCGCCGTCGAATCGCGTGAACGCGAAGCCGTTGAATGTCTCTGGGCATGTGCGCCGGACGTCGCGGAGGATGTCCGTGGCGACCGCTTCACCGAGCTTCAGTCCCTCGACGAAGTCGGACCGCCAGTGCACCCCCGCCCCATTCCGTGCGAGCGAGATGTTGGCGGCGAGCTTGTTCACCTCACCGCCTACGGTGAGCGGTGCGCCCTTCCAGGGGACGAGACCCGACCCGTCCGTGTTGACGACGACGGGATCCGGAATGACCCAGGTCTCGTTGAAGAACGCCTTCAGCACCGTCGTGCACGCGCCCGCAATGGCCGCGTGCCCGGACGGATACGATGGATGGGTCGGGCAACCCTCCGGGTAGGCCATCGGCAGCAGGAAGGACCCCGTCGTCCGATCGACGACGTCGAGCGCGGGGGAATCGAGCAGGTCGGCCGGGATCGGATAGCGCGCGGCACGCGTCAGATGGTTGTGGACGTGCCCGCCGAACTCCTCCGGACGAACCCGGCGGTGCACGAGCCACTTCTGAGACCACGTCGCCTTCAGCGCCGCATTCGCGACCCGCGCGACGCAATCGAGCACGTGCGGGGCGCCGAAGGTGATGAACCCGCCCTGCGTGCGCGAGCGACGGCGGAAGTACGGATAGTCGGCCTTGAGCGGCGCACCCATCACCAGCAAGGTCACGCATGCATCGAGATAGGCCTGATAGCTCCAGTCGAGATGGACGTACTCGCCGAGGTCGCGCGCGTTCCGGACATGGCGGGGGACGGGATCGATGACGTTGATCCGTGGCGGCTGGGCGCCGCGCTGGATCGACAGCCACTCGGGGTAGGTGGTCATGTAGTCGTCGCCGGGGACGGGCACCCGTCCGCGCTGGACGAGCCGCATGTGGCCGTGCGGGACGTCGAGCCAGAGGAACTGCGAGACGTACGGACCCGTCAGGTCGCCCGGTGTGGAGCCCCGGAACAACGTCCCCGACGTGACGGCATCCCGTGCCTTCGGTCCCCGGAACGCCGTGCAGCGCGACAGGTCGCGCGCCGCCGCCACGGTGAGCGGATGCTCGCCATACGCGACGAACGGCACGTCGCGCGTGAGCGCCTGCCAGTAGAGCTCGATCATCTCGGCGGCGATCTCGTCGCTCGCGAATGCGGGGGGCGCCACCATCTCGTACTGCTGCGGGTCGCCGCCCTCGAGCTCGAACGCATGCGCGGCCATCGGATTCGCGAGCTTCACCCGTCCACCCAGCGCGATCGCTTCCATCGCGGCGGACTGCCCGCCGCTCACGGCCTGGACGTAGGCGGTGTAGGCGCGCGGCTCGACCAGGCCGAGGTCGTCGTGCGGCAGGCACTTCGAGTAGCTCCCGATCCGGTTGGGAAAACGTTCCTCGTCGCCGTTGGTCGGAAAAGCGGGCGCGCACCCGCCCTGATGCGACTTGGCCACCTGCCTGCGCAGCAGGTACGCCTGCGCGCTTCGACCGTCGACGTCCATCGGCGCGGCCGCGTGTGACACGATGCCGTGCTCGGCCCGCGCGTTGGGGAGGAGAATGGCGGCGGCCACACCGCCTGCAGCGTTCGCCAGAAACCTTCGTCGGTTGAGGTCCGTCATGGCACCCTATGGCTGCGGCTGTTGGAGCCGCACGACGACGTGGCCCGAGTTGAAGCCACAGGTGAGGAGATCGAGCCGGCCGTCGCCGTTCAGATCGGCGGCGGCGACGCAGTGGGTGGTGCTGCCCGCGCGCGCGGTGAAACCGAGCGGCGGCAGGAACGTGCCGTCGCCGCGGCCGATGAGCACGCCGGCCTCGTTCGTGCCCGAGTTGGCGGTCAGGATGTCGAGCACGCCGAATCCGTCGACGTCCGCCACCGCGACGACGACGGGACCGTCGCCGGCGGGGAAGCTCTGCTGCGCGAGGAAGGTGCCGTCGCCCCGGCCGTACAGCACCGAGGCGGTGTCGGCGGTCGCATCCGCTATCAGGAGATCCTGCTTGCCGTCGCCGTCCAGGTCGATGATCAGGACGTCCCGCGGCGCACCCGCGAAGGCGACGCCCTGCTTGGGTCGGAAGGTGCCGTTCCCGTTGCCGAAGAGCACGGCGACGTCATTCGCGACCGTGACGATGTCGGCGTGATGGTCGCCGTCGAGATCGCCGGCGGCGACGGCGTTCGGGACGGCGCTGGCGGCGAACCGCTGTGGGGCCAGGAAGGTGCCGTCCCCCACGCCCAGGAAGACCGCCACGTCGGCGGAGTTGTTGTTCGCCGTCACGATGTCCGGCCTGCCGTCGTCGTTGAAGTCCGCGATGGCGACCGCCGCCGGGATGGAACCCACCGGGAAGCGTTTCTGGAGCTGGAAGGTGCCGTCGCCCTTGCCCAGCAACACCGAGACGTCGTTCGTGCCACGGTTCGCCGCGACGACGTCCTGCCTGCCGTCGGCGTTCAGGTCGGCCACCGCCACGTTGGTCGGGAACTGGCCGACGGGGAACCGTTGCTCGGACTGGAAGGTCCCGTCACCACGACCCAGGATGACCGCCACCGCGCTGGCACTGGGGTTACCGTCCGCGGTCACGACGTCGGCCTTGCCGTCGCCGTTGAAGTCGGCGACCACCAGGGCATCGGGGTTGAAGCCGGCTCCGAACGACTGCTCGGCCGCGAAGCGCACCCGCAGCCGGAGCACGAGGTCGGCTGTGGTCGTGATCCCGCCCCGCACCGGCGCGCCACCGAGCACGGTATCCGTCTGCGGCACGCCCTTCACGACCAGCCGGCCGGCGCATTGCACGTTGCCACGGATCGTCGAGACGCCGGCGACGGAGAACCGTCCGTCGGCACCGGTCTGCCCGGAGACGCCGAGACAGGTCACGGTCGCACCTGGCAGCGGGTTGCCAGCGAGATCGACCGCACGGCCCTGCACCGTCGTGTTCGGGTCCGGGATCACGCCGACGACGACGTCGGGCGCGACTCCCAGCGTGTTGCCGGGATCGATCGCCCGCGCGCCGAGGCGGAGGCTCGCGACGCCCGGCGGCACCGTGATGCCGAATTGGAACGGCGGCGCGGCCTTCGTCGCCACCACGACGCCGTTCACCAGCAGCGACACGGCCGCCACCTCGACGTCGTCGATCGCTGCGACGGTGATCGTCAGCGCATCGTTCTCGATCACCGTCGCACCGGCCGCGGGCGCGGTGATCTGCACGCTCGGGGGGATACCCGCCGGGTCCGTCAGCGAACGATACTGGCCGACGTAGAGTCGCGTCGTGCCGGTGCTGCCGTTCTCGGTCGCACCGCCCTGGGTGGACGTCAGGTAGACGAACGCCTCGTCGACCGCGATGCCGGTGCCGTCTTCACCGCGGAACGTCGAGAAATCGACGAACGCGCGCGGGATGGGGTTGGCCGGCGTGCCGACGTCGAGGATCGGCACCGCGTTGGTGAAGAACGTATCGGCTTCGCCGGCGAAGCGACCCGCGAGCGCCACGTCCGTCGGTCGCCCTGCGCCGCCCTGCGGAGAGATGGCGCGGATCACCGGATGCGACGGGTCGCCGAGCTCCACGCTGAGGAAGCCCTGGTTCACGTCCGCCACGAAGGCGAACGCACCCTGCACGACCACGTCGCGGGCGTCGTTGGTCCCGGGTGCGGCGACGCTGCCGACGATCGCGGGCGCGTTCGGATTGGCGACGTCGATCACGCGGAGCCCGCCGCTGCCGTCGGCGACCGCGGCGATGGCCCGGTCGGTCGCCACGTCGACGCCCTTCGCGGTACCGGGCGTGTCGACGGTCCCGCGCAGCGCGGGCGCCGCGGGGTTGCCGACGTCGACGATCCGGAGACCCGCATTGCCGTCAGCGACGTAGGCGAAGGCACCCTTCACGACGACGTCCTGCGCGGTGCCGGGCGTGTCGACGCTGCCGCGGAGCACGGGGGCCAGCGGATTCGTGACGTCGATCACCTGCAGGCCCGACGATCCGTCGGCGACGTACGCCGTCGTGCCCACGACGCGGACGTCGTTCGCGTTGCCGGGCGTGTCGAGCGCCGCCACCACGTGCGGGTTGGCGCGGTTCGCGACGTCGACCACCTGCAGGCCCGTGGCGCCGGCGGCGACGAAGGCGAAGCCACTGCGCACGTCCACGTTGTTGGCGAAGCCCGGGATGGCCACGAACGACAGCGCCCGGGGAGCGAAGCCGACGACATCGCCCTGGACCGCAGCCGAGAAGCCGCTGTTCGCGACCGTGATCGTGCAGCTGCCGGCGTTGCCCGCGACGACCCGACCCGCCATCCCGCCCAGGTTGCACACGGTGAGATCGCTCGAGACATACGTGGTGCCGCGCGCCGTCTGGGTGAGGTCGATGGTGGTGCCGTCGATCAGGTGACCCGTGACGACGAGCTGCAGCGACGCGACGCCGTCGATCGTGTCGACGACGAGCCGGAACTGCACCGGCGTCACCTCGAAGCGGTCGAGCGTCGCTGCCAGATCGACGCTGGTCGGATCGAGCGGGTCGCTGCCGATCTGCACCTCCAGGCCGTCGCGCACGCCGTCACCGTCGGTGTCGGCGACGAGCGGGTTGGTCCCGAGCGACACCTCCTGCCCGTCGGACAGGCCGTCGCCGTCGGTGTCGGCGACGTGCGGGTTCGTGCCGACGTCGACCAGTTCCTGCCTGGTGGTGAGCCCGTCGCCGTCCGGATCGGCGAAGCCGTCGAGCGGATCGGCGGGATCGAGACCGTTGGCGACCTCGACGTCGTCGGGGATGCCGTCGCCGTCGCTGTCGGTCGCACCCGGCGCAACGCTCAGACGGACGAAGCCCGAGACGCCCTCGTACAGGACGGTGACGAGCACGGGCCCGGAAGAGACGCCGGTGACGACGCCCGCGGCACTCACCGTGCCGATCGCGGGATTGCTGCTGCGATAGCTCGTGGCGGGGTCGGCGGTGACGTTCTCGGTGCTGGCATCGGCGAAGACGGCGGTGACGGTGAGCTGCGCGGTCGCGCCCGTCGCGGGGAGTGTCGGCGTCGACGCGGTGACCGCGAGCGACGCGGGGATCGGCTGCGGGATGTCGAACTCGATGCTGCCGGTGTCGATGACGCCGCTCGGCGGCACGACGAAGAGATCGGACTGTCCGGTGACGGTGGTGCCGCGCACGATGCAGGTCGCGTGCGCCCGCACCGGCCCGAAGTTGCTCGGCACGTTGCCGATGACGAACGTGCCGTCCGCTCTGACCTTCGCCGTGCGGTTCAGGATCGAGACGACGCAACGCTCGTCGAGCCGGACCGCCGCGGCTGGCGCCGGTTCGAAGACCGTCCCGTCCGGCACGCGCTCGACGTCGTCGCCCACACCCTGGGCGTGGACGGCCGTCGCCGTCAGTAGCGCAGTCAGGACGAAGCTGACGATGGCTCGGGTCATTTGCATGCCTCCGGGTTGCCGCGATCGCCCGTGCTGCCCGGGAAGCAGGCTTCCTGGCAGCCGTACGGTCGGTCGTCGGGCTCGGCGCGGCCCTGCGGATGACCGACGCCTCCCTGGTCGCAGGCGAAGGCATGCACCATCTCGTGCAACGCGACCGACGACAGCGAGCCGCAGATGTCGTCGAGGTCCGCGCTGTTGGGGAAGAAGGTGAACTGGTTGCCGCACGCGGGACTGCCGTTCACGTCCAGACACTGGCCGAGTGGATCTGGCGGCGTGGGTGCCTCGGCACACCGCGTGCCATTGGGGATGGGATTGCACTTCACCTCGATGCCCTTGCCCTTGACGCACGCCTGCATGCTGTCGCGGAGCGGTCGGCCGATGCAGCCGATCCCGGACGCGTCCGACGACCCCGCCGGCGCCGAGCTGCAGATGGCGGAGAGCGCTTCGGTGGTGCTCTCGGCGACCTGGACGGAGCTGAACGGTCCAGCTTTGCAGTGACTCTGGAGGCAGAGCCCGAGCTCACCGGGCGGCGCCGAATCACACGACTCGGCGATCGAGACGTCGATGAAGTCGTCGCCACATCGGACCGCGGCCGAACGGACCGGCGGCTCGATGGTACACGCGATCCCATCCGCCAGTTGGGTGTGACGGCAGGACTTCTGCGACTGCTGCTCGACGATCACGTCGGTGGTGCAGGCGTTGCCGTCGTTGCACGACGTGACGTCGCCGGCCGGCGGCGGGTTGCCCGCCGAGTGCCAGCCGCCCTTGATCACGCCGACGCCGGGGTCGGACGCGACGATCGAGCCGTCGTCGCTGACGGTGCCCGGGCCGATGCTGACGAACTGCCCGAGGTCGTGATCGAAGGAGTACATCTCGGTCTTCTGCCCCGGCGCCAGGCCGTCGGCGTTGGGAATGGTCATCGCCGCGGGCGGATTGAAGTGGACGCCGGCGGGCTGGATGGTGACGATGAAGCGCGGCTGCTGGCCGAAGCTCGGCACCATCGGCACCTTGTCGGGATGCACCGACGTGACGCTCACCGTGCCGCGGTGGGTACCGTTCAGGAACGTCACCGACCCCGGCAGCACCGTCAGCGAGAAGCCCGGCACGTCGGGCAACGTGATCGTGCCGCCGCTGGTGTCGTCCACCAGCAGCCCGTGGCCGACGTCGATCGGCAGCAGGTAGATCGGCATGCCGACGGTGTTGTCGCGTCCGGCGACGGTGACGAGCTCGAACTCGAGCCGCGGCCAGACGCCGGGGCGCTGCGCGGTGGCACCCTCGACGAACAGGAACACGTGCCCCACCGGCACCGGCGACAGGACGAACTGTCCCTCGAGATCGCTCCGCACGGAGGACAGCAGTGCCCGCGGCGTCGTCGTGCTCGTCGGGTCTTCGATGCCGAGCGTCACACCGGCGATCGGCTGGTTCGTGTTGTCGAGGACGACGCCGCTGACGCGCGTCTGCGCCGGATTGCCCGGCACCTTGCCCGACGCGACGTACACCGCTGCCGGCTCGGCATTGCCCGCGAAGCTCGCCACGACGACGTTGCCGTCGGGTCCCTCCTCGGGGCCGAGGGTGAGCACCGCCTCGGCGCGCCCGTCGCTGTCCGTGTCGACGGTCAGGCTCGGCTGCCCGCCGAGCGAGCCGCCGCCTTCCGTGACCTGGAACGTCACCGGCACGCCGGCGAGCCGGTTGTTGCCGTCGTCGATCGCCACCGCCACGAACGGCAACGGGAGGCGCTCGTTCGCGGCGCCCTCCTGATAGTTGCCCGCGTCGACGACGATCCGTGCCGCGCTCCCCGGTGTGGCCGACTCGCTGAACAGCACCTCGCCGGCAATGCCCGGCGCGGTGGCCTGCACCTGGTTGTTCCCGGCGCCGGCCCAGGTCCCGAGCGTGTAGTCGACCTGGGCGCGGCCATTGCCGTCCGTCACCACCGCCACGAACCGCTCGCCGATCGCTCCCGCCTGCACGGTGCCGTCGTTCCGCAGCACGCGGAACAGCACCGTCTTCCCCGGGAGCGGCACGGTGCCGTCGGTGACCGAGACGACGAGGGGCTCCGCCAGCCGCGTCGCGATCGCGCCGCTCTGCCCGTCGCCGGACACGATGCGGAGCAGCGGGCCACTCGCGACGGTCAGGTCGACGTGCACGCGCGCGCTGTCGGCGTTGCCCGCCTGATCGGTGCCGACGCACGTGATGATGTTCGGACCGGGCACCAGTGCCACGTCGGGCGCGATGAAGGTCCGGTTCGCGATCTGCGCCCGGACGCCGTTGCAGTCGACCCGGGCTTCCTGCTGATTCACCGTGCCGACGACGACGTCATTGATGAGGCCGGTGACGGTGAGCGACGGCGAGCTGACGGTGCTGCCCTCGTCCGGAGCCGTGATCGTGACGCGTGGCGGTTGGGTATCGACCGTGACCGAGAGGCTCGCCGTCCGCGTCTGTCCGGCGGCATCCTTCGCGACACACGCAATGACGTTGGTGCCTTCCTCGAGGGTCACGTTCACGCGGAAGACCCCGCCGCCGACGGTGGCGGGAAACTCGTTGCACCGGGCCTCCACCGCGTCGGCCGAGACCGTGCCGGACACCGTGACGATCAGCCGCGTGAACGACGACAGGTTGGCCGGCTCGACGATCGCGATCACCGGGCCCGGTGTGCACGTGGGATCCGGTGTGGCATCGCACACGGTGCCGGTGCCGTCCGGCGCGCACACGTGAACGCCGCTGCGCGCACACGACCCCGTGCCGATGGTGCACGGCGTGCCCACGTCGAAGCCCTCGTCCGTCTGACCGTCGCAGTCATCGTCGACGTCGTTGCCACAGCGCTCGCTGGCGGGAAGGCCGGTGGATGCATCACAGACCGTCCCGCCGCCGTCCGCAGCGCAGACCGTCACACCGGAATGCCGGCACGCACCGACGCCTGCGGCGCACGCGTCGCCGACGTCGAAGCCTTCGTCGACGTCGTCGTCGCAATCGTCGTCGGTGCCGTCACAGCGCTCGGGCGCGCCGGGGAAGACGGTCGGGTCCTGGTCGTCGCAGTCACCGGCGCCGATCGTGGCGCCGTCGCCGTCCGCGTCGTCCTTCTTTGCGGCGGGAAGCTTGAAGACCCTCCGCGCCGGGCTGTCGGTCGCGACGACGAAGAAGCGCGATACGGCGCCCTGGTCGCCGCCGAGCCGCAGGGCGACCGCGATCGGGTTCGCCGTGCCGGCGAGCACGATGCCGCTGGCCCGGGCGCTGAAGGTCCAGGCGCCGGTCGCGGGTCGCACGATCGTCAGAGCGGTGAGGCCGCCCTTGCGGCCCTTGAACGACCACGTCGTCTTCGTACCCTTGCCGGAGGCCTTGAACGCGCCGGCGGGAAGCACCTGCGAGAACCCGCCCACCGTGAACGTGACCGGCAGCCCCGCCACGTCGGGAGACGGTCCCGCGACGGGCAGGAACTGTCCGCTCAGGCTGAGCTTGCCGTTCGCCGGCTTCAGCTTGTCGACGGTCACGGTTCCCTTGACCGTCGACCCGTCGAGCGTCAGCGCACGGGCAATGCGGGCAGACAGCACGACGAGCGACATCGCCATCACGACGACGGCACCCGCGGTACGACTCCTGGATCGAAGGCTTCGCATGATCTCGCGATGTTCCTCTCGGTTGCTCGTCTCGGAGACGCGCCGCTACCTTTCGGGTAGCGGCGCGCTACCTTGGCGCGGGGAGTGCGCGACGTGCGCTGTACGTGATGGCATCGTTCGACGACCCTACGCGCGAGGCGTTGCACCGGATGCAGACGCGATGGATTGCACGCTCATTGGTGGCGTGGGATAGCGCGCGATGGCTCGGGCAGTCCTTCGAGTGCGGTTAGAACGGAGTTAAAACGCGGGGAGCCGGCGCGACCGATGATGCTGCATTTCGACCGCTTCCGGCTCGACCGCGCCAACCAGCGACTCGAGGACGCGTCCGGCCCGATCCGGCTCAACCCCAAGGCGTTCGACGTCCTGCGGGTGCTGCTCGAGCACGCCGGTCGACTCGTCTCGAAGGACCAGCTCCTCGAGGAGGTCTGGCCCGACACGCACGTGGCCGACGGCGTGCTGAAGGTCTCCATGGCCGAGATCCGCCGCGCACTCGGCGACTCGGCCGCCGCGCCCCGCTTCATCGAGACCGTGCACCGACGCGGCTACCGATTCGTCGCAACCGTCACGTCGACGGATTCGTCACGCCGCGACGAGGGCCCGGGAGCGCGAGCTGGTTCCCTCGTCGCCTGGCCGCCGGGCGGCGCGGCGACGGGTCAGGCGGTCGCGGGTCTCACCGGGCGCGCCGACGAGATCGCGCATCTCGAGGAGCGCCTCGCCCTGGCGCTGCACGGTGAGCGGCAGGTGGTGTTCATCACCGGTGAAGCCGGCGCGGGCAAGACGGCCCTCGTCGAGCACTTCGTCGCGAGGATCGCATCGCGCCGGACGCTGGCGATCACGGGGAGCCAGTGTCTCGAGCAATCGGGCTCCGCCGAACCCTACATGCCCATGCTGGAAGCCATCGGGCGGCTGGTGCGTGACGATCGCGCCGCACGGTCACTGCTGCGCCGCTATGCCCCGACGTGGTTCGCGCAGCTTCCCTGGCTCATCGAAGAGGACGATCGCGACGCCCTCGGCCGCGAGCTGTTCGGCGCCGCCCGCGAACGCATGCTGCGCGAGATGGCCGAATTCGTCGAGGCGCTCTGCGCCGAGGTCCCCGTCGTGCTCGTCCTCGAGGATCTGCATTGGAGCGACCCGTCGACGGTGGATCTGTTGGCGCTCATCGCGGTGCGGCGCGAGCCGGCGCGCCTGCTCGTGCTCGCGACCTATCGCCCCATCGAGCTGATCCTCGGACACCACCCGCTACGAGTGGTGTCGCAGCGGCTGGCGACGGGCCGCCGTTGCGGCGAGATCGCGCTCGAGGTGCTCGACGTCGACGGCGTGACGGAGTACCTCGCGCACCGGTTCCCGGGCGGCGACTTCCCACGCGAGGTGGCACGACGGCTGCGCGAACGCACCGGCGGCAACCCGCTCTTTCTCGTGACGCTGGTCGATCATCTGCGCACGCGAGGGGTGATCGTCGAGCGCGGCCGCCAGTGGACGATGGGCACGGGCCTCGAGACCGAGCTGGCCGCCGTTCCCGAGAGCCTGCGGTCGATGATCGTGCAGCAGCTCGGCCACCTGGACGAAGAGGAGCACCGGTTGCTCGAAGGCGCGAGCCTCGCCGGGATCGAGTTCTCCGCCGCCGTCGCCGCCACGGGCGCCGACCGCAGCACCGCGGAGGCCGAGGAGCGGTGCGATCGTCTGGCCCGTGCGGGGCGATTCCTCCGGCACGCGGGAATCGCCACGTGGCCCGACGGCACGATCGCCGCGAGCTTCGTCTTCCGGCATCCGCTGTATCGCGAGACGCTCGCGGCGTCGGTGCCCGCGCGTCGACGACGACATCTGCACCTCCGCATCGCGGAGGTACTCGAGACGGCATACGGCGCGCGCGCGAGCGAGCTCGCGGCCGAGCTGGCACTGCACTTCGAGGAGGGAGGCAATCGAGCTCGCGCCGCGCACTATCGACGGTTGGCCGCGGCGACGGCCAGTGGACGGTACGCGTACGTCGAGGCCGAGACCCACCTCGAGAAGGGACTCGCGCTCCTGGGCGGCCTGCCCCCGTCGCCCGAGCGAGATCGGGACGAGCTGGCGTTGCAGAGCGCGCTCGGTAGGGTGCGCATGGTGACGCGGGGCTATTCGGCGCCGGAGGTGGAGCGAGCCTTCACCCGGGCGCTGGAGCTCTCGGGCGACGCCCCGCAGCAGCCGTCGACCATCCCGAAGCTCTGGGGCCTCCTCGGCATGCACATCACGCGCGCCGAGTTCGATCGCGCCCTCGAGCTCGCCGAGCGCATGC
>DASYLJ010000082.1:0-21597 GCA_036009625.1 Binatia bacterium
CGAGCGAGCGCGTCGAGAGCACGCGTGGAGGGGAAATGGGGGGCTGGGTGCCGTGCGAACTCCGCGCGCAGCCGGCGGTCCCAGCGCCCCACACCACCGCGGACCGACCGCCAGCGTTAGCGCTCTCGCGTGTCGAGCATCCGCTGCAGGCCGTCGCCGAGGAGCTGCAGCGCGAGCACGGTGCCGACGAGTGCCAGCCCGGGGACGATGACGAGATGAGGCGCGACGAGCATGAACTGCCGGCCCTCGTCGAGCATGCTGCCCCACGACGGCAGTGGCGGCGGTGCGCCGAGGCCCAGGAACGACAGGCTGGCTTCGGCGAGGATGGCGCTCGAGAGCCCGAACGTCGCCTGTACGACGATCGCCGGTGCGGCGAGCGGCAGCAAGTGCCGGCCGATGATGCGCGACGGCGTGGCACCGAGCGCACGCGCGGCCTGCGTGAGCTCGCGCTGGCGCAGCGCCGCCACCTGCGCGCGGGCGAGCCGCGCGTAGCCGGTCCATCCGAGCAGGCTGAGCGCCAGCACGACGTTCGGCAGGCTCGGGCCGAGGATCGCGGCGAGGGCGATCGCCAGCAGCAGGCCGGGAAACGCGAGCAGGACGTCGATGACGCGCGCGAGCGCCTCGTCGAGCCAGCCGCCGGCATAGCCGGCTGCCGCGCCGAGCAGGACGCCGACGAGGAGCGAGATCGCCGTGATGGCGATGCCGGTGCCGAGGGAGATGCGCGCGCCGCGCAGCAGGCGTGCGAGCACGTCGCGCCCGAGCGCATCCTGCCCGAGTGGATGCGCGTGATCGGGTGGCGCGAGCCGCGCGTCGAGATCGGTGGTGTACGGGCTGGCCGACGTCACCAGCGGCGCTGCGGCACCGAGCAGCGCCACGAGCACGACGATGGCGCCGCCGGCGATGACGGCCCCCAGGCCGGCGCGTCTACGCGGCATCGCGCAGACGGGGGTCGAGGGCGGCCAGCACGACGTCGGTGATGGCGTTGACGAGGACGTAGGTGGCGCCGATCACCAGCACGCAGCCCTGCACCAGCGGATAATCGCGCGCACCGATGGCCTGGATCATGAGGCGGCCGAGCCCGGGCCACGCGAAGATCGTCTCGGTGACGATCGCGCCCGCGAGCAGCGCGCCCGCCTGGATGCCGGCGACCGTGGTGACGGGGAGGAGCGCGTTGCGCAGCGCATGCCGCACCACCACCCGCCACGGTGATGCTCCTTTCGCGCGCGCGGTGCGGACATAGTCGCCACGCAGCGCCTCGCGCATGCTGGCGCGCGTGAGCCGCACGAGGATGCCCGCCATGCCGAGTGCCAGCGTGACTGCCGGCAGCACCAGATGCGCGACGCCGC
This sequence comes from Binatia bacterium, assembly GCA_036009625.1. Lineage (GTDB taxonomy): Bacteria > Desulfobacterota > Binatia > DP-6 > DP-6 > DASYLJ01. The sequence goes on from DASYLJ010000082.1 coordinate 1,347, forward strand.
CACGTCCCGACACCGGCAGCCACCCGAGCTGCATCGAGAAGACGAGGATCAGCAGGGGGCCCATCCAGACGCTCGGCACGCACACTCCGATCAGGCTCACGAGACGCGCGGCGCGATCGACGAGCGTGCCCTCGTGGACCGCCGCGATCGTGCCGAGCGGAATGGCCAGTGCGAGGGCGAGCACGAACGCGGCGCCGGCGAGCTCGAGCGTCGCCGGCCAGCGCGCACCGATCACCTCCGTCACCGGTGCGCGGAACGCGAGCGACCAGCCGAGATCGCCGCGGACGGCCCGGACGAGGAAGCCCAGGAGCTGCTCGGGGAGCGGACGGTCGAGCCCGAGGCTCTGGCGTAGTGCCGTGACGTCGGCCGGTGCCGCCGACTCGCCGAGCATGATCTCGACCGGATCACCGGGCACGAGATGCAGGAACGCGAACACCAGCACGACGACGCCGAGCAGCGTCGGCAGCAACAGCAGCAGGCGGCGGCGCATCACTCCATCCGCGCCGTCGCGAGGCCGAGCAGATCGCCGCTCGGCTGCGGCTCGAAGTCGACGAGCCGCGTGCTCTCGATGACGACGCGGTCCTCCCACCACAACGGGATCATCGGCAGGTCGCGCGCGGCACGGCGTTGGACGCGCGCGTAGACGCGCTGGCGGGTGGCGACGTCGAGCGCCCGCCGGCCCTGTTCCACCAGCCGATCCATCACCGTGCTCGCGTAGTGGCCGCGGTTGTAGCCCGCGGGCGGTGTCATCGTCGAATGCAGCGTCAGGTAGAACAGGTCGGGATCGCCGACGCCGACCCACGCCATCGCGGCGACCTCGAATCGTCCCGCGCGCACGTCGGCGTAGACCGTGCCCCACTCGTAGGTGCGCACGTCGAGCGCGATGCCGACGTCGGCGAGCTGTGCCTGCAGGGCCTCGGCGAGCCGGCGCCGCGCCGGCACGCTCGACGTCTTGTAGAGCAGGCGGAACCGCGGCGCCGGGCCGGCGCCGTCGGGATCGGGGAAGCCGGCGCGATCGAGCAACCGTCGCGCGCGGGTGGGATCGAACGGCGTCGACGGCACCGCGACGAACGCCCAGTGCTCGGGCGCGAGCAGCCCGGAGGCCGGACGGGCCATGTCGCCGAGGACCGCACGCAGCAGGCGATCGCGATCGAGGGCCAGTGCTATCGCCTCGCGGACGCGGCGTCGTGCCAGCCGGGGGTCGCGGAGGTTCAAGGCCAAATAGGCGAAGCTGGTTCCCGGCTGTCGTCGCACCCGCAGCCCGGGGACGGCGCGCAGCCACTCGAGCAGCTCCGGCTCGGGCGTGTCCTGCGCCAGCTGCACGCCGCCGCGCCGTAGCTCGAGCAGGCGCACGAGCGGGTCAGGCACGACCCGGAACTCGAGGGGGTCGATGGTGGCCGGCTCCGGCCACGCCGGGTTCGGGGCGAGGACGACCCGCTCGCCCCGATCGACCCGCACGACGCGGAACGGCCCCGCACCTTCGCGGATCTCGCTCGGATCGTGGGCGCGACCTGCCGGCACGACGCCGAGACCGGTGGCGTCGAGGAACGGTGCGAAGGGCGCCCGCAGGCGCATGACCACGGTGGCGTCGTCCGGGGCCGTGACGCCGGCGAGCATGTCGAGGCCGGCGCGCTTGGGAGAGCCCAGTGCCGGATCCAGCACTGCCTCGTAGGTGGCGACGACGTCGCTGGCGCGCACCGGCGTGCCGTCGGCGAAGCGCAGGTCGGTACGGAGCGTGAAGATCAGCGTCGTCGGGTCGGCGAACCGCCACGACGAGGCCAGGGAGGGAACGCGTCGCCCGGAGGCGTCGTTGCGGGTGAGGCCGACGTGCACGAGGTCGCTGATCCGGCTGGCCGTGGCATCGGTCGCGAAGCGCGGATCGACGGTCTGTGGCTCGGCATCGAGGGCCACCACCAGCCCGTCGGGCGGGACCGGTGCCTCGTGACAGCCGGCGATCGCACCGCAGAGCAGAATCCGCAGCGCAAATCGAGCGAATTGTTTGACTCTTTTCAGAGCGGTTTGGTACGATTCGATCTCAGGTCGTTGCGGTTGCGGTTGTTGGGAGGGGCAGGGAGTTTCATGCGCGCACTATCGGTCGTCGTCGCCGTCCTACTGTCCCTGCTTGCTCCGGTCGCCGATGCCGCCACAACTGCGTTCCCGCGGCCCCCGGAGATCGAGCACCAGATCGCGTTCTGGCGTCGCGTCTTCGCCGAGTACTCCAAGTACCAGGTCGTTGTGCACGACACGGTGGATCTCGACAAGGTCTACAGCGTGCTCGACTTCCGCGATCTGGTCGCGAACGGCACCAGCCTGATCGAGGTCGAGCGTCTCCAGAAGGACGAGACCGACCTCGAGATGGAGCGCATCCGTGGGTTGCTCCGTCGACTCCAGGACGGCGCGAGCAACGAGCAGCTGACGGTGGAAGAGCGACGCATCCGCGACCTCTTCAAGAACGACAGCAGCCCCACCAAGTTCATCGACGCCACCGACGACAAGCGACTGCGCAGCCAGCGCGGCATCCGTGAGAAGTTCGAGGAAGGCTACCGCCACGCGCGTCGCTACTTCCCCGAGATGGAGCGCATCTTCAGCGAGGCGGGCCTGCCTCCCGAGCTGACGCGCCTGCCGCTCATCGAGTCGTGCTTCAACCTGCACGCCTACTCCAAGGTCGGTGCGGCCGGCATCTGGCAGTTCATGCCGTCCACGGGGCGCCTCTACATGGACGTCGGCGGCCTGGTCGACGAGCGCAAGGACCCCATCGCATCGACGCGCGCCGCGGCGCGCTTCCTGGGCGGCAACTACGATCGGCTCGGGTCGTGGCCGCTGGCCATCACCGCCTACAACCACGGCCCGGGTGGCATGTCGCGCGCCGTCCGCGAAACCGGCACCGCCGACATCGGCACCATCATCCGCGACTATCGCGGTCCGGCATTCGGCTTCGCGTCGCGCAACTTCTATCCCGAGTTCCTGGCGGCGCTCGACGTCGACAAGCACCACGAGACCTACTTCGGCAAGATCAACCCCGAGCCGCCACTGCCGTCGCACGTCATCGCGCTCGACCAGTCGATCGGCCTCGAGGTCGCGGCCCGGCTGGCCCGGACCGACGCCGACACGCTGGCCAGCCTGAATCCGGCCCTGATGGATCCGGTCGTGCAGGGGCGACGGGCCATCCCGGCGGGCTACTCCCTGCGCGTCCCCAAGCCGTCCGGGGAAGGGTTCGAGGACCGCTTCGCCGAGCTCGTGGCCGAAGAGCGGGTCGTCCGCGTCTCCGCGCCGCCGCCGCCGACGCGCCGGAACAACCAGCGGAGCGCCCAGACCCGGAACGCCGCCGTCACCCACCGCGTGAAGAAGGGCCAGACCCTCTCGTCGATCGCACAGAAGTATCGGGTGAGCGAGAAGTCCCTCCGCACGGCCAACCGTCTCGGCAAGAGCAAGACCATCAAGACGGGCCAGGTCCTCCGCATCCCCGGTCAGAGCTGAGCCACCGCCCGAGATGATGCTCGGGCTCGGCGTTTTTGCTACGGGGGCCTTCTGATAGCATCCTGCGAGGGATGCGGACCCATGCGGTGTTCCTCCGCCTCGACGGCCGACGCTGTGTCGTCGTCGGTGGCGACGCGCTGGCCGAGGCCAAGGCGCTCGAGTGCCTGGCGGCCGGTGCCCGCGTGACGGTGGTGGCCCCCGAGGTCACGCCGGCGCTGGCCGAGCGGCATGCGGCAGGTGTCCTCGACTGGCAGGCCCGCGCCTATCGTTCCGGCGACCTGGCGGGCGCGATGCTGGCCTACGCCGTCACCCGGGCCCCCGACCTGATCGCCCGGCTCCGGGCGGATGCCGAGCGCGAGCGGGTGCTCCTGAACGTCGTGGACGTACCGGACGCTTGCAGCTTCTACGCCGGGGCGATCGTCGACCGCGGCGACCTCCGCATCGCGATCGGGACGGGTGGGGCGAGCCCCGGGCTGGCCGCTCGCCTCCGTCGCGAGCTGGAGGTGCAGGTCGGACCCGAGTACGCGCCCTTCGTCGCCATCCTGGGCGCGGTACGGCGTCATCTCGAGGGTCACCCGGCGCGTATGACCGTCATGGCCTCGCTCCTCGACTCGCCGTTGCTCGACCTGGTGCGCCGGGACGATCGACCCGGCATCGACCGACTGCTGTCCGAGGTGGCTGGCGCGGCCTGCACCCTCGATCGTCTCGACCTCGAGGCGGGGGACTGAACATGGAGATCGTCCTGCTCCGAGGTGCCGCCGGCCTCTACCTGGCGGCGACGGTGGCTGCGCTGATGGGCATCGCCAGCATCCGCCGCGACTTTCCGCACCGCCTCCTCATGTGGCTCCTCGGCGGCGGCCTGCTGCTGCACGCCGTCTCGATCCTGATGCGGGCGGTGCTGGTCGGTCATCTGCCGGTCGCGAACTTCGGCGAGGGCCTGTCGTTGCTGGCGGCGCTCCTCGTGGGCCTCTTCTTGGCGGTGCAGCTCCGTGGCCCGTTGCTGGCGCTCGGCGCCGTCATCATGCCGCTGGCCTTCGGCCTGACGCTCGCGGCGAGCGTCGTCAAGGGCGGCGCGCAGCCGCTGCCCGACGTGCTGCGCAGCGTCTGGCTGCCGGTGCACGTCCTGCTGGCCCTGCTCGGCGACGCGGCGTTCGCCATCGCGTGCAGCGCCAGCATCCTCTATCTGGTGCAGGAGCGCCGTCTGAAGACGCACCGCGGGCGCGGCGTCCTGCACGGTCTGCCGTCGCTCGAGCGTCTCGATTCGTTCAGCCACAACTGCCTCAAGTGGGGTCTCATCCTGCTGACGCTCGGCATCGTGTCGGGCATCGTCTGGGCCCACGAGGCGGAGTGGGACAGCGCCTGGATGGCCGACCCCAAGGTCCTCTTCACCATGCTGGTCTGGACCCTGTACGTCGTCCTGCTGCAGGGCCGCATGACGGCGGGATGGCGCGGCCGCTGGGCGGCGCAGCTCACCATCGCGGGCTTCGCGGCCATCGTGGTGTCGCTGGTCGGCGTCAACCTGCTCGGCATCGGGATCCACGGCAAGGCGTACTGACGTGCAGCACCGCATCGTCCTCGTCGGCCTGAGCCACCACACCGCGCCCGTCGAGGTGCGTGAGCGGGTGGCGTTCTCGAACGGCCATCTCGAGCCGGCGCTGCGTGGTCTGCTGGCGCTCCCCGGCGTCGAAGAGGGCGTCATCCTCTCGACCTGCAATCGCGTCGAGGTGCTCGCGTGCGGTGCCGACGCCGAGCAGGTGGCGGCCGGCATCCCCCCGTTCCTCTCGCAGCTGCACGGCCTCGGTGACGACCTCCTGCAGACCTCGCTCTACGTGCACCACGATCGCGAGGCGGTGCGCCATCTCTTCCGCGTCGCCGCCAGCCTCGACTCGATGGTGGTGGGCGAGCCGCAGATCCTCGGCCAGCTGAAGGAGCAGTACGCGGTGGCGGCGGCGACCGGCTCGTCGGGGCGCGTGCTGCATCGCTGCTTCCACAAGTCGTTCTCGGTGGCGAAGCGCATCCGCTCCGAGACCGGCATCGCGGAGAAGGCCGTGTCGGTGGGCTCGACGGCGGTCGAGCTGGCGCGCGACATCTTCGACGGCTTCGGCGACAAGACCGCGCTGCTGATCGGCGCCGGCACCATGGGCGAGCTGTGCGCGCGCCAGCTGATGGCGCAGGGCACCGGCTCGCTGATGGTGGCGAACCGCACCTTCGAGCGCGCCATCGACGTGGCGCGAGAGCTCGGCGGCATGCCGGTGCCGTTCGAGAAGCTCGGGCGCTACCTGCCGCTCGCCGACCTCGTCATCGGCGCAGCTGCGGGCGACGACTTCCTCGTCCGCCGCGCGCAGGTCGAAGAGGCCATGCGCGAGCGCAGGCACCGGCCCATGGTTCTGATCGACGTCGCGGTCCCGCGCTGTATCGATCCGTCCGTGCACGCCCTCGACGGCGTCTACACCTACGACATCGACGACCTGGAGGGCGTCATCGCCGAGAACCGCGGCGCGCGTGCCACCGAGGCGGTGCGGGCGGAGGCCATCGTCGACGCTGAGGTGGACGCGTTCTGGCGCTGGTTCGAGAGCCTCGGCGTCGTGCCGACGATCGTGGCGCTGCGCGAGAAGCTCGAAGGCATCCGGCAGGTCGAGGTCGAGCGTTGGCTGACCGCGCTCGGTCCGGGCTGCGACCCGCGGCAGCGCGAGGGTGTCGAGCGCCTGACGCGGTCGATCGTCAACAAGATCCTGCACGCACCGCTCACGGCGCTGCGCAGCCACCAGTCGGGCGAGAGCGAGACGTTCTACGTCGACGCCGCCCGCTCGCTCTTCCGTCTGCATGGCGCGCCCGCCGGCGACGAGACGGACGACGAGGGCTGACGGTGGCATTGCGCACGCTGCGTCTCGGGACGCGTGGGAGCCCGCTCGCCCGGGCGCAGGCCGGCATGATCGCCGCGGCCATCGAACGCGCGCATCCCGGTCTCGCGGTGCCGCTCGTGCTCATCCGGACCACCGGTGATCAGCTGTCGCAGGGGCCACTCGCGCCTGCCGGCGGCAAGGGACTCTTCGTCAAGGAGATCGAGGAGGCGCTCGCGGCCGGCAGCGTCGACTTCGCGGTGCACTCGCTGAAGGACGTGCCGGCGGCGCTGGCCCCAGGCATGGTCCTCGGCGCCATTCCGACGCGGGCCGATGCGCGCGACGTGCTCGTCGGCGCCGGTGCCGGCGGCCTCGCCGGCCTGCGCCCCGGTGCACGCGTCGGCACGGCGAGCGTGCGACGGCGTGCGCAGCTCCTCGCCCATCGCCGCGACCTCGACATCGTGTTCCTGCGCGGCAACGTCGACACGCGGCTCCGCAAGTGGCGCGACGGCGAGGTCGATGCGCTGATCCTGGCGGCAGCGGGCCTGGTGCGGCTCGGCGTCGACGAGCCCGACGCGCAGCCGCTGTCGCCCGACGATCTGCTGCCGGCGGTGGGGCAGGGGGCGCTCGCGCTCGAGTGTCGGGCCGACGACGACGACACGCGCGCGTTGCTCGGCGCCGTGCACGACGACGTCACCGCCACCGCCATCGCTGCCGAGCGCGGCTTCCTCGTGGCCATCGGCGGCGACTGCAACACGCCGCTCGCCGCGTACGCCCGCGTCGACGGTGGCGCGGTCGTGCTGCGCGTGCAGGTGAGCGACGTCGACGGGCTGGAGCGCATCGAGGACGCCGATCAGGCGCCGTGCGCGGACGCCGCGGCGCTCGGCGCGCGCCTCGCGGACCGTCTGCTCGCCCGCGGCGCCGGAAGGCTGCTCGGGCGATGAGCGGCCGCGTGGTGCTGGTGGGGGCGGGGCCGGGCGATCCCGGCCTGCTCACACTCCACGGCCAGCGCTGGCTCGCTGCCGCCGATGTCGTCGTGCACGACGAGCTCGTGCATCGCCGGCTTCTCGAGCACGTGCGACCAGAGGCCGAGATCATCGCCATCGGACGCCCGCACGACGACCCGGCGCGCCTGGCCCAGCGCGACATCGAAACGGTCCTGATCGCCCGCGCGCGCGAGGGCAAGCTCGTCGTGCGCCTCAAGAACGGCGATCCGTTCGTGTTCGGCCGCGGTGCCGAGGAGACGAGCGCGCTGCGCGCCGCCGGCATCCCGTTCGAGGTCGTCCCGGGTGTGACGTCGGCGCTCGCCGTGCCGGCCTACGCCGGCATCCCCGCCACGCATCGCGATCACACCCAGCTCGTCACCATCGTCACCGGGCATCAGGCCTGCCGGCCCGGCGACGACACCGAGCCCGGCCCGCCGCCGCTGCCCTGGGAAGCGCTGGCGAGCCAGGGCGGCACGCTCGTCTTCCTGATGGCGGTGAAGCACCTCGAGACGGTGCTGGCGCGGCTCACGGCGCACGGGCTCGATCCGGCGACGCCGGCGGCCATGATCCAGCAGGGTACGATCGGCAGCCAGCGCACCGTCGCCGGCACGGTCGCGACGCTGGCGCCTCTCGTGCGCGCCGCCACGCTGCGTGCCCCGGCGGTGCTCGTCATCGGCACCGTCGTCGGGCTGCGCGAGCAGGTGACCTGGTTCGAATCGCGACCGCTGCTGGGACGACGGATCGTCGTCACGCGCCCACGCCAGCAGTCGGGAGACTTCGCGCGGCTGCTCGAGGCGCAGGGCGCCGAGGTGCTGGTTTTCCCCACCATCGCCATCGCGCCGTCGCCCGATGCGGCCCGCTTCGACCAGGCAGTGGCGGCGTCCGGCGGCTACGACTGGATCCTCTTCACCAGCGCGAACGGTGTGCGGGCGTTCTTCACCCGCTTCACGGCGCAGCGTCGCGACGTGCGTATGTTGGCGTCGGTGCGCCTCGCCGCCATCGGTCCCGAGACCGCGGCCGAGCTGGAGCGCCGCATGCTGCATCCGGAGATCGTGCCCGGCGAGTTCCGTGCCGAGGGATTGCTCGACGCGCTCGGCGACGACGTCCGCGGCAAGCGCATCCTGCTGCCGCGCGCCGCCGGGGCACGCGTCATCCTGCCGGAGACGCTGGCGGCGCGCGGTGCGCACGTCGACGAGGTCATCGCTTACGAGGCGATCGTGCCGCCCGACGCCGACGCGGCCGGCCTGCGCGCGGCGATCGGCGCGGGTACGGTCGATGCGCTCACGTTCACGAGCAGCTCGACGGTGCGCAACTTCGCCGCCATGCTCGGCCCCGAGGCGATCGCCGCCTTGGTGGCGTCGCGTCGGACGGTGGTGGCATGCATCGGCCCCATCACCGCCGATGCGGCCCGCGACTGCGGCCTGCCCGTCGACGTCTGCCCGACCGCCTACACCACTCGGGCCCTCGCCGACGCCCTGGTGAAACATTTTTGCAAACCCACAGACGATGGACTAAGCGAGAAGGCGCGATGAGCCGTTTCCCGGCGTACCGCCCGCGGCGGCTCCGGCAGCGTGAGGCGCTTCGCCGACTGGTGCGCGAAACGCGTCTGTCGGCCGATCAGCTGGTGCAGCCGCTCTTCGTCGTCCCCGGCTCACGGGTCGAGAAGCCGATCGCGGCCATGCCCGGCATCGCACAGCTCTCGGTCGACCGCATTGCCGAGGAGTGCCGCCGCCTGGTCGACCTCGGCGTGCCGGCGGTGCTGCTGTTCGGCATCCCGCCGGTGAAGGACTCCACCGGCACGGGCGCCATCGACCCCGACGGCATCATCCCGCGCGCGCTCGAAGCCATCCGTCGCGCCGCTCCCGAGCTGCTGCTCATCACCGACGTCTGCCTGTGCGAGTACACCGACCACGGCCACTGCGGCCTGCTGCGCGACGGCGACGTCGACAACGATCCGACACTCGCCGTCCTCGCCGAGGAGGCGCTCGCGCACGCGCGTGCCGGCGCCGACATGGTGGCCCCGTCCGACATGATGGACGGCCGCGTCGGTGCGATCCGTCGTGTCCTCGACGAGGCCAGCTTCAGCAATCTCCCCATCATGGCGTACTCGGCGAAGTTCGCCTCCGGCCTCTACGGGCCGTTCCGCGAGGCCGCCGAGTCCACGCCTGCCTTCGGCGACCGCCGCAGCTACCAGATGGACGCGGCCAACGGCGACGAGGCGATGCGCGAGGTCGCGCTCGACATCGAGGAGGGCGCCGACATCGTGATGGTGAAGCCGGCGGGACCCTACCTCGACCTCATCCGTCGCGTGAAGGACCGCTTCGGCCATCCCGTCGCCGCCTACCAGGTGAGTGGCGAGTTCTCGATGGTGAAGGCGGCCGCGGCGCAGGGCTGGATCGACGAGGAGCGCGTCGTCGACGAGACCCTGCTCGCGATCCATCGCGCCGGCGCCGACGTCATCATCACGTACTTCGCGCGCGACGTCGCGCCGCGGCTCGGGAGACGAGCATGAAGCGAGCGATCGCGTTGCTCCTCGTCACGCTGCTGGCATTTCCCACGGCGTCGTTCGCCGACGGCACCGAGCGCGAGCTCGGGCGGCGCTTCTTTCTCGAGGCGCGCGCGCAGCTGCCGCTGGTGGACGATCCCGCCCTCACCGAGTACGTGAACCGGCTCGGCCAGAAGCTGGTGGCGTCGCTCGGCCCGCAGGAGTTCGACTACCAGTTCTTCGTCATCGCGCATCCGGCGCTGAACGCGTTCGCGGTGCCGGGAGGCTACGTCTTCGTCTTCACCGGGCTGCTCGCGAAGACCAAGACCGACGACGAGCTGGTCGGCGTGCTCGGCCACGAGATCTCGCACGTGCACGCGCACCACATCTCGCGCCAGCAGACGGCCGGGCAGCTGTGGAGCGCCGCGGCCCTCGCGGGCATGCTCCTCGCCTTCATCAACCCGGTCCTCGGTGCCGCCGGCATGGCCGCCGCGCAGACGGCGCAGCTCAAGTTCTCGCGCGACTTCGAGCAGGAGGCCGACTTCCTCGGCCTGCGCATCGCGAGCCAGTCGGGCTACGACCCGCATGCGTTGGGCTCGTTCTTCAAGCAGCTGCTCGTCGAGCAGCAGCTCAATCCGGCCGGCGTGCCGGCGTACATGCTCAGCCACCCGGTCACGCAGGAGCGCGTCGCGCACGTCGACAGCGTCATCAAGGCGCAGAAGATCCCCACGCCGAAGGGACGCCCCGCCGCCAGCGACGACCTCGCCGAGGTGCGTGCCGTGTCCGACGCCATCAACGAGCCGCCGCTGGTCGTGATCGAGCGCTATGAGCGTCTCGCCCGCGAGGAGCCGAAGAACGCCGAGCGCCAGTTCCTCCTCGGCCGCGTCTATCAGACGGTCGGCAAGATGGACTCGGCGCGCACCGCGCTCGAGCAGGCGCGTGCGCTCGGCATGGGGGCGCAGGTCGATCGCCCTCTCGGCACCGTCTACATCGTGATGAAGCGCCCGAAGGAAGGCGCCGAGGCGCTGACGCGCTATCTGGCCGCGAACCCCGACGACGCCTACTCCCACATGGAGCTGGCGAAGGCGCTCACCGAGACCGGCGACAACACCCGCGCGCTCACCGAGCTGCAGCGCGCCATCCGGCTCGATCCCGATCTCGACGAAGCGCAGCGCCTGATGGGGCTGGCCCTCGGCCGCAAGGGCGAGGAGGGGCAGGGCTTCTATCACCTGGCCTTGGCGGCGCGGCAGCGCGGTGATCTGGAGCAGGCCTACAGCCACTTCGAGCGCGCCGAGCCGTTGCTCGAGCAGGGCAGTCGGCAGCAGGCCGAGGTACAGTCGGCGATGGACGAGCTGGAGCCGCTGGTGCGCGAGCGCTCGCGGCTCCGCAGCGATCGGCGACACGGGCTCGTGCGGTAGGCGCGCGTGGCCGGCTCGGACCCGCATCCGCATCCGGCCCAGTTCCGTCGTGCCGTTCTGACGGTCGGCCTGGTGGCGATGGCCACCTGGTGGCTGCTCGGGCTGCCGTACTCGCTGTTCGCCTGGTTGCTCGACGAGCGACAGCTGCGCTGGGTCTACATCTGCTACCTCTGGGAAGTCCCGGTGACGGCGATCATGGCGCCGGTGCTGTTCCCGATGCTGTGGCTGCGTGGGCTGACGGAGCGCTGGGATCGTACCTTCGCCGGCGGCGGCACGCCCGATGCCGGCGAGCTGGCAGCGCTCGAGCGCACGCTGCTCGACTACCCGGTCCGCGTCGCCGGCATCCTGCTGCTGGGCTCGCTCATCGGCTACGCCATCGGTGCGCTCCAGCTGCGGCTGTTCGCACAGCTGCCTGCCGTCGAGGTCGTGAAGGTGATGGCCCTCGGGGTCGTCACCGGGCTCGTCGGCGCGCTGTTCGCGTTCCTCTATCTCGAGGCCCGCCTCGAGCCGCTGCTGCACCGGCTCGGCTCGCTGCGCGGCCTGGCGCCACCGGCGGGTCGTCGCATCCCGTTGTCGCAGAAGGTGTTCGCCGGCTCGCTCATCCTGACGCTGACGGCGGTGCTGCTGCTCGGCACGATCGCGTACAGCCGTGCGGAGCGCACGCTGGAAGAGGAGGTCGGACGCCGCGTGCTGGCCGAGACGCGCGTGCTCGCGACCGAGCTCACGACCATCGGTCCGACCGTCGGCGGCGACCGCGCCTGGTGGCAGGACGTCGCCCGGCGCATGGAGCTCGGTCCCGGCGGCGAGGCCTTCCTGGTGGACGCCGACGGGCGGATCGTGGCCGGCTCCGAGCCGCTGCGCGCGATCGGCGAGCAGGGCTTCCGTCCCGAGCTGACGGCCGAGATCCTCGGCGCCGGTGCCAGCCACGCCGTCGACCGCGTCTATCGCCAGCGCATCGTCGCGTTCGCGCCGGTCGGGCACGACGGGCTTCGCGTCGTGTCGGTGACCGACCGCGCCGACTTCGAGCAGGAGCTGGGTCGGCTCGTCTGGCGCGGCGGCGCCGTCGTCCTGCTGAGCCTGGCGATCGCGCTCCTGCAGGGCTTCCTGCTCTCGCGCCGGCTGACGCGCCCCATCGAGGTCGTGACCCGCATGGCAACCACCATCGCGCAGCGCCCGGAGGGCCCGTGGGATCGCGTCCCGGTGCGGACCAACGACGAGGTGGGCGAGCTGGCGACGGCGTTCAACCGCATGACGGCCCGCCTCGAAGCGGCGCGCGGCGCGCTCGAGCGCCACAGCGCCGAGCTCGAGCGCCGCATCGCCGAGGCCACGCGCGGCATCACCGCCCTCTACGACTTGACGCGCACGACGACGTCGACACTCGAGATCGACGATGTGCTGGCGCGCGTCGCCGAGTCGACGCTGTCGACGCTGGCGCTGCCGCGCCTGGTCCTGCTCTGGTATCCGCCCGAGCTCGACGACGTCGTCGACGGCTACGGCGTCGAGGAGGGACGTCCCGGCGCCCGCTTCGACCTCGGTGCACCGCTCGATCTGGCGGCGCTGGTGCCATCGACGGAGAAGGCCACCGTGCTGGTGAGCCTGCCGACGATGCTGCCGACGGCGGTGGCCGATCGGCTGGGACGGGCGGCGACCCTCTGTCTGCCGCTCGTCTACAAGAGCCACCTCCTCGGCGTCGTGCTCGCGCGCTGCGATCGCGTGCTCGCGGCCGCCGACCTCGAGCTGGCGGGCGCGCTCGCCAGCCAGGCCGCCGCCGCACTCGCCAACGCCAGCCTGTTCGAGACCGCGCGTCGCCACGAGGTCGAGCTGCGCAAGCTGTCGCAGATGCGCGTCCAGCTGCAGGAGGAGAGCCAGCGCCAGCTGTCGCGCGAGCTGCACGACGGCGTCGGCCAGGTGCTCACCGCCATCAAGATGGACCTCGGCCTGCTCGAGCGGGACGGGCAGCTCGACGCCGTGGCACTGCGGGCGCGTCTGCGCGAGGTGCGTGATCAGGTGATCGAGCTGGTCGCCGAGGTGCGTACGATGTCGCAGATCCTGCGGCCGTCGATGCTCGACGACTTCGGCCTCGTGCCGACGCTGCAGTTCCTCGCCGAGAAGTTCACCATGCGCACCGGCACCCCGGTGGCGCTGCGCACGCCGTCGGCGGAGACGCGTCTGCCGCCGTCGCTCGAGGTGGCGCTCTATCGCGTCACCCAGGAGGCGCTCACCAACGTCGCCAATCACGCCCACGCCGCGCACGTGGCGGTGGAGCTGACCGTCACCGCCGACCTGGTGTCGCTCGCGATCGCGGACGACGGTGTCGGCTTCGACGTCGAGCGCTTCCGTCGCACGCCCGCGCTCGGCGGGGTGGGACTGCTCGGCATGCGCGAGCGCGTGGCGCACTTCAACGGCCGCATCGAGATCCGTTCGCGGCCGCGCGAAGGCGTGCGCATCACGCTCTCCATCCCGCTGGGCAACGAAGCCACGCCGTCGGCGCGATCGGCTTGACCCCCGCACCCGGGGTTCGTAGTGAACGGCGCCTGAGTGGCGAGCAAGGGTAGGCCCTACAAGACCGTCCCCGTGGACGGGTTCGATGTTCTCGTCGGCAAGGGCGACGTCGAGAACGACCGCCTCACGTTCGAGGTCGGCGCTCCCGACGACCTGTGGCTGCACGTCGCGGGTTTCTCGGGGAGCCACGTCGTCGTGCGCAACCCGGACGCGCTCCCGGAGCTGCCGCCGGCCGTCGTCGTGCGGGCCGCAGAGCTCGCCGCATGGCACTCGAAGGGTCGGGGCGGAGGCGGCAAGGTCGAAGTGCATGTCTGCAAGGTCTCGGACGTGCGAAAACCCAGAGGTTTCGCGCCGGGCAAGGTGCTGCTGAAGCAGTGGACGAGCCTTCGCGTCTACCCCCGCGGTGTGGACCCCGATGGTTTGTGAACCGACACAGAGGCCGCTAGGAATGACCCGATGAGCGCAGGGAGCCGGGCGGTGGGGTGGGTGGTCGCGGAAACCCTGCGCACCGCCCTCGTGGTGGGTGGCCTCTTCATCCTGATCGACCTGGCCCAGATCGCGGCGCTGAACGCCGGCAGTCTGACGTGGGCGGGTATCGGGTGGCTGGTGGCCGTCTACATGGTGCCGTCGCTGCTCGGGGCGGGCATCCTGGTCGGACTGGTCTGGCTCGTCCGACGTCGCGATCCCGAGGCCGGCGTCGCCTGGGTCCGGGCGCTCATGTTCGCCGGTGCGGGCGCCATCCTGGCGCAGGAGGTCGGCCTGCGCATGCTGTCGCCGCTCTCGCCCTGGCGCATCTGGGTGGTGCTCGGCGTCGCGGTGCTGGCACTCCTCTGCGTGCTCCCCGCGCGACGGCTGCTCCGCCGCGTGCCCGCGTGGCTCGGGGTGCTGGCGCTCCTGCTCTTCGTCGCGGGGAGCTACCAGGCGGTACTGGGTGGAACCCACAAGGGTGGTGCGGCCACACCCGCGGCGCCGGTCGCGGCGGCAACGAATCGTCCGAACGTGGTCCTCGTCCTGATCGACACGCTGCGCGCCGATCATCTCGGCGCCTACGGCTACGCGCGTCCCACCAGCCCGAACATCGATGCCTTCGCGAAGGAGTCGGTGCTGTTCACGCGGGCGTTCTCGCAGTCGAGCTGGACCAAGCCGGCGATGGCGTCGATGCTGACGTCGCACTATCCGAGCATGCACCAGACCTACCTCGAGCAGCAGAAGCTGCCCGAGTCGGAGGTGCTGCTGACGCAGCTGCTGCACGCGCAGGGCTATGCGACCGCCGTCTTCAGCGGTAACCCGTGGATCACGCCCGACTACGGCTTCGACAAGGGCGTCGACTACTTCTACTCGATCTACGACGAGCGCTTCGCGCGCGTCACGCTGGTGATGACGGCGCTCAAGCGCGTCAGCAAGGCGATGGGCGACCGCCAGCGCATCTACAACCGCGTGAAGAAGATCATCCAGGGCGATCTCTCGACCACGGCACGCGACGAGGTGATCAGCGCCGAGGCGTTCCGCTGGCTCGACGTCCACAAGGACAAGCCTTTCTACATGCACTTGCACATGATGAGCCCGCACCATCCGTACGATCCGCCGCCGCCGTACGACAAGTTCGTGCCCGACCCGTCGATCCCGCCGATGAAGGCGTACCCGAAGAAGAGCTACTTCTTCTTCGAGAAGGGCCAGGCGATCTCGAAGGCGCAGCTCGACGACATGGTGGCGCGCTACGACGGCGACATCCTCTTCGCCGACATGGTGTTCGGGAAGGTGATCGCGAAGCTCAAGGCCGAGAATGTTCTCGACAACACCATCGTCATCGTCGTCGCCGACCACGGCGAGGAGTTCTACGATCACGAGAACTGGGGCCACGGGCAGTCGATCTACAACGAGCTGATCAACGTCCCGCTGATCGTGCGTTATCCCCCGGCACTCCCGGGCGGCACGCGCGTCGACCAGACGGTGATGAGCGTCGACATCCTGCCCACGGTCCTCGATCTGGTGGGCGCACCGCCGAAGCCCACCGCGGCGGGCACGAGCCTCGTCTCGCTGGCGAAGGGCGCCGCGGAAACCCGCGCGCCGCAGGCGTACAGCGAGTTGCTCTACAAGTACGGCCAGGCCCGCGGCGTCATCGACGATCAGCAGAAGCTCATCGAGATGTCGAAGGGCGACGACACCCGCCGAGAGCTCTACGACTTGAAGACCGATTTTCACGAGCACGACGATCTGATGTCGAAGGACCCGGCGCTCGCCAAGTCGCTGGAGACCCGGCTCACCGAGGTGCGTGACTGGGCAGCAAAGCATCAGGCGTCGGCCGCCGACGCCCAGATCGATGACGAGATGAGCAAGCGCCTGAAGGCGCTCGGCTACATGAACTAGGAGGCTGCAGTGACCGCATCGAACGGACTCCCCCGCGAGCGCGTGGTCGAGCTACTGACGGAGGGCGTCCGCGGCCTCCTGACCGAGCGGGGCGATCCCGTGCCGGCCGATCTCGGCGAGTCGACCCGGCTGATCGGCGAGCATGTGCTGTCGTCGCTCGAGCTGGTGTCGGTCATCGTCCAGCTCGAGGAGACGCTGGCCGACGACCACGGCGTCACCATCACCATCGCCGACGAGCGCGCCATGTCGCAGAAGCACAGCCCCTTCCGCTCCGTCGGCACGCTGGCCGACTACGTCTGCCAGCTCCTCGCCGAGCAGGCGTGAGGTCATGATCGACCGCGAGGTCGTGCTCATCACGGGCACCCGCACCGGCATCGGGCAGACGCTGGCGCGCCACTTCCTGGCGCGGGGCGCGGTCGTCGAGGGATGCAGCCGCACCGCCGCGGGCTGGGACGCCGAGGGCTACACGCACCACCTCGCCGACGTCACGGATGAGGACGCGGTGAAGGCCATGATGGCGTCGATCCGCCAGCGCCACGGCCGGCTCGATGTGCTCGTCAACAACGCCGGCATCGCCTCGATGAATCACACGCTGCTGACACCGCTGGCGGCGGTCGAGCGCATCATGGCGACGAACTTCCGCGGCACGTTCCTGCTCTCGCGCGAAGGTGCCAAGCTCATGAAGAAGAACCGCTACGGCCGCATCGTGAACCTCACGACGGTGGCGGTGCCGATGCGCCTCGCCGGCGAGTCGGTGTACGCCGCCTCGAAGGCGGCGGTGGAGACCTTCACCAAGGTCCTGGCGCGCGAGCTCGCCGAGTTCGGCATCACCTGCAACGCGGTGGGCCCGTCGCCCGTCGCCACCGATCTCATCCGCAACGTGCCGAAGGCCAAGATCGACGAGCTGGTGTCGAACATGGCGATCAAGCGGCTCGGCACCTTCGAGGACGTGTCCAACGTGATCGACTTCTTCGTCCGGCGCGAGAGCGACTACATCACCGGACAGGTGATCTACCTGGGAGGCGTGTGATGGCGCGTTCGTGGCTGCAGGAGCGTATGGCCGAGTGGCCCGATCAGCCGGCGATCGTCTGGCACGATCGGAGCTTCACGTTCGCCACCATGATCGAGCTCATCCAGGGCTGGCACCGCGCGCTCGACGAGCACGGCGTCGGCGCCGGGCAGGTGGTGGCGCTGGAAGGCGACTACTCGCCCGAATCGTGCTCGCTGCTGGTGGCGCTCACCGAGCGCGGCGCGGTTGCGGTGCCGCTGTCGGGCGTCAGCGCGGCCGAGCGCGGCGAGTTCCTCGACATCGCCGAGGTGCAGGCGGTGGTGACGTTCGGCGACGAGGGGCAGTGGGCCATCGAGAAGCGTCCCGTCCAGGTCACGCACCAGTTGACGAAGGACCTGATCGCGTCGGGCTCGCCGGGGTTGGTGCTGTTCTCGTCGGGCTCCACCGGCAAGAGCAAGGCCGCGCTGCACGACTTCGGCCCGTTGCTCGAGAAGTACAAGGTGCGACGGCCGGCACTGCGCACCATCAGCTTCCTGCTGCTCGACCACATCGGCGGCATCAACACGCTCTTCCACGTGCTGTCGAACGGCGGCACCGTGGTGTCGGTCGCGGCGCGCGATCCCGACACGGTGTGCGCGGCCATCGCCCGTCACGCGGTCGAGCTGCTGCCGACGTCGCCGACGTTCCTGAACCTGCTGCTGCTGTCCGAGGCGTACATGCGCCACGACCTGTCGTCGCTGAAGCTCGCGACCTACGGCACCGAGCCGATGCCCGAGTCGACGCTGGCGCGCCTCGCCGAGGTGCTGCCGAACGTGCGGCTGCAGCAGACCTACGGCCTGTCCGAGGTCGGCATCCTACGCTCCAAGTCGAAGGACTCGAAGTCGCTGTGGGTGAAGGTGGGCGGCGAGGGCTTCGAGACCAAGATCGTCGACAGCGTGCTGTGGATCCGCTCGCGCTCCGCGATGCTCGGCTATCTCAATGCGCCGAGCCCGTTCGACGCCGAGGGCTGGATGAACACGCAGGACATGGTCGAGGTCGACGGCGAGTACATCCGCATCCTCGGTCGCAAGACCGACATCATCAACGTCGGCGGCCAGAAGGTGTATCCCGCCGAGGTCGAGAGCACGCTGCTGCAGATGCCGAACGTGAAGGACGTCACCGTCTTCGGCGAGAAGAACCCCATCACCGGCCAAGTGGTGGTGGCACGCATCGCGCTGAACGAGGACGAGCCGCTGCCGGATCTGAAGAAGCGCATGCGCGCCTTCTGTCGCGACAAGCTGCAGCCGTTCAAAGTGCCAGTGAAGGTCGAGCTCACCGACCGCGCCGAGCACAACGCCCGCTTCAAGAAGATCCGTCGCCCGCGAGACTCGTAGCGACCCAAGACCATGTCTTGGGTCGGGCAGCACCCGAGCGTGTAGCGACGCGTCGCGGGCGACCACTGTGGTGCGGCCGGCGAAGCCGGCGCACCATACTGCTCCGATTGCCTGACGACGCGCCGAGTGCGTGCGGTTCTGCGGTCCGGACCCCATGCGTGCCTCCCATGGAGCGCCGGCTTCGCCGGCCGCGACACCAAGGTCGGGCGGGACGTGTCGCGCCACACTCGGGTCTTCTCCGAACCAAGACATGGTCTTGGTTCGCGCTTATCGATAGGCGCGGTCGCAGTCGAGGTACGTCACGTACCACCCCTGTGGCTCGCCGACCTCCTTCGGAGGGCGGCGATAAAACAGCGGCAGGGTCTGGACGCGCGTGAAGCGGCGCGCGCGCAGCGCCGCGTCGAGCTCCGGCACCGACGCCGTACACTCGATGTAGTCGACGCCCGCCTCCTGCAGGAGCCACGCGGCCTCGTGCACCAGGGCCACGGCCATGACGGCATCGCCGCGGGGCCACAGCAGGTCGACGATGCGCCCGCGCCGGAAGCCGTGCGTCTCGTCGGAGCGTACGACGACGTGGCCGACGGTGCGTCCGCCGTGCTCGACCAGGAGGATGCGGTAACCGCCAGTCGGGTAGTCGGCGAACTTCCGGTTCAGCTCGGCGCTGCCGCGATCCATCACCGGCGCGAACTCGGCGCGACGCGCCTCCCAGACGGCGTCGTAGCTCGGCGGCACGCGCTCGGCGGCACGCAGCGTGAGGCCGGTATGGCGCGGCGTCGGCACGCGCCACCAGAGCCGCGCCACGCTGCCGGCGAGACGGGCGGCGGGGCGTAGCACGGGCCAGCGTCGCATCGGACCACGGGTGGCGAGGTTGCGCGCGCTGAGTCGCAGCACCCAGACGCCGGCACCGGGCACCTGGCCCCAACGCAGCTTGGTGTAGATGTCACGCGCCACCGCACTGCCGCCGAGCGTCAGGCGCAGCGGCGTGGCGGCCTCCGCCTTGCGGAGCAGGCCGACGCCGACGCCGATGGCGCCCTGCGACTCCGCCGACACCCAGTCGACGAGCCACGCCGCGGCGACGGGGCCGGCGGCGAGGTGGAGCGTCGTGCTCATCAGGCCGATGAAGCCGGTGACGGCGCCGTCGTCGGTCTGATGGTAGAAGCCGCTCGGGCGATCGGGCGTGCCGTTGGCGTACTTCCAGCGCCAGTGCGCCGGACCGCGCGGCGTCACGCTGGCGTCCAGGAAGGCCACCAGAGCGTCGGGCGGCGGCCCGTCGAGTGCGACGATACCCATGCGACGGGGTACTCAGCCGCCGCAGGGACGTCGCGCCAGCCAGACGTCGCGCGTGCCGTCGCGGTCGTCCTCCCACGCGACGACGCAGCGCCGTCGCGCGCCGCGGCCCATGATGGCGAGGCTCGGACGGGTCTGCGTGCTGCGGCCGGCGCCGGTGTCGTCGACGCGCTCGGAGGCAGCGAACGTGGTGCCGGCGTCGGTGCTGCTGGTGAAGAAGACATCGTCGTTGCCGAGGCGATCGTCCTGCCACGCGACGAACAGACGGCCGTGGTCGAGCGCCATGGTGGGGTGCCACTGGTTGGTGGGCGTGTCGTGGTCGACGTCGAAGCCGGTGCGCGAGTCGTCGAGCTGGTGGTTCGGGCCGAAGCTGGCGCCGGCGTTCTCGCTGCGGGCGTACATGATGTTGGTGTCGGCGTCGCGCGCGCGCAGATCGGTCCACGCCGCGTGCACGACGCCGCGTCGGTCGGCGGCGAGGGTGGGGCGCTCGTTGACGCGCTCGATGGC
>DASYLJ010000083.1:0-98571 GCA_036009625.1 Binatia bacterium
TCGCTGCCGTCGGCGAGCCACCGTACACGCTGGGTGAGGGCGAGGACGCCGAGCTCGTCCCCAATCTCCAGAAGGCGCTCGAACGCCTCATGGTCACGGCGCGCAAAGGCCTCGAGATCCAGCGCTACAAGGGTCTTGGCGAGATGAACCCGACGCAGCTCTGGGAAACCACGATGGACCCCGACCTGCGCACGCTCCTGCAGGTGAAGATCGAGGACGCCGTCGAGGCCGACATCATCTTCTCCACGCTGATGGGCGACGAGGTCGAGCCGCGCCGGAAGTTCATCGAGGAGAACGCGCTCTACGTCCGCAACCTCGACGTCTGAGCCGGCAGGGGTCCGATGGAGCACAATCCGCAGCGGGTTCCCGTCAACATCGAGGACGAGATGCGCTCGTCCTACATGGACTACGCGATGTCCGTCATCGTCGGGCGCGCGCTTCCCGATGCACGTGACGGCCTCAAGCCAGTCCATCGTCGCATCCTGTACGCGATGTTCAGCGAGGGGCTGCTGCACAACCGGCGCTACTCGAAGTGCGCCGGCGTCGTCGGCGAGGTGCTCAAGAAGTACCATCCGCACGGCGACTCGGCGGTGTACGACGCGCTCGTCCGGCTCGCGCAGAGCTGGAACGTCCGCTACCCGCTGATCGACGGTCAGGGAAACTTCGGTTCCGTCGACGGCGACCCGCCCGCAGCCTACCGCTACACCGAGTGCAAGCTCACCCAGCTCGCCGAAGAGCTCCTTTCCGACATCGAAAAGGAGACCGTCGACTTCATCCCGAACTTCGACGAGTCGACGAGCGAGCCGGTCGTCCTGCCCAACCGGGTTCCGAATCTGCTCATCAACGGCGCTGCCGGCATTGCCGTCGGCATGGCCACCAACATCCCGCCCCACAACCTGGGCGAGGTGTGCGACGGCCTGATCGCGTTGGTCGAGAAGCCGGAGATCACCGTCGCCGAGCTGATGCGCTACATCCCCGGGCCCGACTTCCCCACCGCGGGGTTCATCTGCGGG
The DNA here is from genome assembly GCA_036009625.1 of Binatia bacterium. Lineage (GTDB taxonomy): Bacteria > Desulfobacterota > Binatia > DP-6 > DP-6 > DASYLJ01. Next base: position 1,014 of record DASYLJ010000083.1, read on the forward strand.
CAGAAGCCGATCCGGGACGCGTATCACGACGGGCGCGGCATCCTCACGGTCCGCGCACTCAGCGAGATCGAGACCGACGACAAGACCGGCCGCTCGGCGATCATCGTCACCGAGATCCCCTACCAGGTGAACAAGGCCCGCCTGATCGAGCGCATCGCGGAGCTGGTGAACGAGCGCAAGCTCAACGGCATCTCCGACCTGCGTGACGAATCCGATCGCCACGGCATGCGCATCGTCATCGAGCTGAAGCGTGACGCGGTCGCCGAGGTCCTGCTGAACCAGCTCTACAAGCACACGCCGCTGCAGGAGTCCTTCGGCGTGAACATGCTGGCCATCGTCGACGGTCGGCCGAAGCTGCTCAGCCTGAAGGACGCCCTGCAGGTGTTCCTGAAGCATCGGCGCGAGGTGATCGTCCGCCGCACGATCTACGACCTGCGCAAGGCCGAGGAGCGGCTGCACATCCTCGAGGGTCTCAAGATCGCGGTCGAGCGCATGGACGAGGCAATCGCCATCATCCGTGCCGCCGTCGATCCGCCCGAAGCCCGCGAGAACCTCATGGCGGCGCTCGGGCTGTCGCAGCTCCAGGCGCAGGCCGTCCTCGACATGCGCCTGCAGCGCCTCACCGGCCTCGAGCGCGACAAGATCATCGCCGAGTACGACGAGGTGCAGAAGCAGATCGCGCGCTACCGGCAGATCCTCGGAGACGACCGCGAGGTGTCGAAGATCATCGTCGACGAGATTCGCGAGATTCGCGAGAGGTACGCCGACGCGCGTCGCACCCGTATCGTCGACGAGGCCGCTGCCATCTCCCTCGAGGATCTCATCGTCGAGGAGGACATGGTCGTGACCCTCTCCCACGAGGGGTACGTCAAGCGGAACCCCGTGGCCCTCTACCGCGCGCAGCGGCGGGGTGGGCGTGGAAAGATCGGCGCCACGACGCGCGACGAGGACTTCGTCGAGCACGTGTTCGTCGCGTCCACCCACTCGTACCTGATGTTCTTCACCACGACCGGCAAGGTCTTCTGGCTCAAGGTGCATGAGATCCCGCAGGCCGGTCGCGCCGCGCGTGGTCGGGCCATCACGAACCTGCTCCCCCTCAAGCCCGAGGAGAAGCTGTCGGCGGTCCTTCCGGTGCGCGAGTTCCAGGAAGGTCGCTACCTGATGTTCGCGACCCGTCGCGGGCTCATCAAGAAGACCGACCTGATGCAGTACTCCACGCCGCGCCTGTCCGGCCTCATCGCCATCTCGATCGAGGAGGGCGACGAGGTGGTCGGTGTGCGTCTCACCGACGGGTCGAGCGACATCATCCTGTCGACCGCCGAGGGCCAGGCCATCCGCTTCGAGGAGACCGAGGTACGGCCCATGGGCCGCTCCACCTACGGCGTCATCGGCATGAAGCTCGACGAGGGAGACAGTCTGGTGGCCATCGACATCGTCGAGGACGGGGCCACGCTGCTCGCGGTCTCGGAGCTGGGCTACGGCAAGCGCACCGGCATGGACGAGTACCGGCGCACGCATCGGGGCGGCAAGGGCATCATCACGATGAAGACGACCGACAAGACCGGTCGGGTCATCAGCGTCCACTTGGTGAGCGACGACGATCAGCTGATGCTGGTCACCAGCGGCGGCAAGGTCATGCGGTTCCGGGCGAACGAGATTCGCATCATCGGACGCAACACCCAGGGTGTGCGGCTCATCGACCTCGATGATGGCGAGCGGCTCGCCTCGGTGGCCCGTCTCGCGGAGAACGACGACGCCGCAGCGGTCGAGACGCTGGACGTCGAGCCCGAGCCTGAACCGGAGTCCACGCCCGAGGAGTGATCGGTTCGACGTCGAACCGGGTTCGGCGCCGATGTTGCCCGTCTTGCGCGGGCTCGACGATCTGGGGCACGGTCGCGCTCCGCGATGGGAGCACGATCGGTCACGGTGCTGGGCGCAGGCAGTTGGGGAACCGCCCTGGCTCTGCACCTCGCGCGACTCGGGAACCTCGTCGTGCTGTGGGCGCGCAGCGCCTCGCTCGTCGACGCCATCCGCGCCGCCGGGGAGCACGACCTGCATCCAGGCATACGATTCCCCGACGGCCTCCAGGCCAGCGGTGACCTCGTGTCGGCGTGCAGTGGCGCGGAGGTCGTGCTCTTCGCATGTCCGTCACACGCGACCCGTGCCGTCGCCGAGCAGGTCAGGCCACTGCTGTCGGGTCGACCGCTCGTCGTATCGACGGCGAAGGGCGTCGAACAGGAATCGCGGCAGACCGTCTCCGCGGTGCTGATGGAGGCGCTGGGCCCAACCCTCGCCGGGCGGGTATCGGTGCTCTCCGGTCCGAGCTTCGCGCGCGAGGTAGCACGCGATCTCCCGACGGTCGTGACTGCGGCGGCGCGCGAGCTCACCGTCGCCGAAGAGCTGCAGCAGCTGTTCAACGGGCCGACGTTCCGGGTGTACACCGCCACCGACGTCGTCGGCGTCGAAGTGGGTGGGGCGGTGAAGAACGTCATCGCGATCGCTGCCGGCGTGAGCGATGGGCTCGGCTTCGGATCGAACGCGCGTGCCGCGCTGATCACCCGGGGTCTGGCGGAGATCAGCCGTCTCGGCATCCGCCTTGGGGCGGATCGCCAGACGCTCTACGGCCTGTCCTGTCTCGGGGACCTCGTGCTCACCTGCACCGGCGATCTGTCTCGGAACCGCACCGTTGGCCTCCGCCTCGGCCGCGGCGAGCGTCTCGGGGACATCATCGCCAGCATGCGCGAGGTCGCCGAGGGGGTGCGCAACACCGTCTCCGTGCTCGCGCTGGCGGCTAGCGTCGAGGTCGAGATGCCAATCACGGAGCAGATGGATATGGTGCTCCACCACGACAAGGAACCGCGCCGAGCGGTGACGGATCTGATGTCGAGACGGCCCCGGCAGGAGCCGGAATGAGCCCAGTTCTGTTGACATTCTCAACCCAGCGTGATGAGGAGTGCCGTTTCCAATGAAGAGGACCTATCAGCCGAGCAACCGACGCCGGAAGCGCACCCACGGATTCCGGGCTCGTATGGCATCACCGACCGGGCGTCAGGTGCTCAAGCGGCGCCGCGCGAAGGGGCGCAAGCGCCTCACGGTGTCCGTCCCGCCGAAGCAGCCGGGGTGACCCCGTGGAGGGCTCACGATCTTACCCGAAGGCTGCCAGAGTGCGGCGTCGTCGGGAGTTCCTGAGCCTCCAGCGAGATGGTCGACGGCGTCACACGACGAGCTTCGTCGTCATCCAGCGAGCCAGTGCCGCGGATGCATCCCGCCTCGGTGTGACAGTGAGCTCCAGGGTGGGCAACGCCGTCGTGCGGAACCGCCTGAAACGGATCGTCCGGGAGATTTTTCGCCAGCGGCGTTCGTCGCTGCCCAGATCGGTCGATCTCGTCGTGATCGCCAAACCGGGAGCGGATCAACTCACCTATGCCCAAGCGGCCACCGAACTCGAGCGTGCGCTGGAGCTCACCGGACGCTGAGCGACGGCCCTTGCGCGTCGCCGTCCCGGTCGCGGCGGTCCGGTTGTACCAGCGCGTGCTGAGGCCGGTGCTACCGCCGAGCTGTCGATTCGCGCCGTCGTGCTCGGAGTACGCGGTGCAGGCCATCGAAGCGCACGGCCCGGGACGTGGCACCGCTCTCGCGGTGCGACGGGTGCTCCGGTGCCATCCGTGGAATGCCGGCGGGTACGACCCGATACCGGCCAGAAAGGGCTGATTTTCGTGGATCAGAGGCGCGTCTGGCTGGCCGTTGGGCTCTCATTGCTCTTGTTGCTCCTCTACCAGGAGCTCGTCGTGCGCCGGTATCAGCAGCACCCGCACCCCGACGAGCCCATCACGATGGTGCCTCCGAAGGCCACGGATGGTGCTACTCCCCCGCCCACGACCCCGGGCGTACCGCCGGCACCGGCGGCGACGGCGGGTGGGAGCATCGCCGTTCCTGTGACTGGTGCCGGGACCGTCGTCGTGGAGAACGACGTCTTCCGGGCCGAGCTCACCCTGGCTGGTGGGCGCCTGTCGAGCCTGCGGCTCAAGGACTTCAAGGAAACGGTGGCCAAAGACAGCCCGCCGCTCGACCTCGTCGGCAAGAGCCCCGTTCTCCCGCTCACGTTCGAAACTGGACCCGAGACGACCGATGCCGGTGTCGTCTACACGGCCGACCGTACGACCCTGACGCTGAGTGGCGAGCAGGAAGGTGCGGTGGTCCTGTCGGGCACCACGGCCGACGGACGCTCAATACAGAAGAAGTTTGCTTTCCGCGGAAACAGCTATCTGTTCGATGTCTCGGGGAGTGGTGCCGCCCCGGGTACCGGCCTCGTGCTGACGACCGTCGCCAAGGAGGGTGCCGCCGGGGGGCAGAATCCCGGGAAGGAAGTGGCGCTCGCGCTCGCCAACCAGAAGCTGGTCGAGCACTCCGTCGACGACATCACCAAGCAGGCGGTCACCGTCGACGATACGCAGTGGGCAGGATTCAGCGCGCAGTACTTCGTCGCGCTGGCTCTGCCGGCGGAGGGTACGGTCGATACGCTGATGGGGACGGTACCCACTGGGTTGCAGACGGCCGACAACAAGCCGGAGCGAATGCCCATCGTTCGGCTCGAGGCCTCAGCCGGCGACGGCGTCGGTCCCTATCACGTCTACATGGGGCCGAAGGAGCGGAAGATCCTCGTGGCAGCCGGTCATCAGCTCGACCGGGCGCTCGACTTCGGATGGTTCTGGTTCATCGCGTTGCCGCTGCTCTACGGCTTGGAGCTCCTGCACAAGGTCACCGGCAACTACGGTGTGGACATCATCCTGCTCACCACGATCGTGAAGCTCGTCACGATACCACTGACGCAGACGTCGCTTCGCAGCATGAAGGCGATGCAGAAGCTCCAGCCCGAGGTGACCAAGCTGCGCGAGCGCTACAAGGACGATCAGGTCGCGATGCAGAAGGAGCTGATGGAGCTCTACAAGCGCAACCAGGTAAACCCGTTCTCGGGATGCCTGCCGATGGTGCTCCAGATCCCCATCTTCGTCGGTCTGTACAACGCCCTGAATCACGCCATCGAGCTGCGCCATGCGCCGTTCATGCTGTGGATCAACGATCTGTCCTCGCCGGATCGGCTCACGATTGCCGGCGTACCGGTTCCGGTCCTGACGCTCCTGATGGGCCTCAGCATGCTGGTTCAACAGCGCATGACGCCGCAGCAGGGCGACCCGATGCAGCAGCGCATGATGATGATCATGCCGGTCATGTTCACCTTCATGTTCATCAACTTCCCGGCGGGACTCGTTCTCTACTGGCTCGTGAACAACCTGCTCAGCATCTCGCAGCAGTACTTCATGCTCCGCGGCGACAAGGTGGCCGCACCCGCGCCCAGCGTGTGACTGAAGCGCGACGATGATATCCGTCGAGGGCGAAGGTACGAGTGTCGACGACGCGATCGAGAGCACCGCGACGGATGGACTCTCGAAAGTCGGGGTGACGGTTCCGGGCTCGACGCCGGATGTTTCTCGGGAAACCCACGGCGGCGTCTCGGAGACGGCCAGCCGAATACTCCGCGACATGCTCGGGCACCTCGTGGACGATCCACGCATCGAGGTCTCAGCAGACGAAAGCGGGGCGATCACGCTGTCCGTCGTCAGCCAGGACGGTGGCTCGATCATCGGCCGCCGCGGGCAGACGCTCGATGCTCTCGAGCACCTCGTCAACCGAATCGTCTTCCGAGACGACAAGGCAGCGCCCGGCCGGATCACCATCGATGTCGAGGGCTACCGGCGACGGCGCGAAGAATCGCTTCGCGATCTGGCGCGCCGGCTCGGACAGAAGGCACGCGAGACGGGGCAGGTCGTCATCGTGAATCCCCTGAGCCCGCGAGATCGACGGATCGTCCACCTCGAGCTCGAGGCCGATCCGAACGTCACTACCCGGAGTGAAGGAGAGGGTCTCTTCCGCCGGCTGCTCATCGTCCCGGAGACCGGGTCGACCCGTCGCTGAGTCGCCCGGTGGCACCGCTCGATTCCGATGAGGTGTCCGGTCTTCTCCTGGCCGCCGAGACGCTGGAAGTCCCGATCGGGGACGCCGGCGTCGAGCGTATTGGTCGTTACATCGACCTCCTCCTTCTCTGGAACCAGCGCTTCCATCTGACGGGAGAGCGTGATCGCCGAACCCTGCTGGGCAAGCACGTCGTCGACTCGCTGACGCCGGTGCCGCTGCTCCCCGAGGGCGGCAGGGTCATCGACATCGGTAGTGGCGCCGGTTTCCCGGGAATCATTCTGTCGTGCCTGCGCCCGGACCTCGAGGTCGTGCTGCTCGAGGCACGTCGCCGCCCGTGCAGCTTCCTCGCAGAGGCTGCCAGATCCATCCCATTGCCCCTGGCGCGGATAGTGATGTCTCGTGCCGAGGACACGATCGCCGAGCTCGGTTGGTCTGCAGGGACGATTATATCCCGCGCCATTCGCCTCGACCGGCTCCTTCCGCTGGCCGTACCGCTCCTCTCACACGACGGCGCCGTCATCGCGATGCAAACCCCCGCTACGTCAGAGACGGACGCCGCTCGATTGGGGGCCCCGGTCGGCCTCCGCGTGGCGGGCTTGGTCGACTATCGCCTGCCGGGCGACGAATCTCGGCGCCTGATTCGCTTCGTTCGTGCCTGACCTCCAGGCCGCGTTTCCCGGGTGACATGTTGTGTGCTACACGCGTTTCCCGGTCGGAGGGGACGTCGATGGGGCGCGTGGTAGCGGTGGCGAATCAGAAGGGCGGGGTGGGAAAGACCACGACCGCCATCAATCTTGCCGCGGCACTGGCGCTCTCGGGCCACCGGACGCTGCTGATCGATCTCGATCCACAGGGCAGTGCCACCACTGGCGTCGGTCGCCACTCATCCGATCTCCACGGGAACGTCTACGAGGTGGTCATAGACGGACGGGCGGCCGCGGAGGTCACGCACCCGACCTCCGTCGAGAATCTCGACGTCATGCCGGCCACGCGCGACCTCGTCGGAGCCGAGGTCGAGCTGGTGAACCTTCCCGACCGTGAGCATCGCCTGTTCACCGCCATCGCTCCGATCCGTGAGGCCTACGAGTACCTCCTGATCGATTGCCCGCCGTCGCTCGGGCTGCTGACGGTCAATGCGCTTCGAGCAGCCGACGGCGTCCTGGTTCCGCTGCAGGCCGAGTACTACGCCCTCGAGGGACTGACCGCGTTGCTCGACACCGTGGGCCGCGTCCGCGACGCCCTGAATCCGACGCTGGCGCTCGATGGCCTGGTGCTGACGATGTTCGACGGGCGAAACAGCCTCGCGCGGCAGGTCCAGACCGAGGTCCGGACCCACTTCGGCTCGCAGGTCTACAGCACCGTGATTCCGCGCAACGTGCGGTTGTCGGAGAGCCCGAGCCACGGGGTGCCCGTGCTGATCTACGACCCGAGCTCGCGGGGCTCCGTCGCGTATCAGGCGCTCGCCGTCGAGGTGCTGACGCAGCAGCATGCCGCGCCGTCGGGCACCGTGGCGCGGCCTGGATAATTTAGACAGAAATTAAGGAGTATCTCATGCGGAAAGCGTTGGGCCGTGGGCTCGAAGCCCTACTTCCCGGGGCCCCGCCGGCGTCGTCCCCGTCGCGCCCGGAGCCTGCTCCCGTCACGGTGCCGCTGCGCGAGATCGTCGCCAATCCCGAGCAGCCCCGACGCCATTTCGAGCCGCAGGCGCTGGCGGCGTTGGCCGAATCGATCCGCCTGCACGGGCTCCTGCAGCCGATCGTCGTGCGCCGCGCGGCGTCGGGCTACGAGATCATCGCGGGCGAGCGCCGTTTCCGTGCCGCGTCGCAGCTCGGCCTCGACGAGGTTCCCGTCGTGCTGCGCGATGCCGATCCGCAGACGCGGCTCGAGCTCGCGCTGATCGAGAACATCCAGCGCGAAGACCTGAGTCCGCTCGAGGAGGCGGAGGCATATCGCCACCTGATCGACGAGTACGGGCTCACGCAGGAGGAGATCGCGCGCCAGGTCGGCAAGAGCCGTCCGGCGGTCGCCAACGCGCTCCGGCTGCTGTCGCTTCCCGAAGCGGTGAAGGTGCAGCTCGAGAGCGGCGAGCTGAGCGCCGGCCACGCGCGCGCCGTGCTTTCCGTCGAGGGCGTGGCGGAGCAGGTCGAGTTCGCGCGCGACATCTCGGCGCGCAAGCTTCCGAAGAGCGAAGCCGAACGTCTCGCTGCCGCCCGTCGCACGAAGCCGACGCGACGCTCAGGCGCCGCGACGATGGCGAGCGACCCGCACTGGCATGGTGTTTCCGAGGAGCTCACGCGTGCCCTCGGCACCCGCGTACGCATCACGCCGCGCGCCAAGGGCGGCTCGATCGAGATCGAGTTCTACTCGGATGGCGAGCTCGACCGGCTGATCGACCGCCTGCGTGCCCCGGCGCGGAGTTGAGAAGCCGCGTCGGCGTTTTGACACCGTCGTTGAGCGGGTGCTAGAAGCCTCGCGTTCCGGGTCGGTCGCGCGTTCGGCGGGCCTCTGCCCGGTACACCCGCGGAGTACTTCGATGGCGATATTCGGCAAGGATCGGGAGCGCAACGACCGAGGCAGCAACCTGCCGCCCGTCGCGGGGCCGAGTCAGGGAGAGGCGGCGGTGGGTGAGCGCGACAGGAGCAGAGCCATGCCCGAGGATGCGAGTGGTACGAGTGCGTTTCTGGGCAAAGGGAGCCGGGTCACCGGCAAGCTGACCTTCGAGGGCCCCGTCCGCATCGAGGGGCAGATCGAAGGCGAGATCGCGGCGCAGGACACGCTGACCATCGGCGAGAGCGCCGTCGTCAACGCAACGATCACGGGCAACTCGATCGTGATCCACGGACGCGTCACGGGTGATGTCACTGCCCGCAAGCGTCTCGAGATCCGCGCGCCCGGTAAGCTCTTCGGCAACATCTCGACACCGAGCCTCGTGATCCACGAGGGTGTGGTGTTCGAGGGGCAGTGCTCGATGGGCACCGACGCGCAGAAGGCCGACAAGGACCGCAAGGTCGCCCATTTCCCCAAGGACGACCGGCCGGAGGCCGCGCCGCTCAAGGTGCACTCCGAGGGTGCCAAGTAAGTCGGCCCCGCCGCCTACCCCTCCATAGTCCGCATTCCGAATGCTGCAGCCTGACTACAGCTTCTTCATACAGATCGGCCTGTTCCTTCTGCTTTGGGCCTGTCTGAAGCAGTGGTGGTTCGATCCGGCCATGAAGGTCCTGAAGAAGCGCAATGCGCGCTCCGCGGGCGCCATCGAGGAAGCCCGTAAGGTCCAGGCCGAGGCCGAGCAGCTCCGTCGCGAGCACGCCATCGCGCTCGAGCAGACGAAGGCTGAGGCGCAGCGCGAGGTGCACGACATCCTGCGCAACGCCGAGGCCGAGCAGAAGCGCCTCCTCACCGAGGCCACCGACGACGCGCACCGCACGCTCGCCGACGTTCGCTCGCGCGTGGCCGAAGAGGTCGCCGTGGCCCGCAAGGAGCTGCGTGCCGACGTCGAGACGATCGCACGCGAGGTCGCGCGCACGATCATGGGACGGGCGGTCTGACATGGTCGAGCACGGCGCACATCACCCATCCATCACCGAGCTCGTATACCCGGCTGCCAACTTCGCACTCTTCGTCGCCCTCATCGTGTGGCAGGGCCGCGGGCCCATCAAGGAGTTCTTCCGCGCGCGCACCGAGCGCCTGCGTGAAGCTCTCGCCGCGGGAGCGACGGCGCGGAAGGAGGCGGAGGCCCTGCGCGCACAACTGCAGCGCGACCTGGCCGACCTGCCTGCCCTGCGCGAGCGTCTGAAGAACGATCTCCGCGCCACCGCGGAGCGCGAGCGCGACACCCTGCTCGAGCAGGCGCGCGTCGCCGCCGAACGCATCCGCAACGATGCGCGTCTCCTCGCCGACCAGGAGACGGCCGCCGCCCAGCGCGACGTCCGCGCCGAGGTCATCGACGAGGCCATCCGCAGCGCCACTGCCATCGTGCGCGAGTCGCTCACGCCGGCCGACCAGGAGCGCTTCGTGCGTGACTTCGCCGGTGCCGCGAGGCCACAGGCATGACCGGCGGCCTCGGCAAGCGCTACGCCCGCGCGCTGTTCGAGCTGGCGCAGGAGGCCGGCACGTTCGACACGGTCGGCCAGGAGCTGGCAAGTGCAGTCGCCACGTTCGAGGAGCCGCGCCTGCGGGCCGTCGTGCTGAACCCGGGCATCGATGCCAGCGCCCGCCAGGGTATCGTGCGTGACGTCGTCGCGGCGCTCGGCGTGTCGAGCAACGTCGGCAACTTCGTTCGCCTGCTCGCCGACCGCGACCGGCTCGGACTGCTCGATGCCGTCGCCACCGCCTACGAGGCGATGGTCGACGAGGCAATGGGAAGGCGCCGGGTGCGCATGCGCTCGGCCATGCCGCTCACCGCTGCGGAGAAGACCGAGCTCACCGAGCTCGCCCGCAAGTTGGTCGGTGGCGAAGTGCTGGTGTCGACCGAAGTCGATCCCGAGTTGATCGGTGGGGTCGAGCTCGACATTGGCGGAACCGTCTACGATGGCAGCGTGCGTACGCAGCTCGCCCGAATGAGCAGCGAGATGGCCGGGGGACGCTCCTAGAGCGCCCGGGCCGGGGGGAATTGTCGATGCAGATCCGCGCGGCGGAGATCAGTGACATCATCCGCGAGCAGATCAAGGACTACGAGAAGCAGCTCGAAGTCCGTGAGACGGGTACGGTGCTGTCGTGTGGTGACGGCATCGCCCGCATCTATGGCCTCGACAAGGTCGCGGCCGGCGAGCTGATCGAGTTCCCGCACGGCATCTACGGCCTGGCGCTCAACCTCGAGGAGGACAACGTCGGTGCCGCCATCATGGGCGAGGCCGCCGCGGTCCGCGAGGGCGACGAGGTGCGCCGCACCGGTCGCATCGCCGAGGTGCCGGTCGGTGACGCCCTGCTCGGTCGCGTCGTCAACGCGCTCGGACAGCCGGTCGACGGCAAGGGGCCGATCAAGACCGACACCACCCGCCGCATCGAGCTGAAGGCCCCCGGCATCATCCAGCGCGAGCCGGTGAAGCTGCCGATGCAGACCGGCATCAAGGCCATCGACGCCATGATCCCGATCGGTCGCGGACAGCGCGAGCTGATCATCGGCGACCGTCAGACCGGCAAGACCGCCGTCGCCCTCGACACGATCATCAACCAGCGTGGCGGCGACGTGCAGTGCATCTACGTGGCCGTCGGTCAGAAGCGCTCCACCGTCGCGCAGGTCGTCGACAAGCTCACCAAGTTCGGCGCCATGGACTACACGACGGTCGTCGTGGCCTCGGCCTCCGACCCCGCCCCCATGCAGTTCATCGCGCCGTACAGCGGCTGCAGCATGGGCGAGTACTTCCGCGACAACGGCCGGCACGCGCTGGTGATCTACGACGACCTGTCGAAACAGGCCGCCGCCTACCGTCAGCTCTCCCTGCTGCTCCGCCGTCCGCCGGGCCGCGAGGCATACCCCGGTGACGTCTTCTACCTCCACTCCCGCCTGCTCGAGCGTGCCGCCAAGATGAGCGCCGCCGAGGGTGGGGGCTCGCTCACCGCGTTGCCAATCATCGAGACCCAGGCCGGCGACGTCTCGGCCTACATTCCGACCAACGTCATCTCCATCACCGACGGTCAGATCTTCGTCGAGACCGACCTCTTCTACTCCGGCGTGCGTCCCGCGGTGAACGTCGGAATCTCGGTGTCCCGCGTCGGCGGCAACGCGCAGATCAAGGCCATGCGTAAGGTGGCCGGTCCGCTCCGCCTCGAGCTGGCGCAGTACCGCGCCATGCAGGCCTTCGCGCAGTTCGCCTCCGATCTCGACGCCGCAACCAAGCGGCAGCTCGATCGCGGTGAGCGGCTCGTCGAGGTCATGAAGCAGGGCCAGTACGCCCCGATCCCGGTCGAGAAGCAGGTCCTCATCATCTACGCCGCCGTGAACGGTCACCTCGATGCCCTGCCCGTCAACGCGGTGCAGCGCTTCGAGCGCGAGCTGTATGCCTTCGTCGAGGCCAAGCATCCGCAGGTGCTGACGGCCATCCGCGAGAAGAAGGAGCTCTCCGACGACGTGGTTCCGCTCGTCGAAGCCGCGCTCGGCGAGTTCGGCAAGATGTTCTCCGCCTAGCCGATGCCGAATCTGAAGGACCTCCGGAAGCGGATCAGCTCGGTCCGCTCCACGCAGCAGATCACGCGCGCCATGAAGATGGTGGCGGCGGCTCGGCTGCGCCGCGCGCAGGAGGCGGCCGAGCGCGCACGACCGTACGCCGAGAAGCTCACCGAGATGTTCACGGCCGTGGTGTCCGATCTGGAGGAGGGTGCGCATCCGCTGCTCGCGCGACGCGACGAGAAGCGGATCGACGTCCTCGTCATCACGAGCGACCGCGGACTCTGCGGCGGCTACAACTCGAACCTCCTCCGCCTCACCGAGGGCTTCCTCGCCAAGCATCGGGACCAGGAGCTGACGCTCAGCCTGTGCGGTCGCAAGGGCGTCGAGTACTTCAAGCGCCGCGGCAACACGCCCCTCACCGAGCGCACGGGCGTCATGACCTCGCCCATCGCCGAGGTCGCCGGCGCGCTGGCGCAGACGCTCACCGAGCGCTTCGCGAACGGCGAGACGGACGCGGTGTACCTGGTCTACAGCAAGTTCCGCTCGGCCATCGCGCAGGTGCCCACGATCACGCCGCTCCTGCCCGTCGCACCGCCCACTGCCGCCGTGGCACCGGTCGAGTACATCTTCGAGCCGCCGCGAGCGGAGCTGCTGTCCACGCTCCTCCCCCGCTACATCCAGGCATTGCTGCTGCAGGCGCTCCTCGAGTCGATCGCCAGCGAGCACGGCGCCCGCATGACGGCGATGGAGAACGCCACCACCAACGCCTCCGACATGATCCAGCGACTCACGCTGTCGATGAACCGCGCGCGCCAGTCCATCATCACTACGGAGCTCATGGAGATCGTCTCCGGCGCCGAAGCGCTGAAAGGGTAGTATTCGTCATGCCGAGCAATGGACGCATCACGCAGGTGATCGGTCCCGTCGTGGACGTGGAGTTCATCGACGGCAAGCTGCCGCCCATCTTCAACGCCATCCTCGTCACGAACCCCGCCATCAACGCCCAGGAATGGAACCTGGTGCTGGAGGTGGCGCTGCATCTCGGCGAGAAGACGGTGCGCGCCATCGCCATGGACTCGACCGACGGTCTGGTCCGCGGCATGGAGGTGCGTGACACCGGCGACGGCATCACCATCCCCGTCGGCGAGGGCGCGCTCGGCCGCATCGTGAACGTCATCGGCGAGCCGGTGGACAACAAGGGCCCGATCCCCGCCACGAAGCGGATGCCCATCCACCGCGAGGCGCCCGACTTCACCGAGCAGGACACGCAGGTGCAGGCGTTCGAGACCGGCATCAAGGTCGTCGACCTGCTGGCGCCGTATCAGCGCGGTGGAAAGATCGGCCTCTTCGGCGGCGCCGGCGTCGGCAAGACGGTCATCATCCAGGAGCTGATCAACAACGTCGCCAAGCAGCACGGCGGCGTGGCGGTGTTCGCCGGCGTGGGCGAGCGTACCCGCGAGGGCAACGACCTCTACCTGGAGATGCAGGAAGCCAAGCTCTCCGACGGCAACTCCGTCATCTCGCGAACCGCGCTCGTGTTCGGCCAGATGAACGAGCCGCCTGGCGCCCGCGCCCGCGTCGGTCTGACCGCGCTCACCATGGCGGAGTACTTCCGCGACGACGAGGGCAAGGACGTGCTGCTGTTCGTCGACAACATCTTCCGGTTCGTGCAGGCGAACTCGGAGGTGTCGGCGACGCTCGGCCGCATGCCGTCGGCGGTAGGCTACCAGCCCACCCTGGGTACCGACATCGGTGAGCTGCAGGAGCGGATCACGTCCACCAAGAAGGGCTCGATCACGTCGGTGCAGGCCATCTACGTGCCCGCCGACGACCTCACCGACCCCGCGCCCGCGACCACCTTCGCCCACCTCGACGCCACCACGGTGCTGAACCGCGCCATCTCCGAGAAGGGCATTTACCCGGCGGTGGACCCGCTCGACTCCACGTCCCGCATTCTCGATCCGGGCGTCGTCGGCGAGGAGCACTACAAGGTCGCGCGTCAGGTGCAGGCCATCCTGCAGCGCTACAAGGATCTACAGGACATCATCGCCATTCTGGGCATGGACGAGCTCTCCGAAGACGACAAGCTCGCCGTCGCCCGCGCCCGCAAGATCGAGCGCTTCCTCTCGCAGCCGTTCCACGTCGCCGAGCAGTTCACGGGCATCAAGGGCGTCTACGTGCCGCTCGCCGAGACCATCCGCGGCTTCCGCGAGGTCTGCGAGGGCAAGCACGACGACCTTCCCGAGCAGGCGTTCTACATGGTGGGAACGATCGAGGAAGTGATCGAGAAGGCGCGCAAGCTGGCGGCCTGATGGCGGACTCGCTCCGGCTTCGCGTCTATACGCCCGAGCGCCAGCTCGTCGACGACGTCGTGCGCGAGGTCACCGCACCCGGCGCCTACGGCCAGATCGGCGTCCTGCCCGATCACGCCGCGCTGGTCACGCTGCTCGAACCCGGCGTCCTGTCGTACAAGAAGGACGCGAAGGTCATAAGCTTCCAGATCGGCGGCGGCTTCGCAGAAGTGCGCGACAACGTCATGACCGTCCTCGCCGACTCCGGCGAGCCGGTCGCTGCCTGACCGGTTCGACGTCGAACATGGGTCGCCTCGACCGGAAGCGTGCCCTCGTCACCGGCGGCGGTCGCGGCATCGGCAAGGGCATCGTCCTCGAGCTCGCGCACGAGGGTGCCGACGTCGCCATCAACTACCGGCGCAGCGCCGCCGAAGCCGAGGCGACCGCGGAAGCCGTACGCGCGCTCGGTCGTCGCGCCGTCACGTTGCAGGCCGACGTCGGCGATCAGCCGGCCGTGCAGGCCATGGTCACGGCGGCGGTCGAGGCACTTGGTGGGCTCGACATCGCGGTGGCGAACTCGGGCGTCGCGAGCCGGGTCGCCGCGGTCCACGAGCTCGACCCGAGCGAGTGGCGTCGGGTCATGTCCACCGACCTCGACGGCGCGTTCTTCACCGCCCGCGCCGCCCTGCCCCATCTCCTCGAGCGCCGCGGCAGCAGCCTGATCTTCATCTCGTCGATCGGCGCCGACGTGGCCGCACCGGGTGGCGCGCCCTACTACGCTGCCAAGGCCGCCGTGAACACGCTGATGCGCGTGATCGCCAAGGAGGTCGCCGGCGCCGGGGTGCGGGTGAACTGCATCTCTCCAGGTCTGGTGCGCTCCGACATGGGTGAGCGGCTCATCAAGTTCCTCGGCGACAGCGTCGTGAACTCGATCCCACTCGGTCGCGCCGGAGAGGTCGTCGACATCGGTCGGGCCGCCGTCTACCTGGCCTCGGACGACGGCTCCTGGATCACCGGTCAGATATTGCGTCTCGACGGCGGCGCCTCGATGTGAGGGGGACCCGGCCGGGCAGCCCACGCCCGGCCGGGTCCTCGTCTCACTCGAACATCGAGCGCGAGACGTCGCGCTCGCTGATGCCGTTCTGCCGCAGCGCCAACTCGGCCTTGGCCGCGTTGAGCCACGCCTCCGGCCCGAACATGTACGGCAGGCAGTTCATCGACGGGCTGATGTCATCCGCGTGCGACCAACCGCCGAAGTAGAGGATGCCGGCGGTGAAGCAGCCGCGGCGAAGCCGCTCTGCGTCGTAGATCTTGGCCGGACGCTTTCGGGCGACCGGCGGCGCGGCCTCCGCCTGCGCGTCGACGATCTCGCCCTCGACCATCCGCATGTCGTCGCGGCTCGGGATCGTGCTCACCTCGCGGATGATGCGGGTCTTCACCGCGTCGGCGTCGGCCGGAACCAGGCTCTCGACGTTGGAGTAGTGGATGGTGCCGCTGGCGTCCGTCCAGCGCCACATCTCGTCGGCGCCGGCGAGCGCCGGCACCACGAGCAACGACAGGGCCAGAATGAACCTCTTCATCTAAAAATCTCCTTTCTGCGTGCGGAGCCGGCTGCACCCGGCTCCGGGCGGGGACGCTACTCGCGCCGCCCCCGCGGTGTCTACCGAGAAATTCGTTGACACGGTCGGGTTCTAATTGTACTGAACGGTCGGTATGTCGGCGCGCCAGCGTCCCAAGAGCGCCGAGCGCTCCGACCCGTCGCGCGGACAGATGATGGCCGCCGCCATCGATTCCTTTGCGCTCAACGGCTACCAGGGGACCTCGATCGACCGTATCGCGCGCGATGCAGGGGTCACCAAGGGGGCGCTCTACTACCACTTCCGCGACAAGGAAGAGCTGCTGTTCGAGGCCGTCACGCAGCGGGTCGGGGAGTTCGAACGCTATGTGCTCCGCGATGTGGGACCCTCCCAGGATGCCGTCACCACGCTGCGTCGGGTGGTCGATGCGTGCTTCTTCCACGCCACCGTCTCGAACCACCGCCGCTTCATCATCACGCTGATGGTCGAGGCCCTCGACACCAATCCGCAACTGTCCGACCAGTTCCGCAACATCCTGCGTCGCATGAGGGCGTTCCTCGCCGAGGTGGTCCGTCGCGGCCAGGAGGCCGGCACGCTCCGTCCCGACGTCACGCCCGAAGCCGCGGCAGCGACCATCGCCGGCGGCATCATGGGCGCCGAGATCCAGCACTACCAGGACCCCGCCGAGGTCGACCTCCGCGCGGTCCTCGATACGCTCATCGAGCAGACTGCCGACTGGCTGGCGCCTCGCCGCGCGAAGCCGGCGGCCTGAGGGAGGCACACGACCCATGGTGAACTTCAGTCCCAGCGAGGAACAGGAGCTCCTCCGGCAGACCCTGTCGTCGTTCGCACGCGAGGTGCTGCGGCCGCAGGCCCGCGAGGCCGACGAGAAGAACACGGTCCCCGAGGGAATTCCGGCCAAGGGCTGGGAGCTCGGGCTGGTGCAGGATGCCATTCCGGAGGCGTTCGGTGGCTATGGCAGCGCCCGCTCCGCCGTCGCCGGCACCATGATCGTCGAGGAGCTGGCCTACGGCAGCCTCGGCGTCGGCCTGCATCTCGTCAGCCCGCGTCTGGTCACCATTCCGCTGGTGGCGCTGGGAACGGACGAGCAGAAGGCGCACTGGCTGCCGAAGTTCGCCGGCACCGACTTCACTGCGGGAAGCGCTGCGTTCGTCGAGCCGCGGTGGGACTTCGACCCCACCGAGCTCCAGACGCGCGCCAAGCGCGACGGTGGCGAGTGGGTACTCGACGGCACGAAGTGCTTCGTTCCGCTGGCGCCCGAGGCGGCCGTGATCCTCGTCTACGCCGCGGCGCCGGACGGTCTCGCGGCATTCCTCGTCGAGCCTGGCGCCAAGGGCGTCACCATCGGCGAGCGCGAGAAGAACATGGGCGTCAAGTCGCTCGCGACCTACACCGTCACGCTCGACGGTGTCCGCCTCCCCGCCTCTGGCCGCCTGGGGGGCGAGGGCGCCGACGTGCAGTCGATGATCGACGCCAGCCGCGTCGCCTCGGCGGCGGCGGCGGTCGGCGTCGGACGCGCGGCCTTCGACTACGCGCGCGACTACGCCAAGGAGCGCAAGGCCTTCGGCGTCGCCATCGCCCAGAAGCAGGCCATCGCCTTCATGCTCTCGAACATGGCGATCGAGGTCGACGCCATGCGACTGCTGGGCTGGGAAGCGGCCTGGCGCATCGACCAGGGTCTTCCGGCCACGCGCGAAGCGTACCTGGCACGCCAGTACGCGGCGGATCAGGTCCTCAAGATCGCCGACAACGCGCTCCAGGTGCTGGGCGGTCACGGCTACATCCGCGACCATCTCGTCGAACTCTGCCTGCGGGATGCCCGCGGCTTCGCCAGCCTCGACGGTCTCGCGATCGTCTGACGCCGAGGAGAAACCATCATGATCGACTTCGAGCTGTCCGACGCGACCAAGAACATGCAGTCAATGACCCACATGCTGGCCGAGCAGGCCATGCGTCCCATCTCGCGCGAGTGCGACGAGAAGGAGCACGAGAAGCCGTGGGACTTCCTCAACATGATGTGGGGCGTCTCCCGTGGCGCGTCGATGACCGGTGGGTCCGACGACGACAAGACCACGAAGGAGACCAAGAAGGCCCCAAACGAGCGCACGCTCAGCATGTGCATCACCGTCGAGGAGCTGTGCTGGGGCGACGTCGGCCTCTACCTCTCCATCCCGAACCCGGGTCTCGGTGGCGCGGCCGTGGCCGCCGCCGGAACGCCGGCGCAGAAGGAGCGCTTCCTGTCGCGCTTCAAGGACGGCAAGCCCAAGTGGGGTGCTATGGCCATCACCGAGCCGAGCTGCGGCTCCGACAGCTCGGCCATCCAGACCACCGCCGTGAAGGACGGTGACAACTGGGTCCTGAACGGCACCAAGATCTTCTGCACCAGCGGTCTCATGGCGGCCGAGAAGTCCGACGGCTTCGTCGTCGTCTGGGCGACGCTCGACCGCTCCGCCGGTCGCGCCGGCATCCGTGCCTTCGTCGTCGACGCGCACACGCCGGGCATGTACGTCACCAAGTGCGAGGACAAGCTCGGCATCCGCGCCTCGGACACGGCCACGATCGTGTTCGAGGACTGCAAGATTCCGCTCGACAACATCCTCGGCAGCGCCGAGATCCCGAAGACCAGCCAGGGCTTCAAGGGCGCGATGGCGACGTTCGACGCCACCCGGCCGATCGTCGCCGCCAGCGCCATCGGCGTCGCGCGTGCGGCGCTCGACTACGTTCGTGACACGCTCGCCGAGAACGGCGTGACGGTTCGCTATGGTGTGCCGCCGCACAAGCTCACCGCGCTCGAGCGCGACTTCATGGAGATGGAGGCGCAGGTGCAGGCCGCGCGGCTCCTCGTCTGGCGTGCCGCCTGGATGCTCGACAACTCGAAGCAGAACAGTCTCGAGGCCTCGATGTGCAAGGCCAAGGCCGGCCTCGTCGTGACGTGGGTCACGCAGAAGGCGGTCGAGCTGCTCGGCCCGCTCGGCTACTCGCGCTCGACGCTGCTCGAGAAGTGGATGCGCGACGCCAAGATCAGCGACATTTACGAGGGCACGCAGCAGATCAATCAGCTCATCATCGCCCGTCGCATCCTCGGCTACTCGTCGGAGGCGCTGCGGTAGACGGGTGATCGACCTCGCCCCGCTCCTCGCGCGTGTTCCCGATCACCGCGAGTTCCTGACCCTGGAGGAGCTCCGCACCAGCGCCCGTTCGCTGGTCGCGGAGTTCCCGGGGCTCGCCCGCCTCGAGACCGTCGGCGCCTCCGCCGAGGGACGCCCGATCGAGATGCTCACCGTCGGCCATGGCCGACGGCGCGTGCTCCTCGTCGGCGTGCCCCATCCCAACGAGCCCATCGGGACCCTCACCATCGACTTCCTGACCCGGCTGCTCTGCGAAGACGATGCGCTCCGCGCCAAGCTCGACGTCACGCTGCATGCGGTCACGGTCGCCGACCCCGACGGCTACGTTCTCAACGAGGGCTGGTTCAAGGGCGCCTTCTCACCGCTGCGCTATGCCCTGAACTTCTACCGGCCGCCACATCGCGAGCAGGTCGAGTGGAGCTTCCCCGTCGACTATCGGACGCTGCAGTTCACCACGCCGACACCCGAGACGGCAGCCGTGATGCGCGTGATGGAGCGCGTCCGGCCGGAAGTCTTCTACTCGCTGCACAACGCGGGATTCTGCGGCGTCTATTTCTACGTCTCGCACGCGCGCCCGGCGTTGTTCGCGGCGCTCCATGAGCTGGTGCGGTCGCAGGGCCTTCCGCTCCATCGCGGCGAGCCCGAGGTCCCGTATCTGACGACGCTGGCGCCAGCGATCTACGAGCTCTTCGGCATCGACGACACCTACGAGTATCTCGCGCGCACCCTGGGCGAGGATCCCGCCCCGATCATCGAGGCCGGTACCAGCGGTGACGACTGGCTGCGACGCGTCTGCGACGCCTTCTCCATCGTCTGCGAGCTGCCGTACTACACCGCGCCCGCGCTCGACGACACCAATCCCGCCGACGTCACGCGACGCGACGCCGTGCGTGCCGGCACCGATCGCGCGCTGGCGCTGCATGCGGAGACCACGCGTGCGTTCGACGCCATCGCCGATCGCGTGCCCGAGCATCGCCTGACGCGCTCGGTACGAGACTATCTGCGAAAGACCCCGAAGCGACTCGCCGCCGAGCGTGCCAACGCGGAGAGCAGCCCCGACTACGCGCGCATCGCGACGCGAGCGGAGGCGCTCGATGCCACCGTGTGCACGGTGTTCTACCACTCGCTCTACATGGGCGAGGTGCACCGTCTCGCGACGATGATCGCTGCCGACGCGACCGCGGAGGTGCTGCACGCGCGGCTGGCCGCGCTCGCCGACGAGGTCGAACGCGCGAGTCGGCTGCGTGTGCTGCCGCTACGCGAGCTGGTGGCGGTGCAGGCAGGCGCCGGCCTGCTCGCGCTCGACCCAACGATCTGAAATCCGGACGGGTCGCGTGCGAGCGTCGGTCGGGTGTCGTCCCGACGGACCGCTCGCACGCATTCGACCGTGTCAGTCGTTCTTTGCGACGCGAGCCATGCACGGCGTCCGCGGCCGCGACTGCAGCGCCGCGATGTCCTGATCGCTGAGCGGCCGCTCGGACTTCTCGACGTGGATGCTGGTGTCGCCGAGGATGATGGCGCGCGCAAAGCTGATCTCCTTGCGCAGACCGAAGTAGTACAGCGTCACCTGGTACTCGTCCCACGGCGGCTCGTCCGACAGGAACCGCGTCTCCGCGATGTCCGGGCATCCGTTGCGCGCCACGTACGTCGCGAGCTTCCGGTTCTTGTTGATCTCGGATCGCAGCTCGCGATCGTTGAGCGGATGAACCTGCGCGGCGGTGGCGCGCAGCGCCCCAGCCAGCAGCAACGTTCCCACCATCGACACAACCACACCACCACGTCGCATGTGACCTCCTCGGGCGGTCGCACCGCCCCGTCGCGAGAGTGACGATACACGCCGAGCCCGCGAGTGTCATGCGCCCACAAGTCGATCGTTTGGTGCGATTCGATCGTCGATGCCCATTGGCCGTTCCGCCACGACGATGCAGGGATGAATTTCTTCTGATGACGCGACGCACTCTCAGCATGAGTGAAGGCGGTGACACCGTCGAACATCTTGAAATCGCGCATATATTCATCCATCAACCGGGACCGAATCCGACATTGACAAGCCTGCCTGCGTGCAGGTAGGTCATTCCTTAGTGACTGCGGCTGGCTACGCGCGAACGAAGTCCGAACGAACGAGACGGGCAATTCTGCAAGCAGCGGAGCCCCTCTTCGCCGAGCGCGGATTCGCATCCACCCGCCTCGTCGACGTTGCGGAGCGCGTCGGTATCCGCAGGGCGTCGTTGGTGTACTACTTCCGCGACAAGGCCGAGCTCTATCGCGAAGTGCTGTCCGAGGTCTTCGGTGAGCTGCTCAAGCGGCACGAGCGCCTCCGCGACATGCCCGGGCCGCTGGCGTTGCGCGTCGAACGCTCCGTCTCGGTGTGGGTCGACTACGTCGCCGAACGGCCGTCGGTGATGGGGCTGATGCTCCGCGAGGCCGCCGACGGCAAACGGTCGACTGCGCCCCTCGCGCTCGCCAACTACATGAAGCCGGTCTTCGACGAGCTGATCGTCATCATCGAAGAGGGACAGCGCACCGGAGAGATCCGCAACGTCGATCCGATGCAGTTCCTTCTGACCGTTGCGGGTGCCACCGTCTTCGTCTTCGTCGGTGCCACGTATCTCGCCCCCGGGGCGCTCCCTCCGATGCCGCAACAGGTCGAATCCCACCGCCGGGAGCTCCAGCTGCTCACCCGTTCACTGCTCGGAATCCAAGGACCACGATTGGTACGAAAGAGGCACCCACATGGATGATTCGAAAGCTGGCACTCCGGACGCTCCCCAGGTCGATTGGGGCACATGGATTCGTGGCCTCGGACGGCAGGCGCGCCGGCTCCGCGAGTTCCTCGGCCTGTCCCAGGAACAGATCGCGAAGATGGCCGGCGTGAGTCAGGGCGCGGTGAGCCGTCTCGAGGCGGGCCGCGGTCTCGCCACCCCGCTCCTGGTGGTGATGAAGATCAACACGGCATTGCGGACGTCGGTCTCGAAGATCGATCCCGAGCTGCTCTCCGACGATGCGCGTCGCCTCCTCGTGCACGACCCGCGCGCAACACCAGATATCGGGCAGGGAAGTTTCGCGTCCTACCCGATCATGAAGGAGCCGGCACTCGAGGAGCTGATCGAGCTCTATCGGGAGCTGCCAGAGCGTCACCGTCAGAAGCTGCTCGCGGTGGTGCGCGCCACCACCTCGGCCTTGCTCGGTGCGGACGTCGTCACGCCCGAAGCCGACAAGCAGGTCGCGCGCGCCGGACGGTCGGGCGGCGGTTGACGGGCCCGTCGGGCTCCCGATACAGGGAGCGCCGGCATGGCAACGATTCGTAAGCACCGCGGGCACTTCCTCGAAGATTTCCGACCCGGCGACCTCTATCGGCACAAGGGTGGGAAGACCGTCACGGAGGGCCTGTTCGCCCTCTTCACGGACTTCTCCATGACGACCAATCCGTTGTCGAAGAACGCGCGCTATGCGCGCGCGTACGGCTTCCGCGACCTCATGGTCCCGCCCGGACTGGTGATGCTCGTGGTGTTCAGCCAGAGCGTCGAAGACGTCTCCGAGAACGCGCGCGCCAACCTCGAATACATCGACATGCGGTTCGGTGCGCCGGTCTACATCGGCGACACGCTCGAGGCCGAGACGCGCGTCCTCGGCGTGAAGGGCTCGTCGAGCAATCCCATGCTGGGCGTCGTCCACGTGCAGACGACCGGACGAAATCAGGACGGCGAGGTCGTCCTCACGTTCCAGCGCAAGGTGCAGGTCTGGAAGCGTGACAAGTCCGCCGCGCTGCACGACGGCGAGGCGGCGCCCGAGACGATCGACGCGACGCTCGGTCTGCCGGCGTGGGAGGCATCGCGTCGCTACGCCGATCTGGCGCACCTCACCAACGACGATTCGTACTTCGAGGACTTCACGCCCGGCGACGTGCTGGAGCACTCGCGCGGTCGCGTCGTCACGACCGATCACATCATGCTGACCGGCATCCTCGACAACACCTCGCAGGTGCACTGCAATCAGTGGATGGTGGAGCAGGAGCCGGAGCGCTACGTCGGCGGAAAGCTGATCGTCTTCGGCGGCATCCCGTTCAATCTCTGTCTCGGCATCTCGTCGGCGGACGTGGGCGACAACTCGCTCGGTGACGTGCGCTACATCACCGGCCGCCACACTGCGCCGATCTTCGCGGGCGACACGGTCTTCGCCAGCACCGAGGTGCGCGGCGTTGCCGACATGCCGGGTCGTCCCGACCTCGGCATCCTCAGCGCCGTGCTGCGCGGGCACAAGTTCGCGCGCAAGGGCGATGCCGTCGAACGGGTGGAAATCTTCTACCTCGAGCGCGAGCTGGCGCTGAAGCGTCGCAGTCACTACGCGACCTGACGACGACGTCGGTGGCGGTGGCTGGCGCGGTGCTGGGTGTCCTGGGGATGGGGCTGGCGTTCCGGAGCGCGCTGCTGCTCGCAGGACGCGGGCGTCCACGTCGGGGTCCGCAGCCGGCCTTCGTGCTCACGGGTCCCTATCTCCGCATGCGCAACCCGGTGTTCGCCGGCCTCGTCCTTGCGGTGACGGGCGCCGCACTGTGGTCGGGATCGCAGTGGGGCGCGCTGGTGGTGGCAGTGGCGGCGCTCGCGGCGCACGGCTGGGTCGTCGCCGTCGAGGAGGTCCAGCTTCGACGACGGTTCGGTGAGGCGTATATGGAGTACGTGCGGCGGGTGCCGCGCTGGATTCCGCTCCGGCGCGGCCCAAGGGAGGACTGATGCGGCGGATCGCGTGGGTGGTGGGGCTCGGGATGGTGGTCGTCGGTGTGTGGGCGCTGCGCACGCCCACCGCGGCGCTCGTGCAGCTCAAGTTGGCGCTCGACGGGCACGATCTCGGTGCCGTCCAGCGACGCATCGACAAGCAGGCCCTGGCGACGGAAGCGCTCGGCGGACTCGTCGAGGAGACGCCCGGCGGCGCGGAACCCATTCGGCTCGCGGTGCGCGGCAACGACGGCTGGCTACCGGCCATTCCGTTCGCGCGCTCATGGCTGCGCCTGCGTCTCGATCGCGTCGTCGAGCGTCTGGTGGAGGATCCCGCGCAACGGCTGACGATCTCGTGGGAGCACCTCGAGCGCACGCTCGACACCCTGGAGCAGGCCGGCGCCACCGCCTTCTTCCGCTTCGATGGCGACGACGGCACGTCGTACGACGTCCGCATGCGTCAAGGATGGTTCCGCTGGCGCATCGTCTCCGTCGAGCGCGACGGTCAGCCGCTGCTCCTCGCTTCGCCACAGGTACAGCCCGTGGCGGCGCCCGAGACTCCCATCGACGACGAGGGTGCGATCAATGGCATCGTCACCGAGCCACCCGCCGACGATGCCGTCGAACCGGAGCCCGTCGACGCCGAGCCGTCGCCGGCGGATCCCGAAACGCAGCCCGCGCCGTCGGCGGAGAAGTCTCCCACGCTGCGTCTGGCTCCGATGGTCGCGCCCGTCGCCACGAGCCCCGAGCCGCGATCGCACTGGATCCAGGGCGGCCGCCCGTTCGTGCGTCGTCTCGACGGCACGGCGTGGACCGTCCAGGTCGGCTCGAGCACGGACGCGCTCGCGGCCGAGGTGCAGCGCGATCGCTTCACCGATCTCGGCCAACCCGCGTTCGTGCAGGAGGTCACCGTCCGCGGTACGCAGTGGCACCGCGTGCTGATCGGCTCCTTCGACACCAAGCGCGACGCCGAGAAGCTGGCCGAGCGCCTCGCGTCGGGACGCGGCGACTGAGGAAGCCGGGGCGGACGGAGACCGCCGTCACCGTCCCGCCCCGTGTCCTCCGTCACCGCCGCATCATCGTCCCCACGTCCACCACCACATCACCTCATCCACACCCACCGCGAGTCGTCCCGCAAAGGCGACTCGCCCACCGCAGTCACGCGGTGGACGGAGCAGCAATCGTGCCGTCGGCGTGCGGTGCCGGTCGCCCGCCGGGCCCTCGTCGCCGAAGCGCGCGACCCGACGCGGGATTCGGCGACGACCAGGCAAGTGGCATGCCGCCAGCCGCCGCAGCCCGTGCAGGGGGACCAGCGGCGTGCGCTCTCGCAGGCCCGATCGCGACCGCACTTGCCGTGCCGCTCGCGCGACGGTGCAGTGACACGCCCGTTCACGACGGAACGTGCCCGGGGACGGACGTCCCACGTCAGCGGCCGAGGAGCTCCTGCATCTCGGGATTCTCGGCGATCGACGGGTCGAGCTTCGCCGCCTCGAGTGCCCACTTCTCGATGCGCGGTCGGTCTTTCGTCTGCCGCGCGAGGTCGATCAGCGTCAGGATCGCGTCGCGTCGCGAGGCCGGATCGTCCGTCGCCCGCTCGAGCTCGTCGAGCGCGCGCGTCGTCTCGCCGGCCTTCGCGAGCGCGAGTGCCAGGTTGTAGCGCGCGCGCGGGTACGCCGGGTCTTCGTCCAGGCAGCGCTGCAGCGCGCGCGCCGCGTCCTGCCAGCGACCGAGCTGGCCGTAGACGAGACCCAGGGCGAATGCGCTCGCTGGCACGGGGTCGTGCTCCAGCAGTGTCTCGAGCTCGCGCGCTGCCTCGTCGAGCCGTCCGTTCTGGCCGAGCAGCATGGCGAGGTTGTGGCGCGCCTGGATCGACGTCGGCCACAGGCGCAGCGCCGCGCGGTACTCGCTCGCGGCACCGTCCACGTCGCCGCGCGCGGCGAGAAAGATGCCGAGGTTGTAGTGCGCCTCCGGCGTGTCGCCGCCGACCTCCTGGCTGACGCGCCATTCCGCGGTGGCCTTCGCCAGCGCCGTCGCCAGCGCCGGCGGCAGATCCTTCGGGTGGACGTCACGCAGGCCGAGGGCAGCGTGCAGCCGGACGACGAGCACGGGATCGTCGAGGGCCGTTTCCAGCGCGGTGCGCGCGTCGGGGGCCAGCGTCGGGCGTTGCGCCAGCGACCACGCCGAGCCGGCGCGAACGAGTGGCTCCGTGTCGCGCAGGCCGGTGATGAGAGCCGTGGTGACGCCGGTCGCCGTCGGGAAGCGCCCCAGCAGGCGCGCCGCACTCGCGCGGCGTACCGCATCGATCGGACTTCCGAGCAGCTCGAGTAGTGCCGGTACGGCGGCGGCATCGTCCGCTCGCCCCTGTGCGATCGCCGCCGCGATCGCACGGCGGCGGACGCGCACGGCGTCGTTCGGATACCACGCCTGCATCTGCTCCACCGCCCACGGCGCGTCGCGCTCGGTGTGACAACGATTGCAGGCATTCGGGATGCCGAGGTCGATCGTCGCCTGCGGATCGGGACGCTGGAAGGAATGATCGTGCCGCGGGTCGCGCTGCATGTAGACGGTGATCGGCATGTGGCAGCCGATGCACTGCGCGCCGGCGCTGCCCGCCGCATGATGCGTGTGGGCCTCGCTGTCGAGACTCGCCTCGTGGCAGGTGCGACACAGCTCGTTGCCCGGCTTGCGAGTGCCGTTGCCATGCGGATCGTGACAGTCCCAGCAGCGCACGCCCTCGCCGTGCATCCGACTCATCTCGAAGGAGATCAGCTCGTACAGCTCCTCCTTCACCTGGCCGTCGGGATAGTACTCGTTGCTGTCGAGCAGCTCGGGCTCGAAGACGTCGAGGTACGGCACGCCGGTGCGATACGGCGCGCGCTCGACGCGACGGCTGTGGCAGCTGCCACACGCGGCGAGGAGAAGATCGTCGTCGGGCTTCGCATACGGATCCGCGGCACCGCCCTGCGCGCGCACGTGCGCGCTGCCGGGGCCGTGGCACGCCTCGCACCCGACGCCCATCTCCTTCCACGTGCTGTCGTAGCCGTCGGTCGCGGGGTCGTAGCCCTTGGCATAGTCCGTCGTGTGGCAGAACAGGCACTGCACGTTCGCGGTCATGCCGCGGTTGCTCCAGTGTCCCCAGTCCTCCGGCCGACGGCGCTCGGTGCCGAAGAGATCGAACCACTCGCCGGCGCGCACGTCCCACGCGAGTGGCAGCGCCTGCAACCGCTTGCCACCAAGATCGCCGAGGAACTGCTCGACGTGACTGTGGCCGAGCGCGTAGCGCAGCGGGACGTCTTTCGAAACCTCGAGGCTGCTGCCCGTCATCCAGTAGTCGCCGCCGGCCTCGACGAGCGGACCTTCGGGTCGTGGCCGTGCCAGCAGCCCGGCGCCGGGTGCAGCCGGCAGCATGGCGAGGTGGTGGAACGACGTGGACCACGATGCGGTGAGGGGCGCATGGCATCCGCCACATGCCGGCGAGCCTGCGTACTCGTTCGTCGTCACGGTTTCCGTGGACCGACACCCCGGAAGGAGGGTGACGGCGAATCCCAGTGCCACCAGAAGCCCCCGCATCGCCGACACGGCAGAGAGCATAACAACTGAATGCGTCACAAAAAAACGGTTGACACCCGGGTACCTGCATCGTACCCCTGACTGGCATGCGTTCGTGGTCCCGGTGTCTCCTGTCTTTCTTGCTTCTGTCCGTCTCGGTGCTGATTCCTGAGCGGTCCGACGCGAAATTCCAGTGGGAGAAGTCGCTTTTCGGCTGTGAGCCGCCGGCGACGTTTTATTCCACCCGCCATATTCCCGGGCTGAAGCCGTGCTGCCCGCTGGTGGAAGGCATGTGCGCCAGTGGCGTCGCCTGCCCGGTGAGCGGCGTCTGCCCGAGCACCGCGACCGCCTGCTCGCCGGCCGCGCCAGCGGGCCGCCCGAACATCATCCTGATGATCTCCGACGACCACGGCGACTGTCAGTACGGCAGCGCCGGTGAGTGTCGGAGCCCGCAGAAGGGCCTGCCGATTCCGGCTCCCGTCACGCCGAGTCTCGATCTGCTGGCGGGACACGGTACCGTCTTCACGGTGGCCCACAACACCGCGTCGTGGTGCTTCCCGTCGCTCTTCAGCATGGTGACGGGCCGCTACCAGAAGTCGTTCGGTGACTCGAAGAAGCCAGCCGACACCTTCGGCGCCATTCCGCGCTCGCTGCGTCTCCTACTCGGCGCCACGCCCGCGGCGCAGCCCGACCCCTACGACGTGCGCAACAGCATCGGTGGCTACTGCTCCTTCCTCGGTGGCAAGCTCACCGATCGCCTCGGCAACCCGGGTTTCCATGCCCGCGGTCGCACCGGCGAGCGCTCCATCGCGCGCACCAAGTGCATCGACGGTGCGCCGGGCCAGCCGCCGAAGTGTGGTTCGGGGCTCGATCCGGTCTACGACCCGACGCAGATCTTCCGCGGCAGCGATCTGTTCGAATTCCTCGACACCCTGCTCTACCGCGTCCCCGGACCGGGTCCGGCGACGTTCGCGATGCAGAACTTCTTCGCGTGGTACGCGCCGCGCATTCCGCATCAGCCGCTGCGCGCCCCGCTCGTTATCCGCAACTACCTCTTCGGCTCCGGTCCGGCGTATCCGCTCGGCGGCATCTTCGACCTCGGTCAGTACTGCAGTGGCGCCAGCTGTCCGCCCAGCGTCACCGCGCTCGACGAGACCGTCTTCGGCGACGTGCACGAGCTGTTCGGCAACCTCTGGTGGATGGACGACAGCCTGCGCGAGATCCGCCAGTACCTCGAGCGTCAGGGCAGCCCGCACTGCATCGCCACCAACGGCAAGAGCCGCTTCGACATCGCGACGCCGGGCGCGTGCGGTGGGACGTGGGCTGAAGCGATCACGCCCGACCTGCCGCGTAACACCGTCATCATGACCCTCGCCGACAACGGCTGGCACCTACCCGATTCGAAGCACAGCTTCACCGAGAACGGCTACCGCACGCGCCTCATCGTGTTCGATCCGCGCAACCTGCCGGTGGTGCCGTCGTCCGATCCCGGCGCCGAGGTCATTCCGCCGCCGCAGGAAACCTTCGCGCTCGCGCACGCGGTCGACCTCCACGCCACCGCGATGGGCTTCGCGCTCGGGACACCCGGCGCGGCGCTCTGCCCGCTGTCGCCCGATGGCAGCGGCCGCTGCGACGGCAAGGACCTGCGCCCGCATCTCGTCACGGCACCCGGCGGACCGGCCGCCCCGGACACGCTCCGCAAGGCGATGTGCGGCCACTTCACGCAGAAGCCGACATCGCCAACGAAGAGCCGCTACCTGATCACCCGCCAGGGCGCCGTTGGACGGTGCGCGAATCAGGCCGCGCCAGTTTGTGCGTCCGACGCGCAGTGCGCGCCGAGCGGCTTCTGCCTCGAGGGTCACTGCGCGCCCCGCGGCGAAATGGCCTGCAGCACCAACGCCCAGTGCCCGTCGGGTGCCGTCTGCCTGGGGCTCAAGTGCCGCGCCGCCCCGCCGTGCATCGAGAACGCCGACTGCACCTCGATCTTCCCGGGCGGCAGCTATGCCTGTGTCGCGAAGCAGCAGCAGTGGTGCCGCAACGATCCGAGCGTCGCCTGCTCGACGCGCGACGACTGCCCTGCCTGCCCGCCCGGCGCGGCAGCCTGCAGCCGCCTGTGCGAGGCGCGCATGCTGAAGTTCTACGTGAACCCGGGCGCCAGCGTTCCCGAGCTCACCGATCTCTTCGCTGATCCCGACGAGGTCGGGCTCCACAAGGGCGGTCCGGGCGACACCACGCTCACCTACCAGATGTCGCAGCTCGGCGGTGCTTACGGACCCACGATCCGTCGTGCCAACTGCTGCATCGACGAGTGGTGGCCCGAGGCGTCGAATCTCGGCAGCGCATGCATGGCGGGCTACAGCTGCCCGTCCGAGCTGAGCTGCCAGTAGCGCCACGCGCCGACCGCTGGACGTATCGCCGCGACGGTTGAGCGCGGCGGACTTGCTCCATTCATCGCGACCGTGACAGCACGGCCGCGATGGCAGGAGCCCAAGCGATGGTGCCGGACGCGCCCGTGGCGTCGCCGCGGCTCTCGTTCTGGCAACGGTGCGTATACGGCCTCGGCGACATGGCGCTCGCCATCCGGCAGACGGCGTTCCAGTTCGCGCTCCTGCCCTTCTTCACCGACGTCGTGATGCTGGCGCCGTGGCTCGCGGGCCTCGGCAAGATGCTCGGCCTGGTATGGGACGGCGTCAATGATCCGATCACGGGCTACGTCTCAGACCGTACGCGCACCCGCATCGGACGGCGCCGGCCGTTCCTGATCGCTGCCGCGATTCCGATGGGCGTGACGTTCGCCCTCCTGTGGATGCCACCGGCGAACATGACCAGTCTGGTCGCGTTCGCGTACATGGTGCTCGCGTACCTCGTCCTCGACACCTGCTTCACACTCTACGCCACGCCGTACATGGCGCTCGGCGCCGAGCTGACGGACGACTACCACGAGCGCACGCAGCTCTCCGCCGCGCGCTCGTTCTTCCACGTCATCGGGCTGTTGCTCGGTGGGACGCTGCCGTTCGTCCTCCTGAAGGCCTACCCCGGCGACCCGGCCGGCGGCTACGCGATGATGGGTATCGTCATCGGTGCGCTCATGACGTGCATCGCGTTGGTCACCGGTCTCGGTGTCCGCGAACGCCCAACGCGCGGCGACGTCGCGTCGAACGAGACCGCGTCGCTGCGATCGTTCGTGAGCGGCCTCGGCACGACGCTGCAGAATCGCGCGTTCCGCATCATGATGGTGACCTTCGGCGTCATCCAGCTCGGTGGCGGCATCCACCAGACGCTGGTGCCGTACGCCTTCCAGTACTGGCTCGGACGCAAGGACATGGTGGGCACCGTCATCGCCGTCTACATGGCGTCGTTCCTGGTCTCGATCCCGCTCTGGACGCATCTGTCGAAGCGGCTCGGCAAGGACCGCGCGCTCAAGCTGTGCATGCTCTGGGCGGCGATCGCCCTGACGTCGCTCCCGTTCGTCCTCTCGCCGGACATGGGCAACCTCCGTCTCGGCGTCGTGCTGGTGCTGGCGGGACTCGGCAACGGCGGGTGGGCCGTGATGCCGGTGGCGATCACCGCCGACATCATCGACACCGATGAGCTCGAGACCCGAAGCCGCCGTGAGGGGGCGTACTTCGGTCTGTGGACCCTGGTGCTCAAGCTCGCGATGGGGCTGGCCTCGGGCGTCGTCGGCATAGGCCTGCAGGTGGTGGGCTACGTTCCCAACGTCGAGCAGTCCGAGACCGCCATCCTCGGCATCCGCATGCTCTATGGCCCGGTGCCCGCGATGTTTCTCCTTCTCGGTCTGGTGCTGTTCCGCCGCTTCCCCCTCACCCGGGAGCGCCATGCCGAGGTGCAGGCGGCCCTCGTCGCGCGGCGGGGGTAGGAGGCCGTCCTACCTTGCGACGGCCAACCCGCTTGGATAGCGTCCGCCGCGATGACGGACTTCCGCGCGAGCGGAGAAGCTATCGCGATCGAGAGCGTGGACCAGCTGGTCGAGCAGCTGCACCTGGCCGGCAAGCCACGCGATCGATGGATGATCGGGACCGAGTACGAGAAGCTGGCCGTCGACGCGCGCACCGGCGCGGCCGTTCCGTACTCCGGGCCGCGAGGCATCGAGGTCGTGCTGCGCGAGCTCGCCGACCGCTTCGGGTGGCAGCCCAAGGAGGAGGAGGGGCACGTCGTCGCTCTCCTGCGCGACGGCGCGTCCATCACGCTCGAGCCGGGTGGACAGGTGGAGCTCTCGGGCAAGCAGTGCGACTCGCTGCACTGCACCTACGACGAGATGATGACGCACGTTCGCGAGCTGAGCGCGGTCGGTGCCGATCTCGGTATCGCCTTTCTCGGGCTCGGCATGCAGCCGTTCAGCACGCTCGACGAGATCGAGTGGGTGCCGAAGCAGCGCTACCGCATCATGCGCGACTACATGGCGCGCGTCGGCACGCTCGGCCATCGCATGATGAAGCAGACCGCGACGGTGCAGGCGAACATCGACTACTCCGACGAGCGCGACGCCATGCGAAAGCTCCGCGTCGGCATGGGGACCGCGCCGATCATCAACGCGATGTTCGCCAACTCGTCGGTGTCCGAGGGGCGTCTGAATGGACAGATGAGCTATCGCGGCCACATCTGGACCGACACCGATTCTGCCCGCTGTGGTTTGCTACCCTTCGCCTTCCGCGACGACGCCAGGTTCGCCGACTACGTTCGATGGGCACTCGACGTGCCGATGTACTTCGTCCTGCGCAACGGCACCTACCGCACCGACGGCTTCACCGGCGTGCCGTTCCGCCGTTACCTCGAGCAGGGTGCCAACGGCGAGCGCGCCACGCTCGACGACTGGAACCTGCACCTGACCACGCTGTTCCCGGAGATCCGCCTGAAGGGCTACATCGAGTTTCGCTCGGCCGACAGCCAGCCGCCGGAACGCACGGTGGCGCTCCCGGCGCTGGTGAAGGGCGTCTTCTACGACGACGATTGTCTCGGCGCGGCGCTCGACATGGTGAAGCGCTGGACGTGGGAGGACTGCGTCGCCCTCTATCGCGACGTCACTCGCGACGCGCTGCGCGCGAAGATGCGGGGCATTCCCGTCGTCGAGCTGGCGCGCGAGTTGCTGACCATCGCCGAGGAGGGGCTCCGCCGTCAGGCGGTGATGAATTCCGCCGGCCAGGACGAGCGCGTCCACCTGGTGCATCTCGCCGAGCAGATCTCGTCCGGACGCTCCCCGGCCAGGGTCATCGCCGAGAAGTGGGACGGCGAATGGCACCGCGACCTCGACCGCTTGATCGCGTTCGCCGCCTTCCGCACGTCCTGACGCGGCGCGCAGCGCAATTTTCGATCTTGCTTTTTTGCGCATGTCGCGATAAGTGGCCCTAATTTCCGGGTCCAAACGTTTTCATTACCGGACGTGTTCTTTTGCAACTTGGGGGATGGTAACAGACTGGGCTGTTCCGCCGATCCCACCGATGTGGATCTCCAGCCCAGCGCGGCGGGGAGTGTGTGGAGGGGAAGATGGTTGCAAAAGGCAAGCGGGGGCTCTCAGGCGGGCACGATAGGTTGGCTGGATTGTTTGAACCCGATGTTCTCTTACCGGCGCAGTATTTCGCGGCTTTTCGGCGTGCAGGCGGCTTGGAGCGAGAGCGACTCCTCATGCTGGCCGTGCTGGAAGATGCGATCGACTGCTATCAGAAGTACGCCCATGCCCGGGATCCGCGGGGCAGGCAGATGTTCGAGGAATCGCGCGAGTGGTGCCTCTCCGGCGATCGGAGCTGGCTCTTCTCGTTCGAGAACATCTGCGACACGCTCGAGATCAACGCCGACTACGTGCGGCGCGGTCTTCGAGAGTGGCGCGAGCGCGGGCTCACTGCCCGTCGCATGAAGGTCGTCGATCTCGTCCCCGAGGGCGAGGCCGTCAACCTGCAGGAAGCAACGGCGTAGACCACCGACCCGAGATCGCTCTCGGGTCGGAATCGAACGCGAGCGTGTGACGCGCGGTTCTGCGCGAGTGGAGCGTCACGCACTCTAGCGGACGGTGATGACGATGGTCCGCTCGCGCGGCCCGTCGAGCTCGACCAGCATCACGGCCTGCCAGCGTCCCAGGAGCAACCGGCCCTGCCGGACCGGGATGGTTTCGCCGGGGCCGAGGATCGTCGCCTGGATGTGCGCGGCGGCGTTTCCGTCGACGCGGTCGTGGCGCCAGATGCCGTCGGGCACCAGCTGATCGAGCAGGTCGAGGACGTCGACGCACACGTTGGGATCGTCGTTCTCGTTGATGACGATCGCGGCGGTCGCGTGTGGCACGTAGACGCTGCAGAGCGCCTCATCCAGCCCGGCGCGCGTGACGACCTCGGCCACCTGGGCCGTCAGGTCAATCAACTCGCGCTTGGTGGAGGTTCGAAGTCGGAGCTCGCTGATCACCGGGGAGGCTCGCGCCCGTACCGGGCGGTGGCGAAGGACGGGCGGACGACGGCAACGAGATGAGGAATGGCATGCCGCCGCCATCGTGAAGTCCGCTCTCGAGCCGCTTCTGATCGACCGACGTCGCCAGACCGCGCTTCTCGAGGAGGTCCCAGCTCGTACGGTAGAGCGCCGGGCTGTAGCCGTAGATGTCCTGATGCGCCTCGGCGTAGAGCTGCCCGTCGCGGGTGCCGATCTTCACGGGCTGATACGTGAACTCGCCGGGGACGCCGACCGGCACCATCGGGAACAGGCGCTCGATGTCCTCGGGGTAGAGCCGGATGCAGCCGTGGCTCACCTGCATGCCGACGCCCCACGGAATGTTGGTGCCGTGGATGCGGTAGCCAGGCAGCGTCAGCTCGAGGCGATACTTGCCGAGCGGATTGTCGGGATCGCCGCCCGGGATGAACGTGCGCGGGTCGCCGCGCTCCTCGATGTGCTCCTTGCGGATCGACTCGGGGATGTTCCACTGCGGGTTGACGGTCTTGCCGGTGACCTTGAAGGTGCCGCTCGGGGTGCGCCATTCGTCGCGTCCCAGGCCGACCGGAAAGGTGTGCACGATCGTCGTGCCGTCGGGACCCGGGCGGTAAAAGAACAACCGCATCTCCGGGATGTTGACGACGATGCCGTTGTAGTTGCAGCACGGCAGGACCCATTCCGTCGGCAGCAGGATGGTGGCGCCGATCGGCGGCACCCACGGGTCGAGATCGGGATTCGCCTCGACGATCTCGTTGTAACCGAGGCTGTAGAGGCGGGCGAGGTCCATCAGGGTGTCGCCCTTGCGGACGCGGTACACCTGGACCTTGCCGATGATCGGCGGTACGCTGCCGGGAACCGGCGTGGGGATCGTGTAGGAGGGGACGGTCTTCGCGTAGAAGGTGGCCTCGTCGTACTCCGCTCGCGCCTGACCGACGATCACCGCCAGCAGCATCACCGTCGTCGCAACTACCCGCATGATCCTACCTTTCCACCCCTCGCGCGCACGCTACCTAGCGAAGGGGGGCTATACAAGCCGGATCCGCTCACACTTGGACGCGCTGGACGCGTAGTCGGCTGCGGAGCGCGTCGGGATCGACGGCGGCGAACGACGTGCCCGCATCGCGCGCGAGCAACGCGGCGGTGGCGACCGCCTGCCCCTCCGCCATGCAGGGACCGATTACTCGCGCCGAGGCGAAAGCCTCGCGACTGGCGGCGAGGCACCGTCCGGCGACCGCCAGGTTGTCGACGTCGTCGGGCAGCAGGCTGCGGAACGGCACCGCGCGTACCACACCCCGTCGTCGAGGAACCGCCATTCCGTCCGCCCGTCGTCGACGTGCAGCTCGATCGGCCACGCGGCGCGACAGATGCCGTCGTCGAACCGCCGTCCGCCGAGCACGTCGTCCCCGGTGAGCTGGTAGCGCCCGCGGATACGGCGCGTCTCGCGGATTCCCAGACGTGGGGCCGCATCCGAGACGAACGCGTCCTCGAAACCGGGCATGTGCGCGCGCAGGAATGCGCCGCAGTCCTCCGCCTGACGACGGCCGAGCATCTCGCCGAGCCCGAGCTCGTGCGCGTCCGTCCCGTCGACGGCGTGTCCGTCGATCGCCACCCGGCTCATCGCCACCAGCATCTCGCCGGGACGACCGGTGGGGATGAGGTTTCCCGAACGTCGTGGCAGGCCGTCGCTGGCGTAGTGGGCGTCGAGCAGGTCGCTCAACCCGAAGAGCTCCGGCAGCGCGCGGTCGACGTCGACGTGCTGCATGTAGAACATCATCGACGGGTACTGCAGCGACTCGGCCTGCTCGACGGGAGCGCCGGCCGATCGCGCCAGCGTGGCGTCGCCGCTCGCATCGACGAAGTAGGGTGCGCGCAAAGCCACATGCTCGGAGCGCGTCGCGACGGTGACGGCGTCGATCGTGCGGTCGCGGACGACGGCGCGCAGGAAGCGCGTGTGCAGCAGCACCGTGAGCAGCGGCTCGGCCCGCACCATGTCGTCGTAGAGGCGCTTCAGCCCCCACGGAACGTAGGGCACGGCGGCCGTCGTCTTGAACGGGACGGGACCGTAGCACTGGCCGGCGGCCGCGAGCCGGTCCATCACCTCGGCCGCGAACCCGCCGACGAGGCGGACCAGATCGCCGCCGTGCTCGCGGTAGTAGAAGCCGCAGAACGTGCCGACGCAGGCGCCGGTCGACATGCCACCGAGGAAGGGCGCCTCCTCGACGAGCACCGTGCGCAGCCCGAGACGGGAGCCGGTGACGGCCGCGGCCATGCCGGCGGAGCCACCGCCGACCACCACCAGATCGGCCTCCATGGCGACGGGCACCCGCTCCTCGGGGAGCACGATGCTGTCGGAGGAGGCCATCGACGTCAGTCGGCGGGCGTGCCCCGCAGCCGCACCGCGACGTCGGGAACTGCCTTGAGCAGCATGTCGAGGCGCGCGATCTCGGCACCCGTGCCTTCGGTCAGCGCCTCGCGGTACGCCGTCAGTGCGACGTCGATCTCGGCTTCCTTGCCCTCGACGAGCTTTTCCTGCTCGGTCAGGCACTCGTTGACCTTTTCGGCGAGGCCCTCGAGCTTCTTCTCGCCTTCCTCCCCGAGCTTCGCCGTCAGCATCTCGCCCCACAGGGCGGTGAAGGCGAACGTTGGCGTGGACTGCAGGCGCAGACCTCCGGACAGGCGGAAGACGCGGTCGGCCAGGGCTTCCGGGGAATTGAGGCCGCGACGGGTAGTGAAGGCCTTCATGGCCGCCATCCGGTCGCGTAGCCGCCCGAGGCCGAAGTGGCCTGCGAGCAGCGATATCGCCTCGGTGAACTCGGGTGCGGTGAGGTTCGCCATGAGCCGGCCTGTGATGTCTCGAAGGGCTCGGGCTGTCAACGCCCATGGGTCCGTGGTAACGGCGCCCATGGCCGAGGAGATCGCACTCGTCACGGGAGCATCGAGCGGAATCGGCGAGGCTCTGGCGCGCCGCCTCGCACGGGACGGTCGCAACGTGGCGCTGGTCGCACGCCGCGCCGATCGACTCGAACGCCTCGCCGCCGAGCTGCGAGGCGCACACAAGGTCGAGGCGCACGTGATCGCGGCCGACCTCGTCCAGCCGGGCGCGACGGCGGCGCTGGCCGACGAGGTCGAGCGTCGCGGGCTGGTCGTCGACTGGCTCGTCAACAATGCCGGCTTCGGCACGGTCGGACGCTTCCACGAGCTGCCGATCGCGCGCGAGCTCGAGGAGATCGCGCTCAACGTCGAGGCGCTGGTCGAGCTCACCGGACGCTTCGTCCCCGGCATGGTGAGCCGCAAGCGTGGCGTCGTGATGAACGTGTCGTCGGTCGGGGGCTACCTGCCGAGCCCGTACATGGCGACGTACACCGCCACCAAGGCGTTCGTGCTCACCTTCTCGGAGGGGATCGCCGCCGAGCTCGCGGACACGGGCGTCCACGTACTGTGCGTCTGCCCGGGCATCACCCGCACCGAGTTCCAGGAGACGGCGCACGTCGACACGCGCGACATCCCGAGCATGGCCTGGCAGTCGGCCGACGAGGTCGCCGACGAAGCGGTGCGTGCGGTGGGGAAGGGTGCGGTCGTCGTGAACGGCGTCCTCAACCGGATGATGGTCAACACCCTCAAGTTCGTGCCGCGCTCGCTGGTGACGCGCATCGCGGCCGGGCTCATCAAGCCGCAGGAGGCATGAGCATGGCACAGCCCGTCGTGGTGGTGACCGGCGCCTCGAGTGGCATCGGCGAGGCGCTCGCCCGGCGCCTGGCGCGCGATCGGCATCAGCTGGTGCTAGTGGCGCGTCGCACGGAACGGCTCGAGGCGCTGGCGGCAGAGCTCGCCGATCGCCATGCGGTGACGGCGCACGTCATCGCGACCGATCTGCTCCAGCCCGGGGCTCCGACGGCACTCGCCGAGGAGATCGAACGTCGCGACCTCCAGGTCGACTGGCTCATCAACAATGCCGGCTTCGGTACCGCAGGTCGCTTCGATCGCATGCCCGTCGCCCGTGAGCTGGACGAAATCCGTCTCAACGTGAAGGCGCCGGTCGAGCTGACGGGCCGCATCCTGCCGGGCATGGTGCGTCGCGGTCGCGGCGTCGTGATGCACATCGCCTCGGTGGCCGGCTACGGGCCCACGCCGTACTCGTCGACCTACGGCGCCACCAAGGCGTTCCTGATCGCGTGGTCGGAGGCGATGGTGGTCGAGCTGGAAGGGACGGGCGTCAACGTCGTGTGCGTCTGTCCGGGATTCACCCGCACCGAGTTCCAGGAGAAGGCGTCGATCGACGCCAGCGCGGTGCCGTCGTTCGCGTGGCAGTCCGCCGAGATGGTCGCCGATGAGGCGGTGCGCTCGTCGGACCGGTCGGGCGTCGTCGTCAACGGTGTGCTGAACAACGTCGGCGCCGTGCTGATGCGGCTCGCGCCGCGCAGCATGCTGGCGCGGGCCACGGCGTCGGCACTGCGCGGCAAGTTGGGGTGAACCCGCCCCAAGACCATGTCTTGGGGCGCGGGAACGCGAGAGTGGGGCGGCCGTTTCCGCGCACCGGCGTGCCGCGGCCGGCGAAGCCGGCGCGGCATCCGTGGCCCGCATGGAGTCAGCGAGGCTTGAGCAGGTAGAGCTTGCCGCGTTCGCGGGCTTCGCCTGCGAATGCCTCCGCCGCGCTGCCGGCGCCTACGAACAGATCGACGTGGGCGTCCTTGATCGCGGCGCCGGTGTCCTGCGCAACGACGAAACGGCGCACCTTGTCGGTGACGATGTAGGCGATGCTGCCGGGGGGGATCAGGCGCAGGTCGGTGGCGACCGACCGACCGGGGGTGAGCTCGACGCCCATGCTGCCCACCACGGCAGGCTTGCCGACGCGGAAGAACGTGTAGCGCTCGTTGCGCGCCATCAGCGCCGCCTGCTCGGACGGCGACAGCGGTGCCATGACGCGCTTGATGCCGGGAACCGTCGCCTCTTCCTTGGTGAGATATCCGTCGCGCACGAGGACGCTGGCCAGGGCCGTGTACGGGCGGCCGTTCGTGCCCGCGAACTGGACGGGCACGATGCGGCCGTCCTCGGTGCGCAGCCGTCCCGAGCCCTGGACGTGGAGCAGGAAGAGCAGCAGCGGATCGTTGGTCCACGCCAGCTCGAGACCGCGACCGGCGAGGGCGCCCGCGTCGATCTCGCCGCGAGATGGGTACGGCACCACGACGCCGTTCTCGACCCGACCGATCTCCTTCGTGCCCTCCGTGTTCACCTCGACGAGGTCCGGTGGTCGGCCGTAGATGGGATAGCGGTAGACCGTGTCGCGCCAGCGCCGCACCGGCAGCTCGGGCACGTAGTACGCCGTCATGAGCAGCGGGTCGCGCACCTCGAAGACTTCGTACGACGTCAGCACCGCGAGCGCGCGATCGTCGCCGCTGACGCCGCGCCCGAGCGCGTCCAGCAGACGGGTCGCCGCCAGCGCGCTCGAAGCGTCGCCACGATTCGACCACACCGGCATGGTGCGCTCGATCGCGTGCTGCAGCGACGCCAGGTCACTGTCGTCGGTCAGGTCCGGGAGCCGTCCTTCGACGGGGATGAGCGGTCCGGGCGGCTTCTTCGGAGCGCAGGCGACGGCGAGCGCGAGCAGCGCTACGAGGCCGACGCGTAGGACGACTGCGCCGCAGCGAGCGCCGTGCCCGCCTCGGCGCGCAGTGCCTGCTCGAGCGCCGACAGCACCGCAAGCACGCTCGCGCGTCGGCTCGACTCGCCCATCAACCCGATCCGCCACACCTTCCCCTTCATCGGCCCGAGGCCGCCGCCGATCTCGATGCCGTGCTCACGCAGGAGGTAGCTGCGAACCGCGGCCTCGTCCACCCCATCGGGCACGGTGACCGCGTTCAACATCGGCAGGCGGTGGCCTTCCTCCGCGGCCAGCTCGAGGCCGAGCGCCGCGAGCCCCGCCGCCAGCGCCTCGTGATGCAGGCGATGTCGCGCGAAGCGCGCCGGCAGCCCTTCCTCATCGACGAGACGCAGCGCCTCGCGCAGCGCGTAGTTCATCGAGATGGGCGCGGTGTGATGGTAGACGCGCTCCTCGCCCCAGTACTGCGCCAGCAGCGACAGGTCGAGGTACCAGCTCTGCACCGGAGTGCGGCGCTTGCCGAGCACCGCGAGGGCCGCCGCGCCGAACGTCACCGGCGACAGCCCGGGCGGACATGACAGGCACTTCTGCGTGCCGCTGTACGCGGCGTCGACGCCCCAGCCGTCGATCTCGACCGGCACGCCGCCGAGTGACGTCACGCAATCGGCGACGAAGAGCGCGCCGTGCGCGTGCGCCAGCGCGATGGCGTCCTCGAGCGGCTGCCACGCACCGGTGGATGTCTCGGCGTGGACCAGTGCGACAACCTTGGGCTGCTTGGTCGTGCGCAGCGCCGCCTCGATCTGCTCGGCCCGCACGACCCGACCCCACGGCGCCTCGACGCGCACGACGGTCGCCCCGGCGCGCGTCGCCACCTCGGCCATGCGCGTCCCGAAGACGCCGTTCACGCCGATGACGATCTCGTCGCCGGGCTCGAGGAGATTGACGAGGCAGGTCTCCATGCCGGCGCTGCCGGTGCCGGAGATGGGGAGCGTGAGTGCATTTCCGGTCGCGTAGACCATCCGGAGCAGCGTCTTCACGTCCTCCATCATCGCGACGAAGGCGGGATCGAGATGACCCAGGAGCGGCGCCGACATGGCGCGCAGGACGCGCGGATGGACGTCGGAGGGGCCCGGCCCGAGGAGCAGGCGATGCGGGGGAACGAACTCGCCGACGGTCGGGGGCACGGCGGATTTGTACACGAGCGTCGCGCGCGGCTACAAACCCGCCCATGGTGGGGCTGGCGGCGCGACTCCGGGCCCTGGTGGGAGCGGACGCCGTCGTCGACCATCCCGACGCCCTCGCCGTCTACGACTGCGACGGCTACACGCTCGAGCGCGCCACCCCGGAGATCGTGGTCCTCCCGAAGACCCCGGAGGACGTGGCGGCCGTCCTGCGCCTGCTGGCGACGGAACGGGTCGCCTTCGTGCCCCGCGGCGCCGGTACGGGGCTCTCCGGCGGCACCCTGCCCATCGCCGCACCGGTCATGGTGTGCACCAGCCGGCTCACGCGCATCGAGTCCATAGACATCCGCAACCGGCGCGTGGTGGCCCAGGCGGGGGTCGTGAACTCCTGGATCACGAACGCGGTTCGGCGCGACGGCCTGCTCTACGCGCCCGACCCGTCCAGCCAGCCCGCCTGCACCATCGGCGGCAACGTCGCCGAGAACTCGGGTGGGCCGCACACCCTCAAGTACGGCGTCACGACGAACCACGTGCTCGGGGTCGAGCTGGTGCTGCCGAGTGGCGAGGTGGTGAACCTGGGCGGTGCCGTCGAGCAGCGGGCGGGATTCGACCTGGTGGGGCTGGTCGTCGGCTCGGAGGGCACCTTCGGCATCGTCACCCGGGCGACGCTGCGTCTCCTGCGCGCGCCCGAGGCGTATCGCACGCTGCTGGCGGTGTTCGAGTCGGTCGAGGCGGCGAGCGAGGCGGTGTCGGGCATCATCGGCGACGGCATCGTACCGGCGGCGCTCGAGATGATGGACCAGCTCATCCTCGGCGCGGTCGAGGCCGCCTACCACATCGGGCTCCCCACCGACGCCGGCGCCGTGCTGCTGGTCGAGCTCGACGGGCCTGCCGTCGGCCTCGACCCCCAGATGGAGCGCGTGCAGGCGGTGTGTCGCGCGCACGGCGTGCGCGAGCTGCGCACTGCGCGCGACGACGCCGAGCGCGCCGCGCTGTGGAAAGCCCGCAAGCGCGCGTTCGGCGCGGTGGGACGTCTGGCGCCGAACTACTGCACGCAGGACGGCGTGGTGCCGCGCACGAAGGTCCCGGACATCCTGCGCGCCATCAAGGGTGCCGCCGAGCGCCACCGCCTGCGCATCGGCAACGTCTTCCATGCCGGCGACGGCAACATCCATCCCATCATCCTGTTCGACGAACGCGACCGCGGCCAGGTCGAGCGCGCGCTGGCGGCGGGCCGCGAGATCCTCGAGGCGTGTATCGCCCTCGGCGGCAGCGTCACCGGCGAGCACGGCATCGGCGTCGAGAAAATCGCGCAGATGCCGCTGCTGTTCGGTCCCGACGACCTGCGCGCGATGATGAGCCTGCGCGCCGTCTTCGATCCCGAGGGACGCGCCAACCCGCACAAGGTGCTGCCCGACGCGAAGGTGTGCGTCGAGACACGCACGCCGCGTCGCCAGGTGCCGGTATGACGACCGCCTGGTCCGACGTCGTGGGCGCGGAATTCGCCCGCCCCGGCAGGTGGGAGGACGCGGTCGACGGGGTGGTGCCCGCCTGGGTGCTCCGTCCCGGGACCGTGGCCGAGGTGCAGGCGATCGTGCGCGAGGGACCCGCACTGGTGGCGAGCGGCCTCGGTGCGCACCTCGATCGGGGTGCGCCGCCGCGTCGATTCGACGTCCTCGTCCGCCTCGATCGGCTGGGACGGATCGTCGATCACCAGGCCGCCGACATGACGGTGACCGTCGAAGCCGGGTGCTCGCTGGCGACGGTACAGGCGACGCTCGCCGCCGCCGGCCAGTGGCTGCCAATCGATCCGCCACGGCCCGAGGCGACGACTGTTGGCGGCATGCTGGCCGCCGATCTGTCGGGTCCGCTGCGCGCCTCGCAGGGCACCGCGCGCGACCTGGTGATCGGCCTGCGCGTGGTCGGTGGCGATGGGGCGCTGGTGTCGAGCGGTGGCAAGGTGGTGAAGAACGTTGCCGGCTACGACCTCTCGAAGCTCCATCTCGGCGCGTTGGGCTCCGTCGGCGTCATCGTCGAGGCGACGTTCCGGGTGCGGCCGCGTCCCGAGCGCGAGGAGGCGGTGGTGGTGCCCTGCGCGCGCCCGGCCGACCTGGCGCTGGTCGTGCGCGACGCCGTCGAGCCGATGTGGCTCGAAGTCGCGGGCGCTGGTGTCCTCGACGGCGGTCCGGCACTCGTCGTCGGCCTCGCCGGCATCGCGGCCGAGGTCGAGCACGCGGCGGCCCGCGTCGCCGACGTCGCCAGCGGTGGCCACCGCCTCTCGGACGGAGCTGCGATGCGTGCGCACCTCGCGGGGTTCGACGCCGAACCAGCGGCCGCGCTGCTCACGGCGTCTGCCCTGCCTGCCGATACAGGAGCCGTGATGGACGCGGTCGCGGACGCGGCGCGCACCACCGGTGCCGGGGTCCGGATGCTGGCGCATGCCGCCAACGGCGTGGTGCGGGTGGCGGTCGCCGATGCCGCGCCGGTGGGGTCGCTGGTCGCCCTCCTGCGGCCGCAGCTGGCCGGCATGGGCGGGACGGTCGTCGTCGCGCGGGCCAGCGCGGCTGCCAAGGCCGGCGTCGACGTCTGGGGCGAGGTCGGTCCGGGGCTCTCCTTGATGCGAGCGCTCAAGACCACCTTCGACCCGCGCGACATCCTGTCGCCGGGCCGCTTCGTGGGGGGCATGTGACGACCTGCCCGGTGTGCCGCACGGGCCTGGCCGTCTTCGAGCTCGAGGGCGTCGAGATCGACCACTGCGTCCGCTGTCGTGGCACCTGGCTCGACGCCGGCGAGCTCGAGGTGCTGGCGGCGCTTGCAGGTGGCGACGCCGTAGCGCTCGGTCAGAAGCTCGCCGCGGCACCGGATGCCGGCCGCAGCGTGCGACCGTGTCCGCGCTGCCGCCGGCGCATGCGTCGCGCGACGGTGTCGGCGGTCGAGGTCGATCGCTGCAGCCGCGGTCACGGCCTGTGGCTCGACGCCGAGGAGACCGGCACGTTGATCCGTGGCGGCGACCCGCCGGCCGTGGCGGGCTTCCTGCGGGAGCTCTATCGTCACGAGCTCGACCAAGGAGGAGGCACGCGATGATGGGACTCGTACTGCTCGGACTGATCGTTGTTCTCGGGTTGTGGTTCGTCGCGATCTACAACGGCATGGTCGGCGGCCGGAACGCGGTGAAGGAGGCGTGGGCGCAGATCGACGTCCAGCTGAAGCGTCGCCACGACCTGATCCCGAATCTGGTGGAGACGGTGAAGGGCTACGCGTCGCACGAGAAGACGACGCTCGACGACGTGATGCGCGCCCGCACGCAGGCCACCGCGGCGCACGGTCCGTCGGCGCAGGGCCCGGCGGAGCAGCAGCTGAACGGTGCGCTCGGCCGGCTCTTCGCGGTGGCCGAGCAGTACCCCGACCTGAAGG
Source organism: Binatia bacterium (assembly GCA_036009625.1). Lineage (GTDB taxonomy): Bacteria > Desulfobacterota > Binatia > DP-6 > DP-6 > DASYLJ01. The sequence continues at coordinate 44,988 of DASYLJ010000083.1, forward strand.
CCAACACGAACTTCCTCGCCCTGCAGGAGGAGCTGGCGTCGACGGAGAACCGCATCGGTTTCGCGCGCCAGCACTTCAACGACTCGGTGCGCGACTACAACACGCGCATCCAGAGCATCCCGGCGAACTTCTTCGCCGCCGGGTTCGGCTTCGCGCCGGAGTCGTTCTTCGAGCTCGACGACCCCGCCGCACGCCAGACCCCGACCGTGAAGTTCTGACGGATGTGGGAGGCCATCGCCCGCAACCGCCGCCGCTCGGCCTTCCTGCTGGCGGGCATGGCGGTGCTCCTCGTGCTGACAGGCGCCGCGCTGGGTGCCACCATCGACCCGATGGCCGGCGCCGGCGCGGGTGCCGTGCTGGCGTCGATCGTGTTCCTCGTCATGTGGGGCGTCTCCAACGTGGGCGGCAGCCGCATGCTGCTCGCCAGCGTCGGCGCGCGACGGATCGAGAAGGACGATGCGCCGCGACTGTGGAACGTCGTCGAGGAGATGACCATCGCCGCCGGGCTGCCGGCGATGCCCGCCGTGCACCTGGTCGAGGACGACGCGCCGAATGCCTTCGCCGTCGGGCACCGCCCGGACCGCGCCGCGGTGGCGGTGACGTCGGGCCTCCTCAAGAGCCTCGATCGCGACCAGCTGCAGGGCGTGGTCGCGCACGAGATCGGCCACATCGCCAACCAGGACACGCGCTTCCTCACCATGGCATCGATCATGGTCGGCAGCCTGGCGCTGATCGGCGACCTCTGGTTGCGCTCGAGCCGCACTGGTCTGCGCCGCACGAGCCGTGGCAAAGGGCAGGCCGGCCTCGTGGTGCTGGCGCTGGCCGTCGCCATCCTGGCGCCGATCGCGGCGCGACTCCTCTACCTGGCGTGCTCGCGCCAGCGCGAATTCCTCGCCGACGCCTCGGCGGCTCGCTTCACGCGCCTGCCGGAGGGGCTGGCGTCGGCGCTCGAGAAGATCGGCAGCCACGTCGGCAGCATGCGAGCGACGAACCGCGCCGTGCAGCCGCTCTTCATCGTGACGCCGCTCGAGAGCGGCGAGGCCGGTTCGTGGTTCGCGACGCATCCGCCGACCGTCACTCGCATCCGCATCCTGCGCAGCATGAGCGGTGGCGCCGGCTACGATGCGTACGAGGCGGCGTTCCGGCAGGTGCAGGGTCAGGGCGTGCTCGACGCGCGCACGGTCGCCGGCGGGACCGCCGTTGCGGTGCGCGCTGCGTCGGGTGAGGAGGCGGAGCCGCAGAGCGTCGTCGAGCGTGCCACCGAGACGCACGCGGCGCTCGATCGCCTCGGCGGCTACCTATCGATCACGTGTGGGTGCGGTGTCGGCATCAAGGTGCCGCCTGGGTTCGCCGACGACACCATCACGTGCCCGCGCTGTGCTGTGGTGCATCCCGTGCCACGGGCGCAGGCGGCGCAGTACCAACGCAGCGCGACGGCTGGATGGGAGGCGTTCCGCTGCGCCTGTGGTCGCACCGTCCAGCTCAGCCCGGGATTCGCCGGCACGCGCGTCCGTTGTCCGGGATGCGGCGCGAGCATCGCGGTGGAGTCGCCGGCGTGAGCACACTGCGCACGATGACGGACGTCGACGCGGTCGTGCTGGTGGGACATGGCGCCGTGCCGGCCGACTGCCCGCGCGATCTGGTGACGCGGCTGAAGGCGTTGGAAGGACGTCGTCGCGCCACGGGCACGCCCGTGACCAACGAGGAGATGGCGCTCGACACCCGCATTCGCGCCTGGCCCCGCACTGCCGGCTCCGATCCGTACGGTGCCGGCCTCGAGGCACTCGCGTCGAGCCTGCGCCCGCTCCTCGGCACCGCGCGCCTCGTCGTCGCCTACAACGAGTTCTGTGCGCCGACGCTCGAGGAGGCGGTCGCCGCGCTCGCCGCTGACGGCGCGCACACGGTGGTCGTCGTGCCGTCGATGCTGACGCCCGGCGGGGTGCACTCGGAGATCGAGATCCCGGAAACGATCGCACGCCTACGCGCAGCGCACCCGACGCTGGCGCTGCGCTACGCCTGGCCTTTCGATCTCGACGCAGTCGCAGCGCTGCTCGCCGACCACATTCGCCGCTAGTCGGGCGTACCTGCATGCCGCGCCGGCTTCGCCGGCCGCGGCACGCCGTTCGCGCGGAAACGAGCGCTACACTCTCGCGTCCCGTCCGACCCAAGACATGGTCTTGGGTCGCTATAACTTCGCGATCACCTCGTCGTGCAGTCGGGTCAGGCCGCGCTCGATACCTTCCGGATCGAACGCGGGCGGCGCCATGTTGAGCCGCGACACCCCGAGGTCCTGGAAGCGCTTCACGCGGTCGACGTCCATCGACGCCGCGCCGGCGGCCGTGAGCTCGATCGTCGCCGGATCGCGTCCCACCTTGTCGCACTCCTCGCGCATGACGGCGAGCAGGGCCGACAGCTTCGTCGGATCGTCGACGCCCGGGAAGAAGCCGTCGCCATAGCGCGCCGCGCGCTTGGCCGCGAGCTCGGTGTGACCGCCGACGACGATCGGCACGCCGGGCTTCTGTATCGGCTTCGGGTGCGACTCGAGCTTGCCCCAGCTTGAAGAAGCGCCCCTCGAACGGCTCCGGCTCGTCCTTCCACAGCGAGCGGATGGCGCGCACCGACTCCGCCGTGCGCGGGCCGCGCTCCTCGAACGGGATGCCGAGCGCGTCGAACTCCTCCTGCAGCCAGCCGACGCCGATGCCGAGGATGGCGCGGCCGCGCGACAGCACGTCGAGCGTGGCGACCTCCTTGGCGACGTAGAGCGGGTGGCGCTGCGGCAGGATCAGGATGCCGGTGGCGACCTTGATCGTCGTCGTGACGGCGGCGATGTAGGCGAGCGGCAGCAGCGGGTCGGGCAGCGGCAGGTTCTCCGGGGCCGGAATGCGTCCGCTGCGGTCGTACGGGTACGTCGACTTGTAGCCGACCGGGATCACGACGTGCTCCACCGACCACAGCGACTCGATGCCGGCCGCCTCGGCCGTACGGGCGAGGTGGGTGAGCGCATCGGGGAAGGTGAACGGGCCGGCGTTGGCGAAGGACAGTCCGAACTTCATGGCCGCACCAGACAACAGGAGCGCCGCACGGTGCAAGACGGCGGGCCGACATGGTAACGGCGAAACATGCAGCGATGGACGATCGGCGACGTCGGCATCACCCGTGTGCTCGAGAGCGAGACCGCCAGCAAGGCCACGTTCCTCCTTCCCGACGCTGCTCCCGATGCACTGCGCGCCACGCCGACTGGCTCCAGCCCCACTTCCTCGACGTCCGCTGTCGGATCGTGGCCGCGATCCACGCGCTGGTGATCGAGTCGCAGGGACGCCGCATCGTCGTCGACACCTGCATCGGCAACGACAAGGAGCGCACCATCCCGCCCTGGAATCGCCTGCAGGGACCGTTCCTACGCGACCTCGAGGACGCCGGCTTCCCGCGCGAGTCGATCGACACCGTGCTCTGCACGCATCTCCACGTCGACCACGTCGGTTGGAACACGATGCTCGTCGATGGTCGCTGGGTGCCGACGTTCCCGAACGCGCGGTATCTTTTCGTGCGCGCCGAGTGGGAGCACTGGAACGCGTCGCCGCCTGCCATGGAAGGCGACATCGTCGGCGACTCGGTGCGCCCCGTGGTGGAGGCGGGGCTCGTCGATCTGGTTGCGCCCGACCATCGCCTCACCGACGAGGTGTGGCTCGAGTCGACGCCGGGACACACGCCGGGGCACGTGAGCGTCCGCATCCGTTCGGGGGGCGCGGACGCCGTCATCACCGGCGATCTGATGCACCATCCGGTGCAGTGCGCCGAGCCCGACTGGTACAGCCGCTTCGACGTCGACCGCGATGCGGCGCGGGCCACGCGGCGCGCCTTCCTCGAGCGCTACGCCGACGGCCCGGTGCTGGTGCTGGGCACGCACTTCGCCACCCCGGTCGCGGGGCGCGTCGTGCGTCACGGCGACGCCTGGCGCTTCGTGGTGTGATCGAGCGTTGCGGGGTGAAAGCGGAGGTGCGAAGGTCGGCGCCCTGATGGGGCAACATTCCGACACAGTGCCCGCCCCGCGCGTCGTTCCCACCGAGAAGCTCCTCGCGTGCGTCCACTGCGGCCTCTGCCTGTCGTCGTGCCCGACCTATCTCGAGCTCGGCACCGAGGCCGACTCGCCGCGCGGGCGCATCGCGCTCATGCGTGGCCTGGAGGAGGGACGTCTCGAGCCGACGGCCGAGGTCCTGCGGCATCTCGACCTGTGCCTCGGTTGCCGCGCCTGCGAGACCGCCTGCCCGTCCGGCGTCCAGTACGGCGCGCTCATCGAGGCTGCGCGTCCCTACCTCGAGCGCCATCGGCCGGCGCCCGCACGGGTGGCGCGACGGCTGCTCGCCACCGCCCTCACGACGCCGTGGATGCGCAGGGCGATGTTCGCGCCGGCGCGGCTGGTGGCGGGTGCCTCGTGGCTGCGCCGTCTGCCGTGGCGATGGGCCGCCTACGGTGCGGCGTTGCCGCGCCAGGGACGTCGCACGATGGACGCGGTGATCGAGCCCGCGGGGCAGGCGCGTGGCACCGCGGTGCTGCTGACGGGCTGTGTCGCCGAAACGCTCTTCGACGGCACCAATCACGCCACCGCGGCGCTGCTCCGTCACGCCGGCGTCCGCGTCGTCGTACCGCAGGCGCAGGGGTGCTGTGGGGCGTTGCCGCTGCATCTCGGCGCGCACGATCGGTCGGTGTCGCTGGCGCGGCGGACGGCGGGCGTGCTCGCCGACACGGGTGCCGACTGGGTGGTGACGAACGCCGCCGGCTGCGGCGCGCTCGTGCGCGAGTACGACCAGCTGCTGCCGGGCGACCCAGATGCGAACGTCGTCGCACGCACGGCGCGCGACGCGCTCGAGCTGCTCGCCGAGCTCGGGCTACCGGCGGCGCCCGCCGTGGCGCCGCGCACCGTCGCCGTCCACGACCCGTGTCACCTCGCCCACGGACAGGGCGTGCGTGCGCAGGTGCGGACACTGCTCGAAGGCGTTCCCGGCCTGCGCCTCGTCGAGCTCGCCGAATCCGACACCTGTTGCGGCAGCGCCGGCACCTACAACCTCACCGAGCCCGCCATGGCGCGCCGGCTGCTCGACCGCAAGCTCGACCACGTGGCAGCCAGCGGCGCCGACGTGGTGGTGGCGGCGAACCCGGGCTGTCTGTTGCAGATGCGCGCCGGCGCCATCGCCCGGCGCCTTCCCATGGCGGTCGAGCACCCGATCGACCTCCTGGCGCGCGCGTACGGGCTCGTCTGACGGCGTCAGATCGCCGACGACGTGCCGCGGTGGCGGCGGTACATGTCCTCGGCCCAACGGAACGCCGGATGCGACGCCAGCGCGGCGCGATAGCGTGCGCCCCCCTCCGGAAGCGCCGGCACGCTGTACGGGAACTCGGCCGGTCGCACGATCGGCGACAGGAGCGCGGCCGCGGTGAGATCGGCGACCGTGAACGCATCACCGACGAGGTAGCCCGACGGCTGCAGCTCGGTCTCGATGCGATCGAGCGCCTCCGTCACCTCGATCCGGCTACGTGCCACGCCCGCGTCATCGATACCCATGCTCGAGCGCATCACGATGCGCAGCCCTGGCAGCACGGCGCGGTAGAGCGTCTGCATCAGGGCGCCTTCCTCGCCCGCGAAGGCGTGCGTCATGAAGTCGCCATCGTCGAGCACCTCTGCGAACACGACGCGTCGGAGCGAGGGGCCCAGGTGCTCGTCGAACCAATCCTCCAACGCGAGAGCGCGCCGGCGGGCGTCGTCGTCGACGGGATAGAGCGGGCGATCGGGGTGACGCTCCTCGAGATGCGCGATGATGCGCGTCGAGTCGACGATGGCCCCCACGTCGGTGATCAGGGCGGGCACCTGTTGTTGGCCGGTCATCCACAGCATGCGCGGGATGTGCGGTCCGGGGAGCAGTGTCTGACGGACGTGCGGCACCCGCTTCCAGTCGAGCGCCCAGCGCGCCTTCTCGTTGAAGTGCGAAGCCCGGAACTGGAACAGGGTGGGAGCGTTCGCCATCGCTGCCATGTAGACGACGCGGCGTGGCGTCACCATGGGGTAGCCCCGGCGTGTAATCTGTAGAAGTTCCTCGCCGCGCGCTCCCGGGCTTCAACATGGGCGTGGGGTATCGTCTGGTACGATCCGTGCACCCTGGAGACGTCGTGCAATCCATCGTCGGCATCTACGAAACCCCCTCAGCCGCACGCGATGCCTGCCGGTCGCTGCGGGAAACCGTTCCCGTCGCTCGAATCCGCGTGTTTGCGCCCGACACGACAGCGAGCGAGCTGTCGGCCGAGCTCCCGACCGACGACGCCGAGCAGCCCGGCATGGGCTCGGCCGTCGCGGGCGTGGTCGGCGGTGCCGTCGGAGCGGCAGCCGCGAGCCTTCTGGTCCCGCCGGTGGGCGCCATCGCCATCATCGGCATCGCTGCCGGCGCCATGCTCGGGCTGGGCGGCGGCATGATGGCTGGTGCCACCGTCGAGGAGGACATGTCGGAGGGCCTGCCGCGCGACGAGCTGTTCTTCTACGAGGACGCGCTGCGCCAGGGACGCGTGGTCGTAGCGGCCTTCGTCGACGACGACGAGGACGCCGAGGCGGCCCGCGAAGTCATGGCGGCGGCGGGAGCCGAGACGGTCGATGCCGCGCGCGACGCGTGGTGGGTCGGCCTGCGCGACGCCGAAGCCGAGGAGTACCGCGCCAACGGTCTCGACTTCGAGGCCGACGAGGAGCTCTTCCGCCGCGGCTTCGAGGCGGCGCTGCTTGGCGAGCGCATCGATGCGCCGGAGCACGAGGTCGCGACATATCTGGTCGCGCACTATCCGGACGTCTACCACGCCGAGGCGTTTCGTCGCGGTTGGTCCCGCGGCCGCGATCACCTCGCCAAGGTGCGCGAGTTGGGCGTCACGCGCCCGCCGGTCGTCGACGAGACCAGCGCCTCCTAGAGGTAGCCGAAGTCCTTGAGCCGTTTGCGCATGGCGCGATCCTCGACGTCCGACGCGGAATTCTTGTCGGCGTCGAGGAAGCCCAGGTGCTCGAGCGCCGTGACCACGCGCCCGGCGCCGGTGCCGGAGCCGTCCTTCGGCAGGACGACCTCGACGTCGGGTCGGTCGGGTCTCTCATAACCGCACGCCGGGGCTTCCGGACATGGCACGTACACCTCGGCGAACCGGTCGATGCCGAGCCGGGCGCGTTCGCGCACCGAGCGGGCGCCCACCGGCAGCGCGATGATGCTGACGATGTCGTGCCGCGCGAGCGTGCTGGTCAGGAATGCCAGCGCACCGTCGCCGTTCAACCACTCGATGCCCGGCGTGCGCTGGTCGATCAGCTCGGTCCTGAGCGCACGCGCGCGAAGACGTCCCTCGATCTGATGCGCCATCGCGCAGACGTCGGACATCTCGGGCCCCGTCACCCACACCGTGAACGCCGCCATCACCCCTCCGCCGACCCCGGGAGACGTCCCGGACGGAAGATCACCTTCTTGTCCTTCACCACCAGCTGCTCGTTCAGGAAGAGCTGCACCGCTTGTGAGAGCACCTTGCTCTCGAGCGCCTGTCCGCGAGACCGCACTTCGTCGAGCGTGTCCTCGCCGACGCGGATGTGGAACACGTCCTGCAGCACGACGGGACCCGCATCGAGCTGCTCGGTGACGAAGTGCGCCGTGCACCCCGACACGCGCACGCCTTCCTCCCAGGCCTGTTTGTACGCGTTCGGACCCGGATGGTACGGCAGCAGCGATGGGTGGATGTTGATGATGCGGAACGGGTAACGGTCGATCACTTTCGGCGACAGGATCTGCATGTAGCGCGCGAGCACGACGAGGTCGGGCTTGGCGTCGGCGAGCCGATCGAGCAGCCAGTCGAAGTGCGCCGTCTTGTCGGCGGACGGCGACCACGCGAACGACAGATCGTGCGACGTGGCGAGCGCGCCCAGCACCTCGTGATTCGAGAGCACGGTGACGATGTCGCCGTTGAGCAGCCCGGCGTCGCGATCGCGGATCAGCTGCTCGAGACAGTGCGGCTCCCTGGTGACGAGTACCGCCACGCGCTTGCGCTCCGGCGTGCGTCCCGCCAGCCGGAGCTTCACCTCCATGTTGATCTCCTGGCCGATCTGCCGCAGCCCATCGACGAGCTCGTCGAGCGAGCTCGACAGATCGGAGAGGTCGACCAGCATGGTCATGATGAAGAGCCCCTCCATCACGCGCTGCTCGATGTCCTCGATGTTGATGTCGCAGGACGCCAGGTAGGTGGAGATGCGCGCCACCACGCCCTTCTGGTCGTGACCGATCACCGACACGACGGCGCGATTGTGGGCGCTCATGGCCCGAAACCTTACCGGCGCCCCGGCGCGGGACGCAAGCTCAGCGGACCCCACCGTCGGCGCGGAGCCGGGCGATCTCGCCGTCGTCGCAGCCGAGCACGCGCGCCAGGACGGCGTCGGTGTGCTCGCCGAGCAGCGGCCCGGGACCGCGCACGGCGGCGGGCGTGTCGGAGAGCAGGAACGGCGGCCCGTCGATCCGCACCGTGCCGCCGTCGGGCGTCGCCACGTCGACGAAATGCCCGCGGGCAGCCAGTTGCGGGTCGCGCGCACAGACGTCGCGGGCGTCGCCGACGCGTCCGGCCGGCACGCCGGCCTCCTGCAGCACGGCCATCGCGGCCTCGGCGTCCTGCGTCCGCGTCCACGACGCCAGCCGTCGATTCAGCTCGGGCGCATGCTGCACGCGCCCGGCCGCCGACTCGAAGCGCGCTTCGGCGGCCCAGGCGGGGTTGCCGATGACGGCGCGCAGCCCCTGCCACTGGGCGTCGCCGAGGACGGCGATCGCGAGCCAGCGATCGGCGCCGGCGCACGGGTAGACGCCGTGGGGCGCATCCGCCCCTTCCTGCGAGGCATTGCCCGTGGCACGGGACGTTCCGCCGTGTGCGGCCCGGTCGAGGAGGATGGGGCCGAGGAGGCTCGCCAGCGCCTCCTGCTGGGCCAGGTCGATGCGCGTGCCCCGCCCGGTCCGTCGCCGTCGCCACACGGCGGCCAGCACGGCGAGGGCGCCGAGATTGCCCGCGGCGAGATCGGAGTACGAGTACCCGAAGCCGGCTGGGGGTCCGTCGGGATCGCCCATCAGCAGGGTGTAGCCGGTGAGCGCCTGCAGCGTGGGGCCGTAGCTCACCTGATCGCGATCGGGGCCGGTGAGGCCGAAGCCGGTCATGCGCATCGTGATGATGTCGGCACGCTCGCACGCGAGGCTGTCGTGGTCGAGCCCGAGATTCGGCATCACGCGGGCGCTGAAGTTGTCGACCACGACGTCCGCGGCCAGGGCCAGCCGTCGCGCGACGTCGATGCCGCCGGGCCGCCGCAGATCGACGACGATGCTCTGCTTGCCGCGCATCAGCGAGCCCGTCAGACCGCCGCGGCGGTCGCCGAAATCGAGGGCGTCGGGCCGCTCGATCTTGATGACTTCGGCACCGAGGTCGGCGAGGATGCGGGTGCAGACGGGGCCCGCGACCACCCACGTGAAGTCGGCGACGCGGACGCCCGCGAGCGGGCCTGCGGGGAGCATCGCCTCCCGGGCTACAGCACGCTCTCGAACTTCACCAGCTCGAGGCCGAACGCGAACGCGTTGCCGCCACCGACCGTGAGCGTGTCGATCTCCGAGCCGCCGTTGAGCGACAGGTGGCGCTGCGCCGTCGTGGCGGCGATCGACACGTCGTCGTTGTCCTCGCCGAGGACGGCGTCGACGTCGGCAGCGAAGACGACGTCGTCGGCGGTGAGCGTGTCGGCGCCGTTCGATGTCGTAACCGTCACCACGTCCGAGAAGTGCGATCCGCCCGAGAACGACACCACGTCGGCGCCGCTGCCGGTGGCGACCTTCACGCGATCACTGGCGGTGGCCAGGTCGAACGACACACCGTCGTTGCCACTGTCGGTCTGCACGATGACGCTGCCGCCGAACGACGACGTCCCGAGCACGACCTCGTCGTCGCCGACGCCGGTGGCGATGCGCGTGTTGCCGAGGATGTGGGTGTCGTCGATCTCGACCAGGTCGCCGCCGGAGCCGGTGGCGATCTCGATGTCCTCGCCGAGATCCGCGTCCTCCAGCACCACCTCGTCGTCCCCCTCCTGCATGTCGATCTTCATGTTGCGCACGACGCCGACGGCATGGAACGTCGTCAGCGATCCGTTCACCGTCGTGGTGCCGTCGAGGCTCTCGACGTCGTACGTTCCGGCATCGCCACCCGGCACGACGTGGATCGCGTTCGCCACGCTGTCGCCGGTGATCTTGAGGCTGCCGCGCTGGACGGTGACGAGCACGTCGCCGGCAGCGAGCGCCGCGAGTGGAGCGCCGAGCGTGAGGATCGCGGTGAGGGCGAGAGAGCGGGTGGGACGGATCATCTGCGGTACTCCTTTGGTGGGACGAGAGTCCGGGCGGAGCCGGAACTTCTCGCAGGGTACCGCGCGGCGTCAAGCAAAATCGCGCGCCTACGCAATCGCTATGCCGATGTCAGTGGCGGACGGCGCAGCTAGCTAGTGATCCATTCGGCGACGACTGCCTCCTGGTGCTCACCGATGCGCGGGGGCCGTGTGGTTCGCCACGGCGTCGCGCCGAGACGCATCGGCGCGCCCGGAAACGGCACGGTCACGCCGAGATCGGGATGCTCGATCGGCACGAAGAAGCCGCGGTCGGCGAGATGCGGATCGCGGAGCAGCGCTTCCGGCGCGCGCACCGCAGCGTACGGGATGCGTCGCAGCTGCGCGCCTTCGTGCAGCTCGTCGACCGTGTAACGCAGCGCCCATCGATCGAGGACGTCGAAGCAATGCTCCGCGTGCGCCTTCCGGTGCGGCGCCTCCTCCCACGCGGGCGCGTCGAGATCGGCCGCCATGCCGTCGGCCTTCACCCACTCGAGCAGCGACGTCCAGTCACCGAGCGTGCAGTGCAGCACCCAGCCGTCGCGGCACCGGCCGACCCGGAAGTGTCGCGTCCAGTGCAGCGTCCCCTGTCGCACCGGTACGATACCCGACTGATGGAACATCCCCGGCACGTGCTCGAGCGACGCCGTCACCGCCGCCTGCAGGCTGATGTCGACGAGCTGGCCACGACTGCTCGTCTCGCGTGCCAGCAGCGCGGCAACGACACCGATGGCGGCGAACACGCCGGCCTGGTGGTACGCCTGCAGGCCGAGTGCCTGCAGCGGCGGCCCGTCAGCGTGGCCGTTGACCGCGAGCATGCCGCCCATCGCCTGCGCGACGAGGTCGGAGGCCTGCCAGTCGCGATACGGCCCGCGCTGCCCGAACGGCGTGATCGCGGCGACGACCAGCCGCGGGTGTGCGGCGCGTAGCGCCTCGGTGGCGCCGGGCGGTCCGGTGTCGATGACGACGTCGGCAGCGGCCGCCAGACGTGCCACGAGCGTCGCGTCCGCGACGACGCTGCGCTTGCCGGCGGCGTAGAACCAGAAGAAGAGGCTGCGCTCGGTGTCGGGTGCGCCGTCGTAGAAGGGCGGCACGGTGCGCAGCGCACTGCCTTCGGGTGGCTCGACGAGGACGACGTCGGCGCCGAGCCCGGCGAGCAGACGTCCGGCGAGCGCGCCCGAGCGATCGGCGAGATCGAGGACGCGCACGCCCGCGAGCGGGCCGTCGTCGAGGGAGGTCACAGCGCCAGGAAGAGGTCGCGCGCGGCCTCGTCGGTGAGCCGCGACACGCTGGTGACGCGATCGCTCAGCGCGGCGAGCGTCTCGAGCGAGCTCGGCCCGGTGTCGATCAGGACCGAGAACAGCGAGAAGCCGAGGCGCTTCTTGTCGGCGAGGAAGCGCTCGCGCCACGCCGGCTGTACCTGGCACTCGCCGTCGGTGATGAGCACGACGTCGCCGCGTCGCCACCGTGCGGCGGCGAGCCCGTCACGGGCCGCGTCGAGCGGCGTCTCGAAATCGGTGCCGCCGCCCGGGAAGTGCTCGGCGACGTCGAGCGCGCGGTCGACCGACACCCGATGGTGGTCGCGCGGATTGACGTCGAGCGTGTAGAGCGGCTCGTCGCGCGAGGAGAAGCCGATGAAGCGGAACAGGCGGCGCTGGCGGCGCGCGATCTCGAGCAGCGTCAGCGCCACCGCCTTGGCCCAGATCTCCTTTTCGCCCGCCATCGACGACGAGCCGTCGAGGCAGACGATCATCGGGCCGCGGCCGCGCTCGTCGACGCCGCGCAGCTGATACGACAGCAGGCGCCCCTCGATCAGCCTGCGAGCGAAGTCGCGCTTCAGGATGGGATGGCGCAACGCCAGCAGCTCGGGCGGCAGCAGGCGCTCGAGCTCGCGACCCATCTCGACGGCGTACGTCTCTTCGCTGGCGCGCTCGACGCTGCGCTTCCGCAACGCCATGGCGAGGGCGCGCATGCGTCCCACCGCGGCGCCGAGCCGTCGCAGCTTCGGGTTGGTGGCGAGCCGGCGTCCGAGCTCGATCTGACGACCCGGGCTGCTGCGTCCGCCGCTGCCGAGCCCGGTGCTCCACCCGTGTGCCTCGCTGGTGGCCTCGGCGAGCTGGCGCGTCAGACCCGACGTGGCATCGGGTAGCGCATTGCGTGCGCGCGGCGGCATCTCGGCCAGCCGCTGCGCGGTGTTCTGCGCCTTCTGCCGCAGGCGTGCCTCCGCCACCTGCGCGGCGCGCTTGGCGGTCGCCCGCGTCGATTCGCTGGCGTCGCCACGCTCGAGCTCACCGAGCTCCTCGGCGCGGCGCCGCAGCTCGTCCTCCTGACGATCGAGGTCCCAGAGATCGAGCATGTCGCCGCGCGGCAGCAGCGCCTCGCGTCGCAGCAGATCGAGGACGTGCTCGCCGACGAGGACGGTGGCGAGGCCCGCGGCCACCTCGTCGAGCTGGGTGTCGGACCGTACGTGCTCGAGCAGCGGATGGTCGCGCAGCGCATTCAGCAGGGCGCGATTCAGCGCCGCCGCCGGTGCCACCTCGTCGGCAGCGCGCCAGCGCGGTTCGAGCTTGTAGAGGAGGCAGTAGACGTCCTCGAGCAGCTCGCGGAAGTGCGGCACCAGAACGCCACCCGCTTCGAGCAGGGTCTGGAGCGATGGGGCATCGGCGACGAGCGCGTCGAAGGCGCTGCGATCGAAGGCGTCGCTTTCGACGCAGCAGTGCTGGCGCGGCGGGATCAGGACCGTCGGCATCGTCAGAGACGCGCCAGCAGCTCCTGCTGGATCTGGATGATCTCGCGGTGCAGCGCCTCGACCCGTTCCGTCGGTCGGCCGCCGCCGCGCGCGGCGGTCAGGATGTCCTCCACCTTGCCGGTGATGCTGCGCAGCTTGGTGTGCGCCTCGACGGCGGCGCGGTTGCGCAGGTCGGCGTTCTCCCAGTCACGCAGCGCGTAGTCGCGCAGCTCGCGTGACTGGTAGAGCAGCACCCGCACCTCGTCCTCGTAGCCGTGCAGCAGCTCGCGGATGGTCTCGCGCACCGGGGCGCGCTCGGCCGGGTCACGCCAGAGGACGTGCTCCAGGAAGGCGACGTCGTCGTCGGTCACCGCGCTGCGGCCTTCGAGCCAGGCGTGCGCCTGCAGCACACCGATCGACTGCGCCCAGCGACGGTCGGACGCGACGATGTCGCGGCGACCGAGCTCGCGCCGCAGGTCGGTGACGACGCGCAGCACCGTTCCCGGCACCGGCATCGCGGCAACCTCGGTCTGCGCCGCCACCAGCTCGTCGAGCTCGAGCGTCGTGCGTGTCGCCGGCGGGCGTCCCTGCAGCAGCTTCAGGAAGCGGAAGTCCTCGGCGATGTACTCGACGGTGAAGCGCAGCAGGAAGCGATCGTGCAGCGCCAGGAGCTCGTCGTCCTCGGGGAGCTCGTTCGACGCGGCCACCAGCGACAGCAACGGCACCGTCGCCACCTCGCGCCCGTTGTGGAAGCGGCGCTCGTTGATGAGGGTCAGGATGGTGTTCAGGATCGACGAGCTGCCCTTGAAGACCTCGTCGAGGAACGCGATGTGCGCCTCGGGCAGCTTGTGGGTGGTGAGGCGCCGGTAGTCGTCGTTCTCGAGGGCCTTCAGGCTGACGGCGCCGAAGAGCTCCTCGGGCGTCGTGAAGCGGGTGAGGAGCCACTGGAAGTAGCGGGCACCAGTGAGACGGCGGCACACCTCGTCGGCGAGCATCGACTTGGCGGTACCGGGCGGTCCGATCACCAGCACGTGCTGGCCGGCGAGGAGGCCCACCAGGGTGCCGTCGATCAGGTCGTTGCGCTCGAGGAAGAGCTGCTGGAGCTCGTCCCGGATGGTGCGGAGCACGGCATTGGGGGACGGCACGGCGGCGAGGATAGAGCCCGTACCCCCGCCTCGCAACCGCTGCCCGAGCCGGGCAAGATGCGGATATCCATGGCATCCAAGCCCACCGGAGGTCGGGCGCTGCGCGACAAGCGTCGTCGCACGCTCCTCACCGACATTCTTCCTCGCGTCCAGGCCGAGACCGGGCTCTCGCGCGAGGAGACCCTGGTGCGGGAGATGATCGAGACCAGTCTGAAGCTCCTGCGTGACGGAACCGGCCTCGGCGACCTGAAGCTCCTCAACTCGGCGCTGCGCGAGCTGCGCTACGCCTTCAAGGTGTTCGAGCCCTGGAATGGCGTCCGCAAGGTCAGCATCTTCGGCTCGGCGCGGACGCCGCCCGCCGCCCCGGCCTACCGCACCGCTGCCGAGTTCGCGCGCCGTATCACCGCGCGCGGCTACATGATCATCACGGGCGGCGGCAACGGCATCATGCGCGCTTGTCAGGAGGGCGCCGGCCGTGAGCGCAGCTTCGGCGTCAACATCCGGCTGCCGTTCGAGCAGGAGGCCAACGAGTTCATCCAGAACGACCCCAAGCTCGTGACCTTCCGCTACTTCTTCACGCGGAAGCTGATGTTCATGAAGGAGGCCGACGCGCTGGTGCTCTTCCCGGGCGGGTTCGGGACGCACGACGAGGGCTACGAGGCCGTCACCCTCATCCAGACGGGGAAGAGCGGCCCGCTCCCGATCGTCTATCTCGACGCCCCGCGCGGCACCTACTGGAAGGCGTGGAAGCAGTACGTCGAGGACCATCTGCTGCGCCAGCAGCTGATCTCGCCCGAGGACCTGTCGCTCTTCAAGGTGACGTCCGACCTCGACGAGGCGGTCGAGGAGATCACGGCGTTCTACAAGCTGTACCACTCGTCACGGTACGTCGGCCCACGGCTGGTGCTGCGCCTCAACCGGCCGATCTCGGCGGAGCTGGTGGCGGCCCTCAATCGGGACTTCCCGGCGCTGGTCGAATCGGGTGAGATCACGCAATGCGAGGCCCTCGAGGAGGAGCGCGAGCAGGAGCCCGAGCTGAACGCCCTGCCGCGACTCGTCTTTCACGCCAACCGTCGTGGCGCCGGGCTGCTCCGTCGCCTGATCGATCGGGTCAACCGCGAGGGCTGATCGCGATGGGCCGTCTCATCCTGATCCGTCACGCGGAGAGCGAGGGCAATCGCGCCCAGTGCTTCACGCCGCACCCCGAGATTCCACTCACGGACGTCGGTCGCGCCCAGGCGCTGGACGCCGCCGCCGTCCTCGCGGCGCGCTTCGCCCCCACCCGCATCGTCTCGAGCCCGTACCTGCGTGCTCGCCAGACCGCCGACATCCTGGGCGGTCACCTGGGTCTCGCGGTCGAGGTGCACGACGATCTGCGCGAGCGCAGCTACGGCGAGCTCGCCGGCTCTCCCTACAGCACGCCGCGACCGGGCTACGACAAGTCGCGCTACTGGACGTGGCGTCCACCGGGCGGCGAGACGCTCGACGAGGTCGTGCAGCGCGCCGGCGCGGCTCTCGACGGCCTCGTCGCCACCGCGCCCGACGACGAGATCGTCGTCGTCAGCCACGGCGCCGTGATGATGGCGCTCGAGCGTCACGTGCGCGGCGCATGGGGCCCCGGCACGGTCGTTCGCAACACCGGCATGCTCATCGCCGAGCACGCGGCCGGTGCATGGACGGGCCTCGCTCCGCTCGAATTCGAGGCGTCCGCTTGAGCAGGCTTCCGTGCCCGTGGCATGATCGCTCCGGAGTCGGGGTTCGTCCGGGGAGGTGGTGGATGCGGAGGTTTGCGGGTGCGGGCCTGGGGCTCGCGCTGGCCGCGGTATTGGTGGCGTCGGTGGCAGGCGCGGCCGAGCCGAGTGTCACGGCGCGCGCGGCGATCATCGTCGACGCCAACAGCGGCGAGGTGATCTGGGAACGCAACGGCGACCTCCCATTGCCGCCCGCGAGTACCACCAAGATCGTCACCGCCATCGTGGCGCTGGAGAGCGGTCGTCTCGACGACAGCTTCACCGTCAGCGCCGACGCCGCGGCCACCGCACCGTCGAAGGTGGGGCTCAAGCCCGGCCAGTCGATGGTGCTGCGCGACCTGCTGTACGCGGTGCTCCTCAAGTCGGCGAACGACGCCTCGGCCGTGGTCGCCGAGGGGATATCCGGTTCCGAGGACGCCTTCAGCCGTCGCATGAACGCGAAGGCGCGCGCCGTCGGCGCCACCCATTCCTCCTTCGTCAATCCGCACGGCCTCACCGCCGCCGGGCACGTGTCCACGGTGCGCGATCTGAGCCGCATCTTCCGCTACGGGATGCGTCTGCCGATGTTCCGCGAGATCCTCGAGACGCCGGCAACCGAAGTGCCGCTCGACACGGGCGGTCGCACCCGCATGATCGCCCTGCGCTCGCACAACCGCCTGCTCGAAGGCTGGGATCACCGGGTCATCGGCAAGACGGGCTACACCCGTCCCGCCAAGCGCTGCTTCGTGGGCTCGGCGGCGAGCGGCGACCGCGAGATCGTCATCGCGCTGCTCGGATCGACCGACCTCTGGGGTGACGCGCGGCGGCTGGTGACGTTCGGCCTCGGAGGGCCCGACGCCGAGGTCGAGCCCGATCCGATCCCGGTGCTTCGCGCGACCAGGCCGCCGGCGAAACGCACGCCGATCTTGACCGCCAAGCGTCCCACTCGTCCAACTGCCGTCGAGCAGGAGGGCGACCTCGATCCGTCACCGCGCGTCACGGCGACGGGTGGTGGCCGCTACACGGTGCAGCTCGGTCCCTACCGCAACACCAAGGAGCTGAACGCCGCCAAGGCGAAGCTCGCGAAGCGTGGCTACGCCGCGCGCGCCGTCGGCCGGACGCTGCACCTCGGGCAGTTCTCCAGCAAGTCGCGTGCACAGACGCTGGCGAGCCGGCTGCGCGTCAACGGCTGGCGACCGACGATTGCGGCGTCGCGCTGACCGGCGCCTTGAACGACAGCAGGCGGCGCTCGCGCGCCGCGTGACGCTCGATGGCGAGCGTGACCAGGCGCTCGACCAGCGCGGGCAGCGGCACGCCGCTCGCCTCCCACAGCCGCGGGAACATGCTCGTGCGCGTGAAGCCGGGCATCGTGTTGATCTCGTTGACCAACACGCGGCCGGTGGTCTTCTCGAGGAAGAAGTCGACGCGCGCCAGGCCGGAGCAGTCGACGGCGCGGAACGCGTCGAGTGCCAGCCCGCGGACGCTGTCGGCGGTCTCGCGCGGAATGCTCGCCGGGATGACGGTGCTGGCGCCGTCGTCGATGTACTTGTCGACGTAGTCGTAGAACTCGTGCGACGGCACGATCTCGCCGACGACCGACGCCTCGGGTGTGTCATTGCCGAGGACGCCGCACTCGAGCTCGCGGGCGTCGATGGCCTCCTCGACGATGACCTTCGGGTCGAACGCGGCGGCCTCCGTGAGCGCGGCGCCGAGCGCGGCGGCATTGGCGACCTTGCTGATGCCGACGGACGACCCGAGATTCGCGGGTTTGACGAAGCAGGGGAACCCGAACGCGAATTCCACCCGGGCGGCGACATCGTCTGCCGATTCGCGGTGTGGATGGGCGACGATCCAGCGGCAGACCGGAATACCGGCGTCGCGGAAGGCCGCCTTCATCGCACCCTTGTCCATGCCGACCGCCGAGGCGAGCACGCCTGCGCCGACGTAGGGAATGCCGGCCATCTCGAGCAATCCCTGTACCGTGCCGTCTTCGCCGAACGTTCCGTGCAGCACCGGGAAGACGACATCGAGCGTCGCCGGCGGCGGACCGTCGTCGAGCGGGATGAGCGCGCGTCGTGTGGGCTCGGCGGCGAGTGTGACTTCGAGACCGTAGTCGGAGATGGGCTTCAGGTCGCGCTGCGCTTCGTCGAGGAGACGCAGGCTCTCGAGACCCGTCCGCCATCGTCCTTCGCGCGTGATCGCGATCGGAACGACTTCGAACCGCGTCGCGTCGAGTGCGCCGATGACCGTCGCCGCGGAACGCAGCGACACTTCGTGCTCGCCGGATCGGCCACCATAGAGCACCCCGACCCGCGTCCGCCTCGTCATCTCTCGCTTCTGGCACCGGGCGCGGGGGCTTACAAGTGGGCCTTCGCGTCGCGCGTGACGCGCGACGTGATTGGCATGGATGGGTCGTCATTCGTACCAAAGTCGCAGTCCCGACTTCCTGCCGCGTTCTCACGCGAGGTCGTGTTGCAACGCCCTGAATCCGTTCAAGCTCTATCTTTCTGCTTGACAGCTCGGCCACCCGTCCGCTAATACGGGCGCGCTCTCAACGAACAACTCGTCCTTCCTGAACTCCCTCCTCGACGTCTCACGTCGTACCGATTCATCAGCACCGGCGGTCGTCGTACGTCTTCGGTCCGGGTTCATCGACGGACTCTCACTCGAACTTTCGCGCACAGCAGGGACGCCGCGGCGGAGGCCCGGGAGTGGTGGACAGGGCGGGGTGGGACGTCAGCCGTAAAGGACGCGTCACGGGGCGGCCCCCCGGGCCTCCACCGCGTCGTCCCCGCTGTCACGCAGGCGGCAGCGCGCGTGGATCGATCGGCTGTCCGTACGAGAACTCCACCTGGTTCCCGTCTGGATCCGCGACGATACAGAAGTATCCCACCACCGGTCCGGCGTAGAGCGGCTCCGACACTAGGATGTTCTCGGCGTGCGCCATCGTCGCCGCCGCGTCGACTTCATCGCGCGAGCCGAGCGCGAACCCCAGGTGCAGCATCGACGAGTGCGCCGGCGCGTGCGCGTCGTGCTGCTCGATGCAGACCAGCACGAAGCGCGGATCGTGCTCGACCTCGCTCAACCACGCCACGCGGACGCCGTGGTCGGTGCGATCGTGGACGACGTGGAGCTGCGCGTGCCGAGAATAAAACGCGATCGTGCGCGCGACGTCACGGACTGCGAGCGCCACGTGCGTCAACGCCGGCTTCATGCAAGCTGCTTGCCCACCCGATCGGCGATCAGCTCCGAGACCGCGGTGCGAAGATCGGGAATCTCGCAGCCCGCAGCGGCGGCATGTCCGCCACCGCCGAGCGACTGCGCCAGCACCGACAGATCGACCTGGCAGTCCGGTGATCGTCGCAGGCTCACCGCCAGGCTCTTGGCGTCGTAGAGCGCGAACACGGCACCCGGCGTCTTCTTACCCCAGGCATCGGCAATCTCGCTCGGATGACCGTCGCACATGGCGGTGACCAGCAGCACCTCGCCGATCTTCCGTTCGACGCGGCTGGCGTCGGCGACGGCGAAGCTGCGCGCTATCTCGGCGGCGACGCGCTCGCGTGCCGCGGTCATGCGTGGGGAGTACTCGACGCGCTCGTCGAGCTGGAGGAAATCGTCGTAGGCGTCCGGTCCGAGGACGCGCACCACCCACGCCAGCTCGCGCGAGCCCGGCACGCGGTGCAGCCAGCGATCGTTGTCGTCGGCCATGGCGACGACGGGGGCGAACGATGCGAACGTGGGTGGTGTTCGATGCTCGTCGGATAATCGGCGCGCGAGATATTCGTACGTGAGGCGCGAGGCGGCGAACTCCTCGCTCAGCACCTTGTCGGTGAACGGCACGTCGATCTTGCCGGTGCGATGCCGCTCCAGCGCGGTGCGATGATGATCGATCCAGAAGATGCGCATGCCGTCGGCGGCGAGCTGTCGGAGGTGCGCGTCTGTCTCGGGCTCGCGCCAGGAGATGTCGGTGACCCAGAGCTGGCTGTCGCGTCCCTCGACGCGACGGACGTCGCGCAGGGTGGCGTCGATCTCGCTGTTGCTGGCGAAGGTCGCGGTGACGTCGGCGTCGTCGCCGAAGTAGCGCGCGACCGCCGCCGCTGCGGTGACGCCGTCGAGACAGTGGGGGCCGTGGCTGACGATCTGTACGTGCGGTCGCATGTGGGCGCGATTATGGACGATCGTTCCGCCCGAGCGCCAGTTGCCCGCCGTCGTAGACGAGCCGATCGCCGTCGATGCGGGCGAAGGCGGTGAGCCGATGTTGGTTGGACGACGTGTTGCTCAGGATGTGCGTCACCGGCACGCCGCGCGCGACCAGCGCATCGGCGATGAGCTGACGATGGCAGCGCCAGGGCACCGCCTCGGCGCACATGATGGCGGTGGGACGTTCGCCGGCCAGGGCGAGCAGGGCATCGAGGCCGGTACGGAACTCGTCGCCGTCCATGTGATCGGCGTAGCCGCGGAACCCGGGCTCGCGCCAGACGGTGTGCGGCGAGTCGGGGCGGGCAGGGCGTCGACCGCCGAGCGCGGGGAGCCAGTCGTAGCGTCGGCCGGTGCCCGCGAGCGATGCCGCCAGGGCGTCGGAAGCGAAATGCGGATGCCGGCGCGAGGCCGGGAACCGTCGCACGTCGACCAGACCCGCGAGGCCGTGTGCCTCGAGCAGTGCCAGGAATTCGTCGAGCGATCGGGTCGAGTGACCGAGGGTGTGGACGATCACGGGCCGAGTGTAGCAGAACCGTCGGATGCGGTGGCTCCTCGTGCTCATGACAGCCCTCGTCGCCTGCCCCGCGCCGAAGCGCTTCGCCGTCGAGCGGCCGGACATGCAGTGCAGCCGGGCGGCACGGGTGGTTCGCCGCACGATGGTGGAGCTGGGCTACACCATCACCGAGATGGTCGAGCCCAGCAGCGGACGCGCCGGCGTGGTGGGCGGCACCAAGACGGCGGCCGACGGCAGCACCGACCGCGGCCGTGTCCGCATCATCTGCACCATCAACGGCGTCGAAGCGCAGCCCATCGAGGACTCGCTGCTGCCGAACTACGAGTTCAGCCGGAAGTTCGGCTACAGCTTCCGCGAGCTGGCGCAGCGGCCCGACGTCGAGACGCCGCGTGTGGAGGCGGGCCTGCAGACGCTGGTCGAATCGATGGACAACTACCAGGCGCGGCTCGACCTCGGCAGCAACGCGACCGGCGGCGATGCGGTGCTGATCCGCGTGACGATCCGCAACGGCACCGATCGTGCCGTCGCGCTCGATGCCGCGGGCATCACGCTCTCGACCGCCGACGGCAAACCGGGCGTCCAGCTGAAGGGCGCCGCATTCGATGCCGCGCTGGCCTCGGGGCCGGCGGCCGACCGCGTGCGCGCCGAGCGCCTCGATCGGGTCGAGGTGGCTCCCAACTCGACGGCAGTGCGCTTCCTGCTCTATCCGGCGGGTCGGTGGGTGGACGCGCAGATATCGATCGAGGACGTCGAGACCGGCGAGACCGAGGGCTTCGTCTCCGCCGTACAGTAGCCAGGTCGGCTACTTGCAGACTTCTGCCTCCATCGTCTGCAGCCGCTTCGCGAGCTGATCGCCGCCCGTGCTGGTCGCCCGTCCGCGCGACGACTTGAGGATCTGGCACGCCTCCGGCTTCCGGTTGCTGTCCTTCAGCAGCGTCACCTGGGCGACGCGCGCCTCGTACCACGACGTGGCCCCTGTCGGGCTGGCGTCGAGGACGCGGCGCCAGTAGGCGAGCGCCGCGTCGACGTCGCCCGCAGCAGCCGCGGCCTTGGCGGCACCGCGGAGTGCCTCGGCCGACGTCGGCTCGGTCTGCAGCACCTCTTCGTAGAGCTTTCGTGCCGCGGCGCCGTCGCCGCTCTTCAGCTCGAGGTCGGCGAGCGTGACCTTGTCGGCGGTGCCGCCGCCGCTCTGGAGCAACGCGGCGTAGACCTTGCGCGCGAGCACCAGCGCCTGCTGGCGGTCCGCTGGCTCACCGCGTTCGGTGCGCGCCGCGAGGTCGCGACCGAGCCGGGCGAGCGTCTTGCTGCGCTCGGTGCTGCCACCGGCGGCGAGATACGCGTCGAGGTCGGCCGTGGCGTCGGCGAGCTGGCCGAGCGCCACCTTGGCGGCGAGCCGAGCCTCGACGGCTTTGGGCAGCAGCTCCTTCTGCGACGGGTAGTTCTTCTCGAAGTCGGCCAGCAGGGCCAGCGTGGTGTCGTGCGCCGGCGGCGTGGTGCCGGCGGCGGCGAGCGCACCCATCAGGGCCGCGCGTGCGACCAGTGCCTCGTCGCCACCCTTGGCCGGCGTCGCCTTCACGAACGCGTCGAGATCGGCGACGAGCTGCGCGCGCTCGGCCGGTGGTGTCTTCGGACCGAGCGCGTTGACGCGGCACTCGAGCGACGCCATCTTCGCGCGCGCGGCGAACGGCCCGGCGGGAACCTGCACCAGCTCGGTGGCCGCCTTCACGCAGTCGCCCTTGGTTCGATAGAGGTCGCCGAGCAGCCAGTGCGCCTCCGCGGCGCCGTCGGTCTTCCCGAAGCGCTGCAGGTAGCTGGCGAGCGCCTCCTCGAACGCGGGTGTCGCGGCGGGGTTGTTGGCGCGCACCATGTCGAGGGCGCGGATGCGGTAGTACGCCGCCTCGCGTGCCCGGTCGCTGTTGGGGAACTCCTTCAGGAACTCGGCGAAGAGGTCGGCCGCCTCCTGCGGCTTGCCGCCGTTCAGCCGGCAGCCCGCCTCCATGAAGAGGATCTCGGGCCGATAGCGCGCGCGCCCACCGTCGTTGACGTTGTTGCTGGCGGCGGCCAGCGGCGCGACGTCGGCGCAGCGGCCGCGATCGACGGCGAGCTGCGCCTGCAGCCACAGCCCGTAGCTCGAGCGGTCGCCGAGCTTATCGGCGACCATCGTCGCGATGCGTCCCTGCCAGGCACCGCCGCGCGCGGCGAGACCGCGTGCCAGCGTCGCTGCGTCCTTCTCGGCAGCGGCGTCGCCGGGGACTTTGGGCAGTCGCTCGGCGAGCCCCGTCGCCAGCACCTCGGGATCGTCGGGCGCAGGCTGGGGCGGCGCTTCGGGCGCCTTGCCTCCGGCCTTGCGACGCGCGACCTCCGCCAGCGCGGCCTTCGCGCGCGACGCGGTCTTCGCTTCCGACGACGCCTGCTCGAGGTCGGCCGTCGCTTTCCCCCAGTCGCCCATGTCCATGTAGGCGAGGCCGCGACCGTACAGGCTCTCCGACGAGATCTCCGGCACGCCGGCGACATCGGTGAACTGCGAGAAGCCGTCGACGGCCTTCTGCAGCAGCGCCTTCTTCTTCGGGCCGTCGCCGACGAGCTGCGCGCCCTGATAGCGCACCCAGGCGAGGTGGTACGCGACCACCAGCCCCTGCACCTCGAGCTGCTGCCAGCGCTCGCTCTCGAAGAGCGTCTCGAGGTTGCCGTCCGACTCGACGTCCTGGTCGCGCAGCTTGTCCTGCGTGTTCTCGATCTCGGTGGCGGCGGCGGCGAGGTCGCGCTCGAGGCCGGGGAACTCGCTGGCGGCGCGATCGCGCTGGCCGCGCTCGAGCTGCTCGTAGAACGCCTTGGCGCGCGACTCGAGCCCCGGGACGTTCTGCGCCGCCACCGGTTGCGCCGCCAGCAGCAGGAGCGCCGGCAGCCAGCGGCGGATCGTCACTCCGAGGCCAGGGCGAATCCGGTCGCGCCCGCCTCCTTCGACAGGCTCAGCACGCGCATGACCTCACCCAGGACCACCTCGCGGTCGCCGGCCAGGATCACGACCTTCTCCTTCGACTTCGACAGCGCATCCTTCAGGACGGTGGCGATCTGCGCGTCGTCACCCGTCACCGGACGGTCGTTGATGAAGATCTCGTGCGACGGCGTCATCGTCACCGTCACGCCCTGGGTTTCCTGGTCTTCCTGCGCCGCCTCGGGCAGCTCGACGTCGGCGGGCTTCATCATGGCCGACGTGGTGATCATGAAGATGATCAGCAGCACCAGGAAGACGTCGGTGAGCGGCGTGACGTTGATCTCGGCGACGATCGCGCGCCGTCCGTTACCACGCCCGCGGCCCTGACTACTGAACGCCATGGGCCCTCCGCGCCGCCGACACCGCCTCGAGCACGCGACCGCTGCCGATGCGGAGCGCGGCGTCGATGCGATCCACCCGTGCCTGGAAGTAGTTGTAGAAGACGACGGCGATGATGCCGACGCCGAGGCCGAGCGCGGTGGCGATGAGCGCCTCGGAGATGCCGCTGGCGACGACGCCGAAGCCGCCGGTGCCCGCGAGCGCGATGGCGTGGAAGGCGCGGATGATGCCGAGCACGGTACCGAACAGCCCGATGAACGGCGCCGCCGAGCCGATGGTGCCGAGCAGCCACAGGTTCGAGCCCGCGCCCTGCACCTCTTCGAACGTGCGCTCGGTGGCGACGCGTTCGAGCTCGGGCAGCGGCACGCTCTGCTCACCCTCGATCAGGTCTTCGTAGACGCGACGGGCGGGGCAGAGCCGATGCTTGCGCACGGCTTCGATCGCGGCGTTGACGTCGCCGCGCGCCAGCACCGGCACGACCGCGGCGGTGAGCTTCGCGGTCGACGAGATCACGCCGCGCAGGCTCCACACACGTTCGAGCACGATGCCGAGCACGAGCACCGAGCAGACTAGCAGCGGGTACGTCGACAGGGCGCCCTGCTGGATCAGGGCGACGAAATCGAGATTGGGGGCTTGTTCCATGACGGATGCTCCTTGGTTCATGATCGTCCGCGCGTGGCGCGCGAGACGTCCTTCTCCCACTGCGGGCCGAAGGCCAGCACCAGGATGTGGCGCATGAGGCCCTGTGGTTGCGCGAGCGCGATCGAGTCGCCGCCGCCGGCCCGCGCCATGTCGTTGAAGCTCTGACGAACCTCGGCGTAGAACTCCGGCAACGCCGTGACCTCGCGCGTCTCGTCGCCGTAGAGCCACTTGTTGAGCTTGCGCTCGTGCTCCTCGTGCAGCTGCGCGCTGACGTCGACGGTGCTGACCACGCCACCCTGTGCCGTCCACGACGAGATCATGCCGCGGATGGCGCCGACGTCCTCGTCGTGCGGTGGCGAGCTGCCGATCAGGATGATGACCTTCTTCGCGTCGGGCCGCCATTTGAGCTGCGTCATCGCCGCCTGCAGCCCGTCCTTGACGGCTTCCTTCCAGTCGCCGCCGCCCTCGGCCACGATGCCGCCGAGGAAGCTCTGCACCTTCTTGGTGTTGAGCGTGAGATCGGTCCACTTGACGACGAAGTCCTCGCTCTGGCGCGGCGCGGTGGCGATGTTGTCGTCGGCCTTGTCGCGATAGACGACGGCGCCGATGCGGGCCGTGGGCACGAGGCGCTGCATGTTGACGGCCATGTCGCCGAGCCGGCGCTTCAGGTCGTCGACGATGTTCTGCATGCTGCCCGACGCGTCGACGACGAGGGCGACGTCGAGGCCGCCCTTGCGGAGCGTGCCGACGTACTTGCCGAACGCGGTGCCGAGCGAAATGCCGAGGCCGCCACCGCCGCCGCCGATGCCGAACCCGCCGGTGCCTTTCCCCGCCTGCGCGAAACGCGCGCCGAGATCGGTGCCGGCGCCGACCGGCTTCACCGGTCGCGCGAACTGCACCACCGGTCCGGTCTTCGTGCCGGTGACGATCTTGGGCTTGATCGGCTGCGGCACCGTGATGGCCTGCGGCGTGCGCGCGACGACGAGGTCTTTGATCTCCTCGTCGTTCTTCTGCTCCTGTGGGCGGACGACCTCGGGGATGTCTTCCAGGGAGAAGATCTCGCGGCGCTTCTTCTCACCGAGCCCGACGCCGCCACCCGATCCGATGCCGAATCCGGGCCCGACGCCGAGACCGAACCCACCGCCGACGCCGACCACGTCGAAGTAGAGCATCAGCCCGAACAGCCCGTGCAGGAGGGCCGATGCCACCAGCATCGTGGTGGTTCGGCCGGCACGGGGGCGCGTGGTGGCGTCGAAGACGGGGTCGGAGCGCATGGTGGGGAAGCGGAGGCGGGCCTCGATCTATTGCTGCCGCTCCAGCGCGGCTGTCAACGGCGGGACGGTCGTTACCATTTGAGGCGCGCGCGAAGCGTGCGCGCCTGCGTCCGGCTGACGGCCACCTCGCTGGCGGGCTGGTCGCGCATGACGAGCTTGTAGCGCCCGCCGAACCACGGGACGATCTCCTTCACGTGCTGCAGGTTGACCAGGCTGGCCTTGTGGGCCCGGAAGAAGATCGCCGGATCGAGCCGATCCTCCAGCTCGCGCAGCGTGTAGTTGGTCATGAAGCCGCGCTCGGCGTTGTGGGCGTACACCAGCCGGTGCTCGACGCCGAACCAGAAGACGTCATCCAAGGGCAGCAGGAGGATGCGCTTTCCGCTGTGGACCGACACCTGCGTCGCCCAGGCCTGCTTGCGCTCGTCGATGCGGCGGATAACGGCCTCGATGTCGACGGACGGATCGGCGCTGGCGAGGCGGGCCCGAACGCGGCCGACCGTGGCCTCGACCCGCGCGCGCCCATAGGGCTTCAGCAGATAGTCGACGGCCTGCACCTCGAACGCGCGGATGGCGTACTCGTCGTATGCGGTCGAGAACACCACCTGTGGCGGCGGCTTGGTGAGTGCCTTCAGCACTTCGAAACCATCCATGCCGGGCATCTGCACGTCGAGGAAGACGAGGTCCGGGTGCTCCGACTCGATCATCTCGACGGCCTGCAGCCCGTTGGCGGCCTGGCCGACCACCTCGACGCCGCCGAGCGTCGACAGGAACCCGTTCAGGCGGTCGCGCGCCAGCTTCTCGTCGTCGACGACGAGGGTGCGGATGGTGGTGGTGCTCACGCTGCGACCTCGTGCGTGGGCAGCCGCAGGCGCACCACCGTGCCGCCACCGGGCGCGCTGTGGATCTCCGGCAGATGGTCGGGGCCGTAGAGGCGCTCCATGCGCTCGCGCAGGTTCCGCAGACCGACGCCGCGATCGTAGACGTCCTCGAGCACCGCGCTGCCCATGCCGAGGCCGTCGTCGCCGACGGTGAGCGTGAGCGTGCCGCCGTCGACCTGAGCGTCGATGGACACGGTGCCGACGCCGAGCTTGCGCGACAGCCCATGTTTGACGGCGTTCTCGACCAGCGGCTGCAGGATCAGGTTCGGGATGAGGTGGCGCAGGCTGCGCGGGTCGATGCGGGTCGTGACCTGGAGGCGTTCGTCGAAGCGGGCGCGCTCGATGTCGAGATAGGCCTGCGTCATCTGCAGCTCTTCCGACAGCGGCACGAACTCCTGCTCGGCACGGTGCAGGATGTAGCGGAAGATCTCCGCCAGGCGCTCGACGCAGGCCTCGGCCTTGTCGGGATCGGCATGGATGAGCTGGGCGATGGAGTTGAGGCTGTTGAAGAGGAAGTGCGGGTTGATCTGCGCTCGCAGCGCCGCCAGCTGCGCGGTGGCGGCCAGCTCGGCGAGCTCGCGCTCGCGCGTCTGCAGCGCCTCCACCTGTCGCCACACCAGGTGATAGGCGATGAGCGTGATCAGGACGGTTGGCACGATCGGCAGCAGCGCGTAGAGGCGCGCGTAGTTCTGCCGCATCTGCGGCGTGATCGTCAGATGCTGCTCGGGGAGCGTCGGCACGCCGAAGAGCGGCGGTGCGTTCAGGAAGTACACCGCCACCGTCGTCACCACGAGCGAGATGGTGGTGAAGACCAGGATGGCGACGACGGTCTGTCGCACCAGCTGTCCCACCAGCGTGCGACCGCCGAGGTGGGGGAACACGAAGCGCCACAGGAGGTAGGTGAACGTCGCGAAGAAGACGCTTCCCAGGAAGAATGTCACCGGTGCCGCCCACGACCGCCACATGAAGAGGTGCAGCAGGCCGAGGTGCAGGCCGGTGGCAGCCCCCGTCCCGAGGACGAGCAGCAGCATCTTGTAACGACGACTCGACGACGACATGGCAACGGGCCGTGGAGCCATGAACCCGCTATAACCCAGGCTCCACCGCGCCGCCTACCCTGCTACGCGTCACGGGGTGGCGCGAGCGTCGTGGGGCGAACGGTCGATTTGACGGGATCAGCCGTTTTTGGATGACGTGGGCCGGAAGAGCGGCAGGGTGACCGTGTCGTCGAGAGGCTGGAACGTGACCTCGACCGCCATCCCGATGTGGACGTCGGCCGGGGCGCAGCCGGTGACGTTCGACATGATCCGCGCCCCTTCCTCCAGCTGCACGACGACCACGGCATAGGGCGCCAGTGCCGCAAACGCCGGGTGGTTTGCCTGGTGCATGACCACCTTGCTGAAGACCTCACCGCGCCCCGACACCGGGGCCCAATCGACCTCCCGGGACAGGCACGTGCTGCAGACCTCGCGTGCCGGGAAGCGCAGCGCGCCACACGCGACGCAACGCTGGACGACCAGCTGGTGCCGTTTCGCGGCCTCCCAGAACGGGGCCATCTCGGGGGTGACCACGGGAATCGGCCGGGCCGGCGCGTCGCTCACGACGGCAGCCTGGAGAGGATGAGGTTGGAGTGGGTGCTGAGGACGCCGCCGTTGCCGGAGACGAGCGCGACGTCATGCTTCGCCACCTGGCGGGCGCCGCCCTCGCCGCGGAGCTGAATGATGGCCTCGGAGACGGGCGTCATGCCCCACATGTAGAAGCTCGAGAGCTGGCCGCCGCCGGTGTTGAGCGCCAGCTTCCCGCCCGGTCCGGTGTGGGCCTCGGCCGCGAACGGTCCGCCCTCGCCCTTGGCGCAGAAGCCGTAGTCCTCGAGCGTCACCAGGACGGTGAAGGTGTAGCAGTCGTACAGCTCGACGACGTCGAGATCGGCGAGACCGATGCCGGCCATGTCGAAGGCGGGCTTCTTCGCCAGCACCGCACCCGAGGTGAGCGAGTCCGCGGGATCGCCGCCCATGTGCCCCTGCCCCATGCCCCAGACGTAGACCGGCGGCTTGCGCAGCGTGCGCGCGCGATCGGCGCTGGTGACGATGACGGCGAGCCCGCCGTTCGACACCAGACAGCAGTCGAAGAGATGGAACGGCTCGACGATCCAACGCGACGCGCGGTAGTCGTCGAGCGTGAGCGGCTTGTCGTGGAGCTGCGCCTGCGGATTGCCCGCCGCCCAGCGCCGCTGCGCCACGGCCACCGCCCCGAGCTGGTCGTGCGTGGTGCCGAACCGATGCATGTGGCGACTGGTGACGAGCGCGTACATGGCGTTGACGCCGAAGAAGCCGTAGGCGGCCTCGAAGCCGCGCGCGAAGCCATAGGCGGCACCGCTCGACTTGCGCGCACCGTCCGGCGCCGGGGGCTTCAGCGGCGCATCGGAGAACACGCACGCCACGGCCGTGGCCATGCCCGACGCGATGGCGAGGACGGCCTGGTGGATCATGGCGCAGGCGGTGGCACCGCCGAGGTTCATGGTGGCGGTGAGCCGCAGGTCGCGCAGGCCGAGCGCCTGCTGGAGCTGGAACGAGCCCATGCCCTGGTCGTTCCAGGTGAGGCCCGGATTGACGAGCAGGCCGTCGAGGTCGCTCTTCTCGAGCCCGGCGTCTTCGAGTGCCAGGCGCACCGCATCGACCGCGAAGCCGACGCCGTTGGTGCCGTACACTTTTCCCTGCGGCGTGATCCCCAGACCGGCGATCGCGGCCGCGCCTCGCAGCGGATGTGCTCCCATCGCCGGTCAGCGCATCAAGATGCGGAAGTGACGGCGGAGCAGCTCGGCGCGGTCCTGCACCGACTCGACGCGGCTGCCGGCCATGAGGACGTCGAACAGCTCGCGGTCGCCGGCTTCCTTGTACGTGGCGTCGTCCTTCAGCGCGTCGAGGATCTCGTGGATGACGCGTGGAATCTCGCGCTGCGGGATGACGAGGTCGCCACGCCCGAGCGTGCCGGTCCAGTTGGACGCGTAAGGACGGAGGACGTTCAGGATGCGTTCGGTCAGCGACCGGTCGCTTCGCATGCGATCCACGGAGTCGGATTAAACCACGCGCCCTCCGCCAGGCAAAGAGGCGTTTGTATCAATCGTCCGGTCCCTGCATCGGTGACGGCCATGGACGCCCCGATCGACGGGACCTGCGATTCGCGCTTCGCCGCCGTGCGCGAGGCGTTCGCCTGCAACTTCGTCCTCCACGACGAGATCGGGGCGGCGGTGACGGTGTCGGTCGGCGGCCGGATGGTCGTCGATCTGTGGGGTGGTCACGCCGACGTCGCGCGCCGGCAGCCGTGGCGGAGCGACACCCTGGTGAACGTGTTCTCGTTGGGAAAGGCGCTCACCACGCTGGCCGCGCTGACGCTCGTCGACCAGGGTCGCCTCGATCTCGACGCGCCGGTCGCGCGCTACTGGCCCGTGTTCGCCGCCGGCGGCAAGGAGGCCGTCACGACGCGGCAGCTGCTGTGCCATCGCGCCGGGCTGCCGGCGATCCGCGCCCCGTTGCCCGCCGGTGCGATGCTGCAGTGGCCGACGATGACCGACGCACTGGCGCGCGAGACGCCGTGGTGGACGCCGGGCACGCGCCACGGCTATCATGTCAACACGTTCGGGTTCCTGGTCGGCGAGGTAGTGCGTCGCATCGCCGGCCGTTCGCTCGGCACCGTGCTGCGCGACGACATCGCGCGACCGCTCGACGCCGACGTGCACATCGGGCTCGCGGCAACCGACCTCGCGCGCGTCGCCGAGTGGAAGTGGTTGGAAGAAGTGTCGAACGTCCCCGATTCGCCCGCGCTGACCGACGAGCACCGCATGCTGCGCAACACCTACTTCAATCCGCCCGGGCTGTCGGGGCACGGCGTCATCAACACGGCGCCGTGGCGGCGCGCCGAGATCCCGTCGACGAACGGTCACGGCAACGCGCGCGGCGTCGCACGTGTCTTCGCGGCGCTGGCGGCGGGCGGCGCGATCGACGGCATCCGCATCGTGTCGTCGTCGGCGCTCGCCGAGGCATGCACCGAGCATTCGTCCGGACCCGATGCGATCCTCGGTCGCGCGACGCGGTTCGGTCTCGGCTTCCAGCTGCCGGAGGTGGAGCGTCCCATCGGACCGAACGCCGGTGCCTTCGGTCATTTCGGCGCCGGTGGCTCGCTCGGTTTCGCCGATCCGGCGGCGGGCGTCGCGTTCGGCTACGTGATGAACCGGATGGGACCGCGCTGGCAGAGCCCGACGACGCGACGCTTGATGGATGCCGTCTACGCCTGCGTCTGATCAGGCGACGCGGGCTGCGACGCGCGGCGCGCGTGCGTATGGCCGCAGCGCGGCCGCGAGCTCCGGCGTGCGTACCGGCTTCGCGACGTAGCCGTCCATGCCCATCGCGAGGCAGCGCTCGGCGTCGCCCTGCATGGCGTGTGCGGTCATCGCGACGATGGGCAGATGCCGTCCGGTGCCGGCCTCGCGGCGACGGATCTCCGCCGTGGCGGCAGCGCCGTCCATCTCGGGCATCTGCAGGTCCATCAGCACCACGTCGAACGCGCGCGCCGCAATCGCATCGACGGCGGCGCGGCCGTCACCCGCGACCGTCACCCGGCATCCCATGCGCTCGAGCAGACGGACGGCGACGAGCTGATTCACCGGGTTGTCTTCGGCCAGGAGCACGTCGAGCCCGAGCTCGGTCGGAAGCGCCGTGTCCGACGGCGGTCGCGCCACGGTGGCCGGCGTCGCGTTCAGGACGTGCAGCAGCGCGCGGAAGAGCTGCGCCTTGCGGCACGGCTTCATGATGGCCGCGGCGAAGCCCGCCTCGTGCATGGCGTCCGTACCGCCCGGGAAGCTCATCGACGACAGCAGCACGAGCGGCGTCGCAGCGATCGCCGGATCGCTCTTGATGATGCGCGCCGTGGTGACGCCGTCCTGGTCGGGCATCTGCATGTCGAGCAGCACGAGGCCGAAGGGATCGTCTGTCGCCGCCCGTCGCAGCAGGGCGACCGCCTCGAAGCCGTCGCTGGCCTCGGTGAAATGGAAGCCCCAGGCGTCGAGCTGATGGCGCAGCACGCGGCGGTTGGTGGCGTTGTCGTCGACCACGAGCGCACGCACGCCGTGGAGCGCTGGCGGCAGGGTCTCGGGCACGACGGTCGCCGTCGCCGTCTGCTTGTCGAAGGTGAGGTCGAAGCGGAACGTGCTGCCGCGGCCCGGCTCGCTCTCGAGGACGAGCGTCCCGCCCATCAGCTCGACCAGCCGTCGCGAGATCGTGAGCCCGAGGCCGGTGCCGCCGTAGCGGCGTGTCGTGCTGCCGTCGGCCTGCGTGAAGCTGTCGAAGACCGCCGCCTGCCGGTCCTTCGGAATGCCGATGCCGGTGTCGGTGACGGCGATGCGGATGCTGGCGCGCGTGGTCGATTCGGCGATGCCCTCGGCCGCCACCACCACCTGCCCGTCCTCGGTGAACTTGACGGCGTTGCCGAGCAGGTTGGTCAGCACCTGGCGCAGCCGATGCGGATCGCCGCGCAGCTGCTCGGGTAGCGACGGCGGCACGCTGCAGACGAGCTCGAGCCCCTTCTCGTACGCCCGCGGCCCCAGCAGCTCGGCCACTTCCTCCATGACGGTGCGGAGCTCGAAGTCGACGCACTCGATGGCCACCTTGCCGGCTTCGATCTTGGAGTGGTCGAGGACGTCGTTGATGATCGTCAACAGGGCTTCGCCGCTGTTGCGAATGGCCCCCGCATACTCGCGCTGCTCGGTCGACAGCGGGGAGTCGAGCAGCAACGAGGTCATGCCGAGGACGCCGTTCATCGGCGTGCGGATCTCGTGGCTCATGTTGGCGAGGAACTCGGACTTGGCGCGGCTCGACGCCAGCGCCTCGTCGCGCGCCTGCTCGAGCTCGGCGGCTTTGAGCTGCAGCTCGCGCCGATGCCGCGTCAGCAGGAAGGGGATGTAGACGGTGGTGGCGAACGCGATCGTCACCGCCATGCCGACCGGGCTCAGCACCACGGCCCACGATCCCTGCACCGCGCGCGTGACGACCGCCCACCCGACGAGTCCCATGACGGAGAGCACGGTCTGCGGCAGCGGCGGCCACGGCAACGTCGTCGCCGCACCGAAGCACAGGACCAGGAACAGCGATGGTCCGGTGATGACGTCGCCGCGCAGGATGGCGGTCGCGCCGCCGAGCAGGAACGTCATGCCGATCTGGACGACGATCAGCCACTCGTATCGCGTGCGGGCGAGACCGAGGCGAGGCGTCAGGATGCACAGGACGACCGCGACGAGATGCAGCCCGCGCAAGCACCAGAACAGCTCGTGTCCGGCGAAGCCCATGCGGAGGACCGACAGCGACACCAGGACGAGCGCCGTCAGGATGGCGAGGTTGCCGACGCGTGCACGTGCCTTCAGGAGGACGAAGTCGTCCCGATCGGTGATGGCTGCCGTGTCGTGTGCGTGGTCCGGACGCATTGCGGGCTCGGCGACCCGTGCAAGTCGTATGCCTCCTCCGGATACGCCGCGTGCGGCCAATCCGACATCGGCAAGCGACGACCTGATGTCGCCTGGCACCGATGTGACGTCAGACCAGCGTCTTCGCCATCGGTACGAACGTGATGGTGAGACCGCCGGGCAACGGATGCTCGACGGGCTCGCCAGCGACATAGCCGAACGCCGCGTACAGCCGGCGCCCGGGCAGGGTGGCCATGAGCGCGGCGTCGCGAAAGCCTTCGTCCAATGCGACCCGTTCGCAGTGCTCGAGGAGCGCGCGCCCGATGCCGCGTCGTCCATGGTCGGGATGGACGAAGAACGCGCGGATGCGCGCCGCCTCGTGGCGCGGGTCGAGGAGCGCCGACTCGCGGCCGGGCTGGGCGTCGGCGCCGAAGAGGGTGCGCCGGCGGCTCCACCCGCCGCAGGCCGCCAGCGCGCCGTCGACGTCGACGACGAAGTACGTCGCGTCGCGTATCAGCTCGCTGTCGACGCCCCATGCGGTGCCGAGCGCGGCGTCGATCTGCGCCGCGGTGTAGTCGTCGCCGCCGAGACCGCGGGCGGATGCGGCGATCAGCCGCTCGAGTGCCGGAACCTCGTCCAGGGTGGCGGTGCGGATGGTGCGCGTCACCCGGCGCCCATGAACTCGAGCAGCAGGTCCATCTGCGCGCTCAGCATGGGAATGCCGGTCTGGATCGGTCGTCCCATGCCGCGCGCCAGCTCGAGCAGCGGCGTGATCTCCGTCGTCATCACGCACTCGGCGACCAGCGCCGAGCGCGCCACCAGCTCGCGCGGCATGGGCAGCGCATCGCCCGGGCGCATGCCGAGCGACGTCGCGTTCACGGCGACGTCGTACGCACCACCGCCGTCGCCGACCGACACCCGTACTGCGGGGAACGCCGTGCGCACGACGCCGGCGAGCGTGTCGGCTTTCCCGACCGTGCGATTGACGATGGTGAGCGCGGCGCAGCCGTGACGGGCGAGTGCTGCGGCGATGGCGGCGCCCGCGCCGCCGGCGCCGACGAGCACGCACGATGCGCCACGCACGGCGTGACCGGCGGCGGCGAGCCCCGCGACGAAGCCCTCGCCGTCGAGCGTCGTGCCCGTGAGCCGGCCGTCATCGTCGCGACGGAATACGTTGACGGCACCGACGAGACGGCCGTCGGGCAGGACATCGTCGAGGAGCGGCACGATCGCCGACTTGTGCGGCATGGAGACGACCGCGCCGGCGAAGTTGCCGATGCGGCGCAGCGCCGGCACGACGACGTCGAGCGCGCCGGCGGGTACCTGCAGCGGCAGCAGCGCGAACGCGCCGAACCGCCCGCGCTCCGCGAGGAGCGTGTTCGCGATGCCCGGCGAGCGCGCCTGGACGACGGGATCGGCGATCAGGCCGAGCACCTTCGTCGCGCCGGTGATCATGGCAGTGTCGGGCAGTCGACCGGCGCGGGCGTCCTGGGGAATGCAAGGAATCGCTCGACCGTGTCCGACGTCGCATTCTTCGGCGGCGCCTCGGCGCACCACGGACGCTCGCTGCCGAGTACCAGCCGCACCGCGACGCGTCCCTGTGGTGCACTCGCGAGCGTGAAGGGCCACGACGCCCCGCCACCCTTGACCGTGATGCCGTCGGCCTTGACGACGATGGATTTGATCGCGCTGCCGGACGCGCCGCGATAGCGGAAGCCCGCGGGCTTCGCCGCGTTGCCGATCGCCGTCCAGCTCGACGCCGGCAGCGCCACCGTCACGTGCTGCCCGATGCCCGCGGTGTCGGCCACTTCCAGCACCGCGCCGCCGATCGTCGGATCTCCGCCACCGCCGCGCGCCGGCGGCACGATGCGGTTCAGGGACGGATCGCGGCGCGTCGACGACTTGAACGACACCTTGCGCTTCGCCGCGTTGGCAGGCGCATCGCGGAGCGTGAGCGACGTCGTGCCGACGGTGATGTACGGCAGCGTCGTCGAGGTGGTGGAGCTGGTGGTAGTGGTGGTGACCGTCGGACCGCCGCAGCCGATGGGCGCGTTGGTCTCGTCGATGCCGTCGGGCCGCACGCCGTAGAGCGGGATCGGGCAGTCGCGCTCGAGCGCGCCCAGGTCGGGTGCGGCGCCCGTGAAGCCGTCGTTGACGTTCGGCAACGCGAACGCGGCCTGGTCGACCGCGTTCGACGTGGCGGCCAGCGTGACGTCCTGCCCGGGCAGCGTCACGGTGTAGGTGGCCGGCGCGGCGAGGCCGTTCGCGAAGATGGGCTCCGCCAGCAGCGTGCCGTGCTGCTCGAACACGCCCGACGCGTGCATCGCGGCGAAGCTCAGCCAGTTGCCGGGAGCGTCGAAGTCGAAGCGGCCGTCGGGGAACCAGCCGTTGGAGTCGATGGTGCCGTCGACGATGCCGGCCGACCAGTCGACGACCCGCGGCCCCGGCGGATTCGGACCGACGAACAGATTGTTCGCGAGCACGAAGTGGCGGCTGACGGCGGGCGTCTGAAGATTGAGCGCGATCTCCGGGCTGACGAACGTGTTGTGGTAGACGAGCATCCCGCTCGGCTCATGTGGCGGCACCAGGCCGAGCGCCTTGAACTTCATCTGCTCGTCGGCGACGTTCACGACCACGTTGCGGATGGCGTAGGCGGGTCCGCCATAGACGGGCTGGAAGCTCAGCGTCGCGTAGGTGTTGGTGAAGCGGTTGCGGAACGCGCGCACGTTGCCCTCGCAGCCGTCGAACTCGAAGCCGTTGTCGTACGCCGACAGGATCTCGTTGCCGTAGACGTCGATGGCGCGGGAACCGTCCTGGCCGATCTTGATGGCGTCGCCGAAGCCGCGGATCTGGTTGTGACACACGACGTGGCCGCCGCCCTCGAGACGGATGCCGTCGTCGTTCGACTTGGCGCCGCCGTCGTCGGCATAGACCTGCGGCCACGAGAGACGGCCGTCGATGACGTTGTCGCAGAGATAGAACCCGCGCTGGTCGGACTGCGAGCCGATGCCGAGCTTGACGTCGCGGATGCGCACCCGTCGCACGACGTTGTCGAGCGCGGCAGCGCCCTGAAAGCGCAGGGCACGATTGGCGTGCTGCAGGGTCAGCCGCTCGAGGTGGACGTAGCTGCCGTACACCTCGAGCACGTTGCAGCTGTTGCAGCCATTGCCATCGAGGATGGTGCCGTCGGTGCTGGTGCCGCGGATGACGATCGGGTTCGCGGCCGTGCCGCTGGCGTAGATCACGAACTGGCCGGTGTAGGTGCCGGCGGCGATCGTGATGACGTGGCCGGGCTGGGCGGCGCCGAGGGCGGCGTTCAGGCCAGCCACGGTCGTGACCGGTATCGGCGTCGGGCTCGCGGGCTCGCCCGGGACGTCGCGCGTCGTGCCCTGCAGCGCGATCGTCTGATCGACGCCGTCGGGATCGACCGCGTGCAGCTCGATGTCGTAGGTCGTGCCCGGGGTCAGGTCGAAGAGGCTGCCCGCGAACTGCTGCGGCACCGTGCGTCCGACGACGTCCTCGGGGCGGACGCGGAAGAGCGGCAGGCCGTCGCGCCAGTCGACGTCACCGGTGGGGCGGAAGCGCACGTTCACCGTGGCATCGTGGTCGTCGTCGCCAGTGACGAGCAACTGCACGCCGAGCGTGATGACGGTGGGGGTGTCGAGCACGGCGGCGCCGGGATGCAGGACGTCGTCGGCGTGGGCGGGAGTGGAAAGCAGAATGACGGCGAGCGCCACGGAGGCGCGACCGAGAGCGCGTCGCATGCCTGATGTTGTGGCCCCATCCGACGCGGAGGCGCAACCAGAAACTTCAGGAAGGCCGTCGGAGCGGAATCAGGGCTGCCACCAGTGCCACCACCGCCATCACGGTCCGCGTACGGTGCCACGCCGCCCACCGCGCCAGCTCGTCGGGAAGCGACTCGGGGGGGATGCCGGCGGCGGAGAACCGCGCATTCGCCTCGGCGAAGTAGAGGAAGAACATCGACACGGTGCCGAGCATGAGGAGTGCTGCGACCAGTGCCGACCAACGCGCGGGGTGGCGCGTGATGAACGCGGCAAGGGCGGCGCCGATCGCCAGCAGCGCCGCCAGGGTCGTGACCGGACCGAAGAAGCCGACCAGCCGTTCGTCGTTGGCGGCGTACCAGTCGTGGAAGGCGGCGGGCGTCAACGACTGCCAGTGCGGGACGAGCACCGAGCCCTCCGTCAGCATGGTGCCGGCGTAGACGCCGATGGCGCCGGCGGAGAGCAGCAGGAGCAACCCGCAGACGGTCTTCATCACCGCAGCCGCCGGAACACCTGCCGAGGCGTGCGCGAGAATCCCGTCCCGTCGGCGAGGATGCCGACCTCCTCGATCACCGGCAGCCCGACGGTCACCGTCGCGCCCGGCTGCAGATCGAGCGTCGCAGGCTCGGTGGCGGTGGGGTAGGCACCGAACGCCTCGCCGCCGTCACCGATGATGCCGTCATTGTCGCGATCGGTTCCCGCCACCAGGATGTAGACGCCCGGTGGGACGGTGCTCGCGAAGACGATCGGATAGCCGTCGGCGACGCGACTCGTCGCCTGCGCGACGGTGTCGTTGCTCACCGGATCGACCAGCAGCACGTAGGTCTGACCCACGTCGCCACCGCCACCCCCGCCGGCGAGCGGTACCTGCAGCGCGATCGGCACGTCGCGGCTGCCGGCGCTGCTCGTCACGGTGACGGTGGCCGAGTAGCTGCCGCCCGCGGCGAGCCCGCTGCGGTTGGCGGTGAGGACGAGGTCGACGGGAACGGCGGCGGGCAGCGCCGCCGACGGGGTGATGGTCAACCACGGCTCGCTCGACGTCGCCCCGGTGACGGTGAGCGCGCCCGAGCCGGCGTTGCGCAGCAGCAGGGTGGCCTGCGTGAGATCGGCGCCGAAGCCCACCGACGTGGGAATGGTGGTGAGCGCCGGCGGAAGGTTCGCGGTGTCGCCGCCCGCGACCTCGACCGCGCGCCGCGCGTTGATGAGCCCGTGGCCCGACCAGTTGTCCGGTCCGAGCGCATCGGTGATGGCGCCCGAGGCGAGCCAGATGTCGAGCTGCTCGGGACCGAAGTGTGCGCCGCCGTTCGCCGCCTGGTAGGCGGCCTGCATCAGCGCCGCCACGCCGGCCATGTGGGGCGAGGCCATCGAGGTGCCCTGGTAGAAGGTGTAGTTCGCCACCGGCGCGCCGCCGGAATCGTCGGCCAGCGTCGAGAGCACGCCGTCGACGTAGCCGTCGCCGTTGCGGTCGACCGAGGTGTCGCCGCCGGGCGCCGCGACGTCGACCGTCGTGCCGAAGTTCGAGTAGGGCGCCTTCTCGCGACGCAGATCGGTGGCGCTGACGGTGACCACCTCGGGGAAGTTGGCGGGGCTGAAGCCGGCGGCGTCCTGGTTGCTGTTGCCGGCGGCGACGACGACGGTGACACCGGCGGCACGCGCGGCCTGCACCGCGGCGCGACCCGTGTTGTCGGAGCCGGGCCCGCCCAGGCTCATGTTGATGATGTCGGCGCGCTGCGCCGGGACCGTACCCGAGTCGTTCGAGAGCGCGGCGGCGAAGCGGATCGCCTGCGCGATGTCGTAGGTCGTGCCGCCGCCCTGACCGAGGACGCGCAACGGCATCAGGCGGCCGGTCCAGTCGATGCCCGACACCCCGGTGCCGTTGTTGGTGGCGGCGCCGATCGTGCCGGCGACGTGCGTGCCGTGGAACGACGAGCGGCCGCCGGAGCCGAGATCGCCGTTGTCGAACGGGTCGGCATCGATGCCGTTGCCGTCGCGTGCGCTGCTGGCGTTGGCGATGAAGTCGTAGCCCGGGACGAAGCGTCCGGCGGCGAAGTCGGGATGTCCGAAGAGCTGGCCGGTGTCGATGACGGCCACGAT
The DNA here is from genome assembly GCA_036009625.1 of Binatia bacterium. Taxonomy (GTDB): domain Bacteria; phylum Desulfobacterota; class Binatia; order DP-6; family DP-6; genus DASYLJ01. Next base: position 84,156 of record DASYLJ010000083.1, read on the forward strand.
GACGTTGGCATTGCCGGTGGTGAGGTCCCAGGCTTCCGGCAGCGCGATCAGCGGGTAGTGCCACTGCAGGCTGTAGAACGGGTCGTTCGGGATCGCGAGCGGGTGGCGGATGTAGTTGGGCTCGGCCCACACCACATCCGACCGCTTCCTGAGCGCGCGGATCGCGGCGATCGTCGCGGCGCGATCGTCGCCAGCAGCGGTGGCCTGGGCCGTGGCAGCGGGCAGCGGGAGGTGGAAAAGGCCGCCACTGCTCTCGCGCGGATCGCCGGCGACGAGCGCGGCGTCGGTGTTGGCGAGGGCGAGACGCCCGGTGGCGATCGCCGGCAGGGTGCCGCGTAGGCGGACGACGACCTCGCCGGGCACGAACTCCGCGTCGGCGGGGATGTTGGTAGCCATGCCGTCCGACTGCAGGCCGACCGAGAGCACGTACGGCGTCCACGGCGTCGCCGAATACGTCCCGGAATCGTAGGGCACGACGGCGATGAACGCGGTCCCCGTGATGCCGGTGGTGACCAGCTGCTCGTAGTTCTCGACGCCCGTCGACGGCGGAACGAGGTCGTTCCCGTCCGCGTCCACGAGGAACAGATCGAGGTCGGAGTGGTCGGGATCGGCGATGGCGAGCGAGATGACGAGCGGCTCGCCGTCGAGCTCGATGCGATAGACGTCGATGTCGAAGTCGCTGGCGCTCGCGATGTAGGCGGCACCGCCGACGGTTCCGAAGAGCGGTACGTCCTGCGCGGTGGCGATGGTGTCGTTGTCGCCCTGCATGGCGGGGTCGGCGGTGTCGAGGTCGGCCTCGGCCGCGGATGGTACGGCGAGCGCGCCGTTCAGCACGGCGCCGGGCCCTCCGTCGCAGGTGCAGGCATTGGAGCAGGTCTGCCCGTCCGCGCACGTGCCGCCGTCGCATGCCTCGCCGAGGCCCGGATCGGTGACGCCGTCGCCACAGATGCTGCGCGACGCCGTGAAGCGCAGGTTCAGCTTCGGCGACTTGGCGCGGAACCGTCCCGCCATCAGCGAGCAGTCGGGCGCCCCGATCTTGGCCTTGAGCCGGACCTTGGCGACGAGGCCGTTGCAGGAGGACCAGCGCGCCGCGACGCTCGTCGCCTTGCGCTTGGCGCCGACCTTGCCCCGCACCGGTGCGCATCCGCTGGCGACGGCGACCTGCCGGCCGTCGACGCTGACGACGTCGATCGCGACGCCCGAGCCGGGTACCAGCGAGCCGTCGATCAGGTAGCGTCCGTTGCACGCCGTGGCTTTCTTGGCGGCGGCCGGGGAGGGCGCGCCGACAGCTGCCAGGAGCACGGCGAGGAGGAGGATCGTGGGGCGGTGCGTCGTCATGCCGGGCGCAGGGTGCCATGACTCGCGACGCAGGGAAACGTGGCCGACCCCATGGCTACCGGGCCGTGTTCTCCCGTCATTTTGGGAGGCGGCAAGGTCCAGGAACTCGGATAACCAGACGGCCATGTATTCATATTGCCGGCTCGTCCTGGGGTTCGTCCTTCTGGCGCTCCTACCTGCCTCTCGAGTCTGGGCGCAGGCGGCACGCGGGGTCGAGCCGGTCGTCCTCACCGGCGCCCAGCTCCCCGCCTGGTCGCGCCTCTCGTCGCAGATCGTCTGCGCGCCCTACCCGTCCGGAACCACCGGCGGCCGCGATGCGCACAACGGCACCACGCTGGTGCCGCCCGACGTCCGCACCGGCGTCGCCGTCGACGACATCGTCGCGTTCCGCTGGACGGGCATCGCCTGGGTCGAGATCCCGGTCCAGGTCGACCAGCGCTACCACTACTGCCTGTCGAACCCGGGCTCGTCGTTCGCCCTCTACTCCGGCACCGACAAGGAGCTCACCTACGCCTGGGACGTCGAGTCGTGGAAGAAGACCGACGGTCAGTGCAGCGCCGCCTACCCGCCGTTGGTCGGACCCACGCCCGATCCGGTGGCGACGTTCGACGACGACGACGAGATCGCGTTCATGGCGAGCGACGCGGGTCTGCAGGCGCCGTCGGTGCTGGTGACGCCGCCGGGTACGAGCAATGGCCAGGCGGTCGCGGTGATCGACCCGCTGGCGCCGCTCACGCCGAAGTTCGTCTACCTGTTCCTGCGCGCGAGCGGCTCGTCGTTCGATGCGTCGAATGGCTACGTGACGTACACGCGCGACGCCGATGCCGACGAGTGGGTCGATCGCTACAGCATCGCCGCCGACGATCCCGAGGTGCTCGGCGTCAGCAACACCGGCTACGGTCCCAACCTGGCGGGCTCCGTGTGTCGCACTGCGAGCTACGCCGGCTACCCGAACGTGCCCGATGGGACGCCGCGCGCCTCGACCGATCGCTTCGTGCGTGACGGCCTCACCGTCAGCACCGACACCTACGAGTGGCGTGCGAGCGGTCGCTGGATGATCCGCGGCCTGCGCGTCGCGAAGCCGAGCCAGCCCGGTGTCTTCGGGCCCGATCTGATCGATCGCTGGAAGGGCCGCGCGTTCCAGCAGAGCCCCGACTCGACGATCTCGCTCGTCGGCTTCGAGGACGAGCAGGTGAACTGGGAGGCGAACAGCGCGCTGCTCGGCGAGCGCATGGGCCCGGTGCGTGCCATGCGCGAGGTGTGGGGCGCCGACTCCGGCACCAACGTCACCAAGACGGAGACCTTCTACCGCGACGCGGTCGCGTACCGGTACCACGTCCGCGTCCATCCGATCCCGCCCGACGGCCTCTACACGTCGTGGGACTACAATGCGGGCGTGGCGAGCCGGTACTACAACCTGCTCAAGCCGAACGGCGTCGCCATCGACGGCGTGAACGACGACGTCGGCCAGGTCGACGGCGTCTTCGGCATCCCCGCCTTCTTCGATGCGCCCGATCCGACGTTCAACGTGCCGAGCGCGATCCTCAACTGGGAGCAGATCTCGGGCGCCGGCGACGCGGGCTCGCTGGTCTACATCGTCGAGATCAAGGGCGGAACGACGCTGGTGAACCCGGCGGTCGTCCCCTACTACCGTGACGACAAGTGCCTCGACGACGGCACCGGTGACGATCCCGTGGCGCGGCCGTGGCCCGGCGAGGCGTCGACCGACACGCGCGTGCGGGATGGCTACTCCGCCGCCGCCGGAGGCACTCCGTACGCGCAGCTCACCTGCGATCAACGCCAGGGCGCATGGGGCGCGCACGGCGTGCACTACTTCGTCACCGCCGACAGCGACAACGCCGCGTCGCCCGAGGTGCTCACCGAGATCGACGTCCAGCAGTGGCAGTTCGCGGTGCCGACGGCGGCGCCGGCGAACGTGGCGCAGCCGTACGCGAACACGGTGATCCTGCGGCTGCTGCCGGTGGTCACGCCCCTCGTGGGCGTGCCGTCCCTGCTCGCGCCGAGCGCGGGGAGCACGTCGGCGGTGACGCAACAGGACACGCCCGTCGACGTCGTGCTGGCGGGCGGCGATCTGCTCACCTGCGACCTCGGCTTCACCATCGTCACGCCGCCGGCGCACGGCAGCCTCGGTGCCATCACCAACCAGGCGTGTGCGTTCGGGCTGCCGTCGTCGGACACCGCACGGGTGACCTACACGCCGGCACCGGGCTTCAGCGGCGACGACGTCTTCACCTATCGCGTCAACGACGGTCTGTTCGACTCGTCGCCGGCGTCGGCGTTCCTCACCGTGCAGCCGGCGCCGCCGCCGACGTGCGCGAACGGGCCGGTGGTGGCGTGCAGGCGTCCGGTGCGCGCACAGAAGGCGGCGCTGTCGGTGACGGACCGCTCGCCCGACACCAACGACAAGCTGACGTGGAAGTGGACGGCGGGCGCCGCCACCACGCTCGCCGACTTCGGCGATCCGCTGGCGACGACGAGCTACCAGATGTGCGTCTACGACGCCGCGGGGAACACCGTCGGTCGCGCCAGCGCGCCGCCCGGAGGCATCTGCGACGGTCGTCCGTGCTGGACGGCGAAGGGCACGAAGCTGCTCTACCGCAGCCGCGAGCGCAGCTTCGGCGGCGGTCGCCGCGGCACGTTGCGTCTGACGCTCGGCGCAGGCGCCGACGGCAAGGCGCGCATCCTCGCCAAGGCGCGCGGTGCGCAGCTCGGGCTGGCGTCGCTGCCGTGGTCGCAGCCGGTGACGGTGCAGGTGAAGAACAGCGAGGGCGAGTGTTGGGAGGCGGTCTACACGGCGCCCGCACGTCGCAATCAGCCGGGACGGTTCCAGGACAAGGGGGAGTAGGGCGTCAGCCGGCGGACTTCGGCCGCGTGTTGTAGCCGCGGGCGTCGTACGGCTGCAGACGATCGAGCCACAGCGATTCGAGGACGCGGAGATCGTCCGTGGGATCGTAGTCGGGCTGCTCCGGTACGCTGAGCTCGTCGAGGATCTCGAACGCGAAAGCTTCGGCGCCGAGCGTCGTCCAGTCGTGCTGCAGGGAGCGATTCTGATGGCCGCCCGTCTCGAGCTGGAGGCGGTTGCGGTTCAGGATCGAGGGCAGGTCACGGCTGACGCCGACGAACGAGCGGTCGTCGCGCGTGTTGTGCACGCGGTAGACGCCCATCGGGCGGCGGGTCTCCTTGTACTGTCGGATGAGCGCCTTGCGGTCCATGACCCTTCTCTATGCCAGGAGGCGGCCACCCGCTAAGACCCCCCGATGGACATCGGCCTGAACCTTCCGGTCATGGTCCCGGGTCTCGATCGCGATGGCCTCGAGGCCTGGTGCCGCGGCATCGACGCGGGTCCGTTCTCGACGCTCGCCGTCGGCGAGCGCATCAACTTCCCGAATCCGGAGATCACCGTCACGCTGGCTGCGGCTGCCGCATGGACCACGCGCGTGCGGCTCCTCTACAACGTGCTCGTGCTTCCCATGCACCCGGAGGTGCTGGCGGCGAAGCAGATCGCGACGCTCGACGTGCTGTCGAACGGTCGCGTCGTCCTGGGCGTCGGCGTCGGTGGACGCGAGGAGGACTACGCCGCCGTCGGTGCGGTGTGGGACAAGACGCGACTGCGCCGCATGGAGCGGCAGGTCGCGCGCATGCGTCGAGTGTGGGCGGGAGAGACGGTCGTTCCCGGGGCACTGCGTCCGGTCGAGCCGCTGCCGATCCAGCCGGGCGGGCCGCAGGTTCTGGCCGGTTCGATCTTTCCGCCCGCCATAGCGCGGGCCGCACGCTGGGCCGACGGCATCGCCGGCTTCTCGTTCACCCTCGCACCGGAGGAGCTGGCGTTCGCATTCGGCACCGCGCGCGACGCCTGGCGCGACGCGGGTCGTGCGACGTCGCCGAAGCTCGTCACCGGCGCGTTCGTCGCACTCGGGCCGGACGCGCGTCCGCAGATGGACGCGTACCTGGCGCGCTACCTGAACTTCATGGGCCCGGCGGCGAAGGGTGTCATCCGCCTCGTGCCGACGGTGGGTGCCGCCGCGGTGCGCGATGCCGTCGCTCGGGCGCGTGATGCTGGAGCGGACGAGCTGCTGATCGCACCGACGACGGCCGATCCCGACGAGCTGGCGCGTCTCGAGGACGTGCTGTTCTGACTTGACGGGCAAGGGCGCGGTTCACTAGCTGAGCGCATGCAGGATCTTCGAGGCAAGGTTGCCGTCGTCACCGGGGCGGCCAGCGGTATCGGCCGGGCGCTGGCGACACGGTTCGCGGGCGAGGGCATGCGGGTGGTGCTCGCCGACGTCGAGCAGACGCCGCTCGACGCCGCGTGCGCCGAGCTTGCGGCGCAGGGCCACGACGTGCGGGCCGTACGGACCGACGTCTCGCGTGCGGACGACGTGCAGCGCCTCGCCGAGGCCACGCTCGACGCCTTCGGCAAGGTTCACGTCGTCTGCAACAACGCGGGGGTGTTCACGGGTGGTCGGTCGTGGCAGGCGCCGCTGTCGGACTACGAGTGGGTGCTCGGCGTCAACGTGTGGGGCGTGCTGCACGGCCTCCGTGCCTTCGTGCCGATCCTGTTGGCGCAGGGCGAGCCCGCGCACATCGTCAACACCGCGTCGATGGCGGGCGTCACGAGCGCGCCCATGGCGGCGGCGTACTACATGAGCAAGCACGCCGTGGTGGCGTTGTCGGAGTCGCTCTTCCACGAGCTCTCGCTCGAGAAGACACCGGTCGGCGTCTCGGTGCTCTGCCCCGAGATGGTGAGCACGGGCATCGCACGCTCCGATCGCAATCGTCCCGCCGCGCTCGAGCGTGGGGAGCTCGAGGACGACCCTGGCCGCGACATGGTCGAGGGCGCCATCAGGGAGCTCATCTACCTGGGCGTGCCGCCGAGCGAGATCGCGGATCGAGTGCTCTCCGCGGTGCTCGAGAACCGCTTCTGGATCCTCTCGAAGGAGGGCGGCACCTGGCGCGCGTCGTGCGATGCCCGTCTCGAAGACATCAGGCTGGGGCGGAATCCGACGCTGAGCGTGACTGGGGCGAACTAGGTTCGCCGGGTGACATCGGCCAGATATCGCATCGCGGCATCCTCCGTCGCCGTCCGCCGCTCCACACCCGTCGTCGGGCGCAGACGTCGATAGACCTCCGCGCAGGCCAGCAACGCACGTGCGCAATCGCGCGCGTCGTGGCTCGCCACGGTGGCGCGCAGCGCCTCTGCCAGCTCCGGCGCGAGCATCTCGACGCGTCGCACCCCCGTCGGACGCGCCCCGGCGCGCTGCAGGCCGAGTGGACCGAGCACCGCGCCGCGGAGGAACGACAGAACGTCGAGCGTCTCGAACAGCTCCCCGCGGTCGATCTTTGCGGCGCCGTAGTGGATCCAGGTCCAGAACCGATCCTCGATCCACTGCGGGTCCGGAGCGGGGTAGCGCGCGGTGCCGGTGCGGAGCGCTGCTGCCAGGCGGTCGTCGCGGTCGAGCAGGATCAACGGATCCTCGACGCGCGTCGCGACGTCGGGAAGCGACACGAACTTCAAGTCGACGTGCAGCGGCGACGGCCCGTCGTAGAGACAGATGAGCAGCCGCGGCTCGCCGACGTGCTCGCCGGTGAACGCCGACAGCAGCGGCCCGAGGCTCGCGGCGATCGTCTGCCGCTCGCGCATGACGTCGGCCACGTGCGCCGGCGCGACGGCGACGACGAGATCGATGTCGCTCCACTCGTCGACGGTGTCCGTGACGTAGGAGCCGCCCGCGGCCACGCCGACGATGCGGTCGTCGGCGGCCAGCACGTCGAGCGCGCGTGCGAGGAAGGCGCGGTGTTCGGGGGGCGTCGAGGTCATGAGGCGATCAGGAAGAATCCCGCCGACATGAGACCACAGAGGGGCGTGAACAACCACGTGTCCCAGGTGGCGAAGGGCGTGCCGCGGATGCGCTTGAAGGCGCCGGCGAGCCGGAAGTCGCCGACGGTGCGCGCGAGGAACACGAGCCCGAGCAGCGCTGCGGCCAGCTGCACCATGAACGACGGGATCGGCAGGATGATGAGCCCTCCTCGCGCCAGCGCCACGACGGCTGCGCCCGCGAGACCCACGGCGACGAGGATGGTCGCCGTCCGCGACGGCGTGAACACTGGACGGCCATCGACCTCGGGGATGACGACGTTCGATCCGATGCGCGCCCCGCATGCCCAGGCCACGTGGAACAGCGAGAGCATCCCGAGGACGACGGCGAGCAGCCCGGCGATCATCGTAGTGCTCCGCCGACGATGCGCGCCACGGCGGTCGTCGTCTCCGCGACCACGAGTCCACGTCTCGCCAGCTCGGAACGGTCGAGCCCGCCGACGGTCTCCCCATCGCATACACAGGCGACGATCGTGCGCGGCGCCCCTCGTGCCAGTGCGATCTCGAGCTCCGCGCGGGTGCCGCCGCTGCCGGGGAAGACGACCAGCGCGTGCGCGCTGCGGACGGTGATGTGGTTGCGGGAGTCGGGTCCCATCGGATCGTCGCCGCGGAGGTGCGTCATGATGGGCAGCTCGATCCAGCGGTTCGGATACGCGCTGCTCGCCCGCCCGTCGGGGATCACGCCGATCGACAGGCCGTCGTGCGGCACGGAGCAGAAGCCGCGGCTGGTCGCCTCCATCACGCCGAGGCCCCCGCCGGTGAGGAGATGCCAGCCTGCCTCGGCGATCGCGCGGCCCACCGCGAACGGCCATGCGGCCTGTGCATCGCTGAGGGGGCTCCCCGAGCCGATGACGGTGACGACGGGGCGTACACGAACGTCAGGCATCGCCGCCGCCATAGTGTGCGATGGAGCGCACGACCTTGCCGTCGGTGCCGAGCTCGACCAGCTCCGAGGCGAGACGTCCGTCGTGCCGCCGATAGTGGATGACCAGGCTCCGCATGCCGCGCAGCACGGCGACGAGCGCGAACCGCAGGTCGGGGCGACGGGCGAGCGCTTTCGTCCAGTAGGCGCCGATCGCGGCCTTTCCGACCAGCGTGCCAGAGGGCTCGCCCACGACCTCGACGATGATCGGCGAGGAGAACTCGAAGTCGTCGGCGTAGTGCGACAGGATGCGCGGCAGGTCGTGGCTGTTCCAGGCGGCGATCCACTCCGCGGCGAAGGCGTCGGCCGTGCGCTCGTCGATCATGACGACTCCATAGTGCCGCTGGCTGGCTGCATCCAGACTGCGACCAAAGTCCCGGTTCGTGCACGGCCGGCCCCCCATCGTCTGGGCACGTTGTCACCTCTTCCGGAGCCTTGACGCCGTCGCCTCGCGGAAAAGACTGGAGCGCACGAGCAACGCGCGACCGCAAACGATGGAGGTGCCCATGATGCCTATCACTCTAGCGGCGGCTGGACTGCTGTCCGGCCTGATCTCGGTCCAGACCAGCGTCACCACCTGGCTGGTCTTCGATCCCAGCTCCGAGAACCGCCTCGAGATCGACGCGCCCGCGGAGGCGGGCGGAGCAACGGGGACCCGCCTGGTCGGCGGCGTGCTCGCCACCCTCACCTTCGACGCGACCAAGGTGCTCCTCGATCAACCGCTGACGCTGGACGTGCGGATCGACGAGATCCGGATCGCGGGAGAGTCGTTCGCGGCGATCCCGACGCTTCCCGACCTGCAGACCGGGACGATCTGCGTGGTGGCCGATCCTGCCGAGGAGGGCACCGGCACGGTCACGGTGCCGCTGCTGCGTCAGCCACAGATCGACGCCGACATGCGAACCGTGACGTTCCTCACCTCTCCGACCCTGGGAGCCCTGTTCCCCGATGGGATTTCGTTGGCCGCGCACATCCGGGACGAGCTCGAGGTCGACCTGCGCGCCCTGCTGCTGAACCGATTCGCATCGGGACCGGTGGCCGTCGACACCGCGGCGCAGGGCGTGGTGCCCGCCGACCTGCCGCTTCTCGGGGGACAGCCGTTTCGTATCGAAGCGAAGATACTGAACTCGCTCCAGGCACCGCAGCATCCGCTGCTCGACGAGTGCGCCGCCTTCCTCGGGGGCGGGTGAGCGCTGGACGCTCTTCGCGCCCATTGCGTCCGCGACCGTCGCCGGGTGGACGTCCAAACCAACCCAGGTGTGCGCCTACGGTCATGGACGAGCGACTCCCGACGTGGCTGCGCCGCGCGTTGTTCGCGACCGCGGTGATGAACCTCGTCGTTGGCGCGACCTTCGTCCCCGGCGCGGGGGCGTTGCGTGCGGCGGCAGGCATTCCCGTCGACGCGCATCCGTTCTACCTGCTCACGGTCGGCCTCTTCGTGTTCCTGTTCGGGCTCGTCTACCTCTGGACCGCGGTGCGCAATCGGCCCGAGCCGCTGTTCATCGGCATGGCTGCCGCCGGGAAGATATCGTTCTTCGTCCTGCTGGTGTCGCTCTGGGCCGCGGGCGAGCTGCCGCTGCGCGCCCCGATGGTGGCCTCGGCCGACCTCGTCTTCGGCACGATGTTCCTCGCCTGGCTCCTCGGGCGCTCGCGGGTCGTGTGATCAAGCGCGCGAGCGCACCGCCGACGTCGAGCCCGTCATCTGGACGTCGAACACGTGCGGATTCCGCAGCGTCACGAAAATGTCGAACGGATCGATGCCCTGCAGCGCGCCCAGCACGAGAGCGAGCAGCTTGCCGTGCGTGACGAGTGCTGGGACACCGTCGGCGCGCGCTGCGGCCTCACGTAGGGCTGCAAGGCCACGAGCCCTGGCTGCGTGCACGGATTCGACGCCGGCGGGGAGCGGGACGCTGCCCGTGAGGATGGGCCGGAGACCGTGGGGCCACTCGGCATCGGGGAGGCGCGGCAGCTGCCACTCTGCGAGTCGGGCGTCGATGTGCAGTTTCGTGTGGGCGGCGAGCGGTCCAGCCGTTTGCCGCGCACGGAGAAACGGGCTCGACACCATCTTCCCGATCGGTTCATCGGAGAGCGCCGCGGCCAGCGCCCGCGCCTGCGCGAGCCCTCGTCCCGTCAACGCGACGCCAGGTTCCTGGCCCGACGATTCCGCATGTCGAATGAGAAGAACGCGCACGTGCCGGTGGCTCCTGACGGCTCACCCGGCCGTGAAGCCCTCGACCACGTCGTAGAGATGGGCGTCGTTCGTCGCGATCGCCTTGATCGGCTTCATGTGTTCCGCGGCACGCGGATCCTTCAGCATGGCCTCGAAGTCTTCCGCGCGGCGCCACTGTGCGTAGTTCGTCACGCGCGTGCCGTCCGCGCTCTTGTGGATGCTCGCGGAGACGAAACCGGGGATGTGACGCATGGTTTTCTGCGTCGCCTCGACGAGCAGGTCGACCAGCTTCTGCTGGTCGTCCGGGCTCACGGTGAAGACGTTGATCAACGTGGCGACGTCGTTGTCGCTGGCAATCTGCACCATCGGGGCGGTCCTCCCGCGACCAGATTTCCACGTCGCCGCGACGGCGCAAGCCCTCATTGCTCCTGCGTCAGCGACAGCAGATTTCCGTCCGGATCCTTGAACCACGCCACCCGCGCGCCGCTCGGCGACGCCCATACGCCATGCTGGTCCTGGTGCATGCCGCCGTAGCGCTCGAACGCCACACCCTTCGCGGTGAGTGCGACGACCTGTGCCCTGATGTCCGTCACCTTCCACCCGAGGACCGTGTGCGCCGCCGGCGTCAGCGCCTGCACCTTCGAGACCCGCAGGGTCACGCCGTGGACGTCGAATCGCAGCGCCGCCGGATCGTCGCCGACGATCGGAAGCCCGAGCGTGCCGCCGTAGAACTTGCGCGCCTCGTCGGGTCGGGTGGTCGCCACGAAGGCCACGAGATCGGATGTACCCAGCATCCTCCTTCGCTAGACCGACGCGGCAGCCCCGTCCAGGGGTCAGCGGGTGGTCTGCTCGCGAAAATAATTCCGCCAGCTCGCCGGCAGCGACGGGTGGTCGATCGCGCGCCGTATCAGCGTCGGATCCGGATCGTCGTCGTCGTAGAGACGGACGACGTCCATCACGCTCAGGCCGCGGTCGTCGCGCGCGATCTGCTCGATGGCGTCGCCGGCGCCCACGGTGCCCTCGCGGGTGACGCCGAGGTAGAAGCCGTTGCGACGGCTGCGGTGGAAGCGCTTCACCATGTCGGGGCGCTGGAAACGGATGCCGAGCTTGAAGCACGGCATGCGTGGCTGCGTGACGACGAGCTCGGCGTCTCCGATGCGGTAGCGGTCGCCGATGGCGACGGCGTCGTCGAGCAGACCCTCCGTCGTGAGGTTCTCACCGAAGGCGCCGAAGGGGAGCTCGACGCCGGGCAGCTCGCTGCGCCAGTAGGCGTAATGCTCGGACGGGTAGACGTAGACGGCCTTGTCGGGTCCGCCGTGAACGGACAGGTCGGATTGCTCGTCGCCGTCGAGATTCAGACGGCCCACGTGCACGCGTCCCGTGACCGGTGTCTTGAAGATCGAGGTCCGGGTGGTGTGCCCACGCCATTCGACGTCGCGCGGACGCCCGACGCTGACCGCCAGGACCTTCGGTGGCACCATGGAGCGACCGTACCCCCGTCGGCCGCCCACACAAACGCGGGACGGCTACTTCGCCGGCGGCGGCGTGCAGGGATACGTCTCGCGCAGGGCGGTGACGACGGACAGCGAGGCGGATTCCTTGGCGGCGGGCTCGAAGTCCTTCACGAAGCGGACGATCGCGAGGATCACGTCGCGCGAGGGGGTTCCCGCCGGGATGCAGAAGGGCTCGCCGGCGAGCGCCGCCCCGAGTGGTGGCGGCGGATCGATCTTCGCCTCCTTGAGCGACCAGCCGAGGAACAGCCGGTAGGTGCGCATGCCGGATCGGACCCCGTCGATGTACGCCGCGCACACGGGCGGGATCTCGCCCTTGGCTTCGCAGAGCTTCACCAGATCGGCGCCCGAGAGGCCCTCACGGAAATCCGCCCGACCGGGGGTGGCGTGCAGGCACACCGCGCCGAGGAATAGGGCCGCCACCACCCGCGCTGTCCACCGCGTCGACATCGAAGTCGCGTCGATACCGCTCATTGCTGCGGCGGGCAAGAACCGCCTTGACACCCCGCCCGCGCCCCTCCTACTCCGTCCCGATCATGAAGCTGTTCATGTTCCACCTGATGCCGTGGGACCGTCTCCCCGACAGCCACGAGGGGTCGGCGTGGGTGACCTGCAGCAACGCCTACTACGATCCCGTCCACGGCGGGGAGCTGTACAACCGCTACATCGACGAGCTCGTCCGTGCCGAGACGCTCGGGTTCGATGGCGTGTGCGTGAACGAGCATCACGCCAACGCCTACGGCAACATGCCGTCGCCGAATCTGATCGCGTCGATCCTGGCGCGTCTCACCACGCGCGTGAAGATCGCCGTCGTCGGCAACGCGCTGCCGCTCTACAATCCGCCGACGCGCGTCGCCGAAGAGTTCGCGATGCTCGACTGCATCTCGGGTGGACGGCTCATCGCTGGTCTCGTCGTCGGTGGTGGCCCCGAGTACTACTCGAACGGGCTCAATCCCGCCGAGGCGCGCGGGCGCTTCAACGAGGCCGTCGATCTCATCCTGCGCTGCTGGACCGAGCCGGGGCCGTTCGTCCACATGGGGCGCTACTACAAGATGCGCTACGTGAACCCGTGGCCGGTGCCGATCCAGAAGCCGCACCCGCCGGTGTGGATTCCCGGCGCGGGCAGCCTCGAGACCATGGAGTACGTCGCCAGACGACGCTGGGCGTACATGGGCATCCCGTACTTCCACCAGCGCGTCTTCCAGCGGAACTTCGACTACTTCCGCGAGGCATGTCTGAAGGAGGGCTACACCGCGTCGCCCGAACAGATGGGCTGGCTGGTCCCCGTCTACGTCGCCGAGACCGACGCCCAGGCGCGGCGCGAGTACGAGCCGCACCTCTGGCACTTCGCCCACAAGCTGCTGCCCGGCATCAACATCAGCCCGCCGGGCTACACGTCGGCGCGCTCGGTGATGAAGATCGCGGGGGCGTTCGGCGACTTCATGATGAACGTCACCACGTGGGAGCAGATCATCGAGGGCGGCTACGCCATCGTCGGCAGCCCGGCGACGGTGCGCGAGAAGATGACGGAGATGATCCGCACGCTTGGCGTCGGCAACGTGCTGGTGTTGCCGCAGCTCGCCACCCTGCCGGCCGATCTCACGCGGCGGAACCAGGAGCTGTTCGCCGCCGAGGTCATGCCCTACCTGCGACGTCACGCGACGATCGCCGAGGCCGCCGCGGCGCACGGCGCCTGAGGTCACGATGCCCGAACGTCGAACGATCGCGGTGGCGGGAAAGCAGGTGCGTCTGCTCATCGGCGGCGACGGTCCGCCGCTCGTCTACCTGCACAGCGCCGGCGCCGACGTGGAGTGGGGCGAGGCGCACGAGCTGCTGGCCGCGAAGCACACGGTGTACGCGCCCGCCGCGCCTGGCTTCGCCGAGTCGACGGGCATCGAAGACGTCGACGGCATCCAGGACCTGGTGCTGCACACGGTCGACCTCCTCGACATGCTCGACCTGCGCTCCGTCCCGCTCGTGGGCACCAGCTTCGGCGGCTGGATCGCCGCCGAGGTCGCCGCCCTCTACCCCGACCGCGTGTCGCAGCTGGTGCTCGTCGACCCGGTCGGTCTCTGGCTCGACGCCCACCCCATCGGCGAGCTCTTCGGCACTCCACCCCCCGACCTGGCGAAGCTGCTCTTCCACGACCTGACCAATCCGATCGCCGCCATGATGCTCGCCTTCACTCCGGAGATGGTTCCCCATCTCCCCGAAGAGATCGTCCTCCCCCAGCTGAAAGCGATGGAAGCCCTGGCGAAGGTAGGCTGGAACCCCTACCTCCACGACCCGAAGCTCGAGGGCAGACTCCGTCGCGTAACCGCGAAGACCCTGATCCTCTGGGGCGCCAACGACGGCATAGTAGACAAAGCCTACGCCAAGCACTGGCAGTCGAAGATCAAAAACTCGACGACCAAGATCCTGGAATCCTGCGGTCACCTCCCACCCGTGGAGCGCCCACAAGACTTCGCCGCCGCCACCCTGACTTTCCTATCGAAGTAGGCGAGCGGTCCTTGCCGCGCCGTCGCATGGGGGTGGGGGGGGGGGGGGGGGGGGGGGGGGGGGGGGGGGGGGGGGGGGGG
>DASYLJ010000084.1:0-23707 GCA_036009625.1 Binatia bacterium
GCTCCCGGGCGCAGGACCAGGTCGCCGCTGGTGGCGTCGGTCTCGGCGAGAATCGGCTCCGCCTGGCGGGCCGTGAACGTCACGTCGTGCAGGAGGAGCCATGGAGCGCCCCGGCCGTGCCCGCGACGGCGCGCACTCCGCAAGGTGAGCGTGTTGATGCCGGGCCGCTGCACGTTGGCGGGCAGGCGCAGGACGGTGGTGGTGGAAACGCGGCGGGTCATTCGTCGCAGCGGCAGCCGGCCGATCCGTCTGCCGTTCAGGTCGACCAGAGTCGGTGCACGCACGTCGCTCACGCGGATGGCGATCTCCTGCTCCGAGGGGACGGCACCGGCGGCGAAGGTCAATGCGCTGACAGGCTCGAGCATGAGCACCGCGGTCGAGCCGTCGGGACGGGTTTCGGGCGCGCTCCACCCGTGCGCGAGGTGTGTGCCGTGCGATGGATCGCCGGGATCGATGCGCGTCGTGCGCGGCTGATGCACGGAGTCGGCGAAGGTGGCGCGCAGGTCGACGACGACCTCGGTGGTGGTGGGCGCGTCCGCGCCGCACGACGAGATGGCGAGGGCTGCGAGCAGCGCCGCGACGCGCTCGCAGCGCCCACGCGTCAGGTGCCGATGTCGAGTCGCAGGGCCTCCCGCAACGCTCGCTTCACGATCTTCCCGCTCGCCGTCCGCGGGAACTCCGTCACCACCACGAGCCGCTCCGGCAACTTCCGCTTCGACAGCCCCAACGCCAGCAGGTGTTCGCACAGCGACGCCAGCGTCGGCTCGGCAGCCCCCGCCCGCAGTCGCAGCACCGCGCACGCGATCTCCCCTGCCGCGACGTCCCGCACGCCCACCACCGCCACCTCGGCGATGCTCGGGTGCGACGCCAACAGATCCTCCACCTCGCGGGCGCTGATGTTCTCGCCCTTGCGGATGATGATGTCCTTCTTGCGCCCCGTGATGCGGAGCCAGCCGCCGGCGTCACGCGTGCCGAGATCGCCGGTGCGGAACCAGCCGTCGCCGGTGAAGGTGTCGGCGTTCAGCGTGGCGTCGTGGTAACCGAGGCAGCAGTCGGGACCGCGCGCCAGTATCTCGCCCTCGACGCCGTCCGCGACCGGGACGCCATCGTCGTCGACGAGCTGCATCTCCGCCTCGCCGATGACGCGGCCCTCGCTGTCGATGCGCCGCGCCGGCGGATCGTCGGGACCGGTCGTCGTGATGGTGGGGAACTCCGTCGAGCCGTAGACGCGCTTCGCGACGCAGCCGAGACGACCCGCCGCCTCCGCGACCAGCGTGGGGTCGACGTCGGCGCCGCCGCAGGAGAAGAGGCGGAAGCTCGAGACGTCGTGCGCGGGCAGGGTGGGGTGGTGTGCGAGGTCGCGGAGGAACGTCGGTGCGCCCACCATGTACGTCACCCGCTCCGCCGCGATCAGACGCAGCGCCTCGCCCGCATCCCAGCGCGGCATGAGGACGGCACCGGTGCCGAACACCGCCGGCACGAGGAGCGCGTGGACGATGCCGGAGACGTGCGTCAGCGGCGACGGCATGAGCACGACGTCGTCGGGGCCGAGACCATGCACCGGACCCAGGCTGCGTGCCTCGGCCAGCAGCGTCTGGTGCGAGTGCAGCACGCCCTTCGGATCGGCCGTGGTCCCCGACGTGTGGATCAGCAACGCCAGATCCGACGCGACGCCCGCCGCAGGACCGACCGGCGCGCTCGGCAGCGCGTCACCACCCCGCACGACGACGACGTGCTCCAGCGCCGGCAGCGCGGCGCGCACCGTCGCCACGACGTCGCGCTGCTCCGCTGCGACGATCAACACGCGCGCGCCGGTGCGACCGAGGATGAACCGCAGCTCACGCTCGCGACTGATCGGCAACACCGGCGTCGCAATCGCACCGAGTCGCATCGTCGCCAGCAGGACGACCACCGTCTCCCACCAGTTCGGCAGCTGGAACGCCACCGCGTCACCCGCGCGTACGCCGAGCGACGTGAGCCCGCCCGACATCACCGCTGCACGCGCCGCGAGTGTGGCGAAATCGAGCCGCACTGCGCCGTCGACGACGGCGGTCGCACCGGGTCGGTGTGCGACGGTGGCGGCGAACGCGTCCCACACCGTCTGTGATCCCCACGCACCACTTGCGCAATAGCGCTCGGCGCGCTGGGGCATGTGCGTGGGACGCAGCGCGGGCACGGTGTTCGTATCGTTCTACGCACGCGCGCGCGTCAAGAAGCGCGAGCTGACGCGCTGTTCTATTGACGGCGCGGCGGCGCCTGTGTAACGACCGCCCGGATGGCATTTCCGGGCGCCCGGGCGATGGTGATCGCCCTTTTGGTGTGGACGCCTGCCGTAGTGATCGCCGCCGAGGTGAAGGACAACCTCTACGGCGTGCGGACCGTCAGCGCGTCCGAGGCGTGGGCGGTCGGCAACTTCGGCTCCGTGTACCACACCACCGACGCCGGCAAGGCGTGGCGCCTGATCGACAGCGGCACGCGCCTGCCGCTCTTCAGCGTCGATTTCGCCGATGCCAAGCGGGGTTGGGCCGTCGGGAAGTCGGGTGTCATCCTCGCCACCACCGACGGCGGCGAGCACTGGGCTCCACAGGCGAGCCCCATCCCGCCGGACAAACACTTGTTTGAGGTGCGGGCGCTCGACGCCAACACCGTCTGGGCGGTCGGTGACTGGGGTGCCATCACCGCCACCACGGACGGCGGCAAGACGTGGATCGATCGCTCGCTCGCCAAGCTCGGCGTCAAGTCCGAGGACGACGGCAGCGGTCGCGTCACCACCACCCTGGTCGATGACGTCATCCTCTACGGCCTCTCCTTCCCCGACCCGAAGCATGGGTTCATCTGTGGCGAGTTCGGGACCGTCCTGGTCACGTCGGACGGCGGCGCCACCTGGGTGCAGCGTCGCACCCCGACGGACAAGACCCTCTTCGGTGTCCACTTCACCACCCCGGACGAGGGATGGGTCGTCGGCATCGACGGCCTGGTGATGCGCACCGCCGACGCCGGACGGACCTGGGAGGTCCAGCACGGCGAGCCTGCCGCCGCCGCGGTCGACGAGATCAGCTTCGTCGACTCCATGAAGAATCCCGGAATGTACGCGGTCAGCGTCGTCGGCGACTACGGCGTGATCGTGGGCGACGTGGGCATGGTGCTCGTCAGCGCCGATCGCGGTCGCACGTGGTCCCGACGCGAGCTCCCCGACGACGATCGTCTGGTCTGGATGCGGGGCATCAGCCAGCTGCCGAATTCGGACGGCTTCCTGGTGGGCGCCAGCGGCTTCAGCGCACGGATCGCGAAAGACACCGTCACGGTGCCCAGCACCGGCAAAGCCGCGACCACGGTCCCCTGAGGCCTCCGAGGTTCCATGCTTTCCCGCAAGACGATCGAAGCCTACCTGTTCTTCCTGCTCCGCCATAAGGTGGCCGTCTCCGCGGTGATCGCGGTGATGACCATCGGGTTGTCGCTGTCCACCTACTTCTGGATGCACGTGCGGCCCGACTTCGCGAGTCTCTACCCGCCGAAGCATCCGTACATCCAGCTCTACAACGCGTACCGCAACATGTTCGGTACGGCGTTCACGGTGCAGATCGTCGTCGAGGCCAAGAAGGGCACCATCTTCGACAGCCCCGACATCGTGCAGAAGGTCGACCGCATCACGCTCGAGCTGTTGCACGACATCCCCGGCGTGAACGGCGAGCAGGTCATCTCGATCACGCACCCGAAGCTCAAGACCACCATGACGGCGGGCTCCGGCATCAAGGTCGTGCCGCTCATGTATCCGCGCATCCCGGAGACCGCGGAAGACTTGGCCTTCCTGAAACAGAAGGTCTACACGACCGAGGGCGTCCGTGGCTTCTTCGTGTCGGAAGACGACAAGGCCACGCAGATCGTCGCCGGCTTCTGGGAAGAGTACTTCGACGTCGAGACGATGTGGCAGAAGCTCCAGGAGATGAAGGAGCGCGAGGAGGACGCCAACACCGTCATCTACATCACCGGCATGCCGGTGCTCTTCGGCTACTTCCAGGAGATCATGCCGAAGATGGTGAACGTCCTGGCGGCGTCCATCGTGATGATCCTGCTGCTCCTGTGGATCGAGTTCCGCAGTTGGCAGGGCATCGTCATCCCCGCGTTCTCGGGGTCGTTATCGGCGATATGGGGTCTCGGGTTCGCCGCCTTGTTCGGCATCAACCTCGACCCGCTCGTGCTCGTCATCCCGCTCCTCATCACGGCGCGCGCCCACTCGCATTCCGTCCAATCGATGGAGCGCTATCACGAGGAGTACCATCGCCTGCACAACAAGGATGCGGCGATCGTCAAGTCGTACACCGAGATCTACGCGCCTGCGATGGTGTCGCTGCTGGCCGACGGTCTGGCCGTCCTGACGCTGCTGGTCGCGCGCATTCCCATGATCCAGAAGCTCGCCCTGCTGTGCTTCTTCTGGATCGCGTCCATCTTCGTCAGCGTCGTCACGCTCCACCCCATCATCCTCGCCTACACACCGCCGCCCGAGGAGAACGAGTCGTGGAAGTGGACGCTCGAGCGGTTCATGTCGTGGATGGTGGCGGCGTCGCTCACCTGGCTCACCTGGCTCTACGACTACATCCCGGGCGTGATCCCCGCGGCGTTGCTCGGCATCGGCGTCGTCGGCGGGGCTCTCGAGCTGGCCACGGGCTTCGTGCTGCCGTTCTACGGCCAGGTCGGCATGGCCATCAGCAAGTTCACCGACGCGTTCGGCGTCTTCTTCGGCCACGTCTACCTCGCCATCGAGCGCTTCCTGATCTGGATCGCGGCGGGATGGCGGCGCATCGCCATGGGCCTCCTGCTGGTCGTCCTGCTCGCGGTCGGCGTCTACTTCCAGCAGCAGCTCAAGGTGGGGGACACCACGCCCGGCGCGGCGCTGCTCTACGCCGACCATCCGTACAACGTCGCCTTCACGCGCGTGAACCAGAAGTTCACCGGCGCGAGCCAGCTCGTCATCATCGCCGAGGGCCTGTCGTACTGCACCGTCGGCGGCAAGGCGTGCGAGGGCGACTCGTGCACGCGCTGTCAGCTCGACGGGCCGAAGGACGCCTGCGGCAAGGAGACGTGCAAGCAGCGCGACGGCGCGATCAAGAACGCCGACACCCTCAACAACCTCGACCTGTTCGCGCGCTACATGGCCGAGCGCGACGAGGTGGGTGGGACCGTCACCGCGGGCTCGCTGCTGAAGAAGATCTTCCGCACGTTCCGCGAGGGCGACCCCAAGTGGGAGATGCTGCCGACGCGCAACGACCACATCGCGCAGCTCTTCTTCCTGCTGACGTCGAACACGCGCCGCGGCGAGATGGATCGCTTCTTCGACGCCGACTACAAGAACGCCACGATCGCCGTCTTCTACAAGGACTACACCCACGAGACGATCATGGCGTCGATCGCGCGCGCGAAGGACTACATCGCCGCGCACGCCGCCGAAGAGAAGAACGTCCAGTATCGCCTCGCCGGCGGACTCATCGGCATCCTCGCCGCAGTGAACGAGGAGGTCGAGTGGTCGTACATGGTGAACCTGATCCTGATCCTCGTGGTGGTGTTCCTGCTGAGCTATGCCACCTACGTGTCGGTGGTGGGCGCGCTCATCGTCATGCTGCCCTCGCTGGTAGCGCAGCCGTTGTCCGAGGCGGTGATGTTCCTGCTCGGCATCGACTTCAACATCAACTCGCTGCCGGTGGCCGCGGTCGGCATCGGTATCGGCATCGACTACGGCTACTACGTGCTCTCCCGCATCGTGGAGGAGCTCAAGGCGGGTGACGAGGAAG
Organism: Binatia bacterium; assembly: GCA_036009625.1. GTDB lineage: Bacteria > Desulfobacterota > Binatia > DP-6 > DP-6 > DASYLJ01. The sequence goes on from DASYLJ010000084.1 coordinate 5,787, forward strand.
GCTTCGACTACGCCATCCGTCGCATGTTCGAGACCACCGGCAAGACGGTGCTCTTCACCGGCGTATCGCTCACCATGAGCATCATCTTCTGGGTCTTCTTCCCGATGAAGTTCCAGGCCGACATGGCGCTCCTGCTCGTCCTCCTGCTCGGCTTCCACCTGATGGGTGCGTTGATGTTCATCCCGCCCATGGTGTCGCTGTTCCGTCCGCGCTTCGCGATCAAGTACGCCGAGGAGGCGCGCCGGATGCGAGCCGAGGAGCAGGCGGCCAGTGCCGTGTCGGCCCGGATGGGGGCGACCGGCGCCTGAGCGGATGCCGGCTGCCGAGTTGTCGGGACGCTAGCGAACCCGCGCCATGAATTTCCGTCTGAACGACGCCGAAGAGGCCTTCCGGCGACGGGTCCACGACTGGCTGACGGCGAACATCCCGACCGGCGAGCGCCCGGAGGAGCCCGCCGAGAAGGTCGCGTTCGCGCGCGCCTGGCAGCGTCGTCTCAACGAGGGCGGATGGGCCGGGCTGCACTGGCCGTCCGCATACGGCGGCCGCGGGGCGACGCCCATCGAGCAGCTGCTCTTCGCCGAGGAGTACACGCGCCTCGGGGCGCCGCCGATGATCGACATCGGCGTCGGTCCGGGGCTCACCGGCCCGACGCTCATCCATCACGGCACCGACGAGCAGAAGCGTCGCTTCCTGCCGCGCATCCTGTCGGGCGACGACGTCTGGTGCCAGGGCTTTTCCGAGCCCAACGCCGGCTCCGACCTGGCCAACTGCCGCACGCGCGCCGAGCTCGACGGCGATCACTTCCGCGTCACCGGCCAGAAGATCTGGACCAGCTACGCGCGCTTCGCCGACTGGTGCATCCTGATCGTGCGCACCGACTTCCAGGCGGCGAAGCACAAGGGCCTGACGTTCCTCCTCGTCGACATGACGAGCCCCGGCATCACCATCCGTCCGCTCGTCGAGATGACCGGCGTGGCGTGGTTCAACGAGGTCTTCTTCGACGACGTCCGCGTGCCGCGCGCGAACATGGTGGGCGAGATGAACCAGGGGTGGCACATCGCCATCACCACGCTGGCGCACGAGCGCGGCGGGTCGGCGCCGCATGCGCGCCTCTCCGGCGAGCTGTCGGGCGTGCTCGCGCTGGCGCGGTCGCAGAACGCCACCGGCGATCCGCTCGTGCGCCAGCGTCTCGCGCAGGCGTACATCGAGACCGAGATCGTCCGCCTCGTCGCCTACCGTCAGGTGAGCGAGATGATGCGCACCGGCCAGCCCGGACCCGAGGGCTCGTATCTGAAGCTGCTCTGGAGCGAGACCGACATGCGCATGAAGGACGTCGCGATCGATCTCGAGGGCCCCTATGCGGCCATCGAGCGCGGCTGTGCGCGCGCCATCGAGCGCGGCCGCTGGCAGTACGAGTACATGTGGTCGCGTGCAGCCAGCATCTACGCCGGCACATCCGAGGTGCAGCGCAACATCATCGCCCAGCGCGTGCTGGGCCTACCACGAGGATAGACATGGCCGGCATCATCGACGTCTGGACGCAGTACATCAGCCCGACCGCGCCGGGGACGAACCCGGCGGGCGAGAACGTGTTCCGCAACTACGGCATCCTCGACGTCTTCCACAACGGCACCGATCCGGCGCGCATGGTCGAGAAGATGGACGAGCACGGCGTCCGTGTGGCGCTCGTCTCGGGTGACAACGAGCTGGTGGCGAAGGCGCAGAACGCCTTCCCGGGCCGCATCTACGGCCAGTACCACGCCAACCCGACGCACATCATGAAGGCGGTGCGCGAGCTCGATCACTACGTGCGCAACTGCGGCTTCGTCTGTCTGCGCATCGAGCCCTTCATGTGGCGCAAGCCGCCGACGGACCGCTGCTACTATCCGCTCTACGCCAAGGCCGCCGAGCTCGACGTCACCTTCCAGACGCAGGTCGGTCACACCGGCCCGCTGTTCCCGTCCGAGACCGGCCGTCCGCTCTACATCGACGAGGTCGCGCTCGACTTTCCCGAGCTGCGCATCATGTGCGGACACATCGGCTGGCCGTGGACGGAGGAGATGATCGCCGTCGCCTGGAAGCACCGCAACGTGTGGATCGACACCTCGGCGCACGTGCCGAAGCACTACCCGCCGGCGTTCGTCCACTTCATGAAGACCTTCGGCAAGGACAAGGTCTGCTTCGCCACCGACTATCCGCTGCTGCAGTGGGAACGGGTGCTGAAAGAGGTCGATTCCCTCGAGCTCAGCCCCGAGATCCGCCAGCGCTTTCTCCACGACAACGCCGTCAAGGCGTTCAAGCTGCCCAGCTGAAGGAGCCGACCATGGCCGAATCCCTGATCTTCAAGGTGGAGGAAGGCGTCGGGTGGATCATCCTGAACCGTCCCGAGGCGCGGAACGCGATGAACGCCGAGATGCGCGAGAGCTACCTCGCCGCGCTCGGCACCTGCGGCGAGAATCCGGAGATCCGCGCCGTCGTGCTGACGGGCACGGGCAAGGGCTTCTGCACCGGCGCCGATCTGTCCGGATCGCGCGCGGCGACGGGCTCCGCGGGTCCGGCGCATCCGGGCGGCACGCGTGACGCGATGAAGCCGAGCCAGCGCGTCATCCGCGCGCTGTGGGACCTCGAGAAGCCCATCGTCTGCGGCGTGAACGGCGTCGCCGCCGGGCTGGGCGCGCACCTGGCCTATGCGTGTGATCTCGTGATCGCGTCGGACGAGGCGCGCTTCATCGAGGTGTTCGTCCGTCGCGGCATCGCGATGGATGCCGGCGGCGCCTTCCTGCTGCCGCGTCACATCGGGCTGCACAAGGCGAAGGAGCTGGTGTTCCTCGGCGACGACCTGTCGGCACAGGATGCCGAGCGTCTCGGCCTGGTGAACAAGGTGGTGCCGGCGGCCGAGCTCGACACCGAGCTGCGCGCCTGGGCGAAGCGGCTCGCCGAGGGCCCGACGTTCGCCATCGGGCTGTCGAAGCGGTTGCTCAATCGCTCGCTGCAGTCCGACATCGACACGCTCTTCGCGGAAGAGGCGTTCACGCAGGCGCTGGTCGCGAACAGCGAGGACATGCGCGAGGGCATCAAGTCGTTCATGGAGAAGCGGCCGCCGGCGTTCAAAGGAAGATAGTTCCGAGAGTGTGGCGGTGGTGGTACGCGCGACCAGCGTGCCGCGGCCGGCGAAGCCGGCGCGGCATGCGTGGCACGCCCGGGAGAACTACGAGGCGTCGCGTAGTGCGGTCAGGGTCGCCGTGATCTGCAAGGCCTGGGTGGCGAGCGCCGCACGGGCGTCTTCAGGGATGGCGCGGCGGGCCTTCTTGCTCTTGAGCTGGAGCTGGACCTTCTTGAGTGCGACGAGGGCGCGCTTGAAGCTCTTGCGGCGCGGCTTGCCGGTGAGGGCGGTCGTCGCTGCGGCGGCGGTGCGGCTCTTTCCGACGAAGCCGACCAGCCGATCGTGGAGGCGGCTCGGTGGGACGTTGGCGGTGACGGCGGCACTCAGCTGATCGAGGGCGCAGAGCGCGTTCGTCAGCGATCCGACGGGCGCGCACGGATCGGGGATCGTCGTGGTGGTCGTCGGCGGGTCGGTCAGGAGGATCTTCGCGACGACGCCGCGGCCATTCGCCATGGCGCGCATCTGACCCAGGGCCAGCGCCGCGTGGCCGTCGGGCGCGATCGTGATGCCGAAGCCGAAGGTCTCGGGCTCGGCACCCATCGCCGGCTGGATGCGGACGATCCCTCCGGTGCCGAACGATGGGTCGGGGTCTCCGTCGGGGGTGAGACGGAGTACCGCGATCTCGGTGTATCGCTCCGAGCCGCTGCCGCCGATCGCGAGGACGCTGCCGTCGCTCTGCACCGCGATGCCGTAAGGAAAGCCAGCCGGTGTGTCGCCGGGATCGGCCGTGGCGGTCTGGACGCGGGCCACGCCCCCGGTGCCGTAGCCGGTATCGAGCACCCCGTCTTCGCTGAAGCGTGCGACCGTGAACGCCGAGTGCGACTCCGCGTCGGCCGACGGACCGACCAGGTAGATGCGTCCGTCGGGACCGACGGCCATGCCCAGCGCCTGCGACGACGGACCGACGGCGGCAGGGTGGCTGACCTGCAGGACGCGGTACCCGAGCCCGTTGGCGAACGTGCCGTCGAGGTCGCCCTCCGACGTCAGGCGGCCGACGAGGAAGGCACTGTGCGCGTTCTGGTCGAGCGTCGTGCCGCAGAACACGACGCGGCCGCCGTCCGTGGGCAGGGCCGCGAAGCCGTAGGTCGTGACGGCGCTCGGGCTCTGCGAGAACGTGTTCGTGTAGACGCCGGTCGTTGCGAAGCCGTCGTCGAGGTCGCCGCCGGACGTGAACCTGGCGACCACGAGTCGGGCCGCCATGTCGCCCATGACGTTGTTGGTGATCGCGTGCCCGAGGACGAGATTGCCGTCGGCATCGGCCCCACCATTGCCGCCGCCGCCGAACGCGAGCGTGCGGGCGGGGGACGCCCCGGCCAGCTGGGCTCGCGTGCTGCCGCCGAGGCCGAAGTCCAGATCGGGATCGCCGTCGGCGTCGACGGCGAGCACCAGACTCGCCTCGCGCCCGTCGGACGCGCTCGCCGACCCGGTTGCCGCCCATCCGCCGCCTGCGCGCGGGACCAACGACTGGATGGACGAGAAGATCATGCCGCTCCCGCGTCCGGCCTGGACGACGGTCGTACCGCCGTCGCCGAACGTGGGATCGAGCGACCCGTCGGGCATCAGGCGGGCGAGCGCGGCCGAGATCAGCAGATCGGCGTCGGTCGTGCTGCCGGCGACGACGATGCGGCCCTCGCTGTCGAACCGGGCGGCGCGCAGCGCCGTGCCGTTGGACGCGGTCGGTGCCAGGTCGAGGAGCAGCACGTTGCCGCCATTGAACGTGGGGTCGAGGTCGCCAGGAGCCGCGAGCCCGATCGCCGGAATGCCCAACGCAGCGGCCAGGACGAGCCAGCGCAGGGCCGTGGTCGAGCGGACGTGGGATACCAGACCGGATCCGAGCATGTGGACTCCCGTCTCGACCGGCAACGCGCCGCCGGGCGTCGCGCGTACGTACTGCCGTGGCGACGACATGGTCAAGCACGTAGCGCATCCGCCATGCGCCACGTCGATCCACAAGAAATCTGCTCGCCCTCCAGCCGTCGCGCTGCTACCACGGACGGTGATGCGCACCGCACTCTGGGCCGCGATCGTCGTGCTGACGACGGCCCTCACCGCCTCCGCTGCGTCGCCCACCGCCGAATGCCGGCGCGACTGCGGCGCCGCCAAACGCACCTGCGTCGCCGGCGCGAAATCGCTCTTCCAGTCGTCGAAGGCCGACTGCGGAGCCTCCGTCTCGAAGAGCATCCGCCAGGCGTGCACGAAGAGCGCGAAGGGACAGTTCCGTAGCTTCAAGCAGGCGTGCGGAACGGCCCTTCAGGCGTGCAAGGGGTGCTGCGGCGCGACCGGGGCCGCTGCGCTCGGCGGCACGTGCGCGGGCGGCGGCGGCTCGCCGGTCGACACGTCGTCGATCTGCCCCGGCATCACGGGTGGGCTCGCGGCGTACTGGGACTGGTTGAACGGCGTGTTCCACCCGCTCGCGCAGATTCCGACCGCCGGGGGGCTCTGGCCGCCCTATCAGCATCCGGGTTATCCGCTCCTCGGTTTCCGTTACCCGCCCGACTGGACGCCCAGCACGATCGCCGCCGAGCCGACCCTCGGCGTCAATCTGCTCCGCAACGACGGCGCCGCCCTGTGGCGCGAAGTCGGCACCTGGGGCGACGTCAGCGTCGGACCGCGCGCCTGGCGCGACGGCGAGATCAATGCCGTTCTCGAGTACCTCGGCAACCCGGGACCGGTGACGACGATCTGCGTGAACGAGGAGACGGCGCCAGTCGCCGCCGGCGTCACCGCCGCCGGCTCGAACATCGTCCTGACGGCCGGCAACTTCACCATCATCATCAAGGCGACGACGACGGCGGTCGAAGGCCTGGGCGGTGGTCAGATCCTGGCCAACACGATCTTCGGCCCGACCGCCGAGTTCGGCCAGCTCTCGTTCGACGTCTTCCTGCCGATCCACTTCCAGCTCTTCATCGGCAGCTCGACCCAGGACAGCGACTTCGACGGCGTCCCGGACGGTCAGGACAACTTCCCGAACGACCCGACGCGGAGCTGAGCGCGCTACTCGGGGTCGCTCAACGGCAAACGACGGCGTCGCCGTTGCGACCCATGGTGCAGCTCGGGCCCGACGAATCCCCGAATCGGGTGTCGGTGCATGCCGACCCGCCGCCCGCGTCGGCCCCGATGACGATGCGTGCCTGGAGCGGTAGCGGAGGCATCCCGAGCAGTAGCCCCGCCTGCCGCGCGCGCAGGTCCAGATGCAGTCGGTTCGGGTCGACGGCATCCCAGGACACCGTCAGGCGATCGATCGCGTCCGCCGCGGCGCCCGTATAGACGGCCCTCGCGCCGTTCGACCGCCGCCATCCGGATCGTCGGTCGGTGTCCCATGCACCGGGCGGCGCATGCAGCTCGAGGATGGGAGCGCCGTCGTCGTCCTCGAGGCGGATGATCACGCCGCCAGCGGCCGGATCGACCGGTGCGGCGACATCCGCCACCACGCGCAGCACGACGACGTCGTTGCGATCCGTTCGCCAGCCGGTGGTGCGCAGGAATGCGAGCAGGGGCACTGCGGCGCTGCAGTCGTCGACGGCGTCGCAGAGTCCGTCGTCATCGCTGTCGGGAACCCGTGCATCTGGACAGCTCCCGCTGCCGTCCTCGCATGTGTCCGTGACGTCGCATGCGTCGATCGCTGTACGGCAGAGCGTCCCCGCCGGCGCCGGCTCGCACGCGGCCGTGCAGCACGGGCCACCGTCGCACGTCTCGCCCTCTTCGATCGTCCCGTTTCCGCACCAGACCGGCCGGAGGATGACGCCGTGGCTGGTGTGGCCACCATTCGACCAGACGGCGATGTCGCCGCGATCGTTGATGGCGACGGCTCGGGTGAAGAACAGGCCGGGGACCGGTGTGATCATCGTCTCGAGGTCGATGACGCGGCCGCCCGAGAACAGTACGGCGCCGTCGTGGGTGTACCCCACCACGTCACCGTGGTTGTTGACGTCGAGCGCCGCGGCCGACGTGCCGTTCAGCGTACCGAGGTCGCGGATCACGCCGTTCTCCCACATCACCGCGTACGACCGCCCGCCCGCGACGGCTGTGGCGCTGCCGACGATCTGGCCGATGTCGTTGATCGCGAACGCTGCGCTGTTGGTTCCACCCAGCGTTCCGAGATCGGTCATCACGCCATCGCGCCAGCGGAACGCATGCGTCGGACCCTCACGTCCGATGTACGACCACCCGACGACGTCACCGAGCTCGTTCACGTCTTCGGCGGAGCTCTGGTTGACCAGCGGCACCGGTCCGAGCGTGCCGAGATCTCGGATCACACCGTCGCGCCAGAGGCAGGCGTGCGGATTCTTGTAGATGAGATAGCGATCGAACTGCGACCAGCCGACGACGTCGCCCCGGTCATTGATGGCGATGGCGGAGCTGCTCCTGCCGCCGAGCGTCCCGAGTCGCTGGACGCTGCCGTCGCGTCGAAAGACGGTCGCCTCCGGCAGGAGAAACGACCCCTCGCGGGTCACGAGCTCGCCCGCGGTGTCACCCAGGTCGTTGGTTCCCGAGGCATTGCTCTGCGTCGTCCCGTCTGTGCCGAGATCGACGACGCCGGCGGGGGTTCGACGGAAGGCGTGGATGATTCGATTCCCGTCGGCCATGAACGTTCCCACGACGTCGCCCGTCGCGTCGATGTCGGACGGGTCCACCGACATCGTGCCGTAGGGCGCAACCTCGACCACCTCGTACCGCGCCGGCACCGCCCCGTCCGCCATGGTGGCGGCTGCCAGGAAAGTGCCCGCGATCGCGAATCGGCTCGGACGTGACAGACGAGGCGGCATCATAGGGTTCCTCGGCGAACTATGGCGGCCGCAAACGTGCCGACCTTGAGGAACCACCACGACCCCCCCGCGAAACGGGCGACGCGGAGCTGAGCGCTACCGCGCCAGCGCCGCGCACACGGCGAGCAGCTCGGTCTTTCGCAGCGCGCGGTAGACTTTGTTCTCCGCGCCCTCGTTGTCCTGCGTGCGCTGCAGGTCGATCGACACCGTGACCGACCGCGTGCCGTCGCTGCTGGCGGCGGCGAACTGCGTGTAGCCGTACGTGTTGCCGGTGTGGCCGTACACCGTCCCGCAGCGGGTCTGGTAACGGAACAGGGCGAGTCCCGCCGCGTTGCGGCCGGGGCCGCGGGGCTCGGAGCCGCCGCCGCGCACGAAGCGACGCTGCTCGGTCTGCACGTCGGCGCCGAACAGCGCGCCGCCGACGTAGCCGCGGATGAAGCGGTTCAGTTCGGCGGGGGTCGAGACGACGCCGCCCGACGCCCACGCCCAGCCGGCGGCGAGCACCTCGCTGACGTCCTCGAACCCGCCGTCATCCGGGATGTCGTAGCCGTGGAAGAAGGGCAGGGGCATCGCGGTGCCGACCGGCAGCGTGGTCTGCGGCAGGCCGAGCGGCGTCGTGACCTGCGCCGCGAGCGCCTCCTGGTAGGTGCCGTTGGTGACCGTCTCCACGATCAGCCCGACGATGATGTTGTCGGAGTTGGAGTAGTTGTACTTGCCGGGCCGGGAGAGGGGCAGGTCCTTCACGAAGTCGAGGAGCGCGCGCGGCGGCAGGGGCGTGCCGGGCGAGGCGCGGACCGCGTTCTGTGCCGCCTCGCTCAGGATGAAGTCGGGCACGCCGCTGGTGTGGTTCAGGAGCTGGCGCAGGGTGGCGCCGTGCCAGGCCACGGGCAGGTCGGGCCGGCGCTCCCCGATGGTGTCGTCGAGGCCGAGGATGCCCTGCTGCACGAGCGACAGCGCCACGGCACCGCTGAAGGCCTTGGCGACGCTGGCGATGCGCATGTGATCGGTGGCGTCGATCGGTCGCGGCGCGGAGACGTCGGCGACGCCCGCAGTGTGGACGTCGACGGCATCGCCACGCTGAACGAGTGCGATCACGCCTGGAGGGCCGCCGGGCATGGAGACCAGGTTCTGCAGGGCGCGGTCGAGGGCGGCGTCCGCGCGGCTGGCAGAAGCGGCGAATGTGGGAGTGGCGGCGGCGAGCAGGAAGACGGACAGGAGACGTCTGATCACCATGTGGTTCTTCCGGCTCGCCGCGTCCCGGTCAACCCGCTTCCCGCTACTTCGCCCCCGCTGCCGTCCGCGCCGCCGCCAGTACCGGCTCGTACTGCGGCTCCTGGGTGAGCTCCGGCACCAGCTGCACGTAGGTGATCTTGCCGTCGCGTCCCACCACGAAGACCGAGCGCGCCAGCAGCCCGCTCTCCTTGATCCGGAGCCCGTACGCGTCGGCGAACGATCGATCGCGGTAGTCGGAGACCGTCTGCAGGTTCTTGACGCCCTCCGCCCCGCACCAGCGCTTCTGCGCGAACGGGAGGTCCATGCTGACGGTCAGGATCGCGACGTCGCCGCCGAGGGCGCCGGCGGTGTCGTTGAAGTGGTTCGTCTGCAGGCTGCAGACGGGTGTATCGACCGACGGCACCACCGAGATGATCCACACTTTTCCCGACGTGGGATCGAAGGTGAAGGTCGACATGTCGTTCGCGACCGCCGTGAACGTCGGCGCGGGGTCGCCGACGGCGGGCTGGCGTCCGACCAGCGTCACGGGCTTGCCCCCCTTCGTGACCAGATCGGTGCGTTCGACCGCGTCCTGCGCTGCGCTCGCGGCGGTCGCCAGCAGCAGTGTCACCATGGTGATGCGAATCAGGTGTCCCATGACGTTCCGCCTCACGCGTCCGCGCCCGACGGCTGGTAGGCCGTCGAGTCGCCATCCAGGGCACGGCTGCGGATGCCGTTGATGCCGACCGGCACGTCGCCCGCGATCGTGACGCGCTGGAGCCGTCGTGCGGCGCGGCCGAAGTCGGCGATGGCACGATGCTGCGTCGAGCGGTTGTCCCAGAAGGCGACGTCACCGAGCCGCCACCGCCAGCGTACGACGTTCTCCGGCCGCTCGACGCGGCCACGAAAGCGTCGCAGCAGCGCCGCCGACTCGCCCTCCGACACGCCGACGATGCGTCGCGCGAAGCCGCCGAGCAGGAGAGCGCGCTCGCCGGTCTCGGGGTGCACGCGCACCACCGGGTGCGTCGTCTCGTAGCGGACCGACTGGAAGACGGCGGCATAGCGGCGGAGCTTGTCGTCGTCGTCCGGCCGCGGCGGTGCGGAGTAGTCGAACTCGTTGGTGTGCACGGCGTGCAGGCCGTCGGCGGCCTCGCGCAGGTCGCGCGGCAGGTCCTCGTATGCCGCCGCCGTGTTGGCCCACAGGGTGTCGCCACCGTAGGGCGGCACCACGAGCGCGCGCAGGATCGAGCCCAGGGGTGGTCGATCGACGAAGGTCACGTCGGTATGCCAGACCGAGGCCACGCTGGAGTCGGCGGCGTCGATGTCGAGGACGTGCCGGTTCTCGGCGAGCCCGGGAACCGTGGGATGCGCCGTCGTGATCGGCCCGAAGCGTCGCGCGAAGCCGGCGTGCGTGTCGGGATCGAGCCGCTGGCCGCGGAAGAAGACGACCTTCCACAGCAGCAGCGCGCTGCGGATGGCCTCCACGACCTCGTCGTCGAGATCGGCGCGCAGGTCGATGCCGACGATCTCGGCGCCGATGCGTCCGGCGACGGGTTGTATCTCCAGCTGGGAACGGTTCATGGCGGGCTCCTTCTGGAAGATCGGAAGCCATACGCCAGACGCGAAAAAGCCCACCGACCTTCATTGGGTGGTGGGCTTCGGTTGCGTCGCCGCGGTGCCGTTCAGCCGGCCGCTGGCGGGCAGAATGCCCGACCACCCGACCGACAACACATGCGCACGCGAACCATCGGCGTTCTGGGTAACGGAGGTCGGGAAACGCGTCAAGCCGCGCAGGGCGCACGGCGCCGCAGCCGTGCCCGGGTACGGCTGCACGACCCGACCGGACTGCAAGCACGCCCGGCGGGCCCGTCACCGCGGGACGTGGCCTGGACGCGGGCACATCCCTTGCTCTCTCGCCCTCGATGCTCGAGCGACTCCGACACCGGCGCTTTTTCGGCGGCCTCCTGATCTGCGCCGTCGTGCTGGCCTGTGCCACGCCGACGCGCGCGGAACAGCGCGCCGAGACGCCCTACGGCGGCGTGCGGGTGGTGGCGTTCGACCGTCGCGAGACGCGCAGGATCTTCGACGTCGCGGGCACCGCCGTCGTCGCCTTCGACGGCTACGCGCCGGACACGCAGGTGGTCTTCGTGCTCACCACGCGACGCGGACCGTGCGTCGACAGTGGGCAGCTCGACGTCAGCGGGGCGCTGCCGATGATCCGTCTCGACGGTAAGTGCAGCAAGGTCACCGGCATCCTCCTCGATCGCTGAGCCATTGCCCGTGGCGGACGGCCACGGCTGGATGCTACGTGTGCGCCCGGAGGACGACCGCCGTGACGCGTCGGCCATCCCGAATCGATGGCGACGATCGCGAGCGCGACCACCCCTGCGGGCACTCCGCCGGCATCAGCCGACGCCCGTCGCTCGCCGCTCGAGCGTCTGCTCTGCCTCTTCACCGACGTGCAGCCCGGCGAGGGCGTCACCGCAGTGGTGATGTTCGCCAACGTCTTCCTGGTGCTGTGCGCCTATTACTTCGTGAAGCCGTTGCGCGACGGATGGATCGCGGCGTCGGACGTCGGCGGGTTCTCGAAGATGGAGGTGAAGGCGTACACCAGCTTCGCCCAGACCCTGGTGCTGATCCCCGTCGTGGCCGTCTACGCGCGGCTCGCCGCACGCTGGCCGCGCCGCCAGCTCATCGTGCGCTCGACGCTGTTCTGCATGTCGAACACGTTGGTCTTCTGGCTCGTGCGGCCCGGGGCGCACTTCGGTCAGAGCGCCGTCACGGGAATCGTCTTCTACATCTGGGTGGGCATGTTCGGCGTCTTCGTCGTCGCCCAGTTCTGGGCGTTCGCGGCCGACCTCTACACCAACGAGCGCGGGCGCCGGCTGTTGCCGCTGATCGCGATCGGGGCCACCGCGGGTGCCGCCGCGGGTGCGTTCCTGGCGGGGAAGGCGGTCGACCTGGGGATGCTCGAGAGCGGGGCGCTCATGCTCGGCACCAACGTGGCGCTGGCGGCGTCGATCGGGCTCACGGCGATCGCGGACGCGCGCGGTCCGAGCGGCGCGGGCAACGAGCCGGTCGTCCGACGTGCGACCGCGGCGCCGGTCACCGACCGCCGCGTCGGGGCGTTCCGGATGGTGATGGGCAACCGCTACCTCCTCGCGGTGGCGGGGGTCGTCCTGCTCACGCACTGGGTGAACACCAACGGCGAGAACATCCTCTTCCAGGTCGTGCAGGAGGCGTTGGCGCGCGACATCGTCCAGCAGCAGATCACCGATCCCAAGGCCGTGAGTGCGTTCATCCGCGCCGGCACGACCGCGTTCTACGGCGACTACTTCTTCTGGGTGAACGTCTGTGCCCTCGCACTGCAGGCGATGGTGGCGTCGCGGCTCCTCAAGTACGGCGGCCTCGGTGCCATCCTGCTCCTGCTCCCCACCATCGCCCTGCTCGGTGCCGGCACCATGGCGTTCCTGCCCGTACTGCTCGTCGTCCAGGTGATGAAGACCGCCGAGAACGCCACCAACTACTCGATCAACAACACCGCGCAGCAGGTGCTCTGGCTGCCGACGACTCCTGCCGAAAAGTACACCGCCAAGCCCGCCATCGAGACCCTGTGCGTGCGCCTGGGCGACGGCATGGCGGCGTTCGTGGTCGTCCTCGGCGCGCACGTGCTGGCGTTCTCGACACGCTCCTTCCTGCTCGTCAACGTCGCCCTCAGCCTGGGATGGCTGCTGCTCGCCGTCGTGGTCGTGCGCGAGAACCGCACCGTAGTGGGCACGGCCCACGGTCCCGGCTGAAGCCGCCCGTCGCAGGTGATAGACGAGCCGGTCGTGACGTCTCCGGCGATCCCGCGCGAACGGCGCTGGGCGGTCGAACGCGGCGAGGGCCTCGTCGTCGGCTGGGCCATGGCGACGTGCTTCCTGATCGGCTGGGCCGCGGTCTCGCTCGCGAACGTCTCGGAAACGCTCTTCCTGAAGCGCATCGGGGTCGAGTTCCTGCCGCTCGTCTTCCTCGCCAGCTCGCTCTGCATGGTGGCGACGACGGCGATCGTGAGCCGCCTGGCGGCGCGCGTCGAGCACGGCCGCCTGCTGGTGCGGACGCTGCTGCTCCTGGCGCTCCTGCTGCTGCCGCTGTGGGCCCTCGTGCGGGCGGAGATCCAGAGTGCGTACGTGGTGCTGGTGCTGGCCTCGAAGCAGCTCGAGGCGATCGCCCTCCTGGTGCTCTGGGTGGCGCTCGGCGACCTGCTGAACGCGCGTCAGGCGAAGCGCCTCTACGCGCCGATCATGGCGGGCGGCACGCTCGGGGCCATCGCGGGCAGCTTCGCGTCGGGGATGCTCGGGCGTGCGATGGGCATCGCCGCACCACTGCCGTCGGCCGCGGTCGCCCTCGGCCTCGCCGCCGCCCTGGCGCTCACCATCGAGGTGGTGCGTCCGCTGCGGGTGCGACCGGGACGTCGTGCGCGTCGCATCATGCCGCCGCCCACCGGTGTGACGGTGCTGCGCGGGCTGTGGCGCGAGAGCCGGCTCTTCCGCCTCCTCGCCAGCGGCGCGCTCCTCTCGGGCGTCCTCGGCCCGATGCTCTACTTCCAGTTCTCGTACGTGACCGACCTCGCCACGCGTGGCAGCGACGGCGAGCAGCGCCTGCTCGCGCTCTACGCCGCGTTCCGCGGCTTCCTCAACATCGGCGTGCTGGCGATCCAGCTCCTCGGCACGACGTTCGTCTTCCGTCGCATCGGCGTGCCGCTCGCGGCGACGCTGTCGCCGCTGGTCTACCTGATCGGCTTCTTCGGCGTCGGCGTGCGGCTCGACCTGCCCGCCGGCATCGGCGCGGTGACGGGGGCCAACCTGCAGGACCACGCCATCTTCGATCCCGCGATGAAGGTCCTGACGACGCTCTTCCGCGAGTCGGTGCGTCCGACCGTGACGGCGCTGATCGACGGTCCGATCCGGCGGCTCGGTGGCGCGCTCGGGAACGTCGCCATCCTGTGCGCGCTCGCGATCGGGACGCCGCCGTGGGTGGGGATCGTCGGGTTGCCGATCGCCGCGCTCTGGCTCGTCGTCACGCTCGCGCTGTGGCGCATCTATCCGACCCTGCTCCTCGAGGCGACGAGCCTCTGGCCGATCCGGTCGAAGGACGCCCGGCCGTTGGCGGAGCTCCTCGATCCGCGCACCGTCCGCGCGCTCGAGACGAATCTGATCGGCGGCGATCCGGACGGTTGCCGCGTCGCCTGCGACCTCGTGGCGGAGAGCCCGCGCCCGTTGGCCATCGGCACGCTCGCGCGTGCGGCGCGTCACGCGCCCGCACCGACGGTGCACATCGTCGTGGAGGCGCTGCACCGCGTGCTCGACGCCCGCCCACCGGGCGCCCCGCCGAATCCCGCCGCGGCGACCGATCTGCAGGTGCTCCTCGACACGCGCGCGCGCCGACTCGACGATCTCACCCGCGCGCGCATCGTCCAGGCCTATGCCGACCTCGCATCGCCGGTCCAGGCAGCGCCGGTGCTGGCGCGGCTCGTGGACGATCCCGCACCCGCCGTACGGCTGGTGGCGCGTGCCCGGCGCCCGCACGCCAACCTCGACGCCGAGCTCGCGGTCGCAGGCGACGGCGAAGCGCTGCGCCACGTCGCGCTCGAGGAGATCCGTCGCGCCGCGCTGGCGCACGGCGGCAGCGACCGCATCGCGTGGCTGGCGGCGCGGCTCGGGTCCGACGCGCATCGTGCGCGCGCCGCGGAGACCCTCGCCGACGTCGCGACCCGTCACGCTGCCGCCGTGGCGCCGCACGTCGATGCGCTGCTCGCCCACGTCGACGACGACACGCCGCGCGTGCGTGCCGCGGTGGTCCGTGTCATCGGACGGCTGCGCCTCGAGCGGCATCTGCGCCGGGCCGTCGCGCGTCTCGGCGCGGACGACGCCGCGGAGTCTGCCGCCGCCCGCGATGCCGTCCATGCGTTCGGCCCGGCCGCCATCCAGCCTCTGCTCGACGGCCTCGCCTTCGGGGGACGCGCCATCCACGACGCCGCCCTGCCGATCCTCCACGACATGCATCTCGATGCCCCCACGCTGCGCGGGCTGGCGACGCAGGAGGTGGCGGCGGTGCAGACGGCGATCCTGCAGTACGGCGCCCTCGCCGGCGGCGCCGTCCCGGACCTGGTGCTCCTGCGCCTGGCCGAGCGGATCGACGAGGGCATCCACACGATCCTGCTCCTGTTCGCGGTGCTGTTCCGCGAAGATCGCATCGCCGAGATCGGCCTGGTGCTGGTCCGTGCGCGCGATCGACGGACGCGGGCCGTGCTCGCCGAGGCGCTCGACGCGCTCCTGCCCGACGCCGAGCGTGCCGTCGTCGTGCCGTTGCTCGACGACGCCGCCTCGCCGGATGCCACCGACAACGCCGCCCGCGCTCTCGGCCGCCCGGCGCCGTCGTTCGACGACGCCCAGCTCGAGATCCGCGGCGACGCTGATCCGCTGCTGCGCGCGCTGCTGGCCGCTCCGGCCGAATCGCGCGATGATCCCACCGTGCTGAGCCACGTCGACATCATCCTGCACCTGCGCAGCCTCGACCTGTTCGCGGAGCTCACCACCCGTCACCTCGCCGAGCTGGCTCGCCTCGTGCGCGAGGAGGCCTACGACGCCGGGGACGCCATCGTGCGCGAGGAGGAGTTCGGCGATCAGATGTACGTCATCGTCGCCGGCGAGGTGGCCATCCGGCGCGAGGAGCGCACCCTGGCCACCCTGGGCCCGAGCGAGTTCTTCGGCGAGATGTCGCTCTTCGACGGCGAGACCCGCTCCGCCACCGCGGCGGCGGTGACCGCCGTCCGCGTCATGCGCCTCGATCGGCACGATCTCCTCCACGTCATGGAGGAGCATCCGGGCATCGCGATCGCCGTCTGCCAGACGCTGTCGCGCCGCGTCCGCGACCTGATCGAGAAGACCCGCGGCCTGGCCTGAGAAGCGCGACCCAAGACCATGTCTTGGGTCGGGAGGCACCCGAGCGTGTGGCGGCAGGTCGCGTTCGACCAGTATGGTGCGGCCGGCGAAGCCGGCGCACCATACTGCTCCGATCGCCTGACGCGGACTCGCGCGTCCATGCGTGCTTCCCATGGAGCGCCGGCTTCGCCGGCCGCGACACCCCGGTCGCGCGGGACTCGTCGCTCCACGCTCGCCGTCCTCTCCGACCCAAGACATGGTCTTGGGTCGCGATCCTACGGCGCGCCGGTCGTCGGCTCGAGCCCCGGAAACGGGTAGCGCACGCTCACTTTGCGCAGCTCCTGCGCGAACGGGATGTCGACGAGCTGGTAGAACTGAATCGTCTCGGGCTCATAGGCGGCCTCGTACAGCGCGATGTCGGTGTACTGCGTGCCGTCGGCGGCGGCACGATCGACGAAGCGGCCGTCACGCACGACGGCGAAGCGGCCGTGGTCGGCGGGGTCGTAGCCGAGCTCGCCGGCGTAGAGCCACTCGTAGTAGGCGTGGCGCTCGTCGGCGACGCGGAGCTGGTCGGGCCGATTGTTCGTGAGCGCGTAGGCGATGAAGTAACGCACGCCCATCACCTCGGGCGTGAAGTCGCCGTCGATGTCGAAGACGTCGTAGCGCGGGGCGGCGTTCAGGAAGAGATCCACCTCGTAGAGCCGCGCCGTCTCCGACGGCAGCATCTGGCGCAGCTCGGCGATGTGGCCGGCGTTCAGATGCGTGCAGCCGTGGGACATCGGGCCGCGCGACAGCAGCCACAGGTAACGGAACGGGGTGCCGTCGCGGCTGCCGCGGTCGACGTTGCGCCACGCCGACGGCAGGAAGGGCGTCTCGGCCGGCTGCATCTGCCACCACAGGGTGTGGATGGCGTCGTGCATGCGCGGGCCGATGTGGATGTACGGCAGCCACGGTGCGTAGCTGTAGACGGTGTCGGTGGGGACGTGGTCGACGGTGAGCGTGCGCTGGTGCGTCGTCAGCGCGCGACGTCCGGTGGTGGGATACGCCGGAATCTGGCGGCCGTGGTACGGCGTCGTGTCGTTCAGCGTGCCTACCGGATAGATCGCGGTGAACTCGACGAACTCGAGCACGCCGTCGTGCACGGGGTAGAGGCCGTGGGTGGTGGCGTCGAGCAGGGCCAGGTAGTCGGCGCGCAGCGCGTCGGCGTCGGCCGGGCAGCGCGCGACGAGCGCATCGAGCCGTGCCGCGACGCCGGGCGGTACCGCGTCGAGATGGAGGCGCGTCGGCAGCATCAGGTTCAGCAGCTCCAGCCGGCGCTCGGTGTCCATGCCGTGGTGATCGTCGGCGCCCACCTGGGCCGTCCACCGGCGCACCAGCTCGTCGACCGGCATGCGGATGCGGAAGACGCGACCGGGCTCGAGGCGCTCGAGCAGGTGCAGGTTGCGCTCGCGCACCTCGGCGGGCTGCAGGTGGGCCTCCTCCGCGACGAGGTGGTCGAGCTGGATCTCGGCGAGCGTGTGCTCGAAGTCTTCGAAGCCACGGTTCTGCGTCAGCTCGAGACGACCGCCGGCGATGAGCGAGCGGTAGCTGCGTGCCCGCGTCTGCAGATCGCGCGCGTACTCCTGCAGCACGGCGTCGGACAGCACGATGGTGACGCGCAGCTGGTTGCCGCGGCCGAGGTGCATGTGGATGCGCTCGGGGTCGGGCATGCGCGGCGCGAAGCCGGTGTAGAAGTACGGCTCGTAGCGATCGTAGTAGACGCCGAACTGCGGCGGCTCGGCGAGCATTTCGCCGGCGTGTGCCCGCAGCACCAACGCCGCGAGGAACAGTGCGGCGCCGACCAGGGACCTCACTTGA
>DASYLJ010000085.1:0-19435 GCA_036009625.1 Binatia bacterium
CCCCCCCCCCCCCCCCCCCCCCCCCCCCCCCCCCCCACGTCCCGGCGCACCGCTCAAGCCGCGGCCGGAGACGGCCGATACTCCGACTCGATGGCCGAGACCCTCGAAGCACTCGAAGAACAGGCCGAGCGCCTGAAGAACGCCCTCGCCGCGCTCACGAACCTGAACCGCACCCCGCAGGAGCGTCTCGACCGCGCCCTCGCGTACTTCATCCGCGCGTTCCGTGGCGAGCCCGACGAGGGGCCGCTGCGCGACTGCTACCGCACCATCTATGCCGCCATCGGTGACCCGCCCGTCGGCACCACGATCACGGCGTCGCTCGACACCATGACCGACGACGAGCGTGATGCGCTGTCGTCGGCCATGGTGACGCTGGCATTCGAGGTCGGCCGGCGCTGCCGGGATCTCGCGGCAGCGACCGCCGCGTCCTAGTGCCCCGAGTCGGAAGTTCGTCACCGAATCTCGGGCGGCCTCACGCCGCCTGGCGGCGTTGCTCCTCCTCGCAATAGCGCTGCTATTACTCGTCGTCGCGCCTTGCCAGGCGCCGCGATCCCACCCGATCTTCGGCAACGGACTTCCGACTCGGGGACACTAGCTGCCGAGCCGCTCGTCGTCGATGAACACGCCGTCGACCCGTTCGGGGCGGACGGCGACGTGGTCGCGCAGCACGGCATAGCGGCAGCTGGGCTCGGGAAACGACCATGCGGCGTCGCTGGCGACGCGGTCGCCGACGACGATGTCGAAGTGGCGGGCGATGCCCTTCCACTCGCAGAACGTCTCTTCGCTCGTCGGTCGGAAACAGGTGCGACGAAAGTCGCCGGGCGGGATGTAGTAGACCGGCGGCACGCCGTCCTCGACGACGCGCAGCGCGCGCTTCGTGTCGGCGACGATCTGGCCGTTCAGTACCACGGTGACGTGGCAGCACGACGGCTCCACGCGGGGCAGCCGGGACTGGCCGCAGTTCGGATCCTGGGCCGTCCCCGGCCGCTCCTGACGGGTCACGCCGATCACGCCTGCGCGCTCGGACGCTTCTTGAAGTCGCCGTGCCAGCGATGCACGTGCTGGAACTCGGCGGGGATGTCGACGCCGCCGAACGCGGCGAAGTCGAGGGCGGCCAGCAGCGTGCAGTCGGCGATGGTCGGCTGCGTGCCGGCGACGAAGGGCGACTTGGCGAGCCGCGTGTCGAGGACGCGGAGCGCGTTCTGCAGCCGGGCCTGCGCGTTGCTCGCCGCCTCGGGCGACTGCTTCACGCGGCCGGCGAAGAACGGCGAGGTGTTCTGGAAGATGGTGCCGACGGAGCCGAGGACGCCGAACTCGCAGATGCGCTCGGCCTCGCGGACCCGCGCGCGCTCGAGCGGCGTGCTGCCGAGCAGGGAGGGTGTGGGGTGCAGCTCCTCGAGATACTCGATGATCGCGAGCGATTCGGTGAGATGGCTGCCGTCGTCGAGCTCGAGGACGGGTAGGCCACCGAGCGGGTTACGGGCCAGAAACTCCGGGGTGCGGTTCTTGCCGCTGATGATGTCCACCGACTCGATGGGCAGCGACAGCCCCTTCTCGGCCAGGTAGACGCGCACCTTCTTCGGATTCGGTGCGCCGGCAAAGTCATACAGCTTCATGCGATCGATTCCCTCCATGGCGACAACAGCGTCTGCCGTCGGACCTACACTGCGTGCCAGACGAGGCAAGCTGTTGCCGTCGGCAGCATCTCCGCCTAGGAGCGACACCCATGCTCGGCGTCCTCGCACTCGTGGTGGCAACGGCGGTGCCGTCGCTGCCCCCGCCGGCCCTGCTGGGCAGTGGCCGACTCGTCTCCTACGCACCCCGGGGCTTCGATCCGATGCCGACCTGGCGGCCGCGTGCGAAGCGTCTCAAGGCGGACGCGCTGCTGCTGCGACGACTCGGCATCGGTGCGGTGGTGACGGAGGCGACGCCCGAATCGCTGGTCCCGGTCTGCCGCTTCATGAAGCGGCACGGCATCGCCCGCGTCGTCATCGGCATCAGCGATCCCACCGATGCCACGGAGGTGCGGCGCGCGGCCCGTCTGCGACGGTGTGCCGATGGCTATGCCGTCGGGTGGGGCGGGCTCACCGACAAGCGTTACTCGCGCGCGGCGCTCGCCGCGACCGTCGACAGGCTGCGAAAGAAGACGGGACGTCCGGTCGCGGTCCGCGAGCGGCCGGAGGCGTATCGCGCCGATCCGACCCTGCTCGCCCTCGGCGACTGGGTCTTTCCGCTCCTCGATCCGCTGCGAGCCGACATGCTCGGCTCGCAGGAGTCGTGCGGGTGGACGATGAGCGTCTACCGCGAGTTGCTCGAGCGCGCGCCGATCGATCGCCAGGTGACGATCGGCGCGACCGGCCTGCCCACCGCCGGCGTGGCCGGCGCGAACGAGCACTGGCAGCGCGCATACTTCCTCTGCCTCGAGAGTCGCGACATCCCGTTCGCGATGTTCGAGGCGTTCGATCAGCCGTGGCGCGCTGGCGTGGAGTACTACGGGCTGATCCGCGCCGATGGCACGCCGAAGCTCTGGGCCAGCCAGCTGCTCAGTGGAACAGCTGCAGCAAAATGATGATCTCGCCCGCCGTGGCGAGGAAGAAGAGCAGCGTGCGCACGTAGGCGATGCCCGCGACGTAGACCGGCACGTAGAGCAGTCGGGCCCAGAAGAAGAGGGTGGCACCGAGCGCGGTCGACGCGTTCGCCTTGCCGGCGACGTGCGCCACCAGCACCAGGATGGCGAACGGTGCCAGGTTCTCGACCAGGTTGGCGTGCGCGCGCTCGGCGCGATTCGCCCACTCCGGGAACGGCGGCTTGGCGCCGCCGCGATTGCCGAATCCCCAGACGGCGCCTCCGGGCGTCGTCACGCGCGAGACCAGGTAGATCGTCGGCATCGACACGCTGAGGAGGGCGGTCCACACCAGCATCCAGAGATCGGTCGTCATGCGGGGCTCGCTAGCACGGGGACGATCGCCGAGGGTAGCGGTGCGCCCGTGGGTAGGGTAGGAGCCGCACATGATCCGGCTCTTCGACAAGGAGACGGGTGCCCCGATCGGCACCATCACCGAGGCCCAGCTCGAATTCCTCGTGGATCAGCTCGAAGAGGAATCGGACGAGGACCAGGACTACTACCTCACCGTCGACACCATCGATGCGTTCGAGGAGGCCGGCGGCGAACCGGACCTGATCACCGTGCTCCGCGCCGGTATCGGCGAGCGCGACGAGATGGAGATTCGCTGGAAGCGCGACTGACGCGACACTCCCGGGCGAATCTGTTAGCTCCCTCGCGTGGATCAGCTGCTCCGCCGCGTCTTCAATGCGCACGTCATCGACGTCCTGCCCGAGCCCACGGGCCTCGATCGCGCCACCATCCTGAGCGCGCGGTTCGGCCGCGACGTCTGGATCAAGCGCGAGGACCTGACACCGGTCTTCTCGTTCAAGCTGCGCGGCGCCTACAACCGCATGGTGCAGCTGGGCGAGGCCGAGCGGCGTGCCGGCGTGATCGCCGCCTCGGCGGGCAATCATGCGCAGGGCGTCGCCTACGGGGCGCGGCTGCTCGGCATCCGCGCTCGCATCGTGATGCCTCGCACCACGCCGTCGATCAAGGTCGAGGCGGTGCGACGTCTCGGTGCCGAGATCGACCTCGCCGGCGACGACTACACCTCGGCCGCGGCGCACTGCGCCACCCTCGTCGCCGAGACCGGCATGACGCCGGTGCCACCGTACGACCATCCCGACGTCATCGCTGGGCAGGGGACGATCGGGCTCGAGCTGCTGCACCAGGCGCCGCGCGATCTCGGCAGTATCTTCGTCCCCGTCGGCGGGGGTGGGCTCGCGGCCGGCGTCGCGTCGGTGGTGAAGGAGCTGCGACCCCACGTGCAGGTCTGGGGCGTGCAGCCGCACGACTCCGATGCCATGGCGCGCTCGCTGCGGGCGGGGACGCGCGTCGTGCTCGACCACGTCGGGCTGTTCGCCGACGGCGTCACGGTGAAACAGGTCGGCGAGCACACCTTCCCGCTCTGCCAGCGCTACCTCGACGGCATCCTCACCGTCGGCGTCGACGAGATCTGCGCCGCCATCCGTGACGTCTTCCAGGACACGCGCTCGGTGCTCGAGCCGGCGGGCGCACTGTCGATCGCCGGCATGAAGCAGGCGGCGTGGGCGGGGACGCTGCCGCCCGGCCCCGTCGTGGTGGTGGCGTCGGGCGCGAACATGAACTTCGCGCGCCTCGGCTACGTCGCCGAGCGGGCGGAGGTGGGCGAGCATCGCGAGGCGATCCTGGCCGTCACCATTCCGGAGCGCCCGGGGGCGTTCCTCGAGTTCTGCGGCGTCATCGGTGCGCGCAGCGTCACCGAGTTCAACTACCGGCTGGCGTCGCGGGCCGAGGCGCACATCTTCGTCGGCGTCGAGGTGACGGGTGTCGACGAGGCGCGCGCCCTCGCCGGTGAACTCGGGAGCCGCGGCTATGCCTGCGTCGACCTGAGCGACAACGACCTCGCCAAGACGCACGTCCGGCACATGGTCGGTGGGCGCACGCTCGAGGTCCGCGACGAGGTGCTCTTCGGGGTGGAGTTCCCGGAGCGTCCGGGCGCGCTCATGCAGTTCCTCACGAGCCTCGGCGCGCGCTGGAACATCTCGCTCTTCCACTACCGCAACCACGGCGCCGCCACGGGTCGCGTCCTGTGCGGGGTCGAGGTGCCACCCGCCGAGCGTGCGGAACTGCGCGAGCGGCTCGATCGTCTGGGGTTCCCGTACGCCGACGAGAGCGACAACCCGGCGGGTCGCTTCTTCCTCGCCTGACGCGCCGCGCAAGCTGCAGAAAAACATTGCGTGTTGGGAGTCCTGTGGGTTAGCGTCCGCGTCTGCGTCTGCCAAACGCCCACCCCGGAGGACAAGTCCCAATGAGACGATCCAGTTACGTATTCGCCGCGCTCGTCGCGGTCGGCGCCGCAGCGGTACCGGCGTTCGCCCTGACCGCTGCGGAGAAGTGCGCGCAGGGTGTGGCGTCGGCCGGCCGCAAGTACTTCGATCAGCGCCTGAAGGCGATCGGAGGATGCCAGGACAAGGAAGCCGCCGGCTCGGGCGGTCCCTGCGCGCCGACCGATCCTGCCGTCGCGCCCGCGCTGGCGAAGGCCCGCGCCTCGCTCGAGAAGGTGATCACGGCGAAGTGTGCCGGCGGCGTACTGGCGCAGATCGATCTCGGTACGCCGTGCGTCGGGCTCGCCACGCCGACGCTCGTCGCCGACTGCATCGCCGACGACTCGCACGGTCCGGTCGTCGATCGACTCATCACCACGATCTACGACGGTGTCGGCGCCATTGCCGATCCGGCCCAGCTGCTCTGCCAGAAGAGCATCGGCAAGGCCGCGCGCAAGGATGCCGGCGCGCGCCAGAAGGCGCGTGAGAAGTGCGAGAAGAAGCGCGTCGCCGGCGCGGTGGACATCTGTCCGGACGCCAAGACGCTCGCCACCATGGACAAGCAGCGCCTGAAGCTGATCGACGCGGTCGAGAAGCGCTGCCCCCTGATGTTCGCGGCCGAGCCCAGCCCCGACCTCGATTTCGGCTTCCCGTGCGAGTCCTTCGAGCTGGTCACGTTCGATCGCGTGCCGGCGACGAACAACAACGCGATGCCGGTCGCGACCCGTCTTGCACGCTGCCTGGCGTCGGTCACTGCGGTCGACGCCGACACCGCGGCGGCGGTCACGCTGCCCGGCACCGACGCCGCGCCGTTCACCTACGGTGTCACCGCCGGTGACGCCACCGACAGCTCGTTCGTCGTCTGGACGCGCACCGACGCGCCCGGCGTGGTGTCCCTCGAGGTGTCGCGCTTCGACAGCTTCAACCTGCTGGTCCGCCCGCCGGACCTCATCCCGACCGCGAACGACAACACCGCCAAGCTCGACATCACCGGCCTGATGGCCGACACGCAGTACTACTATCGCTTCAAGCAGGGCGCCGACGTCAGCCGCACCGGTCGCATTCGTACCGCGCCGCTGCCGAGCACGGCGCAGGCGTTCACCTTCGGATGGAGCGGTGACGCGAACGCGTTCTACAAGCCCTACTCGGTGCTCGAGGGCATGACGAACGACAATCCCGACCTGTTCATGTACATCGGCGACACCATCTACAGCGACGATCCGCGCAGCGGCACCGGCGTCGCCACCACGATCGGCGACTACTACGTGAAGTACCGCGAGAATCGTGACGACCGTCCGCTGCGCGATCTGATGGCTGCGGTGGGCACGTTCACCATGTGGGACGACCACGAGGTGACGAACGACTTCTACGGCTCTCCCTTCGGCGCTTTCGGCCCGCAGATCATCGCCGGCAACCAGGCGTTCCGCGACTACATGCCGATCCGCGAGGACGGCGGCGACCCGATGAAGCTCTACCGCACCGTCCGCTGGGGCCAGCTCGCCGAGTTCTTCCTCCTCGACTGCCGGCAGTACCGCGATCCGCAGGCCTACGTCACGGAGCCGGCCTGCCTGTCCGCGGGCGAGCCCACGGTCACGCCGAACGCGGCGTGCACCACCGAGATCAACAACCCGGCCCGTCAGTACCTGGGCGCAGCACAGACCGCGTGGCTCAAGAACGCGCTGCTGACGTCCACCGCGAAGTGGAAGTTCGTGATGAACGGCCCGCTGCTCTCGCAGCTGATCTTCCTGCCCTACGATCGGTGGGAAGGATACGGGGCGGCCCGAAACGACATCCTCGAGTTCATCAACTTCAACGCCATCCCGAACGTCATCTTCCTCTCCACCGACATCCACGCGGCGATCGTGAACGACGGCGTGGTGAACACCGGACCGTCGGGCGGGTCGGTGCGTGAGATCGTCGCGGGCGCCATCGGCATGGATCCGATTTTCCGCGAGCTGCCGCCGTCGATCCTGGGGCTCGTCGGCAGCCTGCCGTCGATCTTCGGAACGATCTCCTACTTCGACATCGATCGTCGCAACTACGTGCTCGCCGACGTCGGCTCGACGCAGGCCACGTTCACGTATCGCGACAACGCCGGCACCATTCTGAAGACCGTCATCGTGCCCGCGAACTGAACCGACACGCCTGCGAACTGAGCCGATGAACGGCAGGTTCGCTTCAGCCGGGCCGGGGGGCGTCGTCCCTCGGCCCGGCTTCATTATTGCCGCCCCGAGCCGACGCGCCGAGCCGTAGCGCTACCGCGATCTGACGGTGGCGAGGCCGCCGTCGACGCCGATCACCTGACCCGTCACCCAGGACTGGGCCGGATCCAGCAGCCAGGCGATGGCGCTGGCGACTTCGTCGGGTTCGCCGATGCGGCCGAGGGCGTGAAGGGAGACGGACTTCTCGAAGGCGGCTTCGTCATTCGTGAGGCGCGCCATGAGCGGGGTGCGCACCATGCCGGGGGCGACGGCGTTCACGCGGATGCCGCGACCGGCATAGGTGGCGGCGGCGGACAGCACGAGGCCGAGCACGCCGGCCTTGGCGGCGGCGATGGCGTCGTGGTTCGCGAGACCGAGGCGTGCAGCGGCGGACGACGTCAGCACGATCGAGCCGCCGGTGCGGGTCATGACGCGGGCGGCGGCGCGGACGGTGAAGAACGCGGTGGTGAGATTGGTGGCGATCGTCGCGCCCCACTCGTCGTCGGTGGTGAGGTGGGCCGGCTTCAAGAGGAACGAGCCGACGCAGCTCGCCACGCCGTCGAGGCGGCCGTGATGCTCGATGGTGTCGGTGAGGCAGCGCTCGAGATGCTCGGGGCAGGTGGCGTCGAGGGGGAAGGGGTGAGCATCGAGCTCGGAGGCCAGCTCGCGCACTCGTTGCGGATCGCGCGCCGCGACGGTGAGCCGCGAGCCACGCGCCGCCAGGCGGCGGCAGAGGGCAGCGCCGATGCCGCCGGTGGCGCCGAGGACGACGAAGACCGAATGGGACATGCGCCGACGCTGTCACGGACGTCGAGCTGATCCTACCCGTCGAGTGACGCGATCTGGACGCTGCGCCATCGCCGCGTCACCCCCGCCGCCCGGGGCCCCCGCGCCGATGCGGGTCCCGGTGGCTCGTGTCTTGCACCCGTCACTCGCCATGCCGACCATGCAAGAGCTGCTGCAGGAGGCCTCGCTGAAGAAGGCCTCGGACCTCCACCTGAGCGCCGGCGAGCCCCCCGCGGTGCGCGTCAACGGAGACCTCACCCGACTCGATCATCCACCGCTCGACGGCGCTGCCGTGCTCGCGCTGGTGCAGTCCATCATGAGCGAGACGCACCGCAAGGTATTCGAGGCCGACCACGAGGTCGACTTCGCCTGCGAGCTGCCGGACGTGGGGCGCTACCGCGTGAACGTGTTCGTCCACAATCGCGGCCCGGGCGCGGTGATGCGGACGATTCCCACCGTCGTCCCGGCGCTCGAGTCGATGGAGCTGCCGCCGATCCTGAAGGAGCTCTGCACGCGCGAGCGCGGCCTCGTGCTGGTGACGGGGCCGACCGGCTCCGGCAAGTCCACCACGCTCGCCGCCATGGTCGATCACATCAACAACACGTGGGACGCGCACATCCTGACGGTGGAGGACCCGATCGAGTTCGTGCACAAGCCGAAGCGCTGCATCGTCAACCAGCGTGAGGTCGGTCCGCACACCAACTCGTTCACGGCGGCGCTGCGCAGCGCGCTGCGCGAGGATCCCGACGTCATCCTCGTCGGCGAAATGCGCGATCTCGAGACGATCTCGCTCGCCATCACGGCGGCCGAGACCGGGCATCTCGTGTTCGGCACGCTGCACACGTCGAGCGCGCCGAAGACCATCGATCGCATCATCGACGCGTTCCCCGCCGGGCAGCAGGGGCAGATCCGCACCATGCTCTCCGAGTCGCTCGAAGCGGTCATCGCGCAGACGCTGCTCAAGAAGACGGGCGGCGGTCGCATCGCCGCCTGCGAGATCCTGGTCGGCGCGCCGGCGGTGCGGAACCTGATCCGCGAGGCGAAGCTGCACCAGATCCCGTCGATGATGCAGACGGGGCAGCGCATGGGGATGCAGACGCTCGACATGGCGCTGCAGGATCTCGTGAAGCGCGGGCTGATCGACAAGGAGTTCCTGCCGAAGCCGTCGATGATGGGCGGCGCTTCGGCCGCGGCGTAGGGTCTCTGCGCGGCTGGGTGCGGGGAGGCCGTATGGGGCCTCCGGTCCGCGCGGCGTTCGCTCGGCACCACACCGCCCCTTTTCCCCACCCGCTCGCTCTCGACGCGCTCCTTCGGAGGTCCCATACGGCCTCCCCACACCCAGCCGGGATGTGAATGTGCGTCTGCGCCACCGATCCTGGCCTTGGTTGGGGTGGGGGTTTTCTGCGTGGCCGTGGTGAGCGCAAATCGTGGGCGGTTCTGCTACCAGGGGTAGCGAGATGTGGGTGTGGCGGGGGGTTGTGGTTGGCGTGCTGTTGGGCGCTGGGGCGGGGTGGGCGCAGGCGCCGCCGGCTCCGGCTCCGGCTCCGACGACGTCCACGACCATCGTGGCGGCGGATGCGCCCGACGCGCCGAAGGTGCCCGTCGCGATCGCGGTGCCGGACATTCCGGCGCAGGCGGAGGAGGCGGCGAGCCTGCTACGCACCGTGCGCATCGGGGCGGCGGCACCGCCCGACGTGACGGAAATCTCGCAGCGCGCGCCGCTGCTCCACGAGCACGTGCGCGGACGCCTGGCGGACACCGTGCGGACGCTCGACGCCGGGCCGTCGCTGGCCACGCTCGACACCATGCTCGAGCCCTGGATGGCGCTGCGCAATCGCGCCGACGCGTGGATCGAGGTCGTGACCACCCGCGCCCGTGACCTCGAAGAAGAGCTGCGGAAGCTCGAGGAGGCGCGCGCGAGGTGGCTGCTCACGCAGCAGGCGGCGCAGACCGGTGACGTTCCGCAGCCGGTGCTGGAGCGTGTGTCCGCCACGCTGACCGAGATCGCGTCCGTGCGGGATCGCGTCGCCGCGTCGCGCGACCACGCCCTCGTCCTGCTGGACCGCATCACGCAGGAGCGCGGGCGTTGCGACGAGGCGCTGGCGCGCATCGGCCAGGCGCGCAAGGCGGTCGTCGGGCGGCTGTTCGTGCGCGACCGCCAGCCGGTGTGGCAGGAGAGCCTCGTCACCACGAGCTGGGCGGCGGTGGTCGAACGCGTCGGGCAGGTGCTCGCGGTCGAGGTGGGCACGCTTCGCGAGCACGTCGACGAGCACGGCGCGCGGTTGCTCGGGCAGCTCATCGCGATCGTCGGCCTGTTCCTGGCGCTGGTGCGCATGCGCAGCACCGCGCGCCGCTGGGTCGCCCTCGACGACTCGCTGGTACCGATCCTGCGACCGCTGGAGTTCCCCGTCGCGTGCGCGCTGTTCATCGTGCTGCTGCTCTACGACACCATCGTCCCGATCGAGCAGCGGCTGATGCGCGAGCTGCTCGGGCTCGTGGCGCTCGTGCCGGTGGCGCGCCTGCTCACCGCGCTGGTGGATCCGTGGCTCGCCCGCGGCATCGTCGCGCTCGGCGCCTTCTTCCTCTTCGACCGCATCCGCGGCCTGCTCTTCCCGGTGCCGAGCCTCGAGCAGGTGATGTTCCTGGTCGAGATGACGGCGGTCCTGCTGGCCCTCGCCTGGCTGCGACGTGGGATGCATCGCACCGCCAGTGCTGTCGTGCACACGCGCCGCGCGCACGTGGCGGCGCAGCTGGCCGGCGCGCTGCAGATCGTCGTGGCGGGCGCCGTCATCGCCGGTGCGCTGGGCTACATGCGGTTCGCCCGTGTGCTCGAGATCGCCGTGCTCGGCAGCAGCTACGTCGCGGCAGTGCTGGTGGTCGCCGTGCGCGTCACGGAGGCGCTGGTCGGGTACGCGCTGCGCGTGCGGCCGCTGCGCCTCCTCCGCATCGTCCAGGAGCATCGCCTGACGATCGAGCGCCGCCTGCGTCGCATGCTCCGGCTGATCGCGATCGCCGCCTGGGTCATCAGTGTGCTGGCGGCGCTGGCGCTCTGGGACACCGTCGTCGAGGACGGGAGCGCCGTGCTCGGCGCCCGCTTCGCACGCGGCGAGCTCAGCCTGTCGCTCGGCGACGTCCTCGCCTTCGCCGTCACGGTGTGGATCGCGTTCGCGGTGTCGTCGGTGATCCGCTTCGTCTTGCAGGAGGACGTGTTCCCACGACTCCGGCTGGGGCGCGGCCTGCCGGCGGCGCTGTCGAGCCTGGTGCACTATTTCATCCTGCTGGTCGGATTCTTCCTCGGCCTGGCCGCACTCGGGCTCGACCTCAATCGGGTGACGCTCCTCGCCGGTGCGTTCGGCGTCGGCATCGGCTTCGGTCTGCAGAACATCGTCAACAACTTCGTGTCGGGGCTGATCCTGCTCATCGAGCGTCCCATCCAGGTGGGCGAGACGGTGCAGATCGGCGATCTGCTCGGCGAGGTGCATCGCATCGGCATCCGCTCGAGCACGGTGCGGACGTGGGAGGGCGCCGAGGTGATCGTGCCGAACGGCAACCTCATCTCCGATCGCGTCACCAACTGGACGCTGTCGGATCGGATGCGTCGCATCGAGCTGCCGGTGGGCGTCGAATACGGCAGCGATCCCGACCGCGTCGTCGAGATCCTGCTCGAGGTCGCGCGCGGGCAGGAGGGCGTCCTGCCCGACCCGGTCCCGCAGGCACTCTTCCTGGGCTTCGGTGACAGCGCGCTCAACTTCGAGCTCCGGGCCTGGACGGCGCGTACCGACGGGCGCTTCGAGGACTGGATCGTCACGCGCAGCGACCTCGCTCTCGCGGTGCATCGCGGGCTCGGCGCGGCCGGCATCGCCATCCCGTTCCCGCAGCGCGAGGTCATCGTGCACATGGCCCCCGATGACGAGGGTGGGTTGCCGCGCCCGCGCGCGCGTGGATGAATGGACAGCTGCATGTCGTCGTTCGACTGGAGCCGGGTGCGATTCACCGAGCACATGACCGAGGCCGCCGCCGTGGTGGCGTCGTGCCAGGTCGTGCTCGACTTCGGGGCCACCGCGCCGGTCTGTTACGACGTGCAGGTGCTGCGGACCCTCAAGGGGGCCTCCGCGCATCCCTTCTTCGCGGTCGCGACCGATCGCGCCGAGCCACAGGGGTTTCGCCCGATGGGCGAGGGCGAGACGGCGGAAGAGGCGCTCGAGACGTGTCTCGCGGCCGCCGGCGTCCATCGGCGCCGGCTCGTGAAACAGTCGTTCGAATGAGCGGCTCACGGGTGGCCAACGCCACCATTGCCCGGTAAAAGGGAACGCACAGCATGAACGGCATCGAGGGGCTCGCGCTCGCGAACAAGGACTACGTCGAAGAGCAGTACCGGCGCTGGAAGGCGGATCCATCCTCCGTCGACGAGAGCTGGACCGTGTTCTTCGCTGGCTTCGAGCTGGCACTCGACGGTGGTGGCAACGGCACGGCGGCCGCCGTCACCAATGGGGCCTCCGCGGCACACGCCGAGCGCGTCGTCGACGATGTGGCGCCGGTGCTCGGCGTCTACGACCTCGTCCACTCCTACCGTGAGCTCGGCCACCTGCAGGCCTACCTGAATCCGCTCGCGCCGAAGCCGCCGCAGCATCAGCTGCTGTCGCCCTCGGAGTTCGGCTTCACCGAGGCCGATCTCGACCGCGTCGTCGAGTCGGGCAGCTTCCTCGGCTGCACCACGTGCAAGCTGGGTGATCTCGTCGCACAGCTCCAGGCCACCTACTGCGGCACCATCGGCGTCGAGTACCTGCACATCCCCGATCGCGCGCAGCGCTCCTGGCTGCAGGAGCGGATGGAGCCGATGCAGAATCATCCCGCGCTCACGGCGGACGATCGCATCCACCTCCTCGACACGGTGATCTGGGCCGAGGGCTTCGAGCAGTTCCTGCAGATCCGCTACCCCACCGCGAAGCGCTTCTCGCTCGAAGGCGGCGAGGCGCTGGTGCCGATCCTCGATGCGCTCATCGAGGAGGGCGGAGCGCTCGGTGCGCAGGAGATGGTCTTCGGCATGCCGCATCGGGGACGTCTCAACATCCTCGCCAACGTGCTGCGCAAGCCGTACGAGATGATCCTGTCCGAGTTCGAGGGCAGTCTGCTGTCGAAGGAGATCACCGGCGACGGCGACGTGAAGTACCACCTCGGCTACTCGCGCGATCACACCACGCGCGCCGGCCAGAAGGTGCACCTCTCACTCAGCCCGAACCCGAGCCACCTCGAGTGGGTGAATCCCGTCATCGAGGGCATGGTGCGCGCCAAGCAGAACCACCTCGGGGACACCGCGCGCAGTCGCGTCGTGCCGATCCTGATGCACGGCGACGCCGCTTTCACCGGGCAGGGCGTCGTCGCCGAGACGCTCTGGCTCTCCGAGCTCGAGGCCTACCGCACCGGCGGCACCATCCACATCATCGTCAACAACCAGATCGGCTTCACCACGTCGCCGGAATCGTACCGATTCACGCCGTACCCGAGCGACGTCGCCAAGGTCATCCAGGCGCCGGTCTTCCACGTGAACGGCGACGATCCCGAGGCCGCAGTGCAGGCGGCGCGACTCGCGATCGGCTTCCGGCAGCAGTTCAAGAAGGACGTCATCATCCATCTCGTCTGCTACCGCCGGCACGGGCACAACGAGCTCGACGATCCCACCTTCACGCAGCCGGTCATGTACAAGAAGATCGCGCAGCACCCGACGCCGCTCACCGTCTACCGCGACCGCGTGGTCGCCGACGGCGTCGTCACGGCCGACGAAGCCGACCGTCGTGCCAGCGAGTTCCGCGAGCTGCTGAGCGACGCCCAGAGCTATGCGCGCGACTTCATGCCCCGCCAGCAGGTGTTCGCCTTCGGCGGCCTGTGGAAGGGGCTCGGCTGGGCCGGTGACGACTGGAGCGCCGACACGCGCGTCGCGCGCGAGACGCTCGAGGAGATCGCGGGCGGCTTCGGACGCGTGCCCGAAGGCTTCACCCCGAACCCGAAGGTCATCCGTCTGCTCGAGACCCGCACCGCCATGGTGTCCGACACCGGCCAGATCGACTGGGGCTGCGCCGAGGCGCTGGCCATCGGGTCGCTGCTCGTCGAGGGCACGGCCGTCCGCATGACGGGCCAGGATACGGGACGCGGCACGTTCAGTCATCGTCACGCCGTCCTGCACGACACCGAGACCGACGCCACCTTCGTGCCGCTCGCCAACATGCGTCCCGATCAGGCCACGTTCCTGATCGCCGACAGCATGCTCTCCGAGGCCGCGGTGCTCGGCTTCGAGTTCGGCTTCAGCTGCGCCGACCCGCGCAAGCTGGTGGTGTGGGAGGCGCAGTTCGGCGACTTCGGCAACGGTGCCCAGGTGATCATCGATCAGTTCATCGCCAGCTCCGAGTCGAAGTGGCAGCGCACCAGCGGCCTCGTCATGCTGCTGCCGCACGGCTACGAGGGGCAGGGCCCGGAGCACTCGAGCGCACGGCTCGAGCGCTATCTGCAGCTGTGCGCCGAGAACAACCTCCAGGTGTGCAACTTCAGTACGCCGGCGCAGTACTTCCACGCGCTCCGTCGGCAGATGCATCGCAACTTCCGCAAGCCGCTCATCGTCATGAGCCCGAAGAGCCTGCTGCGTCACAAGGCGGCGGTGTCGTCGCTGCGCGACCTCACCGACGGCGCCTTCCAGCCGGTGATCGACGATCCGGCCGCCGTCGGCGCGCCCGAGATGGGCGTCACCGTCAACCGGCCGAGCGTCAGCCGTATCCTGCTGTGCAGCGGCAAGATCTACTACGCGCTGATGGCCAGCCGCCGCGAGCGCGCCAACGACAACGTCGCCATCGTGCGCGTCGAGCAGCTGTATCCGTTCGCGCGCACCGAGCTGACGGCGATCCTCGCGGCGTATCCGCAGGCGGAGCAGGTGTTCTGGGTGCAGGAAGAGCCCGCCAACATGGGGGCGTGGCGCTTCATGGCGCCGCTCCTGCAGCCGATGCTCGGCACCCGCACGCTCACGTACGTGGGTCGCCGGCCGGCCGCGAGTCCTGCGACGGGCTCGTACAAGGTGCACCAGGCGGAGGAGACCGATCTGGTGAACCGCGCCTTCTCGCGCACGTGAGCCGAACGTTCCAGGACGACAGGGCAGGGAGACGGGCATGATCGAGGTGCGCATTCCGAGCCTCGGCGAATCGATCACCGAAGGGGTCATCGTACGCTGGGCCAAGAACGAGGGTGAGGTCGTCAAGCCCGACGACATCCTGCTCGAGCTCGAAACCGACAAGGCCAGCACGGAGATCCCCAGCGAGCGCGCCGGCGTGCTGCACATCCTCAAGAAGGAAGGCGACACGGTGCAGGTGGGCGACCTCGTCGCCCAGATCGACGAGCAGGGCACGGCATCGGCGCCCGCACCGACGCCAGCCTCGTCGGTCGCTGCGACCCCGCCGGTCGCTGCACCGGCCCCCGCCGTAGCGGCTCCTCCTGCGCTGGTCGCCGCGCCACCGCCGCCGGCGCCTACGGAGCCGACCGCGTCGGCTGCGCGTCCCGTTGGTCCGCTGAGCCCGTCGGTGCGCAATCTGATCGAGGAGCATGGTCTCGATCCGGCCGCCATTCCGGCGTCGGGCAAGGGGGGACGCCTCACCAAGGGCGACGTGCTGGTGCACATCGAGCGTCGCGCCTCCGGCGCGCCCACGGCTCCCACACCGCCGATGCCGATGCCGGTGGCCGCGAAGATCGCGCCCGCACCCGCGGCGCCCGCCGTGCCCACCGCGCCGCGCCCCGCGCGGGACGGCGAGGAGCGCATCGCGATGGGGCGCATCCGCAAGCGCATCGCGGAGCGGCTGGTGGCGGCGCAGCAGACGGCCGCCATCCTCACGACCTTCAACGAGGTCGACATGACGGCCGTCATGGGGCTGCGGTCGCAGTACAAGGACCGCTTCGCCAAGGCGCACGGCGTCGGGCTCGGCTTCATGTCGTTCTTCGGTCGCGCCTGCGTCGCGGCGCTCGAAGAGCTCCCGGTGGTCAACGCCGAGATCGACGGCGAGGACGTGGTCTACAAGCACTACGTCAACCTGGGTGTCGCGGTCGGTACCGAGCGCGGCCTCGTGGTGCCGGTGGTGAAACACGCAGAGCAGATGGGTTTCGCCGACCTCGAGCGCGAGATCGGCCGGCTCGCGGGGCTCGCTCGCGACGGCAAACTGACCCTCGATCACCTGCAGGGCGGTACGTTCACCATCTCGAACGGTGGCGTCTACGGCTCGTTGTTGTCGACACCCATCCTCACCCCTCCGCAGGTGGCCATCCTCGGCATGCACAAGATCGAGAAGCGCCCGGTCGTGATCGACGATCAGATCGTCATCCGACCCATGATGTACCTGGCACTGTCGTACGATCACCGCCTCGTCGACGGCGAGCAGGCGGTCACGTTCCTGGTGCGCGTCAAGGAGCGCCTGGAGGATCCGTCGCGGCTCCTCCTGGACGTCTGATGGCCGACGACCGCTACGATCTCGTCATCATCGGCTCCGGGCCCGCGGGCTACACCGGCGCCATCCGTGCCGGACAGCTCGGCCTCAAGGTGGCGTGCGTCGAGAAGGACGTGCCCCTCGGCGGCACGTGCCTGAACGTCGGCTGCATTCCGAGCAAGACGCTCCTCGACTCGAGCGAGCTCTACCTGCAGGCGCGCACGCACATGGCGGCGCACGGCATCCGTGCCGAGGGCGTCTCGCTCGATCTGCCCACCATGATGGCGCGCAAGGACAAGGTCGTCCGCGGCCTCACCCAGGGCATCGCCGGCCTCTTCAAGAAGTACAAGGTGACGCGCATCGCCGGGAAGGCGCGGATCGCCAGCGCGACGAAGGTCGTGGTGCAGGGCGAGGACGGCGAGCAGACGCTCGAGACGGCGCGCGTGATGATCGCCACCGGCAGTGAGCCCACGCCGCTCCCCAAGCTGCCGTTCGACGGCGAGCGTGTGCTCGGCTCCACCGAGGCGCTGTCGCTGCCGTCGGTGCCGAAGCGCCTGCTCGTCGTGGGTGGCGGCGCCATCGGCCTCGAGCTGGGCTCGGTGTGGCGACGCCTCGGTGCCGAGGTGACGGTGGTCGAGTTCCTCGACCGCATCGTGCCCTGGGCCGACGGCGGCATGGGAAAGGCGCTGCAGCGCGCGCTCACCAAGCAGGGCATGACGTTCCGGTTGGAGACGTCCGCGTCCGCGGTCGAGCGCACGGCCGACGGCGTCCGCGTCACCCTGGCCGGCAAGACCGAGACCACGCAGATCGATGCCGACGTCGTGCTGGTGGCCATCGGCCGCCGGCCCTACGCCGACGGCCTCGGCGCGCGCGAGCTCGGCGTCGCCTTCGACGACCGTGGTCGCATCACGGTGAACGGGCGGTTCGAGACGAGCGTCCCCGGCGTGTTCGCGGTCGGCGACGTCATCGCCGGCCCGATGCTCGCCCACAAGGGCGAGGAGGAGGCCGTCGCCGCGGTCGAGGGCATGGCCGGGCATCCGGTCCACGTCGACTACGACGTCATCCCGAACGTGGTCTACACGTGGCCCGAGCTGGCGAGCGTCGGCATCACCGAAGAGGATGCACGCGGCCGCGGTGTCGCCATCAACGTCGGCACCTTCCCCTTCACCGCCAACGCGCGGGCCCGTTGCATGGACGAGACCGAGGGCAGTGCCAAGGTCATCGCCGATGCGAAGACCGACCGCGTGCTCGGCGTCCACATCCTCGGGCCGCGCGCGTCCGACATGATCGCCGAGGCGGTCGTCGCGATGACGTTCGGGGCCTCCGCCGAAGACATCGCCCGCACGGTGCATGCGCATCCGACGCTGCCCGAAGCGGTGCGGGAAGCCGCGCTCGGCGTCGCCAAGCGCACGTTGAACATCTGACGCTCGCCGCTGCCTCGGGGACGGTCGGCGGGCTCGCCCGCTGGCTCGGTCGAACCTATCTGGCCGTCTGCGGCTGGCGCACCGAGGGTGTGCTGCCGGTGACGACGCGCGCCGTGCTGATCGCGGCGCCGCACACCTCGAACTGGGACCTGCCATTCATGCTCGCCGTCGGGTGGGCGTACGGGGTGCGGCCGTCGTGGCTCGGGAAGCACGAGCTGTTCCGCTGGCCGTTCGGCGGCGTGATGCGGTGGCTCGGTGGCATACCCGTCGACCGGCGCAGCCGCCAGAACCTGGTGCAGCAGGCGGTGGCGGTGCTCGAAGCGGCGTCGTCCCTGACGCTGGTGATCCCACCGTCCGGCACGCGGAGCCGCGCGCCGTACTGGAAGTCGGGCTTCTACCACATTGCGCGGGGCGCGCGGGTGCCGATCATCTGCGGCTTCCTCGACTACGCGCGCCGAGTGGGCGGCATCGGCCCGGTGTTCCAGCCGACGGGCGACATCGGTGCCGACATGCAAGTGATCCGCGACTTCTACGAGGGCATCCAGGGCAAGTACCCGGAGCGGACCTCGCCGGTGCGGCTCAAGGACGAGAACGAGTAGCCCGGTGAACCCGGCGCCTCTTGGGCGCCGAGTTCACCGGGAGTCGTTCAGGTCATCCGATCAGGGCTTCTTCGGAGCGGGCGGGGCGCCCGCGCCAGGCGCACCCGCGCCGGGCATGCCGGGCATGCCAGGCATGGCACCCGGAGGCGGCGTCGCGTCCTTCACGATCTCGAGCAGCTCGACGTCGAAGACGAGCGTCGCGCCGGGCTTGATCTTCGGCGGCGAGCCGCGATCGCCGTACGCGGTGTCCGACGGACAGACGAGCTTCGCCGTGCCGCCGACCTTCATCATGCCGACGCCTTCCGTCCAGCACTTGATGACGCCGTTCAGCGGGAAGGTGGCGGGCTGACCGCGCTCCTTCGAGCTGTCGAAGACGGTGCCGTCGGTGAGCGTGCCGTGGTAGTGCACCTTCACCTTGTCGGTGGGCTTCGGCGCCTCACCGGTGCCGGCCTTGGTCTCCTGGTAGATCGCGCCGGACGCCGTCTTCTTGGCGCCCTTCTCGGCCGCGGCCTTGTCGAGGAAGCCGGCGCTGGCCTTCTTCTCGACCTCGGCGGCGGCCTTGGCGCGACCCTGCGCGAGTTCCTGGATCTTGGGGCCGAACTTCTCGAGGTCGACCTTCTTCTCCTTCGAGAAGAGCCCGTCCTTGAGGCCAGCCTCGACGATGTCGAGCTCCGCCGGCGTCAGGTTGAACGGGGCGAGGTTGCGGCTCAGCGCGAGCCCGATGGAGTAGATGGTCTTCTGCTCGTCGGTGTCGAGGGTGGGGTCGGCGGCGTGCACGACGGGCACGACGACGAGAGCCGCGCACAGCGCGGCGAGAGCGACGGATCGCATGGGGCCTCCTTAGCAAGTACGGGTCCGGCGGGTGTATCCGCCTTCCCCGGGGGAGGCAAGCCACTCAGCGACAGGTGATCTTGCGACCGCTGCGCGATGCCTGACAGCGACCCGCCGCGAAGTCGTAGCGCCCGCAGGCGCCCTCGTCGCCCGCCGTCGCGTCGCCGAGGAGCAACGTCGCGACGAGGGGCAGGTCACCGGCGCCGATGTCGTAGGTTCCCTTGCCGGTG
>DASYLJ010000086.1:0-12956 GCA_036009625.1 Binatia bacterium
TGGATACCGGCGCCGAGCGCCACGACCTCGTCGGGGTCGATCGTGACCAGCGGCGGCCGACCGAAGAGCGTCTCCATGTGACGGCGCACCAGCGGCACCCGCGTCGAGCCACCGACGGCAACCACCTCGCCGACGGCGGCGGCATCGATGCCGGCGTCGCGCAGCGCCTGACGGCACGGGCGGCTCGTGCGTTCGACGATGTCGCGGATCAGCGCCTCGAAGTCGCCCCGCGTGATCGTGCGCCGGATGGTGGCACCGTCGGGTAGCGCCAGCTCGACGTCGGTGCCGTCGGTGTCGGAGAGTGCGCGCTTGGTGCGCTCGGCCAGGGCCAGCACCTGGGCACGGACCTGCGGATGGTCGCGTAACGTCTCCGGCAGGTCGGCGAGCAGCAGGTCGGCCAGACGCGTGTCGAGGTCGTCGCCACCCAGCCGCGTATCACCGTTGGTGGCGAGGACCTCGAAGATGCCGCCACGGAGCTTCAGGACCGACACGTCGAAGGTGCCGCCGCCGAGGTCGTATACCGCGACGACGCCCTCGGCGTTCTTGTCGAGCCCGTAGGCCAGGGCCGCTGCCGTCGGCTCGTTCACCAGCCGCAGCACGTCGAGCCCCGCGAGCTTGCCGGCGTCCTTCGTGGCCTGCCGCTGGCTGTCATTGAAGTAGGCCGGCACCGTGACGACGGCACGCGTGACCGGGCCGCCCAGCGCGACTTCGGCCCACCGCTTCAGCTCGCGCAGGACGTAGGCGGAAATCTCCGGAGCCGTGAGCTCCCGGCCGCCGACGCCGAAGCGCACGACGCCCTGGCGTCCCTCGACGAAGCGATAGCGCCGGCGATCCTCCTCGCTGACGTGCTCGATGCCGAGCCCCATGAAGCGCTTGACGGAGAGGATGGTGTCGAAGGGACGCTCCGCCGCCATGGCTCGCGCCGGGCCACCGACGACCACCTGGCCGTCAGGAAGGAACGACACCGCGGACGGCAGCAGCCGCTCGCCCGTCTCCGGGTTCGGCAGCACGCGCGGCCCATCGTCGCCGAGAACGGCGACCAGGCTGTTGGTCGTGCCGAGGTCGATGCCGACGATGCGCTCCACTCAATCCCCCAGTGCCGTTTCGACGTCCTCGAGCAGCGTCTCCAGGTACGCGATCTCGGACAAGGTGGCCTTCAGCTCGGCGAGGACACTCGCCGACCCGGCGTCGGCGCGGTCCCAGTCGGCGTAGCGCGACGTCACGCCGGCCACGAGCGATGCGACGCGCGCGGCGATGTCGCGCCGGACCCCGTCGACGCGCGCGCGGACGGCGGCATCGGTGGGTTCCTCGCGCAGCGCGTCGAGCTCTTCTTGGGTCTCGAAGACGAAGGCCGCGAGGGCCGGCGGCACCTGGTTGTTGCGCGTGCCGAGCGCGTCGCCGTGCAGCTCGAGCCAGTAGCGGCCGCGCGCGACGGGGTCGCGCAGCGTGCGATAGGCCCGGTTGATGGCCGCACTGGCCGCGACGCTGAGCTCCTGCGCGCGGGCCTCTGCGGTCTGATGACGATCGGGATGCAGGGCACGGGAGGCGTCGTGCCAGCGACGCTCGAGATCGTCGCCGTCGACGACGAGACGGCGCGGCAGATCGAGGGCGGCGAAGAGGTCAGTCCCCGCCGGCACCGGCTGCGGCGTCGCGCACTGCGGGCACACGAGCGCCGATCCCGCCCGAGCCTCGCACCGCCAACACAGGCGTGCGTCGCTGTCGCCGTCCGTCGCCATCACACTCGTCGCGCATTGGCCCACGTCAGACGCCGAACGACGACCCGCACCCGCACGAGCGCTTCACGTTCGGATTCTGGAGGTTGAACCCGGACGACATGAGCTCGTCCGTGTAGTCGAGGATCGTGCCGTTGAGATAGAGGAAGCTCTTGCGGTCGACGACCAGTTTGGCGCCGGCGTGCTCGAACACCTTGTCACCGTCGCGCACCTGGTCGAGGTCCATCTTATAAGTGAGCCCCGAGCAGCCACCGCCGACGACCTTGACGCGCAGACCACCGTCGGGGAGGCCCTTCTCCGAGACCAGGGCGTGGATCTTCTGCGCCGCCTGGTCGGTCATTCCGATCGAAGCCATGGTCGTCCTACTTGGCGGCGGCCGTCGCCTGCGCCTGGGGCACCGGCGCCTCGGCCTCGTTGGTGACGCGCTTCTTCTTCCAGTCGGCGATCGCGGCCTTGATGCCGTCCTCGGCCAGGACCGAGCAGTGGATCTTGACGGGTGGCAGGGAGAGTTCCTGGACGATGTGCGTGTTCTTGATCTCGAGCACCTCGTCGACGCTCTTCCCCTTCACGAGCTCGGTAACGTAGCTCGAGCTGGCGATGGCGCTGCCGCATCCGAACGTCTTGAACTTGGCGTCCTCGACGATGCCCGCATCGCTGATGCGAAGCTGCAGCTTCATGACGTCGCCGCACTCGGGCGCGCCGACGACACCCGTGCCGACGTTCGCGTCGTCCTTCGGCAGCGAGCCGACGTTGCGAGGATTCGAATAGTGGTCGAGGACCTTGTCACTGTATGCCATTGGAGATTCCCCCTGAGATCAGTCGCGCTGCCATGCGACGGTCTTGAGATCGATACCTTCCTTCGCCATCTCGTAGAGCGGCGAGAGGTCACGCAACCGGCGCACTTCGTTGACGACCCGCTCGGCGACGTAGTCGACGTCCTCGACCGTGTTGAAGCGGCCGAGCCCAAAGCGGATGGACGTGTGAGCGAGATCTTCACCGACGCCGAGCGCCTTCAGCACGTAAGACGGCTCGAGCGTGGCGGAGGTGCAGGCCGAACCCGACGACACCGCGATGGGTGCCATCGACGCCGCCGCCGCGATCGGATGAACCGAGCCGTTGAGCCCCATCAGCAGCGACTCGCCCTCGACGAAGGCGAAGCTGAGATTCAGGTTGCCCGGCAGCCGGTGCACCGGATGGCCGTTCAGGTAGACCTCGTCGAGCTGGCTGGTGATGGCCTCGTGCAGGCGCTCGCGCAGCCCGAGGATGCGCTGCGACTCGTCGGCCATGCTCTCGCGCGAGAGCTCGCACGCGGCACCGAGCCCGACGATGCCCGGGACGTTCAGCGTGCCGGACCGCATGCCGCGCTCGTGGCCGCCGCCGTCGATCATGGGCGTCAGGCGGACGCGCGGGCCCTTCGAGCGCACGTAGAGCGCGCCGATGCCCTTCGGGCCGTAGATCTTGTGCGCCGTCAGC
Organism: Binatia bacterium; assembly: GCA_036009625.1. Taxonomy (GTDB): domain Bacteria; phylum Desulfobacterota; class Binatia; order DP-6; family DP-6; genus DASYLJ01. The sequence continues at coordinate 3,207 of DASYLJ010000086.1, forward strand.
GACAGGAGGTCGATGTTCATCGTCTCGACGTCGAGCGGCAGCTTGCCCATGCCCTGCACGGCGTCGGAGTGGAACAGCACCCCGCGCTCACGCGTGATCTTGCCGATCTCGGCGAGCGGCTGGATCGTGCCGATCTCGTTGTTGGCGTACATGATCGACACCAGCACCGTCTTGTCGGTGATGGCGTCGCGGAGCTGATCGAGATCGATGCGACCGAACTTGTCGACAGGCAGGTAGGTGACGGTGGCGAGGCCCTTGCGCTCGAGCGTGCGGCAGGTGTCGAGGACGGCCTTGTGCTCCGTCACCTGCGTGATGACGTGATTCCCCTTGTCCTTGTAGAACTCGACGACGCCCTTGATGGCCAGGTTGTCGGCCTCGGTGGCGCCGCTGGTGAAGACGATGTCCTTCGCGCGAGCGTTGATGAGGCGGGCGACCTGCTCACGGCCGGCATCGACGGCCTTCTCCGCCACCCATCCGAAGCCATGGGTGCGGCTGGCCGCGTTGCCGTAGATCTCGTTGAAGTAGGGCAGCATCGCCTCGAGCACCCGGGGATCCACGGGCGTCGTCGCGTGGTTGTCCATGTAGATTCCGCGCGTCGTCATGATGTCTGCCACTCCCTTCGCTCTCGCCTGCCGGACCAATCCAGATAATCCGGACCCGAGAGGTCTACTATCCCCGTGCTCGTGACACTGTCAACCCCGGCGCCCCGCGTCAATTTCGAAATACGCCGTTATGGAATGGCCACTTGCGGGTCAGACGCAGTCTGGCTCAGGACCCGTCCCAGGAACCGACCCGTCCATGAGTTCTCGCACGCCGCCACCTGCTCCGGGGTCCCTGCCACCAGCACCGCACCGCCCCGGTGACCCCCGTCGGGCCCCAGGTCGATGACGTAATCGGCACACTTGATGACGTCGAGATTGTGCTCGATGAGGAGGACGGTGTTGCCGGTGTCGACCAGGCGGCCCAGGACCTCCAGGAGCCGCCGCACGTCGTCGAAGTGCAACCCGGTGGTGGGCTCGTCGAGGACATAGAGCGTGCGCCCCGTCGCGCGACGGGCCAGCTCCCTGGCCAGTTTGACCCGCTGGGCCTCGCCGCCCGACAGGGTCGTGCCCGACTGGCCGAGGCGGAGGTACTCGAGGCCGACCTCGCGCAGGACGTCGAGCCGCGTGCGCAGCGCCGGCACGTTGCCGAACACCGCCAGTGCCTCCTCCACGGTGAGGTCGAGGACGTCGGCGATGCTGAGCCCTTTGAACCGCACCTCCAGCGTCTCGCGGTCGTAGCGCTTGCCGCCACAGACCTCGCACGTCACGTAGACATCGGGGAGGAAGTGCATTTCGATGGCGATGACGCCGTCGCCGCTGCACGCCTCGCAGCGGCCGCCCTTCACGTTGAACGAGAAGCGACCCGGGCCGTAGCCGCGGGTCCGGGCCTCCGGCAGTTGCGCGAAGAGCTCGCGGATGGGGCCGAAGAGACCGGTGTAGGTCGCCGGGTTCGAGCGCGGGCTGCGGCCGATGGGCGCCTGGCTGATCTCGATGACCTTGTCGACGAGCTGCCAGCCGGTGAGCTCGTCGTGCATTCCTGGCTCCTCGCCGCCGAGCCCGAGCCGTCGAGCCAGGGCGCGGTAGAGCGTGTCGATGATCAGCGTGCTCTTGCCCGACCCCGAGACACCGGTGACGCAGGTCATCGTGCCGAGCGGGATGGCGACGTCCACGCTGCGCAGATTGTGCGCCCGCGCACCGCGGAGCCCGATGCTCCATCCCGTGCCGCGTCGACGCAGCGCCGGCACCGGCACGGTCAGCGTGCCGGCGAGGTAGCGCCCCGTCAGCGACGCCGGGTCGGCCATGATGTCGGCCGGCGTCCCCTCCGCGACGACCCGCCCACCATGCACCCCTGCACCGGGCCCCATGTCGACGACGTGATCCGCCGCCAGGATCATGTCGGGGTCGTGCTCCACCACGACGACGGTGTTGCCGAGATCGCGGAGCCGGATCAGCGTCTCCAGCAGACGGGCATTGTCTCGCTGGTGGAGTCCGATCGACGGCTCGTCGAGGACGTAGAGCACGCCGGTCAGCCGCGAGCCGATCTGGGTCGCGAGACGGATGCGCTGGCCTTCGCCACCCGAGAGCGTGGCGGCCCCGCGATCGACGGTGAGATAGTCGAGACCGACGTCGAGCAGGAACCCCAACCGCGCGCGCACGTCCTTCAGGATGGGGCGGGCGATCTCCTCCTCGGCGGGCGGCAGCGACAGGCCGTCGAAAAAGGCGAGCGCCTCGCGGATCGGCAGCGCGGAGACGTCGACGATGCTGCGATCGGCGATGCGCACGAAGCGCACCTCGCGACGCAGGCGCGTGCCCTCGCAGGTCGGACACGGCGCCTCCGCGACCAGGCCCTCCAGGTCCTCGCGCAGCCAACTCGAGCGGGTCTCGCGCTGCCGCCGTTCGAGCATCGGTAAAACACCCTCGAACGGATGGCGCTCGGTGCGCTTGCGTCCAGCAACGGTCGACGCGAACGGGATCGTCGTGTCGCCGCTGCCCTCGAGCACGACGGTGCGCACCTCCGCGGGGAGCGCCGAGAACGCCGTGTCGCGCGCGAAGCCGTAGTGCGCGGCCAGGGCCGCGATCAGGTCGTCGAGCGTCGGGACGGCGCGATGGACCGACGACGACAGCGCCGCCGGCAACGGCTCGTCCGGCCGCGGTACCACGAGCGACGGATCGAGCCGTCGCTGGACACCGAGGCCGGCGCACGTCGGGCAGGCGCCGTGCGGGCTGTTGAACGAGAAGAACCGCGGCGAGATGTCCGGATACGACACCCCGCACACGGCACACGCGTGCCGCTCGCTGAAGAACAGCGGTCGCGGCGCGGCGTCGCCCAGCTCCGTGGCCTCAACCAGGACGACGCCGTCGGCGTGACGAAACGCCACCTCGATGGAATCGGCGACGCGACGCTCGGTGCCCGGCCGCACGATCAGGCGGTCGACGAGCACCTCGATGGTGTGCCGCGAATTGCGCGCGAGGACGATGTCCTCGCCGAGCTCGCGCAGCTCGCCGTCGACTCGCACGCGCACGAAGCCGCCGCGACGGAGATCGTCGAGCTCCTTGCGATGCTCACCCTTCCGGTCCCGCACCACCGGCGCGTAGATCCACAGCCGCGTCTCCGCCGGCAGTGCCAGCAGCCGATCGACGACCTGCTGCACCGGCTGCGCCGTGATCTCACGCCCGCACTGCCAGCACAGCGGGTGTCCGATGCGGGCGAACAGCAGACGCAGGTAGTCGGCGATCTCGGTGACGGTGCCGACGGTCGAGCGCGGGTTGCGTCCGACGCCCTTCTGCTCGATGGCGATCGCCGGCGACAGCCCCTCGATGGCGTCGCAGTCGGGCTTCTCCATCTGCTCGAGGAACTGCCGCGCATACGCCGACAGCGACTCGACGTAGCGCCGCTGCCCCTCGGCGTAGAGCGTGTCGAACGCGAGCGACGACTTGCCCGAGCCCGAGAGGCCGGTGATCACGACCAGACGATCGCGCGGAATCGTCAGGTCGATGTTCTTGAGGTTGTGCCCGCGGGCGCCGCGGATGACGATGCTGCCCGCCACGACGCCTACCCGCCCACCTCCGCGCGCACGTCGGCGACGACCTGCTCGACGGTGCGCCGGTACTCGGCGAGCTCCTCGGGACTGGCGGCTTCGAAACGCAGCACGAGGACCGGCTGCGTGTTCGACGCGCGCAGCAGACCCCAGCCATGCGGGAAGCGGACCCGCACGCCGTCGATGTCGATCAGCTCGCGGCCTTCGGCGCGGAAGCGCGCGCACACACCCTCGGCGACGCGGAACTTCACGTCGTCGGGGCAGTCGATGCGGATCTCGGGCGTGCTGTACGACGACGGGAGATCAGCGAGCAGCTCGGCGACGGTCTTGCCCGTGCGGGCGAGGATCTCGAGCAGGCGCGCGCCCGCGTAGATGCCGTCGTCGAAACCGAACCAGCGCTCCTTGAAGAAGATGTGACCGCTCATCTCGCCACCGAGCAGCGCGCCGGTCTCCTTCATCTTGGCCTTCAGCAGCGAGTGGCCGGCTTTCCACATGATGCCCTGGCCGCCGTGCGCCGCGATGTCGTCGTAGAGACGCTGCGAGCACTTCACCTCGGAGACGACGATGGCCCCAGGGTTCCGCGCCAGGACGTCGCGAGCGTAGAGCACCAGCAGCTCGTCGCCCCAGATCATGCGGCCGGCGGCGTCGACGACGCCGATGCGATCCGAGTCACCGTCGAAGGCGATGCCGAGCTCGGCGCCGGTCTCGGCCACCTTGGTGACCAGGTGGCGCATGTTCTCCTCGACCGTCGGATCGGGATGGTGGTTCGGGAACCGCCCGTCCATGTCGCAGAAGATGTCGATGACCTCGGCGCCGAGTCGACGATAGAGCGACGGCGCCACCGGGCCGGCCGTGCCATTGCCGGCATCGACGACCACCGTGATGGGGCGTGCCAGCGGCCCGATGTTCTGGACGACGTGGTCTTCATACTCCGGAATGACGGCGCGCGCGGTGACCGTGCCCTTGCCCTGCTGGTAGCGGCCCGCCTCGATGCGACGACGGAGGTCCTGGATGCGATCGCCGTGCAGCGACTCGGTGCCGAGCGACACCTTGAAGCCGTTGTACTCGGCCGGGTTGTGGCTGCCGGTCACCTGGATGCCGCCGTCGAGACCCCAGTGGAACAACGAGAAGTAGACCAACGGTGTCGGGCAGACGCCGATGTCGAGGACGTCGACGCCGGCGGACGTGATGCCCTCACGGACCGCTGCCGCGTACTTGTCGGAGGTCAGCCGGCAGTCACGACCGACGCTGACCTTGCGGCCGCCGTGCTCGGCCACCAGGGTGCCGAATGCGCGCCCAAGATCGCGCGCGAACCCGGCGTCGTAGTCTCGATCGGCGATGCCGCGAATGTCGTATTCGCGGAAGATCGCCGGATTCAATTCAGGACCTCGACGGAGTGGCGCTCGCGCAGGTCGCGCTGCAGCCAGTCCTCGAATCGCTGCTCGAGTGCTTTCTCGTAGAGCATGTCGCGAATCTGATCCCGCGCCTGGTCGAGTGTCTGATAGTCGCCGCCTTCGACCTCGTCGACCTGCAGGATGTAGAAACCGCGCTTGCTCGGAATGACCTCACTGATGTCGCCGCTCTTCAGGCCGGCGGTGGCCTTCTCGAGCGCGGGCTCGAGCTGGCCCTTCTTGAAGGTGCCGAGTAGCCCACCTTTGTCGGCGCCCGGTCCGTCGGAATACTTCGTGGCCAGCCCCGCGAAGTCCTCGCCGGCCATGGCCTTGGCGTGCACGTCGTCGGCCTTGGTCTTGGCCGCCTCGGCGGCAGCGTCGCCGCTCGCCGGGTCGACGGCGATGAGGATCATCCGCAGCGTAACGCCGTTGTTGCTGCGGTACTCCTCTTTGTGGGCCTCGAAGTAGCGCTCGATCTCCTGCGGGGAGACGTTGACGCGCGCCCGGATCTCACGGTTCACGAGCTGCGACTTCTCGAGCTCGGCCTTCACCTTCGCCTTGTACTGATCCATGGTGAGGTTCTGCGCGGCGATCGCCTTCGCGAAGCCGGCGTCATCGAGCCGACCCCGCGCCTTCACCTCGGCGATGTAGGCGTCGACGTCCTCGGGCTTGACGCTGATGCCCTTCGCCGCCGCCTCTTTCTCCAGCAGCCGGTCGGTGATGAGCGCGTCGAGCACCTGGGCGTCGGTCGCCTGCGGCGCGTTGCGCTCCTTCTTGTACTGCTCGAACTCGTGCGCCGTGACCGGTTCCCCGTCGACCGTGGCGATGATGCGGTTGACGGTTTCGGCCCGGCCCGTTCCGACGACACAGACCGCCACCAACAGGGCGGCCGCCGCACACAAGCCGCGGGACATTCCGGCGGTGGCTATCACGGGCTTCCGAGGGTCTGCAAGAGCGATCTCAGCTCGGCGATGACGCCGTCGTGATCGTTCGTCTGCGGTTGCACGACCAGCGCCGAGCCGCTCGTGACCCGCATCCGTCCGTTCGTTCCGCGCACCGCCTCGAGCAGACGGTCGACGGTCACCGGCGTCGCGGTATCGAACTCGAGCACGATCCCGTCGCCGCGACGCTTGGCAGAGACGACACGCAGGTCCTTCAGCCAGCGGCGCAGCTCCATCAGGCGCAGCAGCGTGTCGACGAGCGGCGGGATGGGGCCGAAGCGATCCTCGAGCTCGCCCGCCATCGCCTCGAGATCGGGCATGCCGCGGAGCCCCGCCAACCGTTTATAGATCATGAGGCGCTGGTTCTCGTCCGGCACGTAGGTGGCCGGGATGAACGCCGGAATGCCGAGCTGCACCTCGGGCTCGATGTCGGGCTCGGCGTCCTGCCCCCGCAGCTCGCGCACCGCCTGCTCCATCATGTGGGTGTAGAGCTCGAGACCGACGGCGGTGATGTGCCCCGACTGCTGCTTGCCGAGCAGATTGCCGGCACCGCGCAGCTCGAGGTCGTGCGCCGCGAGACGGAACCCGCCGCCCAGATCGTCGAGCTCCTGCAGAACGCGCAGCCGCTTCTGTGCGTCGGGCGTGATGAGGTGCTCGCCGGGGATCAGCAGGTAGGCGTAGGCGCGATGATGCGAGCGCCCGACGCGGCCGCGAATCTGGTAGAGCTGCGCCAGCCCGAAGTGGTCGGCGCGATTGACGATGAGGGTGTTGGCGTTCGGGATGTCGAGCCCGGACTCGATGATCGCCGACGTCACCAGCATGTTCGTCTCGCCGTGCATGAAGGCGAGCATGGTCTTCTCGAGCGCCTGCTCGTTCATCTGCCCGTGCGCGACGCAGATGCGCGCCTCCGGCAGGATCTCGCCGAGCCGGCGGGCCACGGCTTCGATGTTCTCGACGCGGTTGTGCACGAAGAACACCTGGCCGCCGCGCTCGAGCTCGCGCAGCGCCGCGTCGCGGATGACGGCCTCGTCGTAGCGCGTGACGTAGGTCCGGATCGCGAGCCGGTCGACCGGCGGCGTCTCGATGACGCTCAGGTCGCGGATGCCCGACAGCGACATGTTGAGCGTGCGCGGGATGGGCGTGGCGGTGAGCGTCAGCACGTCCACCGCCGCGCGCATGGCGCGGATGCGCTCCTTGTCCTTCACGCCGAAGCGGTGCTCCTCGTCGACGATGAGCAGGCCCAGGTCCTTGAAGGCGATGTCCTTCTGCAGCAGCCGATGCGTGCCGATGACGACGTCGAGCTTGCCGTCGGCGAGCTTCCCGATCGTCTCCTTGTGCTCGGCGGCGGTGCGGAAGCGCGACATCATGTCGATGCCGACGGGGACCCCCTCGAAGCGACGCCGGAACGTCTCGAGATGCTGCTGCGCCAGGATGGTCGTCGGCACCAGGACGGCGACCTGCTTGCCGGCGGTCACGGCGAGAAACGCGGCGCGCATGGCCACTTCCGTCTTGCCGAAGCCGACGTCGCCGCACACCAGCCGATCCATCGGCTTCGGGCCAGCCAGGTCGGCGATGACCTCCTCGATGGCGCGCTGCTGACCCGTGGTCTCCTCGAACGGGAAACGGGCGACGAACTCGTGGTAGAGACCGTCCGCCGACGCATACGGACGTCGACCCTTGGCCTCGCGCTCGGCGTAGACGCGCAGCAGCTCGTTCGCCATGACGAGGACCGATTCCTTGGTCTTCGCCTTGACGCGCTCCCACGAGTTGCCGCCGAGCTTGTCGAGCGCCGGCGCCGCCGACTCGGCGCTGACGTAGCGCTGCACGACATTGATGCGGTCGACGGGAACGTAGAGCCGATCGCCGCCGAGATACTCGAGGTGCAGGTAGTCGCCCTCGGTGTCGGCGACCTGCATGTGCTTCAGCCCGCGGTATCTCGCGACGCCGTGATCGATGTGGACGACGTAGTCGTCGGGCTTGAGCTCGGCGAGCGTGGACAGGAAGTCGGTGGGACGGCCACGACGCGCGCGTCGGACCTGACGGCGCTCGCCGAAGAGCTCGGCCTCGGTGACGACGAGGAGACCGTCGTCGGGCAGGCGCACGCCGCGCGTCAGCTCGCCGGTGAGGACGATCGGCCCGCGACCGCCCGCCGCGATGGCCTGCGGAAACGGCGCACCGCTCGCGACGGCGTCGATGCCGTGCGGCTCGAGCAGCGCGCGCAGGCGATCGCGCTGCACGTCGCTCGTGGCGACCAGGACGAGCCGCGCGCCGTCCTTCTGCCACGCATTGAGCTGCGCCGTGACGGCGCCGAGCGGCCCGTCGGCCGAGGGCCCCGTGCGCAGCGACACGCCGTCGGTGCCGTAGGCCGTGGCGCGCAGCGCATCCCCCGCCAGCTCCTCGAGCCCTTCCACCTCGACCCGTGGCCGACCGGCCAGGGTCGCACGCAGACCCGCCGGATCGAGATAGAACCGCTCGGGCGGCGGGAAGAAGCGGCCGTCATGCTGCGCCGCCTCGGCGTGCGTCGCGACCTGGCGCCACACCTGCTCCATGGCGGCGTCGATCTCGGCGGCCGACTGCGTCCACACCAGCGTGCCCGTGGGGAGATAGTCGGTGAGGGTGGCGAGGTCGTCGTAGAGGTACGGGATCAGCAGCTCGGTGCCCGGCAGCACCAGCCCGGAGCGGACCGCCTCGACCAGATCGCGCCGCTCCTGGCGGGCGAGACCGATCTCGGCCGCGCGCTCGTCGACCCGTCGCGCCGTCGCCGCCGCGAGCCGCGAACGACCGAACTCCTGTACCGGCAGCAGCAGGACCTCCTCGATGCGGTCGAGCGAGCGCTGCGAGGTGGGATCGAACTCACGGATGCTCTCGACCTCGTCGCCGAGGAACTCGAAGCGCACCGGACGCGCGTAGCCGGCGGGGAAGACGTCGAGGATGCCACCACGAAGTGCGAGGTCGCCGGGGTCCTGCACGAGTGGCACGCGATGGTGTCCCCACTCGACGAGACGCTCGGCGAGGGCGTCGGGCGCGATCGTCTCGCCGGCGAGGACATACGTCACCGCTTGCAAGAAGACGGTGCGCGGCAGGACCCGCTGCGCGGCCGCCTCGACCGTGGTGACGACGACCGGATCGGGCGTCTGCAGCAGGTGGTACATGCCCTCCGCGCGCGCGGCGATGGTCTCGCGCGTCGGCGACAGCGGCTCGAACGGCGGCACCTCCCACCCGGGCAGGTAATGGACGTTCCGTACCAGCGGCCCCGAGCCGTCGCGATCGCCGAGGTAGAAGCGCAGATCGGACGCGAATGCTTCCGCGGTGCCGCCGTCGGGCAGGACGACCAGCACCGGCCGCCGTCGGATCGCGAGCAGACGCGCGAGCGCCAACGCCGGCGCGCTGCCACGCAGCCCCGAGAGCCGCGTGACCTCGTGATCCACCTCGCGCTCGAGTCGCGCGACGAGATCCTGCAGCGGGTGTCCGGCCATCGGGTGAACCCCTGCCGATAACGCCTGCGTCGATCGGCGGCAACCGGTTCCTTTCGGTCGGGGGTGTGGGTGCGTGGAGCGCGCGAAGGGGGCGTCCGGTCCGCGCGGCGTTCGCTCGGCACCACCCCACACCTTTTCCCCACCCGCTCACTCTCGACGCGCTCCTTCGGACGCCCCCTTCGCGCGCTCCACGCGCCCACACCCCCATGTGACGGCGCGTTACTCGCCGACCGGCGCTTGGCTGGGGGTTGGACGACCAACATCCAACGCGAGCGAACGCTCGCGCACCTCGATCGTTCGTGTGGTGGTGGCGGGGGGCGCGGTGGGCGGCGGGTGCCGTCGAGCGAGCGCGTTGAGAGCAC
>DASYLJ010000087.1:0-4370 GCA_036009625.1 Binatia bacterium
CGACCGCGACCGCTTCGTGCTCTCCGCCGGCCACGGCTCGATGCTCCTCTACGTCCTGCTCTACCTGACCGGCTACGACCTCTCGCTCGACGACCTGAAACAGTTCCGCCAGTGGGGCAGCCGGACGCCCGGCCATCCCGAGAGCCATCTCACCGCCGGCGTCGAGGCCACCACCGGGCCGCTCGGCCAGGGACTCGCCAACTCGATCGGCTTCGCCATCGCCGAGGAGCACCTCGCCGCACGCTACAACCGTCCCGGTCACACCGTCATCGACCACCGCACCTGGGTGCTCTGCAGCGACGGCGACCTGATGGAAGGTGTCACCGCCGAGGCCTGCTCGCTCGCCGGCCACCTGCAGCTCGGTAAGCTCATTGCGCTCTACGACGACAACCACATCTCGCTCTCCGGCACGACGTCGCTGACGTTCAGCGAGGACACCGCGAAGCGCTTCGCGGCGTACGGCTGGCACGTGCAGCACGTGCCCGACGGCAACGACCTCACCGAGATCGACGGTGCCATCCGCGCCGCGCGTCACGAGACCGAACGGCCGTCGCTCATCCTCGTGCACACCACCATCGGCTACGGCGCACCACACAAGGAGGGCACGTACGAGGCCCACGGGTCGCCCCTCGGCCCCGACGAGCTCAAGGCGGCGAAGGAGAATCTCGGCTGGCCCACCGAGCCGGCGTTCCTCGTTCCCCCCGAAGCCGGCGCCCGCTTCCGCGAGGCGGTCGCGGCGGGCAAAAAGCTCGAGGCCGAGTGGAAGACGACGTTCGACGCGTATGCGAAGGCCTTCCCCGCCGAGGCCGCCGAGCTCGAGCGCCGCGTTGCAGGTACCCTGCCCGACGGCTGGGACGCCGACGTTCCCGTGTTCCCCGCCGACGCCAAGGGCGTCGCCACGCGCAAGGCGTCGGAGAGCGTGATGCAGGCGCTGGCGCCTCGCCTCCCCGACCTGATGGGCGGCTCCGCCGACCTCAATCCCTCCACCTTCACCTGGCTCAAGAAGCAGGGCGACTTCCAGCCCGCCTCGCTGTCGGAGGAGGGCGTGCAGGGTCGCGTCGGCGGGCCGTGGGGACCGATCGGGCGGAACGTGCACTTCGGTGTGCGCGAGAATGCCATGGGCTCGGCCGTGAATGGCATGGCGCTGCACGGCGGGTTCGTCCCGTACGGCTCCACCTTCCTGGTGTTCTCCGACTACATGCGACCCGCGGTCCGTCTCTCCGCCATCTCCAAGCTCGGCACCATCTGGGTGTACACGCACGACAGCGTCGGCGTGGGGGAAGATGGTCCGACACACCAGCCCATCGAGCACTACGCCGCGCTGCGGGCCATTCCCGACCTCCTCTTCTTCCGTCCCGGCGACGCCAACGAGACGGCGCTCGCCTGGCGCATCGCGGTCGAAAACCGCCATCGGCCGAGCATCCTCGCCCTCACGCGCCAGAATCTGCCGACGCTCGACCGCACCGTCTTCGCCTCGGCCGACGGCGTGCGCCGCGGTGCCTACGTCCTGAATCCCGGCGTGACGTCACCCGATCTGCTGTTGCTCGCCACCGGCTCCGAGGTCCACCTCATCGTCGAAGCGGCGGAGATCCTCGAGAAACGCGGCATCCGCGCCCGCCTGGTCTCGATGCCCTGCTGGGAGCTCTTCCGCGAGCAGCCCGACGACTACCGCGAGAGCGTGCTGCCCACCGCGGTTCGAAAGCGTGTCGGCGTCGAGTCCGGCGTCTCGCTCGGCTGGGATCGCTGGGTGGGCCTCGACGGCACCACCGTCACGATCGACCGCTTCGGCGCCTCCGCGCCGGGGGAACGCGTCATGAAGGAGCTCGGGCTCACCGTCGAGCACGTCGTGGAGAAGGCCCAGGCGTTGGTGCGATGAGGAACTGGTGATGGCGAACGCGCTGCTCGAGCTGCAACAACTCGGACAGTCGCCGTGGCACGACAACATCCATCGCGCCCTGCTCACGTCCGGGGCGCTCGAGCGGATGGTCCGTGACGGAGACATCACCGGCCTCACGTCGAATCCGACCATCTTCGAACAGGCCATCGCCCAGCATGCCGACTACGACGAGGCCCTCGCCACGCTCGTCGCCGCGGGCCGCAAGGCCGACGCCATCGTCGACGCGCTCATCGTCGAGGACATCCAGGCTGCTGCCGACGTCTTCCTGCCGGTGTGGACGCGCACCAAGCGCGCGGACGGCTACGTCAGCATCGAGGTGAGCCCCACGCTGGCGCACGACACCGCTGGCACGGTGCGTGAGGCGAAGCGTCTCTGGCGCGCCGTCAATCGGCCGAACCTGATGGTGAAGATCCCCGCCACGCCGGAGGGCATCCCCGCCATCGAGGAGACCATCGCCGGCGGGATGAACGTGAACGTCACGCTCATCTTCTCGCTGCAGCGCTACGACGAGGTCATGGAGGCCTATCTCGGCGGCCTGACGCGACGGCTCGAGGCCGGCATGCGCGTCGACCGCATCGCCTCGGTGGCGAGCTTCTTCGTGAGCCGCGTCGACACCATCGTCGACAAGCAGCTCGACGAACGCATCGGCGGCACCAGCGGCGAGCAGCGCGCGCTGCTCGAACGGCTGCGCGGCAAGGCCGCCATCGCCCAGGCGAAGCTCGCCTATCAGGCGTTCCGCGACAAGTTCGGCGGCGACCGCTTCTCGATGCTGGCGCGCGAAGGTGCCCGCCCGCAGCGCCCGTTGTGGGCGAGCACGTCCACCAAGAACCCGAGCTACCCGGACGTCTACTACGTCGAGGCGCTGATCGGGCCCGAGACCGTCAACACCATGCCGCCGGCGACGCTCGCGGCCTACAAGGATCACGGGCATCCGGAGAACCGACTCGACTTCGGCATGGACCGCGCGCGCGCGGTGCTGGCGCAGCTGGCGCACGCCGGCATCGGCATGGACGCCGTCACGGCACAGCTCGAGCGCGAGGGCGTGGCCGCGTTCGCGGCGTCGTATCAGGCGCTCGTCGACGTCGTCGCCACGCGCCGCGAGGCGCTCCGTATCGGCGCGCGGTCCGACGTGCGGCTCGGCACCGCGGAGCGGTCCGTCGCGCTCGCGCGCACCACACTCGCGACACACGACGTCGCCGCCCGTCTGTGGCGGAAGGATCCGACGCTCTGGAAGCCGAACGTCGCCGGCGCGCAGGCCGACATCGCGCGCCGCCTTGCCTGGCTGGACGCGCCATCCACGCCGAGCGCCATCCTCGAGGATCTCGCCGCGTTCGCGGCCGACGTGCGGGCGACCGGTATCACCCACGCGCTGCTGTGCGGTGCCGGCAGCGCGGTCCTCGCGCCCGAGGCGCTGCATCGCGCCCTCGGCGTGGCGAAGGGCGGGCTCGAGCTGTCCGTCCTCGATGCCGTCGATCCGACGGCCGTGCTCGCAGCCGCCACGCGCAGCGACGTGGCGCGCACGCTGTACGTGCTGTCGTCACCGTCGGGCGCCCTCGGCGACCTCGACGCCGCCTTCCGTTTTCTCTGGCAACGTGCGCGGGCGAAGGTCGGCCCCAAGGCCGGCGCGCAGTTCGTCGCCATCGCACCTCCGGGCACTGCGCTCGAACGGCTCGCACAGGAGCACGGCTTCCGCCGCGTCGTGCAGGACCCGTCCGAGGTCGCGGCTCGGTTCACCGCGCTGTCGCTCCCGGGTCTGCTACCGGCGGCGCTCATGGGCCACGATCTGCCGAAGCTGCTCGAGCGCGCGCATCGTATGGCGACGGCGTGCAGCAGCGCGGTGCCGCCCGCGCACAATCCGGGGCTGGCCCTGGGCGCCATTCTCGGCGCACTGCACCGAGCCGGACGCGACAAGCTCACGCTCGTGGTGCCGGACAAGCTCACCGCCTTCGCGGGCTGGCTCGAGCAGCTGGTCGCCGAGTCGACCGGCAAAGAGGGCAACGGGCTGGTGCCGGTCACCAACGAACCGGTGGGACCGCCGTCGCTCTACGGGAAAGATCGTCTGATCGTCCACTTCCGGCTCGGCGCCAAGCAGGATCGCGCCATGGCCGCGCTGGCGCGCGCCGGACATCCCGTCATCGCGATCAAGCTCACCGACGGCTACGACCTCGGCGGCGAATTCGTGCGCTGGCAGGTCGCCGTCGCCATCGCAGGGCACCTGCTCGAGATCAACCCGTTCGATCAGCCGAACGTGCAGGAGGCCACCAGCGAAACGCAGCGCCTGCTCGACGAGCACCCGACGCGCGACGCGCTCCCACCCCCGCCGCTGGTGCTCGCCCCCGGGACGCCGGAGTTCGCCGCCAAGCTCGGCAGTCACCTCGCTGCCGCGCGCGGGCGACGTTACGTCGCCGTCACCGCGTTCGTCGCCGCGACGCCGCGCCGCGAGCGCCTGCTGCGCGACATCCGCGTCGCCATC
>DASYLJ010000088.1:0-6768 GCA_036009625.1 Binatia bacterium
ACGACGATGCGGAGCGCCGAGCGTACGATCGCCGGCACCGCGATGGGTGTCCTGACCGCGGGCGCCCGCCGTCGATTGCGGCGCCCGAGGAGACGGCTCACCAGCTTCCGACGAGTCTGACCTCGGGCTCCAGCCATACCCCACTCCGCTCCCACACTGCCCGTTGCGCGACCGACATCAGGGCTTGCACGTCCGCCGCGTGCGCGCGCCCCTCGTTCACGATGAAGTTGGCGTGGCGCTCCGAGATGCGCGCTCCGCCGACGCGCCAGCCCTTCAGGCCGGCCGCCTCGATCAGCCGCCCGGCGTGATCGCCGCGCGGATTCTTGAAGATGGACCCGGCGTTCGCGAGCCCATGCGGCTGGCTCGCGGTGCGCCGCCGGCGCGCGTCGTCCATACGCGTCGGCGCCGCGACATCGGGGCGAAGCGCGAACGCGACCGCCGTGACGACGAAGCCCGCTGGCAGGACCGCCCGGCGGTACTGGAACGCGAGCGCCGTCCGGTCGAGCCGCTGCACGCGGCCGGAGGCATCCACGCCCCAGACGGCATCGACCACCGCGGCGACGTCGCCACCGTAGGCACCCGCGTTCATGAAGAGCGCACCGCCGACGGTGCCGGGGATGCCCTCGGCGTGCTCGAGGCCCGAGAGGCCGCGGCCCACGCTCTCGCGTGCGATCCGTCCGAGCTGGACGGCGGCGCCGGCGCGGACGCCCTGCTCGCCCCACTCGACGCGACGGAACCCCCGGCCGAGCTTGACGACGACGCCGCGGATGCCGCCGTCGCCGACGAGCATGTTCGATCCGCCGCCGAGCATCGACACGCCGACGCCCTGCGCGGCGGCCTCGCGCATCACGACGCCGAGCTCCTCGGCGGTGTCGGGCTGCACCAGGACGTCGGCGGGGCCACCGATGCGGAACGACGTGTGCCGTGCGAGCGGCTCGTCGGCGCGTACCCGGCCCGGCATCACTCGCGCGAGGGCCTCCGTGAGCGTGGCGGGCACCATGGCTAGTGGATCTGCGGGACGGGAGCGCCCGCGCGGAGCAAGCCGAGGAGCTCGTCCGCCGCCTTGTACACGTCGCCTGCCCCCAGCATGAGGACGAGGTCGCCCGGACGCACCACCTCGAGCAGCGCCTCGGCGAGCTGCTCGCGGACCGCCACGTGCCGCACGTCGAGATGGCCGCGGCGTTTGAGCGCCTGGTAGAGGGCCTCGCCCGACACGCCCTCGAGGCGATCCTCTCCTGCCGCATAGATCTCGGTGACGAGCAGCACGTCGGCGTCGTCGAAGGCGGAGAGGAACTCGTCGAACAGGTCGCGGGTGCGGCTGTAGCGATGCGGCTGGAAGGCCACCACGAGCCGGCGCGTGAAGCCCTCGCGCGCGGCGCGGAGCGTGGCCCGCACCTCTTCCGGATGGTGGCCGTAGTCGTCGACGACGAGGATGTCGCGCTCCTCGCCCCGCACCTCGAAGCGACGGTGCACGCCCTCGAACTCCTCGAGTGCGTGGGCGGCGATGCGCCACGGGATGCCGAGGTCGTCGGCGACGGCGATGGTGGCGAGCGCGTTCAGCGCGTGGTGCCGTCCGGGCATGCGCAGGCGCACCGGGCCGAGCTTGGTACCGTGCTTCCAGACGTCGAAGACGGTCTCGAAGCCCTCGACCCGCAGCTCGCGCGCCTGCCAGTCGGCGTCGGGCGAGACGCCGTAGGTGACGAAGCGCTTGCGGACGTGCGGCAGCATGGCGCGCACGTTGACGTTGTCGATGCAGAGCACGGCCAGGCCGTAGAACGGCACCCGTTGCACGAACTGCAGGTACGCGGCGCGCACCTTCTCCATGTCGCCGTAGTAGTCGAGGTGCTCGGGATCGATGTTCGTCACGACGGCGACGATGGGCGACAGGAGCAGGAACGTACCGTCGCTCTCGTCGGCCTCGGCCACCAGGATCTCGCCCTGGCCGAGGCGGGCGTTGCTGCCGAGCGTGCGCAGCTTGCCGCCGACGACGATGGTGGGATCGCGACCCGCCTCGCGCAGCACCGAGCCGAGCAGCGACGTGGTGGTGGTCTTGCCGTGCGTGCCGGCGATGGCGATGCCGTACTTCATGCGCATCAGCTCGGCGAGCATCTCGGCGCGCGGGATGATCGGCACCTTCAGCTCGCGCGCACGCGCCACCTCGGGATTGGCGAACGTGACCGCCGACGAGATGACGAGGACGTCGACGCTCTCGTCGATGTGGGTGGCGTCGTGCGTGCCGACGTGGATGCGCGCGCCGAGCCGCTCGAGGCGTCGCGTGCTGTCGCTCTCGGCGACGTCGGAGCCGGAGACCGAGTAGCCGAGGGTGAGTAGCACCTCGGCGATGCCGCTCATGCCGATGCCGCCGATGCCGACGAAATGGACCCGGCGCTTCGGTCCGTTCACCGCGGTGACTCCGTGAAGTTGCCGTAGCGGCCAACCCGTCCACCCAACCTGCCCGGCCACGATGGGAAGGACTTACAGAAGCGGCACATGATCTTCAAGTGGATGGTCGGCGATGACGCGCAAGCACACGTCGGCCGCGGTGTTCGCAGCATCGGGACGTCCGAGTGCGCGTGACAGCGACGCCATCGTGCAACGTGCCGCAGCATCGCCGACGAGTGGTGCGAGGGCCGCCGTCAGCCGCGGGCCGTCGAGCTCACGGTCGAGGATGACGGTCGCTGCGCCGGCCGCGGCGATCACCTCGGCGTTCCGTCGCTGATGGTCGTCTGCTGCATAGGGATAAGGTATCAGCACCGACGGCAGCCCCATCGCCGTGATCTCGGCACAGCTCATGGCGCCGGCGCGCGCGACGACGACGTCGGCGGCGCGATAGGCGGCGCCCATGTCGGTGATGAACGCCTCGACGCGGACGTCGAGCCCGAGGCCGGCGTAGGCCGACGCCACGCCGGCCTGGTCGGCGATCCCGGTCTGATGCGTGATGCGGAGCGCGCGCGCGCCGTCGCCGAGCGCGCCCAGCGCCACGACCGCGGCATCGTTGATGTGGGTGGCGCCCTGGCTGCCGCCGAAGATGAGCAGGCCGAGCCGATCGTGCGGCGGCGACGGCGGTGCGGCCAGGACCGCGGGGCGGATGGGATTGCCGGTGTGGACGGTCCGTCCCGCGGGGAAGAACGAGGCTGCCTCGGCGAAGCCCAGGCACACCCGTCGCGCCAGGCGACCGAGGGTCCGGTTGGCCATGCCCGGAATGGCATTCTGCTCCATCAGCACCACCGGCCGGCGTCCGAGCCCCGCCGCGACCACCGCCGCCACCGACGCATAGCCACCGACGCCGACGACGAGACGCGGCCGATGCGCCATTAGAAGCCGACGTGCGCGCGCCACCCCTGATGCGAGCGCCACCGCACCCCCGGCAGCCCGCCCGATGCCCCCACCACGTACCTGACGACCCGGGATGAGGTCGATCGGATAGCCCGCCGCCGGCACCGCACGCGCTTCGAGGCCCGCCGGCGTGCCGACGAACCCCACCCGCATCCCCCGCGCCCGTAGCGCGTCCGCGAGCGCCAGGCCGGGGAAGACGTGACCGCCCGTGCCGCCGCCGGCGATCAGGACGTCACGGGCATCACTCATCCCGCCTCGCGCGCGAGCGCGAGCAGGACCCCCACCTCTGCCATCGCGATCATCATGGCCGAGCCGCCGTAGGACACGAACGGCAGCGTCAGCCCCTTGGTCGGTAGGACGCCGAGCGCCACGCCGACGTTGAGGGCCGCCTGCAGCACGAGCAGGCACGTCACGCCGAAGGCGAGCAGGCCGGCGAAGTCGTCGGGATGGCGACCGGCGATGCGGAACCCACGCAGCGCCACCACCACGAAGAGACCGAGCACGAGCGCCGAGCCGATCAGGCCGAGCTCCTCGCCGACGACGGAGAAGATGAAGTCGGTGTGCGCCGCGGGCAGGTAGTACATCTTCTGCTGCCCCTGCCCGAGCCCGACGCCGGAGACGCCGCCGGAGCCGAACGCGATCAGCGCCTGGCAGAGCTGGAAGCCGACGCCGCGCGGGTCGTCGTTGCAGTCGAGGAACGACATGAACCGCTTCCAGCGATACGGCTCCATGACGGCGAGGTAGATCAGGCCGGGCAGCGCGCCGGCGATGAAGACGCCGAGGTGCGTGAGACGGGCGCCGGCGGCGAACAGCATCGCGCCGAGGATGCCCATCGCGAGCGCTGCCGTACCGAAGTCGGGCTCGAGCAGGCAGAGGCCGGCGAGCGCCGCCGTCACCAGGCAGTGCGGGATGATGCCGAACCAGAACTCACGGATGCGCTCGCCCTTCCGCGCCAGCGAGCACGCCATGTAGAGGACGAGCGCCAGCTTGGCGAGCTCGGAGGGCTGGAACGCCACCGGCCCGAGCGGGATCCAGCGCTGCGCGCCGCTGCGGTTGACGCCGATGCCGGGGATCAGCACGGCGACCATCCCGATGAACGCGACCACCAGCACGGGATAGGCGAAGCGCCGGTAGACCTCCGACGACACGCGCGACGCTCCGACGCAGAGGCCGATGCCGATCACGATCGACGCCATGTGCTTGCGGAAGAAGTGCAGCGGATCGCCGAAGTCGTCGCCACCCGGAAAGTAGCTGACGTTGAAGACCATGATCATGCCGAGCCCGACGAGCGCGGCGACGGCCATCAAGAGCCAGGGATCGCCGGCGAACGTCATGATCAGGCGCGGTCGCTGGTTGGCGAGCGGCCCGCGAAAGACGGGGCGGCGGGGTTCGAGGGCGTCTTCGAGGGTCTCGGCTCCGGTCATCGCAGGGCCTCCACGGCGGCACGGAAGGCCCGGCCTCGCGCCGCATAATCCTTGAACATGTCGAAGCTGGCGCAGGCGGGCGCCAGCAGCACGGTGTCGCCGGCCCGTGCCAGCGACGCCGCCGCGGCGACGGCCGCGTCGAGCGAGGTCACGTGCTCGATGGGCACGTCGCGGGTCGCCAACGCGGCCGCGATGCGATCGCGGGCCGCGCCGAGCACCAGCGCGCAGCGCACCTTGCCGGCGGCGGCAGCGGCGAGCGGCGCGTAGTCCCCGCCCTTGTCGACCCCACCCGCGACCAGCAGCACCGGGCCGTCGAACGATTCGAGGCTCTTCACCGCGGCACCGACGTTCGTCGCCTTCGAGTCGTCGTACCAGCGCACACCAGCGCGCTCGGCGACGAGCGCCAACCGATGCGGCAGCGGCTCGGCGGCGTCGATGGCCTCGGCGATCGCCGTCGCAGACGCACCGGCGAGCCGCGCCACCGTGACGGCGGCGAGGATGTTCTCGACGTTGTGACGACCGACGAGGCGCGTGCGGCCGAGGTCGTAGCGCTCCTCGGCGGCGTCCGGCAGACGCAGCACGACGTGGCCGTCGCGGGGAAACGCGCCCACGGCCACCTCGTGCATCCCGAACGACACCACGCGCGCCGCGAGCGACGGCGCCAGGCGCCACGTCTCGGGATCGTCGCGGTTCAGCACCGCCCAGTCCTCCGGCCACTGGTGCGCGAACAGGCGCGCCTTCAGCGCGTGGTACTCGGCGAAGTCGGCGTGGCGATCGAGATGATCGGGCGTGACGTTCAGCAAGCAGCCGACGCGCGGACGGAAGCGCGCCACCCACTCGAGCTGGAACGTCGACACCTCGGCGACCGCAACGTCGGGCCGCTGATCGACCGCGGTGACGAGCGGCGTCCCCAGGTTGCCGCCCGTGAACGTGTTCCAGCCCGAGCGCTCGAGCGCCGCCCCCACCAGCATGGTGGTGGTGCTCTTGCCGTTGGTGCCGGTGATGGCCACGACCGGGCATTCGAGCAGCGTGAACGCCAGCTCGATCTCGCTCTGCACCGCCACCCCGCGCCGCACCGCCGCCGCCAGCAGTGGCGCCTCGCGCGGCACGCCCGGACTCGGCACCACCAGGTCGATGCCGTCGAGCAGCGCGTCGTTGCCGGCGTCGCCGAGCCGCAGCTCGATGCCGGCAAACGCGGCCGGCGTGAGGTCGAGCTGCGCCGCGGTCTGCGCGTCGCTCACCCGCACCGCCACCTCACGCGACGCGAGCAGGCGTGCCACCGCCTGCCCGGTGCGCCGGAAGCCGATCACCAGCGCGCGACGCGGCAGCCTCATCAGCGCAGCTTGAGCGTCGACAGCGCCAGCAGTGCGCACACGATGGCGACGATCCAGGCGCGGACGATGATCTGCGGCTCGGGCCACCCGAGCAGCTCGAAGTGATGGTGGATCGGCGCCATGCGGAAGATGCGCTTGCGCCGCAGCTTGAACGACGCCACCTGCCCGATGACCGACAGCGTCTCGAGCACGAACACCCCGCCGACGACGACCAGCACGATCTCCTGGCGCGTCGCCAACGCGACCACGCCGAGCGCCGCGCCGAGCGCCAGCGATCCGACGTCGCCCATGAACATCTGCGCCGGATAGGCGTTGAACCACAGGAAGCCCATGCCCGCGGCGGCGAGCGCGCCGCAGAACACGGCCAGCTCGCCGGCCCCCGCGACGTAGGGGATCTGGAGGTACTCGGCGATGCGTGCGTTGCCCGCGACGTAGGCGAACACGGAGTACGTCGCGCCGGCGATCATCACTGGGCCGATGGCGAGGCCGTCGAGGCCGTCGGTGAAGTTCACGGCGTTGCCTGCGCCGGTGATAACGAAGGCGCCGAAAGCGATGAAGCCGGCCAGCGTCAGGTTGAACAGCGCATCCTTGAAGAACGGCACGGCCAGTGACGTCTCGAAGTGCGCCGGCGGCATCTCGGAGGCGATCTTGCCCTTGAAGGCTTCTTCGGCCGC
>DASYLJ010000089.1:0-10973 GCA_036009625.1 Binatia bacterium
GGAGCACGCCGTGACGGCGCCGATGAGCGGTGTCGTGCGTCGAGTCGACGTCGCGCCCGGCGACACCGTCCTCGAGGGCCACCCGCTCGTCGTGCTCGAGGCGCAGGCCGTCGACGGTGACGAGGCCGTCGTCGCGACCGCCGTCGATCTCGATCACGTGCGCGCGGACCTGGCCGAGACGATCGAGCGCCACGACATCACGCTCGACGCCGCACGCCCCGACGCCGTCCAGCGCCGCCGCGACACGGGTCAGCGCACCGCGCGCGAGAACGTCGACGATCTCGTCGATGCGGGCACGTTCACCGAGTACGGCGCGCTCACCATCGCCGCGCAGCGCCGGCGTCGCGCGCTCGACGATCTCATCAAGCGCACGCCCGCCGATGGGCTCATCGCCGGCACGGGCGACGTCGACGGGAAGCGCTGCGCCGTGCTGGCGTACGACTACACCGTCCTCGCCGGGACGCAGGGGCTGCAGAACCATCGCAAGAAGGACCGTCTGTTCGAGATCGCCTACGAGCAGCGATTGCCGCTGGTGATGTTCACGGAGGGCGGCGGTGGACGTCCGGGCGACACCGACGGCGCCGGCGTCGCCGGGCTCGACTGCCTCGCCTTCCGCTACTTCGGTCGCCTGAGCGGGTTGGTGCCGCTGGTCGGCATCAACTCCGGACGCTGCTTCGCCGGCAACGCGGCGCTGCTCGGTTGCTGCGACGTGGTGATCGCGACCGCGAATTCGAGCATCGGCATGGGCGGCCCCGCGATGATCGAGGGCGGCGGCCTCGGCGTCTTCCATCCCGACGAGGTCGGTCCGATGTCGGTGCAGGTACCGAACGGCGTCGTCGACGTCGCCGTCCGCGACGAGGTGGACGCGGTGGCGGTGGCGAAGCAGTACCTCGGCTACTTCCGGGGTGCGCTGCCGAAGTGGACCAGCGCCGATCAGCGTCTGCTCCGCACCGCGATTCCCGAGAACCGGCTCCGCATCTACGACGTGCGCACCGTCATCGACACGCTCGCCGATACCGGCACGGTGCTCGAGCTGCGCCGCGGCTTCGGTGCCGGCATGGTGACGGCGCTGGCGCGCATCGAGGGCGTCCCCGTCGGCATCGTCGCCAACAACCCGGTGCATCTCGCCGGCGCCATCGATCCCGACGGTGCCGACAAGGCGGCGCGCTTCATGCAACTCTGTGACGCGTTCGACCTGCCGCTCGTGTTCCTCTGCGACACGCCGGGCATCATGGTCGGCCCCGAGATCGAGAAGCGCGCCATGGTGCGGCACGCGTCGCGCATGTTCGTCACCGGCGCGAGCCTGACGGTGCCGTTCTGCACCATCGTGCTGCGCAAGGGCTACGGCCTCGGCGCGCAGGCGATGGCGGGCGGCAGCTTCCACGCGCCGACGTTCACCGTCGCGTGGCCGACCGGCGAGTTCGGCGGCATGGGGCTCGAGGGCGCGGTGAAGCTCGGCTTCCGCAAGGAGCTGGCCGCCGTCGAGGACGCCGCCGAGCGTCGCCGTCTCTTCGACGACATGGTCGCGCGCATGTACGAGATCGGGAAGGGCGTGAACATGGCGTCACATTTCGAGATCGACGACGTCATCGACCCGATGGACTCGCGACGCTGGATACTGGGCGCCGTCCGCGAGTGGCGTCCCGCGCCACGCGCCGGAAAGAAGCGCCCGTGTGTAGACACCTGGTAGGGGAAATTCCTTAGACGCACCGCGCCTCGCGCAGGAAAACCTTGCGGAGACGAACGATCGTTTGGTAGAGCACCCCCGCCCCCCGGTATCTGTTCCGGAATCCTGGGGCCCGAGGTGAGGCCCAATGCGTGGGGGATTCCAGGTCGCAGTCGTGGCGATGGTGGCGCTTGCGCTGTCGTCGTCCGCCCGCGCCGCGGATCTGGGTGTGACGGGGCAGGGTGTCACCGTCAGCGTGTCGGGCAGCGGCAAGGTGCTGCTCAAGTCGCTGCAGAAGGGTCCCGGCATCGCGTTCGGTCCGGGCAGCGCGTCGAGCGAGCTCAGCGGCTCGCTGGAGATATGGTACGTCGACGCGCCCGCGAACCGCGGCACCCTCGTCATGCCGTCGCCGTGGGCCGCCAACACCGGCACCGGTGCCACCTACAGGAATGCGCAGGCGCCGTCGGGCCCGTCGCTGGTGAAGACCGCGTCGGTGAAGGCGGGCAAGGTCGCCAAGGTGCTCGCCAGCGCCACCGGCGGTCTCTCCGTCGCGACGCCGCCCGGCCCCGGGGGCGTCATCACCGTCCTCACCATCGACAACGCCGGCGATGGCTCGCGCCATCGCATGTGCTCGCGCTACCAGGTCAGTGCCGGCAGCAAGATCGCCCACCGCGCCATCGGCAGCGGTGCCAAGCTCACGCTCAAGAAGGGCGTGCCGACGCCGTGCCCGAGCTGCAGCGATCTCTCGCAGAACGGCACCGAGACCGGCATCGACTGCGGCGGCGGCGCGTGCGCCGCGTGCGGCATCGGCCAAGGCTGCGGGGCGCCGTCGGACTGCCTGAGCGGCATCTGCACCGGAAACGTCTGCCAGGCGCCGTCCTGCACCGACGGCATCAAGACCGGCAACGAGACCGACATCGACTGCGGCGGCGCGTGCCCCGCGTGCGATGACGGCGATCACTGCGTGGTGGCGACCGACTGCGAGAGCGGCGTCTGCACCAGCGGCACCTGCGCGGCGCCGAGCTGCAGCGACGGCATCCGCAACGGCAGCGAGATCGACGTCGACTGCGGCGGCAGCTGCACCACGTGCGTTCCGTTCACCGTCACCATCGACACGCCGGTGCACGGCGTCTTCTCGCTGGCGGCGTCCACCGCGATCACGGGTCACACGACCGGCGTCGGCCCGGCCGGCGCGAACCTCACCATCAACGGCATCCCGGTGGTTCTGTCGCCGGGCGGGACGTTCTCGACGTCGATGCCGCTCAGCCAGAGCGCCATCTTCAATCCGATCAACGCGAAGCTCGTGCGCAACCACGACGGCTTCACGGCATACGATCGCGTCGTGGTCATCGCGGGCGCGGCCACGCCGGCCGGGCAGGCGTCGCCGAACGGCGTCGCCATGCGCATCAACGACCGTGGCTTCGACACCATCGAGCCGGTCGCGACGACGCTCGTCGCCATCGACCCGTCGACGCTGGTGTCGCCGGGCACGGCGGTGATGGAGGACTACTGCTACGCGCCGCTCGGCAGCGTCTGCTTCGGCTCGGTCGACGTCACCATCAGTGGTACGCCGGCGCCACAGGTGGGCCCCATCGGCATCGCGCTCGACTCGCAGACCAACAGCATCGACGGCGACATCACGCTGAATGGTCTCCGCGTCACCGTGAACATCGACAGCGACGCCGGCATCCCGATCCACTGTGAGCTGCACCTCACCGTGCCGGTGATCCAGCTCTTCGGCGACTACGGCCTGTCGCCGATGGTCTCGCAGCCGTCGAAGGTCGACGTCGCGCAGGTGGGCACCGTCGCCGTGCAGGCGAGCGGGACCACGTACCAGACCGACTGCAGCGGGCTCTTCGGTGATCTCACCGAATCGCTCATCGGCTCGGCCATCGGCGACGTCGGCGCGCTCTTCGCCGACGGCATGCAGGACTTCCTCAATCAGGTCGACGGCAACGGCAACACGCCGATCGCCGGCGCCATCGAGACCGCGCTCGGCGGCATCGACATCGCGGGTCCCGTCGGCAGCGGGCTCGGCATCGACCTGTACGCGCCGTTCACGTCCATCGTCGAAGATCCGATCGGCGTCACCTTCGCCGCCAACTTGACGGCGACGACGCTGCTGCCCGATCCGAACGCGCCGCAGTTCGCCGGCACGTACCACGTGAGCGAGCCGTTCCCGGCGTTCGGCGCGATCACGCCGGTGCAGCATTCGCCGTATGGGCTCGGGCTCGCGATCTCGACGTCGGGCTTCAACCAGCTGCTGCGCTCGCAGATCGAGAGCGGGCTGCTGCAGAGTGCGCTCACCGTCATCGACCTCGGCGGCGGTCCGGTGCAGTTGACGGCAGGTCTCCTCGCCGCGGCGTTCCCGCCGTTCGCGTCGCTGCCGCCGGCATTACCGATCACCATCCGCATCTCGCCGACGCTGGCGCCGGTGCTGACGGGAGCGGCGGGGCCGAACGGCGAGCTCGGCGAGCTGCGCATGGCGCAGGTGCAGGTGGAGTTCGTGCGCGACGCGGGTCTGCCGGGTGAGGTCACGCTGATGGCGCTCGCCGTCGACACGCGGCTCGGCCTGCAGCTGGCGTTCCAGCCCAGCGGCATCGGCTTCGTCCTCTCCACGCCGGACGCGAGCGACGTCACCGTGGCGATCCTGCTGAACCCGCTCGGGGTGCAGGAGGCGGCGCTGCAGGCGTTCATCCCTGGCGTGGTGGCGTCGTTCCTGCCCGACATCGCGGGCGCGCTCGAGAGCTTCCCGCTGCCGCAGTTCATCGGGCTGTCGATCGCGGGCATCGAGGTGTCGCGCAACGGGCAGTACTACTCGATCTTCGCCGACCTCTCGCCGGCGTGTACGTCGGGCACCCAGTGCCCGAGCGGCGTCTGCATCGCGAGCGTCTGCCAGGTGCCGACCTGCTTCGACGGCGTGGAGAACGGCTCCGAGACCGGCCTCGACTGCGGCGGCGGCAGCTGTCCCGGATGCGCGGTGGGCCAGGGCTGCTTCCTCGGCACCGACTGCGCGCTGGGTGGCTGCTCGGGCGGCATCTGTCAGCCCACGTGCACGATCGGCGCCGAGTGTCCGAGCGGCGTCTGCACCGGCGGCTACTGCCGCGTGCCGAACTGTGCCGACGGCGTGCAGAACGGTGCCGAGACGGCACTCGACTGCGGCGGCCCGGCACCGAACTGCGTGCGCTGCGCGAACGGCCTCACCTGTGGCGGCCCGAGCGACTGCGCCAGCGGCATCTGCACCGCGGGCGTCTGCCAGCCGCCGAGCTGCACCGACGGCGCGCGCAACGGCACCGAGACCGACGTCGACTGTGGTGGCGGCTGCCCGGGCTGCGGTCTTGGCAAGCTGTGTGACGCCGGCGTCGACTGCGCCAGCGCCGTCTGCGGTGCGAACGATCGCTGCACGTGCGGCAATCGGCTGTTCACGTTCAACATCAGCAGCAACAACGGCGGCCCCTTCGACTCGGCGGAATGGCCGGGTGGAACGACGAGCCAGAATGGCCCGGCGGGTTGCGCCGTCACGATCAATCGGCCGAGCGGCAACATCGACCAGGTGTGCACGCTGCAGCCGCCGTTCTCGGTGAACAGCTTCCAGGGCTACACGCAGTGCTTCGGCTCCGGTGGAGAGGACGGCGACGGCTGCCAGCCGCAGGGCTGTCCGTTCGCTGGTGTCGGCTCGTGCTGCAGTGGCCGGCCGTCGTGCTCGGTGGCGCTGAACGGCTCGGGCAGCGCACGCTACTTCGTCCAGTGTCTCGAATGATCGAGGGGGAATGCGAATGATGAATCGGAAAGTCCTGCTCGGCCTCGTGGCCATGGTCGGCCTGTCGGCCGCCGTCGCTTCGTGGGCCACCGACGTCGGCGTGGCCGGCAGCAGCGTCTCGCTCAGCACGTCCACGACGTCGGGACGCTCGACGCTCAAGTCGCTGCAGAAGGACCCCGACGTGCACTTCGGCCCCGCGGCGACGCCCGCGCAGCTGAGCGCGTCGCTCGAGATCCACTACGTCGACGCGCCCTCGAACAAGGGCGTCATTCCCCTCCCGGCGCCGTGGAAGTCGGCGTCCGCCTCGGTCATCAAGTTCGCCAACAGCGCCGCGCCGCTCGGTCCGTCACCGGCGAAGACCGCGCTGGTGAAGAGCGCCAAGCTCGCCAAGGTGCTCGCCAAGAGCCTCGGCGGTCTCAACATCTCGACGCCGCCGGGCGCGGGTGGTGTGGTCACGGTGCTCACCGTGCAGAACGCTGCCGACGGCTCGACGCACCGCATGTGCTCGCGCTACGCGGCCAGCGCCGGCAGCCAGGTCGTGCACAAGGTGACGCCGAGCGGCTTCAAGCTGACGCTCAAGCGCGGCGTGGACGTCGTCTGTCCGAACTGTACGGACGGCACGCAGAACGGCACCGAGACCGACGTCGACTGCGGCGGCAGCTGCGGCGCCTGTGACGACGGTGACACCTGTGCGGTGGCCGGCGATTGCGAGAGCGGCGTCTGCACCGGCGGCATCTGCCAGGCGCCGACCTGCAGCGACACGGTCGACAACGGCAGCGAGACCGATGTCGACTGCGGCGGAACGTGCCCGGATTGCGCCGACGGCGACGGCTGCGCGATCCCTGGTGACTGCCTCAGCGGCGTCTGCATCACCGGCGTCTGTCAGGGAGCGGGCTGCACCGACGACGTGAAGAACGGTGTCGAGACCGATACCGACTGCGGCGGCGGGGCGTGCCCGCCGTGTGGTGTGGGCAGCGTGTGCGGCGCCTTCACGGACTGCACCGAGCTGGTCTGCACCGGCAACGTCTGCCAGGCGCCGACCTGCAACGATGGTCAGGAGAACGGCAGCGAGACCGACGTCGACTGCGGCAACGGCTGCCCCGACTGCGGTCCGGGCGGGGGCTGCCTCACCGGCGCCGACTGCAACAGCAACGTCTGCACCGGCAACATCTGTCAGGCCGCGCTGTGCAGCGACGGCGTCAAGAACGGCACCGAGACCGGCGTCGATTGTGGCGGCGGCTCGTGTGGGCTGTGCCCGCCGGGGCAGGGCTGCGGCAACGGGACGGATTGCCAGACCGGCGTCTGCCTGAGCGGCCTGTGCCAGGGCTCGTCGTGTAGTGACGGCGTCAAGAACGGCAGCGAGAGCGACACCGACTGCGGTGGCTCGTGCGTCGACTGTGCGAACGGCGACACGTGCGTCTTCCACTCCGACTGCCAGAGCGCCGTCTGCACCGGCGGCATCTGTCAGGTGCCCACCTGCAGCGACGGTGCGAAGAACGGCGGCGAGTCGGACACCGACTGCGGCGGCCCGTGCGGCGACTGCCCGAACGGTGATTCCTGCTTCATCGGCGGCGACTGCGTGAGCGGCGTCTGCACGGGGAGCGTCTGTCAGCCGGCGACGTGTACCGACACCGTGAAGAACGGTACCGAGACCGGCATCGACTGTGGCGGTGGTCTGTGCCCGACGTGTCCGGCGGGTCAGGGCTGCACCATCGGCGCGCACTGCCAGAGCGGCGTGTGCACCGGAAACATCTGCCAGTCGCCCACCTGCAGCGATGGTGTGAAGAACGCCAGCGAGACGGGCATCGACTGCGGTGGTGGTTTCTGCCCGGGCTGTGGCGCAGGTCAGGGCTGCACCACGCCCACCGACTGCTCGAGCCTGGTATGCATCGGCAACCTCTGCCAGGCCGCGACGTGCTCGGACACCGTCAAGAATGGCAACGAGAGCGACATCGACTGCGGTGGCTCGTGCGTGGCCGACTGCGCGCTCAACAAGACGTGCGGCAACAACGGGGACTGCCAGTCGGGATCGTGCAACGGCGGCTTCTGCAAGTGCCCCGGCCAGACGTTCACGTTCAACGTGAGCAGCAACAGCGGCGGTCTGTTCGACTCGGCCGAGTGGCCGGGCGGCACGGCGGCGCAGAATGGTCCGACCGGCTGCAGCGTCACCATCAACCGGCCGTCGGGCAACCTCGATCTGGTGTGCAGCCTCTCGAACCGGTTCTCGGTGAACGCGTTCAGCGGCTACTCGAACTGCTTCGGCACGGGCGGCGAGGACGGCGACGGCTGCCAGCCGGTGTCGTGCCCTCCCGCGGGCATCGGCTCGTGCTGCACGGGTCGGCCGTCATGCTCGGCGGCGCTGAACGGATCCGGGTCGTCGCGCTACTTCGTGCAGTGCAACCCGTGAGCTGAAGTCCTACCGGCGCGGATGCGCGTACTCGGCACGGATCATCACGACCATGCCGGTGCGCGCATCCAGGTCGGGACGGAACACCGTCACGCGCACCTGATCCCATTGCGGGTTGTCAGCGAGGATCGCGTCGACGAAGCGCTCGCGCGGGGCGAGGTCGCGCAGCCATCGGTAGCTCTCGAGGAACTGCGTGGCTTCGTCGCGCACCGCGGCCGATGGTGACGCGAGCTGCTCTTCGGGGCCGCCGCTCGCCGGGCGCCCGTAGACCTCCATGCCGACGCGGTCGAAGCGCGGGGTGGAGTACATGCCCCAGCCGGCGAGCTTCCAGGGGCTGACGTCGTAGCGCGCGACCAAGGCGAGCTGGACGAGGGGCCACGCCGTTAGTGCGGCGAGGAGTGCCGTGACGATGCGGTGCTTCGTCAATGGAACACCGCTTCGGGGAGGGCGCCGAGGCGCGAGAAGATCATCAGGGCGAGGAGGGCTGCCACCGGTAGGACGAGCCGCCGGTGTGTGGTGCCGGGCAGGAAGAGCAGGATCGCGTTCGCGAAGACGAGGCCGAAGAAGAGCTCGCGGGCGCCGACCTGGATGGCGGCGACGAGGATGACTCCGATGAGGGCGGCTGCCGTGCGCGTCTTCGGCCAGAGGAGGAGCGGGGCCAAGGCGAGCTCGAGCAGCCAGGTGCCGTTCGAGAGGGCGAGCAGCGGGAAGCTGCGGACGATGTAGGGGCCGTCGCCGACCTCGCCGGTGTAGGTGGCGAGGCGCGTCAGCTCGTCGGCCGGGATGAGCAGGCCAAGGACGGGGCGGAAGCCAGCGCTGTCGAGCGAGAAGGCGAGGTAGCTGCCGTCGAACCAGAAGCCGTGGACGAGTTTCTGCACGCCCGACCAGAAGAAGACGACGATCACCAGCCAGCGGACGGCGCGGGTGTAGATGGCCGCGTCGCCGTCGTCGTCGGGGGAGAGGAGGGTGGCCAAGAGGAAGAAGACCACCTCGAGGTAGGCGTGGTTCCCGGTAGCGGGGAACTCCCGCCAGACGAGGACGGCGTGGCTCACGGCGAGGGCGCCGAGGGCTGCGCGGCGCCACTGGGGGCGGAGGGCGAGGAGGCAGAGGAGGGAGGCGGCCGCGAGATGGACGTTGTAGGCGGGGGCGAGCTGACCCCACTTCGGGAGGGCGCGGAGCCAGTACTCGGTGAGGACGACGAGGATGAGGATGAGCTCGAAGGCGCGGAGGCCGGCGGTGTGCGGGCGTGGGGGGACGTCGTCGAGGAGGGGCAAGGTTGCGGGGGAGTGTCATGTGGGGCGGCGGGGCGTCAACAGGGTGGTGGCGAGGGTGGACTCGGACAGCGTATCGGACTAGCTTGCCGTCTCGCATGGCGGCCCTGGCGTACGAAGGCGCGGTGTTGGAGGATGCGCCCGTCTATCGACCGCGGGCCCCGAAGCTGCTGGATCGGGTGCGTACGGCCATGCGGACGAGGCATATGAGTCCGCGGACGTGCAAATACAGAACCGAGGCAAGCGCGTGATCAGTCGCGGTTCGGAGTGGCACCGATGGGAACCGCATATCCATGCGCCCGGCACCATCCTCAACAATCAATTCGGTGCCGTAGATCCCTGGGGGCCATACCTGACGACGCTGGAAAGCCTGACGCCGAGGATCGAGGCGATCGCCGTCACCGACTATTACGTTACTGATACCTACGAGAGAGTCCTCCAGCATAAGGCCGCCGGCCGCTTGCCCGGCGTGATGCTACTCTTCCCGAACATCGAGCTGCGCCTCGACGTGGCCGCGAAGTCCGGCTTCGTGAACATTCATATGCTGGTCAGCCCCGAAGATCCCGACCACCTGCCCGAGGTGAAGCGCATCCTCAAACGCCTGCAGTTTCAGGCATTCAACGACCGCTTCGATTGCACTCGCGACGAGCTGATCAAGCTGGGCAAACGTGCCGACCCCAGCATCACCGATCACGGCGCGGCGCTCCGACACGGTGCGACCCAGTTCAAAGTCAACTTTAATCAACTGCGCAAGGTCATCGGCGAAAGCGAATGGGCGAAGAACAACATCCTAATCGCCGTCGCCGGCGGCGCCGGGGATGGCACGTCTGGCGTGCGCGAGGCGGCCGACGCCACGGTCCGCCAGGAGATCGAGAAGTTCGCCCACATCATTTTCTCGAGCAGTCCGGCGCAGCGCGAATTCTGGATCGGCCAGCGCGGCGTGATGGTCGAGGAGCTGCGCGCACGATATGACGGGTGCAAGCCCTGTCTCCACGGTAGCGACTCCCATGATCAGGAATCCGTGGGTCAGCCCGTGGATAATCGCTTCTCGTGGATCAAGGGCGCCTTGGAGTTCGAGGCCCTCCGTCAGGCCTGCATCGACCCAGAGGGCCGCGCTTATGTCGGCGAGCAGCCGCCACGCTCGGCCATGCCGTCGCAGGTAATCTCGCACGTCAGGATCGACGATGCGGATTGGGCCACCACGCCCGATATCCCTCTCAACTCCGGCCTTGTCGCCATCATCGGCGCGCGGGGATCGGGAAAGACGGCGTTGGTCGACGTGATCGCCGCAGGCTGCGACGCGATCACGCCCGCCGGCTGGGATGCGGACGAGAGCATCAGCCCATCTTTCCTGTCTCGGGCGCGAACGCTCATCGGCGACGCGACGGCGACACTGACCTGGGGCGGCAGCGCCACGGTCACGCGCTCGCTCGATGGCAGCGACGCCAACGGGCCTGAATCGTTTCCGCGTGCCCTGTATCTTTCCCAGCAGTTCGTCGAGGAGCTTTGCTCGGCGAAAGGTGCCTCCGATGGCTTGGTCGACGAGATCGAGCGCGTGATTTTCGAATCACATTCACAGAACGATCGAGAATGGGCGCTCGATTTCGCCGAGCTGCGCGACCAGCAGACCTCACGGTTCCAACAGGCGCGCGAGCGCGAAGCCGAGGCGATCTCCGCCATCTCGGACCGCATCGCAACCGAGTTCGAAAAAGAGACCCTTGTCGCCAGCCTGGCCACGCAGGTCGGGCAGAAGAATAACCTGATCGCGGATTACACGGTCGACCGTGCGAAGCTCGTCGTCAAGGGTACCGAAGCACAGGTGGCCCGACACACCCAGCTCAGCGAGGCGGCTCAGAAGCTTCGCAACAG
>DASYLJ010000090.1:0-83779 GCA_036009625.1 Binatia bacterium
GCCGCCTCTCGCGCCCGGGCGACGAGCCGTTCGAGCTCCCGCCGCTGCTTGGTCGTCAGCGCCACCACCATCCGCCGCCGTCTCATGCCACATGGGACGACGACACGTCACGTTGATTCAATGACGACGGCGATGCACTAGTCAGCCGAGGGAGTCGAGCACCTGCGCGGCGGCGCGATGGCCACTGACGAGCGCCGCTTCCACCGTTCCCGAATCCGCGGGCACCGTGTACTCGCCGGCGAAGAACAACGCGTCACCCTGCGGCGTCTCGAGGCGTTCGGGCGCGTCGATCCCGCCGACGGCGACGTAGGAGTAGGCGCCGCGCGACCACGGATCCACCGAGAACGCATGGCAGTGTGCCTCGATGAGCTCGTGGTCGACTGCGCCTCGATCGACGTCGAGGAGCGCCGCCAGATCGTGTCGCACCTGCTCGACGATGGCGGCGAACGGCCGCAACGCGATCGGCCGCGCAGACGGACCGCCGCACCAGGCAGTCAGCTGCGGCGTGGTGTCCGGCGCCGCCGTCCACCACGTCGGGAACGCCAGCGTCGGATCGTGGACGAACGACAGCGCCGGCATGCCTGCACGCTCCCAGATCGGCGTTCGCAGGCGCAACACCACCCGGATCGCGTGCCCCGTCTCGACGCGCGCGAGCTGCGTCCGCTGTTCCGCGATCTCCGGCGTGAAGCGCACGGTATCCGGCGCTCGAAGCACCGCGTGCGGGAGCGCGACCACGGCGGCGCGCGCATGCAGCTCCGTCCCCGTCTGCACGGTCACGTCTGCGTGCTCCGCCGACCAGTGCACCCCACGCGCCACCGTCGCACGACGCACCTGCACACCGAGGCGTTCCAGCTGGCCCTCGAGATGCACGACCAGCGGGTCGTATCCCCCGACGAGCCGTCCCTGTCCCTCGCCCCCCTCGAGCTGCGCGGCGAGCGACCGCATACTGACGCGATCGAGCGGAGCGGCGTGAAAGCCCTCGACGAACATCGCGAAGACGCGCTGCTCGTCGGGCGGCATCCCCGACGCGCGCAGGACGTCGGCGGCGGAACGGTCGGGTCCGTCAGGATCGACCTGCCCCAGCAGCGCCGGCAGCCGCTCCCAGAAGGCGCTCATGGACGTCAGCTCCCGTCCCATCTTGTAGAGGTGCTGCTCGTCGATCGGACGGAGCGCGGCCCTTGCCTCGAGCGCGAGCGCGCGGGTCGCGGGCGCGTCGCCGTGGACGAACTCCGCGCCCAGCTCGATCGGCAGCGGCCAGCCGTCGACGTGCTGCGTGAAGACCCGTCCGCCCAGCCGGTGGCGCGACTCGAGGAGCAGGACGTCGACGCCGCGTCGGGCGAGATCGCGCGCGGCGATGAGGCCGGCCATGCCACCGCCGACCACGATCACGTCATGGTCGTAGCGTCGCATCGCCGACCGCGGCTCAGGGCGCCTTGCGCACCATGCGCGGCGGCAGGATGCCGCGCTGGCCGTTGTCGAGACGCACGTCGTATTCCGGCCCGCTCGGGCCCTGACGGATCTTGTCGACGCGACCGCGCACCCAGTCGCGCCCGAACTTGGCCTCGATGATCTGTCCGACGGCGAACTCTCCAGCAGGCGCGGGTTTGGCCGGTGCCGGCGTCGTGCGTCCTGGCTTCGCCGTCACTTTGAGCGGCCCCGGGCAGAGGACCTCCCACTGCTGCGAGATGGCGAGCCCGCCGCTCGCGTTGTCGCGCCCGACCACCTGGCCGGCGGCGTCGCGCCACCGCGTCCGCCCTTCGCCGATGTCGCTGCCGTCCCACACGCCGTCGAGCGTGTACGAGCTCCCGTCGACGGGCGTGATCGTACCGCGCGTACAGTCGGCGCTGGCGCGGTAGGTCTTCTTGGTGTCGGGGTTCGCCAGCTCGCGCGCGACGCAGCCCTTGTCGTCGGGCGTCCAGTTCGCGCACCAGCCCTCCAACTCCTCACGGGTGACCTTCGCCTCGGCGGTGGCGTGCGCGGTGCCGATCCCGGACTTCGAGGTGACGGTCGGCGACCAGCCCTTGGCACCGAGCGACAGCCACTCGCCCTCGGCGCGGGCGACACCGTGGAGGGCGAGGATCGTGACGAGGGCGATCGGGAGACGTCTCATGGGTCTTCCGAGTGCCAGGTCAGAATCCCGCGCGCAATGCTTCGAGGTCGGCTCGGATCACGTCCGCAGCGGTGGCGAACGCCGTCCGCACCGACTCGTCTGGAACCGCCTTGCGACCACGCTTCGACCCCAGCTTGGCGGAGAACTTGCGCAGCGAGGCGATCGCGGACTTGAGGGCGGCGACGATCGGCCGTCGCTTGCCGCTGCCGGCGCGCCCCTCGGCGGTGTCGTGCCGACCCGCGGCCTTCTGCGACAGCGTCGCGAGGCTCTTCTGCAGCTTGCCGAGCGTCGTCGCCGACGCCACGTCGGCGACGAGGGCATCGAGACGACAGCCGGTCGAGACGAACGTCGCCGCGGGGGTTCCGCAGCCGCCCCCGCCACCACCACCGCCGCCGCCGCCGCCGCCACCACCGCCGTCGCAGGTGAGCGAGCCGCCGCCGCCGAGCTGATAGCGCAGCAGCGCGATGTCGGAGACCGGCCGCAGGTGCACCTCGCCCGCGCCGACGAGCATGCCGTTCGCCTGCAGCGCGGCGGACGCGATGCCGCTGCAGGTGCCGAACGGCGTCAGCACCAGGCCGCCCGTCCCGAAGCTGCCATCGAGGCAGCCGCCGGGATTGAAGCGCGCCACCGCGGGCTGCACCAGGCCGCAGTTGGAGCTGACGTCGAACTCCTGGCCCGTGACCACGATCCGACCGTCGCCTTCGATGACGACCGCGTTCGCCTCGAGCTTGCGCCCGGCCGCACCCGCGACCGCGAGGCCGCCGCTGCCGAAGGTCGGATCGAGCTGGCCGTTCGCATCGAAGCGCGCCACGGCCATGACGGCCTCGCCGGACTGGGCGCCGAGCGCGCTGCCGGCGAGGACGATCTTGCCGTCGCTCTGCACGGTGACCGCGGCGGCGGACTGTCCGGTGAAGGGCGCGGTCGCGAGACCGCCGGTGCCGAAGCCCCCGTCGATCGTGCCGTTGGCCTCGAGCCGTGCGACGGCGAACCGGGACACCCCGCTCGGCGGGTTGCTCACCACGACGAGTATCTTGCCGTCCGCCTGCACCGCGATGCGGGTGAGCGCGAGCCCATAGTACGGCAGGAAGGCGGTGCCGTTCACGCCGAAGTTCGGGTCGGGCGCGGTGCCGTTCAGGTTCGCCTTGATGACGACCAGCTGCACGTTGTTGCCGTCGTTCGGATTCGATGTCGTGCCGGCGACGAGCAACCCATCGGCGACCGCGGCAACGTCGCCCGCCAGCGTCGGACCGACGAAGTTGATCGCGAGCGCACCGCCACTGGTCGGACCGAACGTGAGGTCGGGTTCGCCCGACGACAGGCGTCGCGCGACGAAGAAGTCGCCGTTCGGATCCGTGTCACCGACCACCACGATCTTGTCGCCCTGCATCGTGACGCTGCGGCCCATGACCAGCGCACCGCCGGCCTGCAAGGTGACGACGCCGTCCTCGCCGAAGTCGGGATCGGGCGTGCCGTTGGTGAGGTAGCGGACGATCGCGAGGTCCGACGACACGGTGCCGACGGCGACGACGCGCTGATCCGGCTGGATCGCGACGCCGGTGGCGTCGCTGGCGGCACCGAAGATCTCCGTCGAGACCAGGCCGCCGACGCCGAAGCCGGGATCGAGGTCGGCCGGCGCCGCGAGGACCGGCGATGCACACAGGACAGACGCGACCAGCAGGGTGAGTACGAGGCGCATCCCCTTGGCCTACGCTCATCTGCGCGGCCTGCCAATCGGGAAATACCCTCGGACTCAGCTCCGCCAGGGCTCGACGAGGACCTTCACCTGCGTGTCCGGCGTCGCCAGGTCGCGGAACGCCTGCGCCACGCCCTCGACGCCGACCTTGCCCGTCACCATCGGCGACACGTCGATCCTGCCGTCGGCGATCGCAGCCAGCGTGTCCATGAACTCCATCGGCGTATAGCCGAGGACGAACTGGAGGTTCAGCTCCTTGTTGATGGCGAGGATCGGCTTGACGGTGTCGTCCTCCATGCAGACGCCGGCCACCACGATGCGGGCGCCACGCGGTGCCATGCGGATGGTCTGCTGCAGCATGCCGGGGACGCCGACGCACTCGAACACCACGCACGGCCGCAGATCGGCGGCCTCGCGATACGCCTCGATCGTCGGCCGCGCCTTCGGATCGACGACGACATGCGCTCCCATCTTCTGCGCCAGCTCTCGGCGTAGGGGGGAGAAGTCGGCGGCGACGATGGGCTCGATGCCGCGCAGCTTGAGCGCCGCGATCACCGCCAGCCCGACGGGTCCGCAGCCGATCACCAGCGCCGCGTCGTGCGGCTCCAAGCGGCCCTTCTCGACGGCGTGCAGCCCGACGGCCATCGGCTCGGTCAGCGCGGCGTGCTCCGTCGACAGGCCGTTCGGCACCGGCAGCGCCAAGGACGCCGACAGCACCATGAGCTCGCCGTATCCGCCGGGCACCTCGTTCGAGTAGCCGACGCCCTGGATGCCGCTCGGGCGGAAAATGAGCGGCATGGAGACCACCCGCTCGCCCGGCTTGGCGTTGCCGCCGGTGTCGGGACCGTAGTCGATGACCTCGGCGCAGAACTCGTGGCCCATCACGACGTCGCGCGACGGGTCGAGGCCGAAGGGCGCGTCGCTCTCGCGCGCCGCCTCGACCATCTTGTCGGCATGCACCAGCGCGTGCAGGTCGGAGCCGCAGATACCGCAGGCGAGCGTCTTCACCAGCACCTCGCCCGGGCCCGGCTCCGGATCGGGAAGCGTGTCGACGACGAGCGTCTTGTTCCGCATGACGGCAGCGCGCATGGGGCTCCTTCTCCCGCACCTCGTGCCGTGGCACAAGTTGCCCCCATGCAGGACGCGGTGGATCGGCTGGTCGAGCTTCTGGACCTCGAAGAGCTCGAGGTGAACATCTTCCGTGGCCGCAGTCCACAGGAGAACCGCCAGCGCGTCTTCGGCGGCCAGGTCGCCGGCCAGGCCCTGGTCGCCGCGGGTCGCACCGTCGAGCGCGGCATCGTGCACTCGCTGCACGCCTACTTCCTTCGTCCCGGCGATCCGGCGAAGCCGATCCTCTACGAGGTCGACCGCATCCGCGACGGCCGCACCTTCACCACCCGTCGCGTCGTCGCCATCCAGCACGGGCGCGCCATCTTCAACCTCGCGGCCTCGTTCCAGCCCGAAGAGAAGGGCCCCGAGCACCAGATGGCGATGCCGGACGTCGCCGATCCCGATTCGCTGCCGTCGAGCAGCGAGCGCCTCGAGAAGGTGAAGGACTCGCTGCCGAAGGAAGCGCTCGAGTGGCTGACACGCGACCGCCCGATCGAGGTGCGCCCCGTCATGGGCGGCAACCCGTTCAAGCCGACGAAGCGTCCGCCGCGACAGATGGTGTGGATCCGCGCCAACGGCACGCTGCCCGATCCGTTCCTGCTGCACCAGTGCGTCGTCGTGTACGCCTCCGACCTGACGCTGCTCGATACCGCGACGCTGCCGCACGCGATCGCATGGAACGACCCGAGCTACGTCATGGCGAGCCTCGACCACGCGATGTGGTTCCACCGCCCGTTCCGCGCCGACGAGTGGCTGCTCTACGTACAGGACAGCCCGAGCGCATCCGGCGCGCGCGGCTTCACCATGGGTCAGCTCTTCACGCGCAACGGCATCCTCGTCGCAAGCGTGGCGCAGGAAGGGCTCATCCGCCCCGTCGGCAAGCACTGATCGGCGCATCCGTTCGCGCATCGCGCGACCCGCACTGGATACCGTCACGATTCCGACGCCCGGCATGCACCGTGCTTCGGCACGGACCATGCGGGCCTCGGGTGACACCATTCATGACCGCGCCACGCACCACCGCGTCGGCGCGGTGGCGCACCGTCGTGCGGGTGACGCCGCATGAGCACGCGATTCGAGCGCGACGCCGACATCCGGCGCGTCCTCGTGCAGCGCATTCGCGCCGGCCTGTGGCTCCTGCTGCTGGCGATCGCTCTCTTCGTCGCCGCCTATGTGCCCGACGGACACGTCGCGAGCCGCGCCATCCTAACCGTCAAGGCGGTGCAGCTCGCCACCATCCTGGCAGCGTTCGCCCTGCTGCGCGGTCGCGTCACCTGGAACAGCGCGGTCGCCGTCGCGCTCGTCGTCCTGACCGAGGTGTGTGCCACCACGGCCGTCTCCGGCGTGCTGACCGCCGAGGTCAGCTCGATCTTCCTGCTGTTCACGGTGCTCACCCTGGCGACGGCGACGCTGCTGCCGTGGGGCGTCGTACCGCAGATCGCGACGGTGCTCGCCGCTGGGCTCTCGCTCGTCGGCAACGTCGCCGGCGCACCGGCACCGCCGGGCGGACTCGCCTCCCCCACCGTCGCGGTGCTGCTCGCGTTCGCGACGTCGATCTACATTGCGCACGCGTTCGAGCAGCATCGTCGCGCACGGGCGCGTGCCGAGCGTGATCTGCGCGTCAGCGAGGCGCGCAAGGCCGCCATCATCGAGTCGGCCCTCGACGCCATCATCACCGTCGACGCCGGCGGCCGCATCGTCGAGTACAACCCGGCCGCGGAGCGCATGTTCGGTCACCCGCGCGCGAACGTGCTCGGCCGCGCCCTCGTCGACGTGCTGACGCCGTCCGGGGACGGCGCCGACCAGCGCAACGAGCTGACGCATCACCTCACGGCCGGCGCCGGCGCCGCGCTCGGACGTCGCATCGAGACCACGGCGCGTCGCGCCGACGGCGGCACGCTCCCCGTCGAGCTGGCGCTCCTCGCGATCGAGCGCGACGACGGCGCGCTCCGCACCGGGTTCGTGCACGACCTCACCGAGCGCAACCTGGCGGCCGAGGCGCGCACGGCGTCGACGCTGGCGCGCGTCGGACGCGAGATGCTGTCGTCGCTCGACAGCGCACTCCTATTCGAGCGCCTCGGTTTGCTCACCACGGAGCTCCTCGGCGGTACGCGCAGCGCGACACTCGTGCTCGACACCGCGGCGCGGTCGTACATCGGTGGCGGCATCGCTCCGGTACCCGCCGCCGAGCTGTCGGCCGTCGTGCAGCGCGCCGCGCGCGACGCGGTAGCGGTGCTCGATCCGGCGGTCGCGACGCGGCTGCTCGGACCCGCCGTCGGGCCGACGATCGCCATCGCCCTGCACGAGGACGGCGAGCTCGTCGCACTCCACCTCACCACGCGCGACATCGAGGCCGATCCCTTCACTCCGAGCAGGAGCACATCGCCCACGGCATCGCGCAGGTAGCCTCGATGGCGCTCACGAATGCGCGGCTGGTCGAAGAGATCCGTCGCGCCAGCCAGGTGAAGTCGGAGTTCCTCTCGACGATGTCGCACGAGCTGCGCACACCGCTCAACGCCGTGCTGGGCTACGCCGACATGGCGGGCGACCCCGACGCCTCGCTCGACGACCGCACCGGCTACCTGGCGCAGATCCGGCGCGCCGGCGCGCGACTCCTCGAGCTGGTCGAGCACACGCTCGAGATCGGCCGCATCGAGAGCGGGCACGGCGAGCCCGATCTCGAGCGCGTCTGGCTACCGGATCTGTGGGCGACGCTGCGCCAGACCCACACCCGGCTCCACCTCGGCGGCCCCGTCGCCCTCGATTGGGCCGCGACGGCGCCCGACGTCACGCTCCGCACCGACGCGCGCAAGCTGACGGTGGCCATCCGCCACCTGGTCGACAACGCGCTCAAGTTCACCGACGCCGGCCGCGTGCGCGTGACGGCCACGGCCGACGACGCGTCGGTGGCGGTCACGGTGCAGGACACCGGCGCCGGCATCCGCGCCGAGGACCACGCGCTGATCTTCGAGATGTTTCGTCAGGCCGACGGCTCGGAGACGCGTCGTCACGGCGGCACCGGCCTCGGGCTCTACCTGGTGCGCCGCTTCGTGCACCAGCTCGGCGGCACCGTCGAGCTCGACAGCGCGCCCGGGCGCGGCTCGTGCTTCACGCTCCGTCTGCCGCGCACGCACACGCTGCGACTCGCCCGCCGCGCGGCGTAGCGACTAGGCCGCCAGCGCCTTCGCCGCCGTGATGAACTTCGCGCACGCCTCGGCGCACGCCTTGCACGGCGGATGCTGCTCGTGCTTGCGGCACTGCGCCTCGCAGTCGATGCAGATCTGCTGGCACGCGGCGACGAACGCCTTCAGGTGCGGCGAGTCGTAGTGCGCCAGACGTCCGACGGCCGTGCACGCCGGCAGCATCTGCTGCACGCTGCTGGCGCATTCGGCGAGCGACGTGTCGCCGGCGCGGAAGCTGGCCATGCAGTGGGCGATGCAGGCCTCGCCGGCCTGCTCGCACGCAGCCGCGGCGTCGACGATCGCCTGCACGGCGGGCGACAGCGGCGACGCATGCGCAGCGTGATCGGCCGCGTAGGCCAGCCCGGGACCCGACGCCACCAGCATCGCGCCCATCCCCGTCAGCACGTCCCGTCGCTTGATCTCCACGTCCATGTGTCGAGCCCTCCTGCGCGGATGGCTAGCACGGTCAGATATGGAAGTGCGAGCGGATGAGCCGCAGCGCCACCGACTCCGGCAGCAGACGGCGCGCGAGCGGCACGAGCCACGACGCCGGTCCGACGGGATACCGCATGCGGGGCCGCCGGGCGGTGAGCGCAGTGAAGATCGTGCGCGCCACGATCTCCGGCCCGGGCGCTACCAGGAGCTCCTCGCGGATCACCGTCTCGCAACGCTGGATGCGCTCGCCGTACGCCGACGATCCGGCATCGCCCCAGTCGGTGGCGTCGTTGAAGGCGGTCTTGATGTCGCCGGGCTCGATCAGCGCCACCTCGACGCCGGTCGTCGCCAGCTCGAGACGCAGCCCCACCGCCAGCGCGTCGACAGCGGCCTTCGTCGCCGAGTAGTGCACCTGGAACGGGATGGTGGCGCGACCCGCGAGCGAGCCGACGATCACGATCCGCCCCTGCCCGCGCGCCCGCATCGACGGCAGGACGGCGCGCACCGGCACCAGCGTTCCGAAGACGTTGGTCTCGAACTGCGCGCGGGCGCGATCGAGCCCGGTCTCCTCGACGCTGCCGAAGATGCCGATGCCGGCGTTGCAGACGAGCGCGTCGATGGCGCCGTCCTCGGCGACGATGGTGCGCACGCCGTCCGCCACCGACGCCTCGTCGCGCACGTCCATCGCGAGCCAGCGCACCGGGCCCGGCGCCGGTGGCGGACGGCGGCTGGTACCCCAGACGCGGAATCCCTCGGCGGCGAGCAGCGTCGCGGTGGCGGCGCCGATGCCGGACGAGGCGCCGGTGACGAGGACGGTTCGCGACATGCAGTCGTGTTAGCGCACCGTCGCCACTTGCGACCACCGCGCGGCCTGGGCTACCTGGCCCCGATGGCTCGCCTTCCCTACGTCGACCCCGCCACCGCGCCCGAAGCGGTCCGCAGCACGCTCGAGAAGCTGCCCGTGCAGCTCAACATCTTCCGCATGATGGCGCACGCGGAGACCGACTTCCGACCGCTCATCCAGCTCGGCACCGCCATCCTGTCGCAGCAGGCGTTGTCGCCGAAGCTGCGCGAGCTGGCGATCCTCCGCGTCGGCCAGCAGTCGCCGGCGGAATACGAGTGGGTACAGCACGTGCCGATCGCGCTGGCCACCGGCGCGACGCAGGCGCAGGTCGACGCGCTGAAGGCGGGCTCGATCGACGGCCCCGCGTTCGACGAGGTCGAGCGCGCCGTGCTGGCGTTCGTCACCGACGTGCTGCGCAACGTGAAGGCGTCGGACGCCACGTTCGCCGAGGTGGGCCGCTTCCTCTCGCACCGCGAGATCGTCGAGCTGGTCGTGACGACGGGCTACTACATGCTGATCGCCAGACTGCTCGAAACCACCGCGGTCGACCTCGACCGTCCCATGGGCACCCGCATCGTCGATTCACTCACGTGAACGCCCGCTCCCGCTTCGTCACCGTCAACCGCCTGCGCCACCACCTGCTCGAGTGGGGCGAGGGCCCGCGCACGGTCCTCCTGCTGCACGGCTTCCTCGAGCACGCCCACGCCTGGGACCTGGTCGCGCCACGCCTCGCCGCCGCCGGCCTGCACGTCTTCGCGCTGGATTGGCGCGGCCACGGCGATTCGGAATGGGTCGGCGCGGGCGGCTACTACCACTTCTCCGACTACGTCTCCGATCTGGCCTTCCTGATCCGGCATCTCGGCGAGCGCGCGGCGATCGTCGGACACTCCATGGGCTCGACGGCGGCGATGCTCTACGCCGGCACCGAGCCCGAGCGCGTCACCGCGCTGGCCCTCATCGACGGCCTCGGCCCACCCGACGCCAGCGCACCCGATCCCGTCCCCGTGCGCTACCAGACCTGGATCGAGCAGCTCGAGAAGAACGCCGAGCGCGATCCGAAGCCGATGACGCTGGAGGACGCCAAGTCGCGGCTGCGCGATCGCTTCCCGCGCTTCTCGCCGAACGTCGCGCGCCTCATGGCCGAGCACGGCACGCGTGCACGCAGCGGCTTCCGGGTGTGGAAGTTCGATCCGCTGCACCAGACCACCGCGCCGGTGCCGTTCGTGCGCGCGCAGGCACTGGCGTTCTGCCGTCGCATCACCTGCCCGACGCTCTACGTCGAGGGCGCCGAGAGCCTGCTGCGACTCGAGCCCGACGACATCGCCGAGCGCCTCGCGACGCTGCGGGCGGAGCGGGTCAGCGTGCCCGGGTCGGGGCATCATCCACACCTGGAGCAGCCCGAGGCGCTGGTGGATATCCTCTCCACCTTCCTGGCCGATATCTGACGACGGAGGTCTCACCATGCGCGGCCTGATGATGGACACCCCGCTCCTGATCTCGTCCCTGCTGGAGCGGGCGAACCTGCTCTTCCCGTCGAAGGAGATCATCACCCGCACGCCGTCGGGGCTGCACCGCTACACCTACGCCGACCTGCACCGGCGCGCGCGACGTCTGGCGAATGCACTCGCCGGGCTCGGCGTGAAGCCGGGCGATCGCGTCGGAACGTTCGCGTGGAACTCGTACCGTCACCTCGAGCTGTATCTCGGCGTACCGTCGAGCGGCGCCGTCCTGCACACGCTCAACATCCGGCTCTTCCCCGAGCAGATCACGTTCATCGTGAACCACGCCGAGGACAAGGTCGTCTTCGTCGACGACTCGTGCCTGCCGCTGCTCGAGCCGCACGCGGCGGCATTGAAGACGGTGCGCGCCTTCGTCGTGATGGGGGACGGTCCCATGCCGCGGACGTCATTGGCACCGGTGTACCGCTACGAGGACCTGCTCGCAGACGCGTCCGAGGACTACGCGTGGCCCGTCCTCGACGAGAACACCGCCGCCGGCATGTGCTACACCTCCGGCACGACGGGCAACCCGAAGGGCGTCGTCTACA
This sequence comes from Binatia bacterium, assembly GCA_036009625.1. Lineage (GTDB taxonomy): Bacteria > Desulfobacterota > Binatia > DP-6 > DP-6 > DASYLJ01. The sequence goes on from DASYLJ010000090.1 coordinate 11,422, forward strand.
GCCATCGCGCGCTGGTTCTGCAGTGCTACGCGCAGGCCATGGTCGACGCCTTCGCGCTCAGCGAGGCCGACCGCGTGTTGTCGGTGGTGCCGATGTTCCACGCCAACGCCTGGGGCCTGCCGTTCAGCGCGACGATGGTGGGCGCGACCCAGGTCTATCCCGGCGCGCAGCCCACGCCGCGCGATCTGGCGCAGCTCATCCAGGACCTGCGCGTGACGGTCACCGCCGGCGTTCCGACGGTACTGCTCGGCATCCTGCAGCTGCTCGAGCAGGAGTCGTTCGACCTTTCGAGCCTGCGCGCCGTGCCGTGCGGCGGCTCCGCAGTGCCGGAGTCGCTGCTGGCGCGTTACGACGCCATCGGCATCAACGTCGTGCAGGCCTGGGGCATGACCGAGACGTCGCCGCTCGCGACGCTGTCGCGGCTCCGCAGCTCGATGACGGGGCTCTCCCCCGAGAAGCAGCGCGCCATCCGCGCGCGTCAGGGCATGCCGGTGCCGGGCGTCGAGCTGCGTGTCGTCGACGACGCCGGCACGCCGCTACCCTGGGACGGCAAGAGCGTCGGCGAGCTGCAGGTACGCGGCCCCTGGATCACCGCCGGCTACTACAACGACGAGCGTTCCGCCGACGCCTTCCAGGACGGCTGGTTCCGCACCGGTGACGTCGTCAACATCGACGCCGACGGCTACATGCAGATCACCGATCGCGCCAAGGACGTCATCAAGAGCGGCGGCGAGTGGATCTCGAGCGTCGAGCTCGAGAACACGCTGATCGGCCACCCGGCCGTGCTCGAGGCCGCCGTCATCGGGCTGCCGCACCCGCGCTGGGCGGAGCGACCGCTGGCCTGCGTCGTCCTGCGCCCCGACCAGACGGCGACGCGCGAGGAGCTGATCGCCTGGCTCGAGCCGCTGGTCGCGAAGTTCTGGCTGCCGAACGACGTCGTCTTCGTCGAGACGCTCCCGAAGACCAGCGTCGGCAAGCTCGCCAAGCGCGAGCTGCGCGATCAGTTCGCGGGCCACGTCTGGCCCGCGGGCTGACGCGTCAGGGGAGCGCGAAGGTGCCGTCGGGCGACACCGCGACGACGCTGCCGACGAACTCGCGCTCCATCATGTCCGCGAGCAGGGCATGGTCGTCGCTGCGCGCGACGGTGCGCTCGCCGGCGGGCGTGTCGCAGATGACGACGCCGTGGGAGAGCTGCCCCTTCTGGAACACCACGGTGTAGCCGGCGATCGTCGCCGGGCCGACGTAGTCGCCGTTCAGCGGTACCGGCACGTCGCGCGCCGCGACCGTGGCCGTGACGTCCTCATAGGCGAAGCCATTCGGGTTCGGCTGGTTCGACAGCAGCACGCACGCCTGCTTGCCGAAGATGGCGCTCAGGTTCGAGACCAGGCCGAGCCGTCGCTCGTCGGGTGCGCCGGGACGCAGCACCTCGACCATGCGCGCGATGCCTTCGAGGCTGAAGGAGTTGAATGGCCCACCCGCGAGCGCCATCCCGCCCGTCACCGTCTGCGGGCAGTCCGCCGGGATGCGTAGATCGAGGGCCCACGACCGCAGCGCCGCCGGGAAGCAGCTGTAGAGCTCGGCCGCCGTGAGGTCCTTCGGGGTGGCGCCCGCGAGCGCGAAGGCGCGCTCGCCCGCCATGGCCGAGCCGGGATGGCTCTCCATATGGCGTTGCTGTGCCAGCACGACGACGTGCCGTGACTCGACCGCCGCCACCGGGAACATCCACTGCGTGCGCGGCACGCCGAGCTGCTCCGCCTTGCGCGCCGAGCACACCAGGATCGCGACGGCGCGATTGATGTTCCACTGGCTGCAGTGACGCGTGGTGTACGGGAACGCCTGCATCGCATTCCCCGGCCCCGGATCGCGGAACGCCGACGCGGGGAGAACGGTCTGCGACCACGCGTGCGGGTTCGCCGCCGCCACCTCGCTGAATCCCGCGTAGAGCCGGGCGAGCTCATCCCGATGCGCCGGGATCGACAGCCCCTCGCGGTGGCGCAGCGCCGACTCGATGACGGCGAAGAGCGCGATCGGCGACTGCAATCCGCGCTGGTTCTCGAGATCGGAGCACGCCGGGTCGGCGGACACGTGACGCACGTCCGGCTGCTGGGACGCGTCCTGTTCGGTGTCGGGCACCGGCGTCTGCGTCAGGCTGCCGCGCAGCGCGCGGTATTTGGCCTCGCCGCCGGTGACGAGACCGACCTCCTGCTCGCCGGCGGCGATCGCACGGCACAGGTCGTCGAGCGGCGTCATCTGCAGGACGCCGAGTCCCGCGACGGTGCGATGGGCCGTGGGACAGCCCAGAGCCTCTGCGATCAGGCGGCCGGGATCGGGATAGATCCAGATGCCCTGCGTGACGGCGATCGATTCGATCTGCGCAAGCAGCGCACGCGAGCCGGCGTCGTCGGCCGCCGCCTGCGCCGCCTCGACCATCAGCTGGTAGGCCTCAGGGCACTGCGTGGGGTCGTCGGATCGTTCCTGCCTGAAACCGACGCCGACGATGACCGGCGTGGTGGGTGCGATCGTCGTCATTCGCCCGTGTAGACCGGCTTCCGCTTCTCTTTGAACGCGGTCATGCCCTCGCCCGCGTCGCGGGTGCCGAAGACGGGGCTTCCCACTTCGAGCTCGCGCGCCAGGCCGTCGGCCTCGCTGACGCTCTCGTCCACCTCGCGCAGCATCTGCATGAGCGCGCGGATCGAGAGCGGGCCGTTGTCGCAGATGTCGGCGGCGATCTTCCTCGCCTCGGCGAGGGCCTGGCCCTTGGGCACCAGTCGGCCGACGAGCCCGAAGCGCAGCGCCTCCGCCGCCGTCACGTGACGACCGGTGAGCAGGATCTCCGCCGCGAGCGTGTAGGGGATCTGGCGACGCAGCCGCACCGACGAGCCGCCGAGCGGGAAGAGCCCGCGCCGCGCCTCGGTGACGCCGAACACGGCGTCCTCGGCCGCGACCCGGACATCGGTGCCCTGGAGGATCTCGGTTCCACCCGCGACGGCATAGCCCTCGATCGCGGCGACGATCGGCTTCATCGGCCGGTTGTGGCGCAGCAGCGCCTGCCAGTGGATGTCGGGCACCTCCGACATGAGCTGCATGAACTCGTCGTCGGTCTCGCCGGCGCCCATCGACTTGAGGTCGGCGCCGGCGCAGAAGACGTCGCCCTTGCCGGTGAGGATCGCGACGCGCAGCTCCGGATCGTCGTCGAGCATGCGCCAGGCGCGATACATGCCGGCCAGCATGCCGCTGCTGAGCGCGTTCTTCGCCTCGGGACGATTCAGGGTGACGACGAGGACGTGGCCCTCGCGTTCGAGCAGACAGTGATCGGTGTTCATACGAGCTCCAGATCGCTTTCGCTGACGACGCGACGGTAGTAGCAGCCGGCGCGCGTCGCACCGCTGGCGTCCTTCGTATGGCAGGCGCCGCCCTTCCGCGGCGTCACGCGATAGAGCAGCGAGTTCTGCTCGCAGTTGACGCGCACCTCGACCAGGTCGAGGACGTCACCCGAGCCGTCGCCCTTGCGCCACAGCTCGTTGCGCGACGTCGACCACAGCACGGCGCGCTGCGTGCGCAGCGTCTCGCGCAACGCCTCGGCGTTGGCGTAGGCGACGTAGAGCACGTCGCCCGTGCCCGCGTGCTGGAGGACGACGGGCACCACGTGCTGGTCGCGCGCGGCGATCTTCTGCAGCTTGTCGAAGTCGAGCGTGAGGGCGGTGCCTTCTTCCAGGGCGGCGTTCATGGCGGCGCAGAGTGACGTCTACGCCGACGGGGAGTCAAGTGCGGCCACGGGAATGGGCCCCGACACGCGCTCAGTCGCCCAGCCGACGGTCCGACACGAGGTGCTCGCGCACGTACTCCGTCACCGCGTCCGCCAGCGGCGTCGCCGCCTGCGTCCATCCCGTCGCGCGCAGCCGGCCGACGTCGGCCTGGGTGTGGTACTGGTAGCCCGCGCGCAGCGACTCCGGCATGTCGACGAACTCGATCGCCGGCGGCCGCCCGAGCGCCGTGAAGATCGGCGTCACCAGATCGAGCCACGTCTGCGCCGTTCCCGAACCGACATTGAACAGCCCCGTCGCCGGTGACTCGGCGAGGTGCAGTGTCGCCGCGACGGCGTCCTTCACCCACACGAAGTCGCGTTGCTGCTCGCCGTCGCGATAGTCGGGGCGGTGGCTGCGGAAGAGACGCACCGAGCCGCCGGCGACGATCTGCTCGTACGCCTTCGCCACCACGCTGCGCATGTCGCCCTTGTGCGCCTCGTTCGGGCCGAAGACGTTGAAGTACTTGCAACCGACGACCCGATCGAGCACGCCGTGGCGCAGCGCCCAGCGATCGAAGGCGTGCTTCGAGAAGCCGTAGGCATTGCGCGGACGCAGCGTCGCCAGATCGGCGGTGTCGGACATGCCGGCGCTGCCGTCGCCGTAGGTCGCGGCCGACGAGGCGTACACGAAGCCCGCGCCGCGGCCGAGCGCCCAGGTGGCCAGCGCCTTCGTGTAGTCGATGTTGTTGTGCACCAGCAGCGACGCGTCGCGCTCCGTCGTCGCCGAGATGGCACCGAGGTGGAACACCGTGCGCACGTCGTCGAAGTGCGCCGGCGTGGTGCGGAGCGCGTCGAGGAAATCGTCGGCCTCGACGTAGTCGCGGATGCTGAGCGGCACGAGGTTGCGCCACTTGTCCGACGTGCCGAGCACGTCGGTGACGAGCACGTCGTCGAGCCCGCGCTGGTTGAGCGCCCAGATCAGCGCGCTGCCGATGAAGCCGGCGCCGCCGGTGACGAGGATGCGGCCGGCATCCAAGCGGGTCTGTGGACGCGTCATGCGGGCGGGTTCTGCCGCACCTGCTCGCGCGCGGCAAGCGACGGCGACATCCCCTCGCGCACCCGCGCCAGGACCAGCGCTGCCGGGACGCCGAGGCCGGACAGGTTCAGGTTGAGCTCGCCGAAGCCGAGGGCGCGGTTGCCTCCGGTCATCGCGCGTTGCAACGCCGGCAGACGGCGGGTGAATCGCGTCGGGTCGCGGAGCTCGAGTGCCACGAACGTCGTACCGGTGATCGCGCGGATCTCCGCACCGACGATGTCGCTCCACGGGATGACGCCGACGCCGAGCGTGCGGTCGAAGACGCCGCGCTCGTCGATGACGATGCGCGGGCGCCGGTCGACGATCTGCCACAGGAAGGTCGCGGCGGCGACGCCGAACACGATCAGGTTCAACCAGCCGACGACCGGATGCCCCGCCGCGACGACGAGCGTCACACCGATGGCGACGAAGCCGAGGCTCACCGCGAGCAGCAGCAGGTAGCGCCAGGGCGAGCTGCGGACGACCAGGCGACCCGACATCGACGCCACCCTGCCCCGGTCAATGCGCCGGTACCAGCCGTATCTCGACGCGCCGGTTCCGCGCCCGACCCTCGGGGTCGGCATTCGACGCGACCGGTCGATGCTCGCCCATGCCGGTCGCGACGATGCGCGCGCGCAGCGCCGGATCGTCCGCGCCCAGCGCCTGCGCCACGCGCGCGGCACGTGCCAGCGACAGCTCGAGGTTCGACGGATAGCGCCCCGACTGGATCGGGCGATCGTCGGTGTGTCCTTCGACAGCGATCTGGAGGTCGGGCATGGCGTCCGCCAACCGTCGGACCTCGTCGAGGATGGGCGTCGCCCCGGCGAGCAGATCGGCGCTGCTCGACGGGAAGCCGATGGCTTCGCCCAACGAGAGCGTGACGTCGGTGCCGTTCGCCTTCACCGACACGTCGTCCGGGCGGACCGACGCCGCGGCCACGGCACGCAGTCGCGCGGCGACGGCATCGAGCCGAGGCGCGGGAGCCGGTGTCGGCGCTGGTGCGGCCGCAACGCGCGGCATGGCAGGCGCGGCGGGCCTGGCGACGACCGGTGCCGGCGGCGCGACCGGCTCCTTCTTCGGCCGCACGGCCGACCCGAGCGCGGAGCACACGATGACGAACGCGAACAGCTGCAGCACGAGATCGCTGAACGTCACCAGCCAGCTGTAGTCGTCCTGTTCCGCAGCCGCAGTGGTGGGCGCGCCGAGCCGACGGCGGAGATCAGGCCGCATGGTCGCGCACGAACGAGGTGCGAGCCGGCATGACGGGCGCCGGGGGCAGACCGAGATGCGCGCGCAGGACGCGATCGATCTGGCTCGGGTACTCGGCGCGCAGGACGAGCAGCGCGCCTTCGATCATCGCCTCGAGGCGCATCGTCTGGCGCGCGATGTACGTCTGCACACGGGTCGCGAGCGGCAGCATGACGACGTTCGACATCACCGCGCCGTAGAGCGTCGTCAGCACGGCGATGGCGAGCCCCGGCCCGATGCGGCCCACCTCGGCCGCGTCGAGGTTCCGCAGCAGGAGCGCCAATCCGATCAGCGTGCCGATCAGCCCGAAGGCCGGGAAGAGGCGGCCGAGCGTCAGGAGCACCTGACGCGATGCCTCGATGGCATCGATACGGGTGCGCGCCTCGGCGCACAGCATGGCGACGCACTCGTCGCGGTCGTCGACCTCGAGGCCGAGCACCACGGCGCGGCGCAGAAACGGCTCGGGGACGCCGAGCGTCGCCCGCTCGAGGGCAGGCACGCCGTCCACGCGATGGGCACGCGCCAGCCGCTTCACCGACGTGATCAGCGGCTCGGGGTCATCCGCCGCCGTCAACGCCGCCTGCAGATCGGCCCAGGTGGCCTTGATGCGGTCACGTGGAAACGTCGCCGCCGCCACGGCCAGGGGCCCACCCAGCGTGATCGCCAGGGACGTGACGTCGAGGAAGCCGCTCAGACCAGCCGCCACGGCGACGATCAGGACGGCGACGAGGCCCGGGCCAATGGGACCCGACCGACGGAATGCGCGCACGAGCGCCAGGGGACGCATGCCGACACCAGCACGCGGGGTGCCAGACGGCGCGCCGCGTCCAGCATCGCGCTGCCGCCGGCGCGGCGGGCAGATATCACCCCTCGGTGGGCAAACCCTGCCGCTCGCGATGCCAGGCGAGCGCGTCCTCGAGGCGGTCGTTGCCCCAGAACAGCTCGGCCCCCGAGACGAACGTCGGCGCGCCGAAGATGCCGAGCGCCATCGCCTGCTCGGTCTGGTGGCGAAGCGCATCCTTCACCTCGGGCGCCTGCACCCGCTCGAGCATCGCCACGGCGTCCTGCCCCACCCCGTCGAGCACGGTGGCCAGCACGTCGGGGCTCGCGATGTCGCGGTCCTCGGCGAAGTTGGCGCGATAGACGGCGCGCACGAACGCCGGTCCCCACGGCTCGGCGGCACCCACCAGTGCCACCCGCGCCGCCATGAGCCCATTGCGCGGGAAGCGCGACGGCCGCACCAGCGGCACGTCGAGACCGGTGCAGATGCGCTCCAGGTCGCGCCACATGTATCGACCCTTTGCCGGATAGATGTTGAACGGCGAGTCGTTCCAGCCCTGCTGCCCGAAGACCGGTCCGAGCAGGAAGGGCTTCCACACCAAGGGCACGCTGGCCGCAGCGGCGGCCTCCTCGATCCGCATCGCCGCGGGGTAGGAGTAGGTGCTGGCGAACTCGAACCAGAATTCGAGTGGACGCATGGCCTGCGCTTACGGGACGGGCTCCGCCGTGGCAAGGGAGAGCAACACGTCGGCCACCGCCTCCTTGTGCTCGACGAGGACGCAGCGCACGGTCGCCTCGGCGCCGAGGAGCAGCTGCCCGAGCGTGGCGGCGTCGGCATCGAGGACACAGGCCAGCACCCGCGGCGCGTGCGACTTCAGCGTGCGCTCGACGGTGCGATAGAAGCGCTCCGCGCCGTCGTCGGCGCATACCAGCAGGCGCGAGACGCGGACGTCCTGCCCAGCGAGGAGGCCGCGGCGTTGCGCGTCGAGTGACGCAACGGCGTCCTCGAGCCCGCGTCGCATCCGCCCCGTGCTGCGGGCGCGGACCAGCGCCGCGTCGAGCGCCGGCGTGCGCTCGAGCCACGGCACGACGATCTCGCCACGCGTCCAGAGCGGCAACGCATGCGCCGACAGCACGCGCCGCACCTCGTCGATGCGTACATCCGCCTCCACCTGCCGCGGCAGCGGCGGCAGGATCAGGCCCGCGTCCACGGTGGCTTTCGGCGCAGGACGCGTGCGTACACCGGGCACGTCTCGGCGTGCGCCCCGGGCAGGTAGCCGGTACTCATCAGGAACTCCCCCGTGATCTCGCCGCCGGTGAAGCGGAACGTCTGTTTGAAGAGCCGCACCCACTCGGCCTTGGGGCGCGGATGGTGGGCGTCGAGCCAGGCGGCGAACGAGCCGTGCGTGTCGCGCAGCGCCAGCACGCGACGCGCGTTCTCGATGGCTGCATCGACCTTGAGCTGGTTGCGGATGATGCCGGTGTCGGCGAGCAGCCGGCGGCGTTCGCGGGCGCCGTACGCGGCCACCCGTTCGAGCGCGAATCCGTCGTAGGCGGCGCGGAAGGCGTCGCGCTTCTTGAGAATGGTCAACCAGGACAGGCCGGCCTGGTTGATCTCGAGCACGAGGCGTTCGAAGAGCGCATCGTCGTCGCGCAGCGGAAAGCCGTACTCGCGGTCGTGGTAGGGGCCGTGGAACGGATGGCCGGGCGCGATCGCACAGTAGCTCATTCAGGCGACGACCGGGGGCCGGGCGCCGGCGTGTCGCGGCAGGCCGTCGGCGAGACGCACCCACGGGACCTGCTGCTGGGTGAAGATGTGGTCCTCGGGCGCGAGCGCGGCGGGATCGTCGAGGCTGCAGGCGGTGACGTCGACGTCGGGCCGGTCGTGGCGGCGGTAGGTGAGCGGCGTCCCGCAGCGGCCGCAGAACGTGCGCTCGACGCCGGGCGACGACGCATGTCGCACGAGTGTGCCCTGCATGATGACCAGCGACGGCGCGGCCACGCTGAACCACGTCATGAACGGCGCGGCACTGCTGCGCCGGCAGTCGACACAGTGGCAGTGGGTGACGTCGAACGGCCTGTCACCGGCGCGATAGCGCACGGCGCCGCAGCGACATCCTCCCTCCAGATCGGCCATGCGTGGTTCTCGGCGCCCACCGTGCGCCAGTCAAGCGTTCGACACGTTCGCGGGCTTCGACTACGACGCCGCCCGATGCACGACGTGGACTCCGCCACCACGGCCCTGGGCTTCGCCGCGGCGACGCTGACGACGGTGGCATTCGCGCCGCAGCTGGTCCGAGTGCTGCGGACGCGGTCCGCCGAAGACCTGTCGTTGGCGATGCTCGGCATATTCAACCTCGGGGTGCTGCTCTGGCTGGTCTACGGCGTGCGCGTGTGGGCGATGCCCATCATCGCCGCCAACGCCGTCACGCTCGCGCAGAGCGGCGCGCTCCTGGTGCTCAAGGTGCGCTACGACCGCGCCAATGCGCGCTCGATCCAGCGTCGATAGCTGCCGATCGGCAGCGCACCCGTCACCGGCACGTCGCCGCCGACCAGCATGGCCGCAGGGACGCCGCTCAGGCCGAGCGTCACGGCGGCGTTGTGCTCATCGACCACCTGCTGCAGGACCGCGGGGTCGCCGGCGCGGAGGAAGGCGTCGGGTGGGAGGCCGGCCTCGGCCCAGAGCGTCACCAGCGTCGCGGCGTGGGTGATGTCGCGGTTCTCGGCGAAGTACGCTTCGAGGAGGCGGCCATGCATGCGGTGGAACGCGTCTGGCCCGAGCGCCGCGGCGGCTTTGGCGACCAGGTGCGGCGGCACGCTGTGCGACGGCGGACCCGCGTCGCTCTCCCAGGGACGGAACACCGGCGCGTCCGATTCCTCCGCCGGCCGCAGCCAGGACTGCGTGTAGGCACGGAACTTCTCGAGCGTGCGCGACGGATCGGGATGCGGCCGCAGCAGGAACGTCCGCCATTCGAGCGTGACGGCATCGCCGAACTCGGCGACGACGCGCTCGAGTCGCTGCGTGGCGATGTAGCACCACGGGCAGAGGTAGTCCGACCACACGACGAGGCCGAGCGAGGCCGTCATCGGCCGCCCACCACGGGATGCTCCTCCGCGATCCAGAGCGGCGAGCGCGCGAGATCGATGAAGCGTCGCTCGTCCTCGAGCAGCGCCAGGCTCGCCGCCCGTCCGGCGTCGGAGGCCGTCGCGGCCGCGATCGCGTCGGCGCTGTCCCACCACAGCTCGGCGATGCCGTCGAACGCCTCCGGCCCTCCCCGGCTCGCCGCCAGGGCGGCGTTCATCGGATGGTCGAGGGTGTGGACCTGCACGTAGCGCCGTATCTGCAGCGTCTCGGCGACGCTCGCCACGAGCGGGCCGTGCGTCTCGCGCCAGTAGCGCTGAAACGCCTCACGCGTGAGATGCGGCAGGCGACGGACGCAGAAGACCAGCTTCACCATCAGGGCGTCTCCCCTCAGAGGGCCACGCCGAGCTGTACCGCGAGAACGAGGGCGTCGTCGACCCGTCCGGTGGCGTTCGGATTGATGACGCCCTGCAGGTCGGGTTGGATGTAGAGCCACGGAAAGATGTCGACCCGATAGTTCAGCTCGAGGATGGCCTCGTAGGTCTGCCCCGGCTTGCCGTCGCTGCGCTGCATGCGACGGAGATCGCGGCTGCTGCGTCCGTAGACACCGAACAGCCCGAGGACGTCGTGCGGGCGGCCCGGAATCGGCCCTTCCCAGAGCACGCCATCGTCGAGGAACCACTGCTGCTGGTTGACGTCGGGGGGAGCCCACGCGAGGGCCACGAACGGCGTGATGCCGAGCCCATGCGCGCCCGTCGAGCGGAAGACGCGCTGATCGAGCGCGGTGTAGAGCCCCCACGACGCCGGCGCCTGGCGACCGCTGCGGAACTCGGTGTGCTGCTCGGTGTCGTACCAGCCGCCGAGCTTGTAGTGACCGCGCAGCCCGGGGGAAATCTCCGGCAGCCAGCCGATCTCGTTCATGCTGGCGACGCCGCTGTCCTCGTGGATCGTGAAGTCGACGCCGTGGAAGCGGTTGGCGCGGAACGGCGCGTACGTGTTGTAGGCGCCGGTCATCAGATAGAGCTCGTCGGTCGCCCACCAGCGGCCGCGCGCGCCCCACGCTGTGTTGGGATAGCTCGACACCGAGACGTCGATGGGAATGCTGAGCGGGTTGCCGCACAGCCCGAGGTTCTGCGCGTAGCAGTAGAGCGGCGACGCGATGAAGTCGTCGAGCGCGTCGATACGCCCGGCCACCAGGTCGAGGCGCTCGTCGAGGAGCTGCGTCTCGAACGCCATGACGACGAGGCGGGACGTCTGCGCGCCGAAGATCTCCTGCACCGCGAACTGGTTCGGGATGTCCTTCGAGAGGCTGTTGCCGGCACGATTCGACATCGACGCCACGAACCGCGTGTGCGGCAGCGACAGCAGCTTCTCCAGATCGACGAACATCGCCGCGTCGACGTTGTGCGTGTAGCGCGCGCGATGCTTGCGTCCGCCGACGGGATTGCCGGCGGCCTCGAGCACGTACGCGGCACCGAACGCGACCCCGCGATCGGCGAGCCAGCTGCGCGCGCCGCCCCAGTCGCCGCTCAGCGTCGCCGCGCCCTCCACCTGGCGCGCGCCGAACTGGCGCCCGACCCCGAGCACGCCCCAACCGTCCCCCGTGTCGGACGAGGGCGGCGCCATCCACGTCGTCCCGGGTGGCGACTTCGCGGCGGCGGTCGAGAGCAGCGTGACGAGGAACAGGGCGGCGAGACAGCGTACGAGCATACGAGTCTCCGCGCGGGACGTCCGAGCGCCCGCAGCCACCCCTCGCGTTCCCCCCCGAGAGTCCGCCACCGCGGCGCGCATATCGCACGCCGCGGGCGCGGGTCCAAACGGTCAGGCGCCGGCGGCGATGAGCTCGCCGAGTCGCGCGAGCTGGCGCGCGCCCGAGCCCATGGTGAGCTCGATCGCCTTCGACCAGAGGTAGTAGCGGTACAGCGGGTAGTCGGTGTCGACGCCGATGCCACCGTGCAGATGCTGCGCGGTGTACGCGATGCGATGCCCGGCGTCGGCGGCCCAGAACTTCGCCGACAGCACCTCGGCGTGCGCCGGCCGGCCCTCGTCCAGCAGCCACGCCGCCTGCCACAACGTCAGCCGGATGCCCTCGACGTCGATGAAGGCGTCGGCGGCACGCTGCTGCACCGCCTGGAAGCTGGCGATGGCGCGATCGAACTGCTTGCGCTCGATGGTGTACTGCGCGGTCATGCGCAGCGCACGATCGACGACGCCGAGCTCGAGCGCGCACAGTCCCACCGTGGCGTGATCGACGAGCCATTCGACGATGGCCGTGCCCGCCATGGGATCGCCGAGCACGTCGTCGGCGATGGCGCCCGTCAGCGTCATGCGCGACAGCGGCTCCTTGTTGGTGGCGATCTGGCGCTCGAGGGTGACACCCTGCGCCTGCGGATCGATCAGGAAGACGCCGATCGTCCCGTCACCGGTGCGTGCCGGCACGAGCACGCGCGCGGCGAGGTGGGCCGCGGGCACGCACTGCTTCACGCCCTCGAGACGCCAGCCGTCGCCGTCCCGCACGGCGCGTGTCTCCGGCGCTGCCGGATCCTCGGCCGGGAACTCGGTGAGCGCTGCGGTCAGGATGACGTCGCCCGAGACGACACCGGGCAGCCACTTCGCCTTCTGCTCCGCCGTACCGAACGCGGCGATGGGTGCCGCGCCCAGCAGCGCCGTCGCCCACACCGGCACCGGTGCAACCGTGCCGCCCACCTGCTCGAGCACGAGGCAGAGCTCGACGAGCCCGAGGCCGACGCCGCCGTACTCCTCGGGCAGCGCCAGGCCGAGGAGGCTGGCCTTGGCGAGCGCGCCCCAGAGATCACGATCGAACCAGTCGGGTGTCTGCTCGATGGCCTTGAGACGATCCTGGGTGACGTGGTCCTGACAGATCTGCTTGGCGAGGTCCCGCAGGGCCTCCTGATCGGGGCTGAAGGCGAAATCCATGATGATCGATCTCCGTTGGCTCAGCGGGACTTCGGCATGCCGAGGCCGCCCATCGCGATGATGTCGCGCTGGATCTCGTTGGTGCCGGCGCCAAAGGTCATGATGAGAATGGCGCGATACATGCGTTCGAGACGGCCCTGCAGCCGCGCCTCGGGCGATCCGGCCTTCACCGCACCGGCCTGCCCGAGAATCTCGAGCAACAGGCGGTAGGCCTCGACGTAGAACTCGCTGCCGAACACCTTCACGGTGGACGACTCGGCGTAGTTCATCTCGCCGCGGCTCATGCTCCACGCCTGACGCCAGTTGAGGAGCTTCAGCACCTCGAGCTTGGCGTGCACGTGGGCCAGGTTGCGCTGCACCCAGTGCTGGTCGATGACGCGCTGTCCGTTCGGCAGCTTCGTCGCCGCCGCCCAGTCGCGCGTCTCCTGGTAGTAGCGATCCGTCGGGCCGTACGGGATCAGCGACACGCGCTCGTGGTTCAGCTGGCCCACGATGAGCCACCAGCCGCCGTTCTCGGGGCCGATCAGGTGATCGGCGGGGACGCGCACGTCCTCGAAGAAGGTGGCGTTGGTGGTGACGTCGCCCATCGTCGGCAGCGGCGAGATCTTGTAGCCCGGTGACGACGTCGGGACCATGAAGATCGAGATGCCGTCGTGCTTCTTGGCGGTGGGATCGGTGCGTGCCGCGAGCCAGATGAAGTCGGCGTACTGCGCCTGGCTGGTGTAGAGCTTGGCGCCGTTGATGACCCACTGATCGCCGTCACGAACGGCGCGCGTGCGCAGCGACGCCAGGTCGGTGCCGGCACCCGCCTCGGTGTAACCGATTGCGAAGTGGACGTCGCCGTGGAGCGCTTTCGGCAGGAAGCGCTGCTTCTGCTCCTCGGTGCCGTACTGCATGAGCATCGGGCTCACCGACATGATGGTGAGCGTCGGCAGCACGATGTTCGCGCGCCACGCCTCGTCGAAGAAGATGAACTGTTCGATCGGCGTGCGACCCTGGCCGCCGTATTCTTTGGGCCAGCCCACGCCGAGCCACCCGTCGGCGCCCATCTTCTTGAGCGCCTTCATGTACTCCGGCCCGCCGCCCTCGGTGACGGCGATCTCGGCCTCGTACGCGGGCGTCACGATGCCGCGAAAATATTCGCGAATCTGGTCGCGGAGCGCCTTGTGCTCCGGGAGGAGATCGATGTGCATGCGGCGGAGTGATACGCGGTCGCGGGCGCGACAGTCAAACGACCGTTTGGGGGCGCCGGAGCGTGCTCAGAGCAGTCGTCTGGAGGCGAGATCGGCGCCTTCGCGCAGCGCTTTCAGCTTGGCCCACACCACTTCCTCGGCGACTTCGCCGAGGCCGGCGGCAGTGGCGAAGCCGCAGTCGGTGCCGGCGATCACACGACGCGGGTCGCCGATCGCCTGCGCGGCGCGCTCGAGGCGGTCGGCAACCACTTCGGGATGCTCGACGTAGTTCGTGGTGGTGTCGATCACGCCCGCGATCAGCAGCCAGCTCGCCGGCAGTGGGTGCTTCGCGATGGTGCGCCACTCGTGCTCGTGACGCGGGTTCGCCATCGACAGCACGACGCCGCCGACGCGCGCGTGCACGAGGTGCGGCAGCAGGATGTCGAGCGGCACGTCGCAGTCGTGCGGCCCCTCGTAGTTGCCCCAGCACACGTGCAGCCGGACGCGATCGGGCGGGATGCGCGCCAGCGCGCGGTTCATCGCACGGATCACGAGGTCGACGAAGGTGAGGAAGTCCTCGATGGGACGGTCGGCGAACAACGTGTGCCGTTCCATCGCCAGGTCGGGGCAGTCGATCTGCAGGATGAAACCCTGCGCGACGATGGCGGCGTACTCGTGCCGCAGCGCCTCGGCCAGCGCCACGACGTATTCCTCGAACGTCGGGTAGTGCGCGTTCTCCATCGCGCACGCGACGATGCCCGGCGACGGCGCGGTCATGAACGACTCGGAGAACGACCGCCCGACGTCGGCCAGCACGCGGCGGTAGACGTCGGCGTCGCGCTCGACGGCCGTCGGATCGGTATAGTGCACGGGGCCGGTCGCACGCGGCGCGCGCATCAGGCTCACCATGTCGCGCGCGAAGTCGGGCAGTCGCTGCGTCAGGAACGTCGGGTAGCGCACGATGTCGCGCATGATGGGACGGCTGCTCTCGCCGGCGAAGCCACTCATGCGGTGCTGCAGGTAGGTGAAGAAGCTCTCGCGCGGATGCTCGCCGTCGTTGCCGACGTCGATGCCGGCGTCGAGCTGGCTCTCGACGACGCGGCGCGTGGAGGCCGCGATGGCGGCGGCCAGCTCGGCGGCGTCGACCGGCTCGTTCCGGCTGCGGCGCACGAAGAGTGCATTCAGCTCCGGCGAGCGTGGCAGGCTGCCGGCGTGGGTGGTCAGGATGCGCGACGTGCTGGCGAGCATGGGGGTGCTTTACGCCCGTCCGTTCCCCCTGACCAGTGCGTCCTCCAGGTCAGCGCGTGAGCAGCATGCAGCCGGCCACCGGTCCACCGCCGTTCGCGACCACGGCGACCTCGCAATCGGGTACCTGCCGCGCGCCGCACTCGCCACGCAGCTGACGGATGGCCTCGGCGAGGAATCCGAACCCATGCAGACGCCCGCCCGAGAGCTGGCCACCCCACGTGTTCGACGGCAGGGCGCCACCCAGCTCGAGGCGACCGCCCTCGACGAACGGCCCGCTCTCGCCGCGGCCACAGAAGCCGAGCGCTTCGAGCCACGACAGCGTCAGGAAGCTGAAGCCGTCGTAGAGCTGCGCGGTGTCGACGTCGGCGGGCGTCAGGTCGGTGCGCGACCACAGCTGCGCGCCGGCGTCGCGCGACGACATGGACGTGAGATCCTCCCACTGGTCCCAGCTCGGACGCGAGCGCATCGCCGTGCCGACCGCGTTCACGTGCACCGCCGGCTTCGGCAGATCGCGCGCGACGTCACGATGCGACACGATGACCGCCGTCGAGCCGTCGCACGGGGCGTCGCAGTCGTAGAGGCTGAAGGGCCAGCTCACCATGCGCACCGCGAGGTAGTCGTCGAGCGTCATCGGCTCGCGATAGACCGCATCGGGATTCAGCGCCGCGTGCTTGCGCCCCGCCAACGCCACCGCCCCGAGGTGCTCGCGGCGCGTGCCGAACTCGTGCATGTGGCGCACGCAGTTCATCGCCAGCCAGTTCGCCGCCGACATCGCGCCGTACGGGATGAGGTAGGCGCCGAACCCGCCGATCTCGCGCGACCCGGCGCCGATGCCACGCCGTCCGTGGCCAGCCGCGGCCGACGCCTCGCTCACGGTGCGATAGACGAGGACGTGCCGCGCCAGCCCCGCCGCCACCGCGAGGGACGCCGCGATCACGGGCGCGATCTGCGCCGCCCCCTCCGGCCCCGCCTGATGCCAGCTCACCGACAGGCCGAGCGCGTCCTGCACGTCGACGATGCTCGGTCCCGAGAACCCTGGTGGTGCGCCGCCCATGAACCCTGGGTAGGAGGCGATGCCGTCGATGTCGTCGGGCGTGAGCCCGGCGTCGGCGATGGCGCGCAGCGCCGCCTCGGCGGTGAGGTCCATGTCGGTGCGGAAGAGCCTCCGGCCGATCTGCGACTGCCCGACACCCGACAGGATCGCTCGTCGCTCCAGGCGTTCCTCGGGCAGGATGTGTCGCGGCGGCCGCGACAGCACGACGTCGGTGTCGGTGGCCTTGGGCGGGGTTGCCGGCGTCGTACGCAACGCGGCGGCGTCGCGCGGCGCCGGGTCGGGCTCGAACATCGGCAGCGAGATCTCGTCGTTGACCTTCTGGAAGACGACGCGCACCGGCATGCCGATCTGCACCGCGTCGACGGCACAGCCGACGATGTTCGTCATGAGGCGCAGGTTCGGCTGCTCGACCAGCTCGACGATGGCGATGACGTACGGCACTTCCAGCCCCGGCATCCAGCGCTGGTGGTTCACCGTGTACGTCGCCACGGTGGCGAGTCCCGACAGGTCCTCGGGTGCGACGTCGCGGCTGCGACAGCGCGAGCACACCGGTCGTGACGGATGGATGATCCAGCGACACGCGCGACAGCGCGTCATCGCGAGGCGTCCCTCGCGACACGCCGTCCAGTAGGCTTCGCTGTCGGGCTCGATGGCGGGGAGCGGGGCGAAGGGATGGTCCATGGCGACGCGGTTATTCCGCGCCTGGCGCGCTCCGCGCAACCTCGCTCAGGATCGCCCCTCGGAGCGCGTCACCAGGCTGGCGACGACCACCGCGAGCTCGGCGGGCTCGACCGGCTTCGGCACGTGCATGTCGTAGCCCGCGGTGAGCGCCTGCATACGGTCCTCGACGCGCGCATAGGCGGTGAGCGCGACGGCCGGGATCTGCCCACCCGCAACGACCTCGCGCGCGCGGACGCGCTTGATGAGCTCGTAGCCGTCCTCCTCCGGCATGCCGATGTCGGAGACGATGATGTCCGGCGTGGCCTCGTCGAGCGCGGCGATCGCTTCGGCCACCGAGGCGCAGGTGTGGACGACGGCGCCGCAGTCCTCGAGCACCGCGGCGATCAGCCGTCGCGCATCGGCATCGTCGTCCACCGCGAGCACGCGGACCCCGTTCAGCGACGGCGGGCAGTCGAACGGCACCGCGCCGCTCACCACCGGATGCACCCGCTCGGGCGCCGTCAGGTCGGACGGCGCCGTCTTGCGAACGACCATGACCGGTAATTTCACCGTCACGATGGCACCGGCACGATCGGCACGATTGTGCGCCTCGACGGTGCCGCCGTGCAGCTCGACCAGGTGCCGCACGATGGCGAGCCCGAGCCCGAGGCCACCGTGCTTGCGGCTGATGGCCCCGTCCGCCTGCCGGAAGCGCTCGAACATGTGCGGCAGGAAGTCCTCGTCGATGCCCGGCCCGGTATCGCTGACGGTGAGCTCGACGTGCGAGTTCACGCGCTCGAGCTGAATGCACACGGTCCCCTGCTTCGGGGTGAACTTGATGGCGTTCGAGAGCAGATTCCAGACGATCTGCTGCAGGCGGACGGCGTCTCCGAGCACCACGCCGGCGCCGAAGTCGAGCACGACCTGGACGCGAATGTCCTTCGCCTCGGCGGCGGGACGCGAGGTGTCGACCGCCGCGCCGACCGTCGTCGTCAGGTCGACGGGCTGCGCGTCGAGCCGCAGCTTGCCCGAGATGATGCGCGACACGTCCAGCATGTCGTCGATCAGATGCCCCTGGAGCTTGGCGTTGCGGTCGATGGTCTCGACGGCGCGGCCGATGGCGGTGGGGTCGAGGCGGCCGGCACCGAGGAGCCGCGTCCACCCCAGGATGGCGTTCAGCGGCGTCCGCAGCTCGTGCGACAGCATGCCGAGGAACTCGTCCTTGGCCCGACTCGCGACTTCGAGGTCGTGCCGCGCCGCCTGCTCGCGCGCCAGCAGCCCTTCGCGTTCCTCGAGCGCCTGACGGGCGCGCTGATAGAGCCGCGCGTTGTCCATCGCGATGGCCGTCTGCGCAGCGAGCCCCTCGACGATGCGCTCGTGGCGCTCCGTGAACATCCCCGGCGAGGCGTGGCCGAAGAACAGCCCGCCGATGACCTCGCCCGAGCGCGAGATCACCGAGGCCGCCAGGTAGCTGCACACCGGCAGATGCCCCGCCGGCATGCCGTGGAAGGGCGCGCTGTGGCCATAGCGCGCGTCCTTGCGCACGTCTGCGATGCGGATGGTGGCCTCGCCGCGGAACGTCGGACCGAAGAGCTGCGTCGCGCGTGGCATGGGCATGTGCGCGAACGCCTCGCGCGACACGCCCGAGAGCGAGAACAGCATGTACGACCCGCCCTGGTCGTCGAGCACGTTGTAGAAGAACGAGCCGAACTCGGCGCCGGTGAGCTCGGTGGCGGCGTCGGTGACGGCCTGGACGAGCTTGTCCTGTGCGAGCTCGGCGGACAGCAGCTGGCCGATGCGGTTGATGGTCTCGACGACCTCGGTCTGCTCGCGCAGGCGTGCCTCGGTGCGCTGGCGCTCGATGCCGAGCGCGATGCCCTGCGCGGCAGCGACGAGCCCAGAGCGCGTCGCCGCACCGAGGGCCCGGCGCGGCACGAACGCCAGCACGCCCACGAGGACGTCACCCACGGCCAGCGGGTACGCGCTCTCGCTGCCGGGGGCGCCGTGGTGCGGATGCCGCTCGGCGGCCACGCGTCCGACGATGCCCTCGCCGACGATCACACGGCGCGACCCGCCGACGTCCACGCCGGCACCGGCTCCGACGACCAGCGCACCACCGGCATCGTCGAGCAACCAGATGTGGGCCGCGGCGGCGTCGAGCCGCGCGACGAGGACGTCGCAGCAGTCCCGCAGTGTCGGATCGAGCGGGCGACCCTGGACGAGGAGATCGCCGAGGTCGCCGATCAGCGCGCCGAGCCGATCACGTTCGGCGAGCGCGGCGGCGAGGTCGTGCGGGTCGTCGCCGGCCATGCGTCGGCACCCTCGCCCGGGAATCGATCGCCGTCAATCTCCAATCGCATCACTGCGATCCGGCGTACTTCGTGATGTACGCCATCACCGCCTGCTCCTCGTCGGGCGAGAGCCATGGGATGCCGCGCTGATCGAACAACGCGTGCATACGCCCGATCTGGAACTTCCACATTTCGATCGTCATCGAGCTCGGCGCGTATACGCGATGACAGCCGCCGCAGCGCTGGGCCAGGACGATCGCGCCCGGATTGCCGCGATCAGGCAGATCGGCGCTGCATGCCGCGAGCGACATCGCAGCCAGCAGGACCAGCCAGCGTCTCAGAACGACTCCCGGCAGTACGCCGCCTGGCCGGGCGCCTCGGCCACCCCGACCTCGACCGCCACCAGCGTGCGTTCCCCCGCGACGCCGCGCAGTGCGGTGCGCAGGCGTCCGAGCAGATACGACGCGAGCTCCTCGGCCGAGCTGTGGACGATGGGGAGCACCGCGCAGTCGCCCGCCGGGAACGCGAAACGATCGCCCTCGGCCGTGATCATGGTGACGACCCCGTCCTGCGTGGCGACGGTCAGGCAGTCACTCGCCTGTGGCACGATGGTACGCTCGTCGAGCTCGTCGCAGAGCTGCTTGGCGAGCCGCTTCACCACGCCGAAGTCGAGCACGTAGCCATCGGGGCCGAGGTCGGCCTCGACCCGTACCGACACCTGGTAGTTGTGACCGTGGAGCGGCTCGCGAAAGCCGGGATAGGCGATGAAGTGCGCCGCCGAGAACTTGAGGTACTCCTTCGCGACGACGACGCTGTAGCGCTGCGGACCGGGCATCGCCCCGCCTTAGACCGGCCGCCGTGCGGGCTGTCAATGCTCGGCGCGGGTCGGGATCACCCCCGACACGACGATGGACACCCGACCTGGTTCGCTGCGCCCGGCGGATTCGAATCACTACGTGGAGTAACGCCCGCTTCCCGGGGACACTCAACTCAGCCGGCACAACAGAAACCAAGACTACCGTCCAGCGAACCGCTTCCCTTGACT
Source organism: Binatia bacterium (assembly GCA_036009625.1). Lineage (GTDB taxonomy): Bacteria > Desulfobacterota > Binatia > DP-6 > DP-6 > DASYLJ01. The sequence continues at coordinate 31,759 of DASYLJ010000090.1, forward strand.
GCCCAAGTCGGCTCACGGTAGCACGCAGGCACCGATGCACTTGCCCAACGGCTCCCTTCCCTCGCGCGCACCGACCTCGCCACAACTGATCCCCTCGATTGAGGACGGCCGTTTCCAACCGAGCTTCACGAGGTTCATCGAGACAGTGCTGACGGTGCTCGCCCTCGCAGTCGTTCCTGCCTGTGGCACCGCACCGTTGGCCCCAGGTCTTGGACCGATTGGCGTTGTGCCTTTCTCCACCGATCCGAGCGCACTGGCGATCAGTCGCTACGAGGGCGACACGGCACAGCTCGGGTCTCTGCTCGCCACCCAAGCGGTCACGTTCTTGAAGCGGAGGGATCGCGATGCCCAAGTCGCGCCGCAGGATAGCCCAATCGATAGCGGCACTATCGTTTCCGGGCGAATCACGAGACTGGACGGCGGAAATCGAGCTCTACGCGCCCTTGTCGGCTTCGGAGCGGGCGGTTCGACTTGCGCGGCTGATGGCACCGTCAGTCGCGCCGACGGAACTCGAATTGGGACATTCGCCCTCGAGAGGAAGCGCAAAGGTACCGGATTCTTCTGGGTTCGGTTCGGAGAGAGTGCGGAGCTTCAGCTCCAGAAATGTGTTGAAAGCCTGGGAAACGGCATCGGCCAACTCGTCGACCAAGGGAAGTGGACACCTGCGCCGGCAGCAGTTTCACCGACGCTCAGTCAGCCTGCACCGCCATCACAACGAACTACCCAGGACAGGCTGGTGGAGCTGGATGAGCTGAAGTCACGTGGTCTGATCACCGACCGTGAGTATGAGGAGAAGCGCAAGCGAATCCTCGAGGAGTTCTGAAGCTCTCCATCACTACGCTCGACAAGCCGTTCCTCACGTCCGCCGAAGCCGCGCGACTAGTCACCCAAACAGCGCCCGCAGCACGAGGCGCGCGAAGTCGCCGCGTCTGAGCGTCGGGCGCTGCGCGAAGACGTCGCCGTCCACGGCGTCGATGCGGTCGAGGATCGCCATGCCGCCGCGGGCGAAGAGGCGCACCTCACGACGCAGGCGTCCCGTCACCATGGACGCGAGCGGCAGGCCGCGTTCGAAGAGTGCCCGCGCGCGCGCCACCTCGAAGCGCAGCAGCTCGCGGAAACCGGGCGTCACCCGGCGCGACGCCAGCGCGTCGCGGCTGCCGGCGAAGCGATCGAGATCGTCCTGCGGCAGGTAGACGCGGCCACGGTCGAGATCGCCGGCGACGTCCTGCCAGCAGTTCGTCAGCTGCAGCGCAGTGCAGATGTCGTCGGAGCGCGCCTGGCGCTCGGTGTCGTGGTGACCGAAGAGGCCGAGGACGATGCGCCCCACCGGATTCGCCGAGCAGCGGCAGTAGTCGTAGAGCGCATCGATCGTGGCCATGCCGGCGGTCTCACCGGCAGCGTCGCGACGGAACGCCGTGATCAGATCGCGAAACGGCTGCACCGGCAGACGGTGCGCCGTGAGGGTGTGGCTCAGCGCCACGAAGATGGGATCGTCGACCGACGTCGGATCGCCGGCACACGCGAGCAGCTTCGCCTCGAACTCGTCGAGCCGGTCGAGACGACCGACGTCGCTGCCCTCGTCGGCGAGGTCGTCGCCGGCGCGCGCAAAGGCATAGACGGCGGCGAGGTCGCGCCGCAGGTGCCGCGGCAGCAGCCACGAGCCGATGGGGAAGTTCTCGTAGTGCGCACGCGCGATGCGCGCGCACTCGGCGTACGCCTGCTCGATCTCCACGCTCAGGCCACCCGTCGATGGGTGCCGTCGGCGCCGCACACGAAGTCGCCGGCGAAGCCCTCGGGCGGCGCCGTGCGCCGGCAGAGCGCGTCGTACTCGGCCGGCGTCACCGCGACGCGCGGCCCCGACGCCACGCCCGCCTCGCTCCCGGCTCGACCCGACACCAGCGCCGTGAACAGCTCGGCGCTCCCACCGCCCGCGGCGAAGCACCCCACGCGACGACCGGAGAGGATGCGGCCCTCGGCCTCGAGCAGTGCGGCCAATGCCAGGCCGAGTGACGCCGCGCCGGTGTCACCGGCATGGCACGCGACGGCGAGCGCCGGATCGACCTGCTCGACGGTGGCCGCCGCGAGCGCTTCGGCGAGGCGCGCTTCGACGTCGGACCAACGCCGCTCGTTCGCCCGCCAGTCGCGCTCGATCACCCGGCGATGTGCATCGCGCGCGGCGTCCGGGCTCGAGGCGGCATAGACGACGCGGGCCAGGCGGTCCGTCAGCGCTTCCGTTCCCTCGGGCTCGGGACGCTCCCGCGACCGCCACGCGAGGAACGCACCCTCGAGCGCCGCGGCGTCGGCTGCGCCGGTCCAGGCCACGGCATCGTCGGCGAAGACGACGGCACGCGGCTCGGTGCCGACGAGCATCGCGACCGCGCCCGCACCCATCGGGCGCGAGCCGTCGACGCGGACGTCGGCAGCGACCACCAGCGCGCGCCGTGCGCGCATGCCGCCGGCGCGTACCCAGTCGGCCGCCGTCGACAGCGCCGCCGTGCCGGCACACCACGGATGGCGCACGTCGAGCAGGCGGCAGCGGGCGCCGAGGCCCGTGAGCTCGTGCACGACGGGGCTCACGGGTGCGGCGGCGTTGGTGGCCACCAGCAGCAGGCCGACGTCACCCGGATCGGTGTCGTCCGCACGCAGCAACCGCGCCGCGGCGGTCGCGGCCATGGTGATGGTGTTCTCGCCCGGCACCGCGAGCGCGACCTCGATGGTGCCACCAGCGGACGCCGGGTCGGCGAGCGGCAGGCGATGCGCGGGAACGTAGGCGTGCAGGCGTTCGACGCCAACGCTCATGCCATCGTCGTCCGCGCGCGATACTGCCCGAGGGCCCGCAGCGGGAAGTGCAGCGGATACAGGTGGTAGCGCAGGTAGCTGCGGCGGGGGACACCGGTGCCGGTGTAGGCACGCTCGTTCCACCCGCCGTCGTCACGCTGCGTGCCGACGAGATGCGCGATGCCGCGCCGCACCGCCTCGCTCTCCGCACCGTCGACTGCCATCAAGGCGAGCAGCGCCCAGGCCGTCTGCGTCGGCGTGCTGTCGCCTCGACCGATCTGCTCGGCGTCGTCGTACGACGCCGGCGACTCGCCCCAGCCGCCGTCCGCGTTCTGGTGCGCGCAGAGCCACTCGACGGCGGAGCGTATCCACGGCGACTGCAGATCGGCGTCGGCGTTGGCGAGGCCGGTGAGCGCCAGGCTCGTGCCGTAGAGCGCGTTGACACCCCACCGTCCGCGCCAGCTGCCGTCGGGCTGCTGCTCGCGACGCAGGAACTCGACCGCGCGGCGCACGCGACCGAACTCGGGCCCGAAGCCGGTGGCGCCCATCAGCCCGAGCACGCGACCCGTCGAATCGGGGTTCGGTGGATCGGTGAGCCCTTCGAGATCGGGGAACGGCACCGCGTCGAGGAAGCGCGCCGGTCCGTGGTTGTCGAACGCCGCCCAGCCGCCGTCACGGTGCTGCATGCCGAGGGTCCAGTTGCTGCCGTGCGCGAGCGCACGACGACCCGCCGCCGTCGCCGCCTGCGGCAGTCGGCCCAGCGCCAGCAGCGTCTCGGCCGAGACGTCGATGTTGGGATACGAATCGTTCGCGAGCTCGACCGCCCAGCCACCGGGATCCAGCTGCGGATTGCGCACCGACCAGTCGCCGGGACGGAAGATCTGCCGCGACACGAGCCAGTCGCCCGCGCGCACCAGCGCCGGGGTGGCGGGATCGACACCAGCATCAAGCAGCGCCTGTACCGCCAGCGCCGTGTCCCAGTTGGGCGACGTGCACGGCTGGTGCAGCAGCTCGTCACCCTGCTGCAGCAGCAGATCGTCGATGCCTTGGAGGCCGCGCACCATGACGGGATGGTCGAGCGCGAAGCCCACGGCGTGCAGGGCGAGCACCGAGTGCACCATCGCCGGCTGGATGCCGCCCCACTGTCCGGTGGCGTCCTGACGACGCAGGATCCACTCGATGGCGCGTGCCACCGCGCGCCGGCGGAGCGGCTTCCACGGCACGCGCCCGAGCAGCCCGAGCGCACGATCGAGGCCGAGGAACGCGTTGCGCCAGGTGAGGACGCGACGCGAGCGCGCGAACGACAGGGCGTCGGCGGTGGGCTCGCGTACCCAGAGCTCGGGGACGCCGGCGCCGAACGGCACGCGCGCCGCCGGGCGATGCACGCCCAACAGCGCGAACGGCACCAACACCGAGCGCGCCCAGCTCGAGAACGCGTAGATGCCGAGCGGCGACCATGGCGGCAGCAGCACGACCTCGATCGGCATCGCCGGCACGCCCTGCCACGGGAACTGTCCGAAGCACGCGAGCCAGAAGCGCGCGTAGAGCCCCGCACGCGCGAGCCCGCCCTGCGCCAGGATGAAGTCGCGCCCGCGCAGCATGGCGGGATGATCACCGGCCAACCCGGTGAGCTTCAGCGCGAAGTAGACCTCGATGCTGGTGGACAGGTGGCCAGGGAGGCCCGTGGCCAGCGACCAGCCACCGTCCTCCTGCTGCAGGCGCAGCAGACGATCGACGAGGCGCGCTTCCAGCTCGGGGCGCTTTCGTCCGAGCAGGCGGTTCAGGAATATCCACTCGGCCTCGAGGTTGCCCGCAGCTTCGACCGGCGCCTGCCAGTAGCCGCTCGACTGCTGTTCCGTGAGCAGACGCTCGGTGGCGCGCGCGACCGCACCGGCCACCGCGTCCACGACCCCCACCCCTGCCGTCGGTTGCTGCAACGTCACGACCTCTCCTCCGTGCCACTTCCGACCCTGACGATCAACGTCTCCACGCCGCCGCGCCGCAGCATGGCGGCGACGGTCTCCGGGTCGTCGGCGAGGGCGATGACCGCGCCGCCGGCCCCGCCGCCGGTGAGCTTCGCCCCGAGCGCACCGGCGCTGCGCGCGGCGGCAACGAGCGCGTCGGTCGACGGCGACGACACGCCGAGCGCGGCGAGCAGCGTCTGGTTGTCGTCGAAGGCGCGCCCGAGCGCCGCGAGATCACCCACAGCGGCCGCGGCGGCGCCACGCTCGACCACGGCCGTGACGTCGTCGAAGAGCGCCTCGTGGCGCGCACGATCGTGCTCCCAGCGCTCGCGCAGACCACCCACCGCGGCGCCGGTGCTGCGCGCCTGCGAACCGAACGCCACCACCAACGGCAGCGCACGCGCGGTGCGCAGCGGCGTCACCACGGGCGGGTCACCGCGCACGAACCGGAAGCAGGTGCCGAGCGCCGCCGCCGCCGGATCGATACCCGACGGCGTGCCGTGGAAGATGGCCTCGAGCCGCCGCCCGACGGCGAGCTCCTCGGCGGTGTCGAGCGTGCGCCCCGCGGCGGCGGAGAGTGCGCGCAACGTCGCCACCGCGAGCGCTGCCGAGCTCCCGAGCCCGCGTCCCGCCGGCAGCTCCGAGCGCACCCGCACGACGACACGCGATGGGTCGAGGCCGACGATCGCCGCCGCCTCGGCGACGAGTCGCGCCGGCCGCGCATCGTCCGGCGGGAGGGGATGATCGCTCACGAGGGCCGGGCCGGCACCGTCCTCGACGACGGCCTCGAGCCCGATCGGCAGACCGGCGGCGATGGCCGGTCGGCCGTAGACGACGACGTGCTCTCCGAGGAGGATGATCTTCCCGCCGGCGTGACCGCGCGCGGGACGACGCATCACGACCCCTCGAGGGTCCGCAGCAGCTCGCGCGCGCGATCGATCTTGACGTCGCCGCGCGCGATCAGCTCCTGGCGCAGCTGCTCCGCCGCCGCGCCGCGCGCGCCCGCCGCGTGCGACACCGCGCGCGCGTGCAGCGCCATATGCCCCTTCTGGATGCCCTCGGTCGCGAGCGCGCGCATCGCCGCCATGTTCGACGCCAGGCCGACGGCACACATGATGCCACCGAGCTCACGCGCCGAGCCCACGCCGAGCACGCGCAGCGCCAGCCGCACGCGCGGATGCGACTCGGCCGCCGGACCGACGATCGTGACCGCCATCGGCAACTCGATGGTGCCGACGAAATGTCCGTCCTCGATGGCCCACGTCGTGAGCGAACGATAGGCACCGTCACGACACGCGTAGGCGTGCGCCCCCGCCTCGATGCCGCGCCAGTCGTTGCCGGTAGCGACAGCGACGGCGTCGACGCCGTTCATGATGCCCTTGTTGTGCGTGGCGGCGCGGTACGGGTCGGCCCACGCGAACTCGTAGGCGTACAGCATCCGCTCCGCGACCTCTTCGCCGGGGACGCCGTCGCGCCCGAGCGCGGCCACCGGTACGCGCACCGCGGCGCGCGCGAGCCGTCGATCGGCCAGGTTCGAGAGGATGCGCAGGCAGGTGGTCCCGCCCGCGATCTCCTGCACCATCGGCGCCAACCCCTCGACGAGCGAGTTGACGGCGTTGGCCCCCATGGCGTCACCGGTATCGACGAGGAAATGCACGATCACCATGGTCTCGCCGCGCGGCGTGCGCACGAGCCGCAGCTCGACGTCGCGCGGGCCGAACCCGCGCCGGCAGAGGCCGGGCGTGAGCTTCTCGGCGGCTTCGAGGAGACGCCCGCGGGCGGCGCCGAGTCGCTCGACCGCCGCGCCCGGATCGGGCACCTGCACGAGCTGGATCTGCCCGATCATGGCGCCCGGATCGGCCTCAGCGACGAAGCCGCCCCCTGCGCGCGCCACCAACGCCGCGTTCGACGCGGCGGCGATGACCGACGGCTCCTCGACCACCATGGGGATGATGTAGTCGCGGCCGTTGATCTGGAAGTTCAGGCCCACGCCGAACGGCAGCGCGAACGTGCCGACGGCGTTCTCCACCATGATGTCGGCGATCTCGAGCGGCAGCGCATCGGCCGCGGTCAGCGTCGCCACCTCGTCGGCCGAGAGCCCGAGCGCCTCGGCGAGCTTCTGCCGCCGCTCGTCCACGGTGAGCTGGTAGAACGCTGGGATGCGAGAGCTACTCATGCGCCTCCTCCAAGAATGACCCGGGCGTGATCCAATCGCGCAGCCGGCGCCCCAGCACAAGGGGAGCGCGTGACAAAGCCTGTACGTCGCGCGAGCCGGTGAGTACCATCGCCGTCCGCAGCTCGTCCACGAGCTGCTCGACGTAGCGGCTGGCGCCGTCGACGCCCCCGGCCTTCAGGGCCCGGAAGACGGGGAGTGCGACACCGGCCACCCGGGCCCCGAGGGCCAGCGCCTTGGCGACGTCGAGCCCGCTGCGGATGCCGCCGCTGGCCATGCAGTCGAACCCGAGGCCGCGGAGGCCGAGGAGCGCCGCCGCGGTCGGAATCCCCCACTCGGCGAAGGTGTCGCCGAGCGCGCGTTGCGCCTCGTCGGCCCGCAACGCCTCGACCCGCACCCAGGACGTGCCGCCCGCACCCGAGACGTCGACGGTGTGCACGCCGGCGGCGCGCAGCCGCTCGCCGACCGCGCGCGACACGCCGCAGCCGGTCTCCTTCGCCACCACCGGCACCGGCAGCTCGCGCACGAGGCGGCGGAAGGTGTCGAGGCCGCCACGGAAGTCGCGGTCGCCGCCGGGCTGCACCAACTCCTGGGCGGCATTCATGTGGACGCAGAGGGCATCGGCACCGACGGCCCGCACCAGCGCCACGATGTCGGCCGACGGCATCGACGCGGCCTGCACGACGCCGAGGTTGGCGAGCACGAGCGTGGTGGGCGCGTGGGTGCGCACCTCGAACGTGTAGCCGAGGCCGGGCTCGCGGTGCATCGCGCGCTGCGAGCCGAGGCCGAACGCGATGCCGTGCGCCTCGGCCACCTGCGCCAGCGACTGGTTGATGTCGGCGGCCTCGTCGGTGCCACCCGTCATGCCGGTGATGACGAGCGGCGCGCGCAGGCGCTTCCCGAGCAGCGTCGTCGCGACGTCGACCTCGTCCACCGCCAGCTCGGGGAGGGCGTCATGCACCAGCTCGACCTCTTCGAGCAGCGTGGTCTTGCCGGTGTACTCGACGGGGCCGGTCGCACAGTGGTCGAGGTGGGAGCGCTTGCGCTCGCTGATGGTGCCCTCAGCCAACGGTCACACCCTCGTCGGCGATCACCACGTCGAGCGGCACGATGCCGACCTCTTCCCAGGCGGCGCGGACCGCGGCGGCCTGCGTCGTCGACGTCGCCAGCGCGATGCCGCAGTCGCCCGCACCCGCACCCGACGGCTTCGCCGCCGCACCGACGCGATTCGCCGCGCGTACGAGCGTCGACAGCGCGGGCGTGACGATGGGCAGGTCGAGCTCGGTGCCGAATCGCGCCAGCAACGCCGCCGAACGATCGACGGCATCGAGCAGCGTCGCGGCGTCGCCGCGCGCCACCGCCTCGGCCGCACGCACCGCGACCGCGAACAGCTCGGCGAACGACGCCGGCGCCGTGACGGTCGCGAAGCGCGTCAGCAACGGCGTCGTGTGCGCGGACGTGCCCGTCCAGCCGGCGAGCAGGTGGAGCCCGACGGGCAGCGTGCGGCGCTCGACCGCGAGCGCCGGCTCGGCGCGACGCGCCTCGACGACGCCGCCGTACACCGCGGCCGCGATGTCGGCACCGCTGCCCTGCCCGGCCTGGAAGAGCGCATTCGCCGCCAACGCCGCGTCGAGGATGGCGCGCGCCGCCGCCGCTGGCTGCAGGGCCGCGGTCGCCGCCACGAGCGTGGCGGCGCTCCGACCGAGCCCGAGCTTGCGATCGCCGACGAGAAAGGAACGCGAGTCGACGACGACGTGCAGCGGCGTACGGATGCCGAGCGTGCGCGCGACGGCGAGCACGGTGCCGGCGTCGCCGAGCGGCAGCGGCGCATCGACGTCGAGCCGCGTGGTCCGTCCTTCGGCGAGCGACTCGACGACCACGCCGCGATCGCCGGCGTCCACGGTCACCACGGCGTGCCGATCGACGGCGGCGACCAGCGCCGGCGCGCCACGCAGCACCGCCCACTCGCCGGTGATGAAGAGCTTGCCGGGCGCGTGCGCGGTGACGCTCACGCCACCACCTCGGCGCCGATCCCGGGCGCACAGGTGATGACCCGCACGACGCCCGGCACGGCACCGAGCGCCTCCGCGACGCGGGGCGCATCGTTGGCCGTGCACAGCGCCTTCACCTGCGGACCGGCGTCGATGGTGATCCAAGCGGGGACGCCATCGGCGCGCAGCGCCCACACGCGATGGATGCAGTCGACGGTGGCACCGCGCCAGTAGAGCAGCGGCGGTCGCGCGGCGAGCCCGATGGCGTGCATCTTGAGCGCGCTGTGCTCGGCGAGCTGACCGAGCGCCTCGAGGTCACGGGCGCGGATGGCGGCGCGCGCCTCGGCGAGATCGGCCTCGGCGCCCGCCACCCATGCAGGATAGAGCGGTGACGCGGCCGCGCGCGCCATGCCGTCGCGCGACGACACGCTCTTCGGCGCCGTGGTGGTGACGGCGACCACCACGCGCACGTCGCTCCACGCGGTGGCATCGAGCAGTGGCTCGGCAATGGAATCGGCGCCGTCGGCGCGCTCGCCGCGATGCCACTCGACGAAGCCGCCGAAGATGCTGCGCGCCGCGGAGCCGGAGCCGCGTCGTGCCAGCGCCGACAGTGCCGGCGGATCGAGATGGAGACCCGCCGCCTGCGAGCCCGCCACCGCCAGCGCCGCGAACGCCGCCGCCGACGACGCCAGGCCGACGCCGCGCGGGACGTGGCTGCGCGTCACCACCGACACCGGCTCGCGCCGTCCGGACTCCTGGCGCAGTAGATCGACGAAGCGCGCCAGCCGGGTCCGCTCCTCGCCGGCGGCCGGGGCCTCGTCGATCTCGAAGCGGTCCTCGTCGGTGGCGGCGAAGGCCACGCGGGCATCGATGGAGAGGCCGTCGAGGGTGATCGAGATGCTGCCGGTGGCGGGAAGGTTCAGCTCGGGATCGCGTTTGCCCCAGTACTTGACCAGGGCGACGTTCACGTTGCTGCGGGCAGTGGCCTCGGACCTGGTCATCGCGACGGCGCCGGTTCTAACCTTTTCGGTCGGCCGACGCACGGCCCCCATCATCGACGTTCGGTCGCGACCTGGGCGGCGCCGAGGGCAGCGAAGAGGCTGCTCTCACGCTGATAGAAGCCCTGCGTGTGCGGCGAATCGCGCAGCCGCAGGTAGGTGTAGTCGAGGTGGTGGCAGAGCTCGTGCAGGAGGGTGCGGAGGAAGGTGCGGTACGCCACCACCTGCCCCTTCTTCGCCGTCAGCATCCAGAGGGTGATCTGGTCGAGGCCGCCGCGATTCCCAGGAACGTACAGCCCGTGCAGCTCGCTGCGGGAATCGTGGGGCCGGCGTTCCTGCACGATCACGCGCAGCTTCGACACCCCCAAGCCGATGCAGACACCGTCGGCGATGCGCTGGGACACCGCCTGGACGTCGGCGGCGCGTGCCGATGCCAACGCATCGGCGAGGCACGCGACGGCGGCCTGCAGCGCCGGATGCGGATGCAACGGCAGGGCAGAATACTGATCGCTCTTCGCCGCCACCTTGAGCGTCGCTGGGGACCAGCGCCGATAGTAGGTGGGACGTGGCCGCGGCTGCGACGGAACGGCGGGCATGCGCGCGCGCACCCTAGCGCACGGCTCCGACGCGGCCAACTGGACGACCCCTCGTCGAGACGATAATTCCCCTGCCCGTGCAGGCCCGCCTCGGTGCGCTCGTCGGTGCGCTGACGCGATCGCTGGCCGCGGCCAGCCCGGCGCCACGCGGGCTGCCCGGCTACGGGCTCGAGCATGCGAGCGGCACCGCGCGCGAGCTGCTCGGCCGCCTCAGCGCACACGGCATCTTCCGCAAGTACGAGCTCGTGCTCGATCTCGGCAGCGACCTCGGTGCCACCGGGCGCTGGTTGGCGACGCGGCTCGGCTGCACCGTCGTCGCCACCGCGGACGACGCCGGCGCCGCGCGCGAGGGACGGGGCCTCACCCGCCGCGCCGGCCTGACGGCGCAGGTGTTCCACGTCCCCGCATCGCCGACGGCCCTCCCCGTCCGCGACGCGCGCTTCACGCACGTATGGGCAGTCGAGTCCTTGCCACGCCTTCCCGATACGGCGCTCGCCGACGCCTTCCGCGCGCTGCGTCCGGGCGGCCACCTGGCGCTGCAGGATCTGGTCGGCACCAGCGCCGATGTCCCCGTCGTTCCCGGCTGGCGATTCACCACACGCGCCGCCCGCATCGCCGACATCGAGGCCGTGGGCTTCGTCGAGGTCGCCGCGGACGACGTCACGCATGCGTCGGTCGAGCGCTCCGCCCCCGTCCTGGCGGCACGGCAGCAGCTGCTTCATCGGCTCCGCGCGGCCGGCGACTCCGCGCTGTCGCGCGAGGCCGACGTCCGCGACGCGCTGTCTGCTGCCCTGGCCGACGGTCGTCTCGGCGTGGTGCAGCTCGTCGCACGCCGCCCCTGACCTCAAGAAATCGCCGCATCGTGCCGACCCTGTGGGGTGGATGCGTATGGGGGGGTCATGGGGTTGACGCGACGGGAGCTGGGATCGCTGCTGGGGATGGCCGCCATCGCGGGGCTCGTGGAGCCGCGACGGGCAGCGGCGGACGAGGTGCTCGACGGCGTCTGTCAGGAGCGCGGCGTGGAGGCGGCGGAGCTGTGGGGCAATCTCGTCTCGGGCAACCGGCGCTTCGTCGCCGGCACGCCGGCCGAGCACGCCCTGGTCGATGTGCGCGAGCAGCTCGCCGCGGGCCAGCGGCCACGCGTCGTCGTCCTCGGCTGCTCCGACAGCCGCGTCGGTCCGGAGACCGTCTTCGACAGCGGCCTCGGCGAGCTCTTCGTGGTGCGGTCCGCCGGCAACGTCGTCGACCCCGTCGGCCTCGGCAGCATCGAGTACGCCATCAAGCATCATCACCCGAAGCTGCTGGTCGTGCTCGGCCATCAGGACTGCGGCATGGTCGAGGCCGCGCTCGACGACGAGCCCATGTCGTCGCCCAGCCTGCAGGCCCTCATGCGGCGCATCGCGCCCAGCGTCGAGATGCTGCGCGACGACCCGGCGAGCGACGAGCGCCTGCAGCGCGCCGTCGAGGCCAACGTGCGTCAGAGCGCGCGCGACCTGGTGACGTACAGCAGCATCGTCGGTGACGCCGTCTCGTCGGGCAAGGTGGCGCTGGTGCAGACGTGCTACCGCCTCGCCAGCGGCGAAGTCGTCCGCATGGCCTGACCTCGCGTCCGACCTCTTCCGACGTCGCTATCCGGGCGTGGCGCTCAGGCGGGTCCTCGTCGACCACGGCGTCTGCACGACCGACGAGCTGAGCGGCCCTCGGCCGTGTTCGCTGACTGGATATCTCCGCACCGCGTCAATCGCCCTAGCTTGACGGCAGCCAAATCGACAAGCTACACGGCAAGCGGCAAACGGACTGTATTCCAACCGCGGAGGTGACCATGCGTCCATCGACAGCGAGTCTGGCCGGCGTCGTCCTACTCTGCACCGCCACCCTGGCTCTCGCGGGGGAACCGGTGCTCGCCAACTTCCGCTTCTACGGCTTCGTCCCCGTCGATCGGGACGCGTCCCGCGTGCAGATCGCCATCGCGAAGCAAGCCACCACGTTGGCCGTCGCGCTCACCGCCTGCCGCCGCAACGGCGTGCGCGGGGTGCTGAAGGCCGATGCCGTCGACGTCGAAGCCTGCATGGCCACGGCGTACGGCCGCTTCACCGAGCACACGGCCGACCTCGACGCCGTGGCATGCATCACGCCCGCACTCCAGAACGAGTTGGGGACCTTCTTCAAGGACTACGCCGTCTCGTTCGATCCCATCCTGTGGTGTGACGGCAGCGAGCCCCTGCCCGACGGATTCAGCGGCGGCTTCGTTCCGACCGCGAACGTCTACCGCACCGAAAGCGCCGTTTCGCGGAAGCTGATGGACTACGGTCGCGACATCTCGTCGTGCGTCCAGCGCGCCATGGCGCGTCTGGTCGCCGGCCGTGCGCCCGAGCTCGAGGCCTGCCTGGCGACGGCGCGTGCCGACGCCGACGCTTCCATGCTGCGTGGCCAGCTGTCCCGGCGCATCGCGGGACTCGAGCCCGACGATTGCCTGAAGGGCGCGAACGACGTCGCCGCCGCGCTCGATGCGATCGCGAATCTCGCCCCCAACCTGAGTGAAGCCGTGTTCTGCGAGACCCCAGAGAGCCCCCCCCCGAACTAGGCGACCTTCCGCACCTTCCAGACCTCTTCGCACGGCCACTGCCGTGCCCAGGCGAGGGGCATGAACGGGTAGCGCGTCGTCGAGCCCTCGGGCGGCTGGACGTCGATCAGATCCTCGATCGTGAAGCCGTGGCGACGCAGCAGACGGATCCAGTCGCCGTGCCCGAGGTGGAACTCGACGCTGGGATCGTTCGACCACTCCAGGCGGTGGAGTCCGAACGCGGGACGCACCAGCCGATCCCCGGCGACGCTGCCCTCGCCGTCGGGAATGCAGAGCGCCGACAGCCAGCCGTTGGTCAGGAAGACGAGACGACCGCCCGGCCGCAGCAGCCGCGCCGCCTCCGGAATCCATTTGTACGGATCGGCCCACAGACACGCGCCGTACTCGGAGATGGCGAGGTCGAAGCTGGCGTCCGGATACGGCACCGTCTCCGCGTTGCCGTGCAGGAGCGGGAACGTGATGCCGTGCTCGGCCTGCAGCCGGCGCGCCGTCGCGAGCTGCGCCTCCGAGTTGTCGATGCCGACGGGACGCGCGCCACGCCGCGCGAGCCACGACGACACGTAGGCCGTGCCGCACCCGAGCTCGATCGCATCGCAGCCGTCCACGTCGTCGAGGAGCCCGAGCGCAGCTTCGGGCACACCGTAGATGCCCCAGTGCGGAACGTTCTCGCTCCAGTTGCGCTCCGCCGCCGGCACGTACTCCGCGGCCCACACGTCCCATATCTCGCGGTTGCTGCGGACGTAGTCCGGCAGATCGTCGTCGGTCGCCATGCCGCACCGTCGGCGATCACCGCGACGAGGTCAACCGCCGGGACGATCGTCGTGCCACGTGGTGCGCTGCTGGAACGCCTGCCCGGCGCCGAGGAGATCGGGCTCGGCGAAGGCGCGGCCGATCAGTTGGAGCCCGATCGGCAACCCGTCACGTGCGCGACCCGCGGGCAGCGACAGCGCCGGCAGCCCGGTCAGGTTGAACGGGCCGGTGAAGCGCGCCAGCACCTCCTGCACGCCGCGCTCGACGCCGCCCACCGCCAGCACCTGCGCCCAGGTGTCGGGCGCGGTGACCGCAGTCGTCGGCGTCGCCAGCAGATCGACCGGCAGCGCATGGATCGCCCGATGGAGCCGGGTGCGGTAGCGCTGCGCGGCCACGTAGTGCCGCGCCTGCACCACCTTGGCGAGCTCGAGGAAGATGCGGCAGTCGAGGCCGATCGCGTCGCGACGTTCCCCGACCACGGCGCCGAGCGCCGCCTCGGCTTCGGCAAAGACGACCGCACCGAGCGCAGCGTTGGCGTGCTCGAGCTCCGGCAGCGCGACGTCGCGCACGAGCGCGCCCGCGTCGCGCAGGACGTCGAGGCTCGCCGCGAATGCGCGCGCCACCTCGTCGTCGATTGCCCCGTCGACGAACGCACGCGGGACACCGACGATCCGCCCCGCGAGCCCACGATCGAGGCCGGCAACATAGTCGGGCACGGCGAGATTCGCACTGGTGCTGTCGAGCGGATCGGGCCCGGCCAGCACGCCGAGTACGAGCGCCACGTCCGCGACGCGGCGCGCGAGCGGGCCGACGTGGTCGAGGCTCCACGCCAGCGGCGTGACGTCGGCGCGGCTGACGCGGCCGTACGTCGGCTTGAGCCCGGTGAGCCCGCAGAAGCTGGCGGGGATGCGGATCGACCCGCCCGTGTCGCTGCCGAGCGCCACCGGCACCATGCCCGCCGCCACCGCCACCGCCGAGCCGCTGCTCGAGCCACCCGGCATGCGGTCGGGGTGCCACGGATTCACCGGCGTCCCGAGCGCGGGGTTCACGCCGGTGGGACCGAACGCCAGCTCGTGCATCTGCGTCGTCCCTACGACGACGGCGCCGGCGGCGCGCAGGCGCGCGACGACGGACGCATCGGCGCGCGCCGGCGGATCGTCGCGAAATGCGAGGCTGCCGTTGCCGCGCACGACATCGCGCACCGCGAAGAGGTCCTTGACGGCGACGGGTACGCCCGCGAGCGGACCAGTCGCGCTGCCGGCGTCGACGGCGCGCGCGTCGCGCAACGCGGCGTCGGCACAGACGGTGACGAAGGCGTGCAGACGATCGTCGAGAGCGCGGATGCGTTCGAGGTGGGCCTCGACGACGCTGACGGCGGTCCGCTCGCGCGTGCGCACCGCACGCGCGAGCGCCGCGACGGATTCCCCTGCGACGTCGGTACGCATCAGTCGGCGTCGCGCACGAGCATACGTGCCGGATCGAAGGGCTCGACGTCGCCGAGATCGAGCGCGGCGAGCGCGTCGAGCGCCGTCACCATGGGGCCGGCGAGGACGGCGATCATCGGTACCACCGCGTCCGGCAACTGCACTCCGGCGGCCAGAAGGCGCTGGCGGAAGCCGTCGAGGTCGTCCATCGAGCGCTGCTTAGCGCCGCTGCGGGTCGTGGCGCAATGGGATCCGTGTCGTCACGGCTTGCCGCCCATCGGGTAGCTGCCACTGCTGCTGCGGCCGGTGCTGGTGCCGGTACGCCCGTCGACCGCGTGCGTGCCGCTCCCGCCGCCCTCGTGACTCCCCTGGCCGTCGCCCGACGCCGGTCGCTCGGCGCGCGCCGGACGATCGCCGCCGCGGTTGCCTCCGCCGCCGCCGTCACCACGCGGGGCCATCGGCCGCACGTCACCGTGCCACGCACCCGATCCGTTCGACTGCACGCCCGGACGCTGCGCCGGCGCATTCGGCACCGCGCGGGTCACCGTTCCGGGCTCGTGACGTCGCTCGTGCACGGGTGGCGGCAGCGGCGGCTCCGGCTGGCGCACCGCCGGACGATCGCCCGACGACGGCGCCGGTCGTCGCGTGATGGAGACGTCGTCGTCGTCGCGATCGGAGCGACGATGATCGTCCTGGTCGGGACCCGGCCGACGACGATCGCTGCCGCGGCGATCCATCGACTCCAGCTCACGCCGATGCCATGGCGCCAGCGTCTCCGCGGGTCGGTCGCCGTACTGGCGTACCGGATGACGGGTGACGCGCTCGATGCGCTGGCGATCGACGCGGTCGACGCGATGCTCGGACCAGGAATCGCGCACGTGCCCTGGAAGACGTCCGTGCGGGACGTATGCCGAGCGCAGGCGCGGATTGCAGAACTGATCGTCGCGCACGAAGAAGTAGTCGTCGAAGCCGGCGCGCCAGCCGAACGGCCCGAGCGGCGCCCAACCGACATAGCCGTCGTCGTAGACCCAATCGACCCATGCGGGTCCCCACACCCTGCCGGGCACCCATACCCAGCCGTAGCTCGGTGCCAGCGCCCAGCGGCCATAGTGGAAGGTCCACGCCCACGGCTCGTACGACACCCACGTCCAGCCGTACGCCGTCCACACCCACTGGCCGTCGGAATAGGGCGCCCATCCGTAGGCGACGCTCGGACGCCACACCCGGCCGTAGGTCGGGATGTCGTCCCAGGTGCCATGCGGGGCGAGCGACGCCTCGTAGCCGTCGGGGTCGGGTCCGTCGTCGTACGGATAGTCCTGTGCGACGGCGGCGCCGGCGAGGACGGTGACGACGATCAGCGATGCGAGCCAGGTGCGCATGAGGATCGGCAACACGGCCAGTGGCCGTATGTTCCGATCCTACTCGAAGTCGAACTCTTCGACGACCTGCAATCCTCGCAAGATCGTGGGAGGGAATCCTTCGACGAAGCGCGACGGCTTGCCGAGCACCATGCCCGTTGCGCGGTCGTAGATGTCGATCGGATACGTCAGGTAGAGGTGCTCCTTCGCGCGCGTGACGGCGACGTAGAGCAGGCGACGCTCCTCCTCCACTTCCTCCTGATCGTGGAGGTTGTGGTACGACGGGAAGCGGCCGTCGACGAGGCCGATGACGAACACCACGCGCCACTCGAGGCCCTTCGCCGAGTGGATGGTGGAGAGCGTCAGCATGCCTTCGTCGACCTCGGCGGCGAGCACGTCGCCGACGCTGTCGGTGGGCGGCTCGAGCGCCATGTCGGTGAGCAGGCTGCTCAACGTGCGGTAGCGCGCGGCGATGGTGAGGAAGTGCTCGAGGTCTTTCTCGCGCTTCGGGTAGTCCTCGGGATGCAGATGCCGCAGCATCGGCGCGTAGAAGCCGACGACGCGCGCTACCTGCTCCTCGGGCGATATCTCCTCGGGGGCGATCTCGCGCAGCAGCTCGGCGAGACGTCCGAGCTCCTTCGAGTACGCGCCGCGCTTCGGATAGTCCGCCAGCAACGCGGCTGCCTGCGCGATGTCGGCGGCCGCCGCACCGACGTGACGGAACACGTCGTCGGCGGTCTTCGGTCCGAGCCCGTCGAGCAGCAGCAGCATGCGGTGCCAGGACACGGCGTCGCGTGGGTTCGCCACCACGCGGAGGTGGGCGAGGACGTCCTTCACGTGCGCGGTCTCGATGAACTTGAAGCCGCCGCGCTTGACGAACGGGATGTCGTGGCGCTGCAGCTCGAGCTCGAGGTCGAACGAGTGGTAGCTCGAGCGGAAGAGCACCGCCATCTCATCGAGCGACACGCCCTCCTCACGCAGCTCGAGGATGCGCTGCGAGACGAAGCGCGACTGGTTGCGCTCGTCGGCGGCGCGCACCAGCAGCGGAATGCGACTGCCCGGGTTGCGCGCGCGCAGCACCTTGGTGTGCTTCTCGGGGGCGCGGTCGATGATGCCGTTGGCGAGCTGCAGGATGGGCGCAGTGGAGCGGTAGTTCTCCTCGAGCTTGATGAGCTGCGTGCCGGGGAAGAGCTCGGTGAACTCCATGATGTTGCGGAAGTCGGCGCCGCGGAACGAGTAGATGCTCTGGCTGTCGTCGCCGACCGCCATCACGTTGTCGTGCGTGACGGCGAGCCCGCGCACGATCTCCGCCTGCAGGCGGTTCGTGTCCTGATACTCGTCCACCATGATGTAGCGATACGTCCGCGACAGCTGCTCGGCCGCCTCGGGGACGTCGCGCACGAGGTCGCGCAACAGCACCAGCAGGTCGTCGTAGTCGACCAGGCTGCGCTCGCGCTTGTACTTCGTGTACTGCTCGCCGAGCCGCACCAGCTCGTCGAGATGGTCGGCGAGGTGCCCGTAGTCGTCCTCGATGAGGTCGGCGACGCTGGTGCTGCGGTTCACCGCCATGCTGAGGATCTCGAGGATGGCGTTCTTACGCGGGAAGCGTCGATCTTTGCGGTCGAGGCCGGCGCGGCTGCGCAGCAGGTTCACCAGGTCTTCGGAGTCGCTGCGGTCGAGGATGGTGAAGCCGGGCTCGAGACCGACGTGACGTCCCTGCCGGCGCAGCACCGCGTTGGCGAAGGAGTGGAACGTGCCGCCGGAGACGCGGTCGCAGTTGCCGCCGACCAGCGTCGAGGCGCGACCGAGCATTTCCTCCGACGCCTTGCGGGTGAACGTCAGCAGCAGGATCTGGCCCGGCGGGACGCCGCTCTCGACGAGGCGTGCGACGCGATAAACCAGCGTGCGCGTCTTGCCGCTGCCGGCGCCGGCGATGACGAGCACGGGGCCGGCGAGCGTCGTCGCGGCGGCATGCTGCGCCTCGTTCAGCTCACCAGCGTAGTCGATGCGATAGCGCTGCGACGGCTGGGCATCGGGGCGCGAGCGGAGGGTGTAGGTATCCATTCCGGTCGAAGGGACGGTTCTACAGCGATCACCGGATGCCGTCGAGCGAGGCGTTCCGCGCGCGCGTTTTCGTGTATAGGAGGCCGTGTGCGACCCGAGCTCGACCTGCGCGGCGTGCAGTGCCCGCTCTCGTGGGCGAAGGCGCGCGTCTGGCTCGAGACGCGCTCACGCGGCGAGGAAGTGGCGCTGCGACTCGACGATCCGCGCGGCGCGCGCGATCTTCCGCGCGCCGCGGAGGCGTCGGGCCATCACGTCGTCGACGTCACGCCGATCGACGGTGGATGGATCGTCCGGTTGGAGGTTTGACATGCGCACGCGCTCTGGGGTTTCGTAATTTCCCATGCCTGCACGCTCTATCGGCTCCGCCACCGTGAGCTTCGGACTGGTGTCCATTCCTGTACGACTCTACGTCGCGACCCACTCCGAGCAGCCATCCTTCAACCAGATCCACCAGGAATGCGGGTCGCGCATCAAGCAGCAGATCTTCTGCCCGCGCTGTGATCGCGTCGTCGAGCGTCGCGAGCTGGTGAAGGGACGCGAGGTCGGCAAGGAACAGTACGTGCTCTTCACCGACGACGAGCTGAAGGCGCTCGAAGTCGCCGCCAGCCAGTCGATCGACATCCACGAGTTCGTGCCGCTCGCCGCCGTCGACCCGGTGTACTTCGAGAACACGCACTACCTCGGTCCCGACAAGGGCGGCGACAAGGCGTACCAGCTGCTCGCGGAAGCCATGCGCGAAACCGCCATGGTGGCGCTCGCGCAGCACGTCACGCGCGGCAAGGAGCACCTCGTGCTCATCCGTCCGCTGCGCGACGGGCTGGCGCTGCACACGCTCTACTACGCCGACGAGGTGCGCGCCTTCGACGAGGTCGACCGTGGCGCCACCGTCACCGTCAAGCCCGGCGAGGCGCAGCTGGCGCGCAAGCTCATCGAGCAGCTCACGACGGACGGCTTCAATCCCGAGCAGTACCGCGACCACTATCGCGACCGGCTGCAGCAGGTGATCGATCAGAAGCTCGCCGGCGACGTCGTAGTCGCACCCGACGTTCCCGCTCCGCGCGGGCAGGTCATCGACCTGATGGAAGCGTTGAAGCAGAGCCTCGCCCGCGAGGGCGGTCGTCGTACCGCATCCGAGCCCGCCGCCGAAGCGGCGGACGTTCCGAAGCGTCGCGCGGCCGGTGGTGGCGGCGACGGCGCGCGTCCTCGCGGCGGCGGCAAGAAGAAATAGTGGCGGCACCACACGTGAGCGGGGTGGCCGAGGCCCACTTCGATACCGCGCAGGCGGCGCGGATCGTGGGCCTCCCGCTCGGTCGGCTCCGCCAGTGCGTGCGCGCCGGCCTGGTCGCCCCCGAGCGCGACGGCCGCGGTCGACTCCGTTTCGACTTCCTCGATCTCGTGCTGCTGCGCACGACGCGCGCCCTCCTCGAGCAGCACGTCCCGCTCACCAAGATCGGCCGCGTCCTGCGCTCGCTGCGCCGGCAGATCGGCGATCGGCCCCTCACCCGCCTGAGCGTCTTCAAAGAGGGCGCGCGCGTGGTGGCGTACGACGGCAGCAACCGCTGGCAGCCCGAGTCGGGGCAGCTGCTCTTCAACTTCGACGCCGACCGCGTCGCGCGCAAGCACGCCAGCGTCGCCAAGCTGCCCGAGCCGCAGAAGACGCGCCTCCCCGCGCTCACCTCCGAGCAGTGGTGCGACCTCGCCATGGACATCGAGGACAGCTCGCCGCTCGAGGCGCGCGCCGCGTACCACCACGCCCTCGACCTCGACCCGACCAACGTCGTCGCGCGCATCAACCTCGGGCGCCTGCTGCACGGCGACGGCAATCTCGTCGGCGCCGAGTCGCACTTCCGCGACGCCGTCCGCTACGATCCGGATTACGGGCTCGCCTGGTACAACCTCGGCGTCGTGCTCGAGGACGCACATCGCCCCGACGAGGCGCTGCCGTGCTACGAGGAGGGGGTGCGCACCGACCCCACACTGGCCGACGCCCATTGGAACCTGAGCCTGCTCTACGAGAAGGCCGGGCGTCACCAGGACGCCATCCGTCACCTCGCCGTCTACCGGCGGCTGTCGACGGACCCCGCGCGCTGATGGCGCGCGCGACCACCGGGCCGCGGTTCCTCGTCGGCACCTCGGGCTACAGCTATGCCCCCTGGCGCGGGAAGTTCTACCCGAAGGACATCGCCAGCGACGAGATGCTCAAGTTCTACTCGAGCGTCTTCGGTACGGTCGAGATCAACCACAGCTTCTACCGCATGCCGACGCCGCCGCTGCTGACGACCTGGCGCCGGCAGACGCCATTGCGGTTCCGGTTCGCGCTGAAGGCCCCGCAGCGCATCACGCATCACCTCCGCCTGAAAGACGCGGCCGAACCGGCGCGGGAGTTCATCCGGCGCGCCGACACGCTCGGCGAGAAGCTCGGACCGCTCCTCTTCCAGCTGCCGCCGCACCTGCGCGCCGATTGCGAGCGCCTGGAGGAATTCCTCCGCGTGCTGCCCCAGGGTTCGGAGCCGGTCTTCGAGTTCCGGCATGCGAGCTGGTTCACGGAAGAGGTGTACGGCGTCCTGGCAGCGCATCGCGCGGCGCTGTGCATCGCCGACACGGAGAGCCTCACGACGCCCCTCGTCGCCACCGCGCCGTTCGGCTACGTGCGGCTACGGCGCGACGACTACTCGCCCGCCGAGCTCGCCGACTGGGCCGGGAAGCTGAAAGAGATCACGCGCTGGAAGCGTGTCTACGTCTTTCTGAAGCACGACGAGGCCGGACGCGCCCCCGAGCTCGCGAGCGCATTCATCGGCGCGCTCGGCTAGTCGCGCGCGAGCACGTCCATCGTCGCCCGCGCCGAGGCCTGGTGAAAGGCCATCGCCTCGGAAGGGTAGCGATGCGCGCGGCCGTACACGCAGTCGACGCGTGCGTGGCACTGGCCGGCGCACTCGTCGACCGGCTGCAGTCGGTAGGCCATGCAGCGCGGAACGTCCCAGCCCGTCGTGCCGACGGCCCCGGCCGGACATGCGGAGATGCACGGGCGCTCGACGCACGCCGGGCAGGGATCGAAGGCGGGCACGGGACTCGGGTCGAGCGTCTCGGGCAGCAGCACCGCCGCGCGCAGTGCCATCCAGGGCCCGTACTCCGGATGCACCAGCATCCCGAGCAGGCTGCGCCGTCCGAGCCCCGCGCATTCGGCCAGGTGGACGAAAGAGACCGGCGTGCCGGGATGATCGAACGGATAGACCACGCGCGCACCAGCGGGCAGCGGATCGAGCGCCTGCGTCACGACGGTGCGCGTGAAGGCATCGAGCGGATCGGGCCCCATCATCTCGGCGCGCTGGAACGCGTCCCAGAAGGCGCGGCCACCGTTGCCGATGACGATGGCGCTCCGCATTCCGGGCGCAATGTGGGCAAGCCGATGCGGCGCCGGGACGGTCGCATCGTAGGTGGCTGCCGATGCCACGCCGAGCAGGTCGAGGCCCATCGGCACGAGCCGCGCGCGCAGTCCGTCGAGGGGGGCGCTCATCTTGACAACATCCGCGAACCTAGCCTACCTAAGCCGGTCAGCCCCCACCACCACAACGAGGAGGAGTTTGTTCATGACCCCCAAGGATATTTTCGAAGCGATGCCCGCGCAGCTCGACGCCAATGCAGCCAAGGGCGTGAATGCCACCATCCAGTTCAACCTGAGCGGTGACAATGGCGGTCAGTGGTACGTGACCATCAAGGACGGCAAGGCCGAGGTGAGCCAGGGCACCGCGCCTTCCGCCAACATGACCATGTCGATGGCCGCCCAGGACTACGTCGACATGACCACCGGCAAGCTGAACGGCCAGATGGCGTTCATGAGCGGCAAGCTCAAGATCTCGGGCGACATGGGTCTCGCAATGAAGATGCAGACCCTCTTCAAGCGCCCGGCCTGAAGCAGCCCTCGCTGTAGTGCGACGAGCCGGATGGACCTCACGGTCCATCCGGCTACTAATTTGTGCGGCCCAAGACCGTGTCTTGGGCCGGGGCGAGAGTGAGGCGGGCGTTTCCGCGCGACCATGGTGCCGCGGCCGGCGAAGCCGGCGCGGCATGAGTGGCACGCAGGCTGGGAACGCCGAACGCTTCAGCGCGGCGGGAGACGCCGGAGGATCTCGGCCAGGGCGATCAGGGTCGAGCCGGTCGTGAGGCCGACGAAGAGGCCGGCGACGGCGGCCACCAGCAGGGCCCAGTGTCGTCCGGCGGCGGCCCAGTATTCGGCCTGGAAGATGGCGTGATTGGGGTGACGCTCGTAGGCGGCGACGATCTCGTAGTAGTTCGCGTCGCCGACGAACTGGACGCTGCACACGATGGCCGCGACGACGCCGAGCAGGAGCACGACGACGCCGAGGACGCGCAGCCAGGTGATCACGAGGCACGCTCCGCGACCGCGCCGGCAGCGAGGCGGTGCCGGTAGCTGACGACACGCTGGCGGCGGCGGGTGTCGTAGCCCTTCCACTTCGCGGCGGGGACCTCGTCGGATTCGACGCGAGCGAAGCCCATGCGCTCGAAGAACTGCTGCGCGCGCTCGTCGAGCGTGACGGCGAAGACATAGTCGAGCCCGATCGACTCGGCCTCGGCGAGGATGCGCTCGACCAGGCGCTCGCCGATGCCTTCTCCCTTGAATCTGGTGATGGTGTAGAGGCCGACGATCTCGCCCGCCCGGTCCCCCGCATAAGGCGCCGTGAGCAGGCCCGCCACGCCGGCCAGATGCCGGCCGCAGACGGTGACGCCGTAGCCCGCCGCCAGCACGCTCGTGACCTCGTCGGGGGTGCGCATCTTGAGGAGGCCAGCGCGCTCGCCGCGCTCGAGCAGACGCTCCGCCTGCGCGAAGTCGTCGATGCCGAGCGGCCCGACGCGCGTGTAGTCACCCTCGGTGAAGAGCGTGCCCGAGCCGACGTAGGTGAAGAGCTCCTCGGCGATGCCGTCGGGCGAGCACACGTTCACCTGCTCGACGCCGCTGTCGAGCGCCTCGCGCACGGCGACGAGCAGACCGCGCCGATCGCCGATCCCCGTCCACTCGGCCTGTCCCTCGCGCAGCACGGTCTCGAGCACGTTCTCGTCGACGAACGACAGGCGCCCACCCGGCGCCTCGAGACCACCGCGCGGGTCGACGAGCACGACCTTCGGGATGCGCAGCGAGGCCGCCAGCTCCATCGGGTGGCGCGGGAACGCCGCCGGTCCACTGATGCCGAGAATGCACAGGCGTCCCTGCCGCAGCCGCCCCCACAGCGCGCCGCGCAGCTGGTGATCGCCGCCCGGCATGGCGAGGTCGGACACCTTCACACGCACGATCGGCGACGTCGGACGCCGCGCCTTCTTCTTCTTTCGGTGCCGCACCACCTTGCCACGGGACTTGGCCGGGGGCCGGCCGAGCGCTGCGAGGAGGCGACGTTCCGACCCCGGGACCACCGACGGCCACCACAGCAGGACGCGGGTGTCGTTGCGCGCCAGCGTGGCCACGGTGGCACCGAGGGAGCGCAGCGACGAGCGCGCCGTCACGGCCGCGGGGGACACGGCGATCAGCACGCTCCGACCGCGAAACTCCTCGAGGTAGAATTCCTTCTCCCCGAATGGCTCGCTGCCCGTAGGCCTGCGCGGCGGCTTCGGCATTCCGAGCGCCCAATAGCACACGCCGTCCCACCGGCAAGCGTTTGCCGCAACCAGACCGCCGCGGTAGCACGACGACCGTGCAACGCATCGTCCTGCTGCTCGTGCTCGCGTTGGTCGCGCCCGCAGCGGCGCGTCCTCGTGCGGGCGCCGTCGCCACCGAATCACAGCTCGCGGCCGACGCCGGTGCCGAGGTACTGCGCGCCGGCGGCAGCGCCGCCGACGCCGCGCTGGCCGCATCGGTCGCGATCTGCGTCGTGCACGCCCAGTCGTGCGGCATCGGTGGTGGTGGCTTCGCGCTCGTCCGCCTCGCCGACGGCAGCACCACGGCCCTCGACTACCGCGAGGTCGCGCCGGCGCGCGCCACCCCCGATCGCTTCGTCACCGACGGCAAGCCCGACCAGTCGAAGCTGCGCAAGGGTGGGCTCGCCATCGGCGTGCCGGGCGAGCCCGCGGGCTGGGTGGCACTGCACGAGCGCTTCGGTCGCGTTCCGCTCGCCACCGTGCTCGGGCCCGCCATCCGTCTCGCACGCGACGGCTTCGCGCTCGACGACGCGCCCACACTGGCCAAGCAGATCGAGCGCAGCGCCGACATGCTGCGCGCCGACCCCGCGCTGCGCGCGACGTTCCTCGGTCCCGATGGCGCCCTCCCCGGCCCCGGCTTCCGAATCGTGCAGCGTGATCTCGCCGCGACGATCGACGCGGTCGTGACGAGCGGCGCGAAGTCCTTCTACGAGGGCCCGACGGCGACGGCCATCGCAGCCGCCGTACACGCGAACGGTGGCGTGCTCGACGCTGGCGACCTCGCCCGCTATCGCGTCATCTGGCGCACGCCGCTGCGTGGCAGCTATCGCGGGCGCGAGGTCGTCACCATGCCGCCGCCCGGCTCGGGCGGCATCGTGCTCGAGGCGCTCGGCATCCTCGCCCACGACGACCCCAAAGCGCTCGGCGCCGAGACCGCGACGTGGCTGCACCTGCTCGCGGGCGCCATGGCGCACAGCTTCGCCGATCGCGCGCGCTGGTACGGCGACCCGGCCTTCACCGACGTCCCGGTGGCGCGGCTCCTCGCCCCAGAACGGCTGGCCGAGATCCGCGACCGCCTGCGTGCCACGGAACGCATCCAGCCGCAGGCCGACGAGGCGCGCGACGGCGGCACGGCGCACATCTCGGTGGTCGACACCGAGGGCAACGCCGTCTCGCTGACGACGACCATCAACACCAGCTTCGGCGCCGGCATCGTCGTGCCCGGCACCGGCATCATCCTCAACAACGAGATGGACGACTTCGCCGTCGCGCCCGGCATCCCGAACGTCTACGGGCTGATCGGCTCGGCGGCGAATGCGGTCGGACCGGGGAAGCGGCCGCAGTCGAGCATGTCGCCGACGATCGTGCTGCGCGATCGCAAGCCCGAGCTCGTCGTCGGTGGCTCGGGTGGTCCCTTCATCATCTCGGCGACGTTGCAGGTGGTGCTCGGCGTCACCGCATTCGACCGTTCGCTCAAACACGCGGTCGCCGCGCCGCGCATCCACGATCAGGCGGTGCCGCCGGTGCTGCTGGTCGAGCCGGAGATTCCGGAGGCCGTGCGACAAGTGCTGACGCAGCAGGGCAACACGGTGAAGGAGTTCCGCGCCATCGGCGCGTCGGCCGCCGCGGGCCTCGGGCGCGACGGGAAGCCGGCCGGCGCGGGCGATCCGCGCAAGGACGGCGGCGCGGCGATCGTCGAGTAGGCGTTCGGGGGGGTGCGTCGATTGGGGCGCGTGGTAGAGCCGGCACATGGCGACCACCGCGCCGATCGTCCGTACCGGACCGCCCAAAGAGCACCTGACGCGCGACGAGTTTTCGCGCCGCTTTCGCGCCCGCTTCCAGGACCCCGCCTTCGAAGTGGCAGACGGCGACATCGCGCGCCTCGAGTCGATCGCCTGGGATGCGTATGAGGACGGCCGGAAAGCACCGCGCACACGTCGCGCCGGATCGGAGTTTGCCGACCCCACCTATGAGCTGTCGGTCGACTGGCTCGCCACGCGCGAACGGCTCCAGGCCGCAGCGGCACGACACGACGAGGTCGCCACACCGACGCGCGTCCTGATCGTGTCCGGCTCGTCGCGGAACGACGCCACGTGTCCGGGCGAGATATCGAAGACGTCGCGTCTGGTCGAGGTCGCACGCGAGACGTTCGTCGCCGAGGCCGTCGAGGTCGACGTCCTCGACCTGAGCCTGCTCACCTCCGAATACGGACGCACGATCCATCCGTGCAAAGCCTGCGTGTCGACCGCGATGCCGCTCTGTCACTGGCCGTGCTCGTGTTACCCGAACCACGCGCTCGGCCAGACGAACGACTGGATGGCGGAGATTTACGATCGCTGGGTTCTCGCGCACGGTGTGGTGATCGTCACGCCCGTGTACTGGTACGGGGCACCGAGCGGGCTGAAGCTCATGATCGACCGTCTGGTGTGTGCAGACGGCGGCAACCCCGACCCCACGAGCACCGGTGGCAAGAATCCCGCGTTGGCGAAGTCGCTCGAGGTCGCCGGATGGCCGTATCCCAAGCACCTCGCCGGTCGCGCCTACGGGGTCGTCGTGCACGGCGACGTCGCGGGGATCGAGTCGCTGCGTCGCGGGCTGAGCGACTGGCTCGATTGGATGGGCTGCACGCCGGGCGGCGCGTCGGCGACGCTCGACCGCTACATCGGCTACTACGAGCCGTACGCGACCAGCCACGATGCGCTCGATCGCGACGTCGACCTCCAGGAGGAGGTGCGTAACGTCGCACGGACGGTGACGCGGACGATGCGCGGCCTCCGCAGTGGCGAGCTGGTCGTCGCCGATCGCGGACTGGAGGCGCCCCGACCGAAGTGATCGGCGAGCGTCCCGTGGCATCGGCCACGTCGATCAGTCGTCAGTCGGATGCGCCGACGAACGTCCCCGCCGCGTTCTTTCGCACGCCGCTCGCGGAGAACGTCGCCTCCCAGCACGCGCCGTCCGTCGCGCCGAGCTGGACGCGCAACGGCAGCGGGAGTGGCGGCGGCGGTGGCGGTGGCATCATGGGATTCATGGCGAAGATCCGCTCCCCCTTGCCGGTGACCCGCATCGACGACTTACCGGCCGTCCCGGCGGTGAGGACCATACCGGTGAGGCCGTAGTAGCTGGGCTGCGCGCTCTTGAACGTCAGGCGGTTGCCGCTGCGCTTCCAGCACGGAGGCTTCGAGCAGTTCGTATCGCCCGCCGCGGCGATGCTCCCAACGAGGAGGGCCGGCTCGGGCCCCGATTCGTCGAACACGCAGAGCGCGTCGTGCCCGTCGACCGGCGATGTATTGATGGGATCGCCGAGCTCGGCGATCGTCGTGGCCTCACCGCGAGTCCATTTCCACGTCAGCCGATCGGCGCTCGACGCCAACACATCCTTCACCTTGAGCAACGACCGTCCGGGCTGCGTCGTCTGCTTGCATCCGGTCCTCGGTGCCGCGACGTGCGCGCCCGTTTCCGGAACGCATCGGCGGCACGGCCACGGATCGAGAGGATATCCCTCGCAGACGCCGGCGACGCAGTGATCGAAGGTCGTACAGAGACTGGCGTCGTCGCAGGTCGTGAAGAGGTCCGAGAAGGGCGTATGCTCGCACGTCGCGCCATTGCAGACGTCCTGCGTGCACGGATTGCCGTCGGACGCGCATGGCGTGGAGCTGAAGGCGAATCGACAGTTCGTCCTGCAGCAGGGGGTCCCGGTCTCGTCGCACTGTTCACCGGGGTCGACGGTGCCGTTGCCGCAGACCCCGACGCCGTGGAAGCGGTCGAGCGTACCCGAGCCACGGATCGCAACCGGCCCGACGGGAGACGAGGACACTGTCTCGACGAAAATGCCGGCCGTCACGATCCGCACGTCGGGCTGTATGCGGACCGCCCCGATCCCCCGCCCGTTGCCGTTGAAGGTACCAGGTGTAGGAAACGTGACGTCCCGCACGCCGGCGGTGCTGTAGCGTTGGAAGAGGGCCCGGAACGGTTGTGACACGCTGCCGACCGCGATGATGTTTCCGTCGGGATCGAGATCGAGGTCGGCGATGGACCCCGCACCCGACGCCGCGAGCCCGCCGGAGCCGAAGGTGGCATCGAGCGTGCCATCCTCCAGCACGCGCGCGAGCAGCAGCCCTGCCGGCGTTCCGACCGATCCACCCACCAGCAATCGACCGTCCGGCTGCTGCCGGAGCGCGCTGGCGCTCACGACACCGGTGAGTGCGATCGTCGCCGATCCGCCCGTTCCGAACGTCGGGTCGGGGGTGCCATCGGTCAGGAGACGAAGCAGTCGCAGATCGTTTCCGGAGTGACCAGCGACGACGAGCGCCCCGTCCGGCTGCCGCACGATCTCCCGTACGGCGTGGCCCGCGTTCACGATGCCACCCGTGCCAAACGCCGGATCGGTGGTGCCGTTACCGAGAAAACGCGCGATGACGTTGCCGGCCACGATCACCAGCGCGCCGTCGGGTTGTAAGACCATCGAGCGCGCATCGCCGGCGATCATCGTGGTCACGATGCCGCCCGAGCCGAACGTCGGGTCGAGGCTCCCATCGTCGTCGTAGCGGAGCAGTACGGCCGTTTGGGTTACGGTGTTGGGACCGGTGCCGCCGGATGCGACGA
This sequence comes from Binatia bacterium, assembly GCA_036009625.1. Taxonomy (GTDB): domain Bacteria; phylum Desulfobacterota; class Binatia; order DP-6; family DP-6; genus DASYLJ01. The sequence continues at coordinate 60,687 of DASYLJ010000090.1, forward strand.
TCCGCCCGTCGGGCTGGCGCACGATGGCGCCGACGCTGTCCACTACGCCGATCGAGGTGCGCACGATCCCGTTCGTACCGAACGACGGATCGAAGGCACCGCTCGACGTGACCCGCACGAGGAGGACGTCCCCATCGCCGAGACCGACGAAGCCCCCGGCCAGGACCTCGCCGCCCGGCTGCAGCACGAGCGATCCCAACGAGATTGCCTGATCCGGCGGCACGGGAACCATGAGGACCGACGCGAACGATCCGTCGGGCCCGCCCGCCCCGCGTGCGGTCACGCTCGCGAGCGCAACGATCAGCGACGACATGGCGAAGACGAACCCGCCGCGCTTTGCACTCGAAACACGTCCAAGTCGCATGGATCGGCCCCCCCGGGCTTTCGCCTGCAACGTCGCAAGCTCGGCGACCGTACCGTCCATCTTTCGAGACGGTCAAGTCAAAACTGCCTAACCAGCGTCGGCGATCGCGTCGTAGCCGCGCGCGGAAAACTGCAGTAGGCAGAAGCCGTTCCCGAACGGATCAGCCAGATACCCGATGCGTCCCCACGCATGCGCTTCGACCTCACGTTCGCGCACCGCACCCGCCTCGACCGCACGCGCGAGCGCCGCGTCGAGATCCTCGACGGCGACGTCGAGATGCACTGGCGTCCAATGCCGCCCATACCGGCGTCCACCAACCCCAGCCCCCGGCACGCTGCCAGCCGTCTTCTCCAGCAGATAGATGGGCGACGACCCACCAACCAGCTCGACGACGCTAGCTCCAAGCCGCCGCCCAACGGTGAGCCCGAGCGCACGCGTATAGAACGTCACGGACGCCTCGATATCCGGAACGTCGATGTTGACGAGCAACGAAACCATACCCGCCGCTCTATCAGGCTCGCGCTTCGGGCGTACCCCCCATGCCGCGCCGGCTTCGCCGGCCGCGGCACGAAGGTGGAGCGGTCCACCGCGGCCACACTCTCGCCCCCGACCCGAGCAAGGCTCGGGTCGGCGCCTAAAACACGTCGCCGAGACGGATCGTCTGCTCGCGCCCCGCACCCACCGACACCAGCGTGATCGGCGCCTCGACCAGCGCCGAGAGCCGGTCGATGTACTTGCGTGCGGTCGTCGGCAGCTCGTCGAGCGAGCGCGCGGTGCCGAGGTCTTCCTTCCAGCCTGCCATCTCCTCGTAGATCGGCTTGGCGCGCGTCCAGCCCTGCCGCGTCGTGGGCGGCAGGTCGCGGCGCTTGCCGTCGATCTCGTAGGCGACGCAGATGCGGAGCGGGTCGATCCCGGTGAGCACGTCGAGCTTCGTGAGCGCGATGGCGTCGAGCCCCGAGAGGGCCACCGAGTGGCGCACGACGACCGCGTCGAACCAGCCACAGCGGCGCGGACGACCGGTGGTGGCACCGTACTCGTCCCCGTCGGCGCGTAGGCGCTCGCCGAGCGCATCGGTGAGCTCGGTCGGGAACGGTCCGCCGCCGACACGGGTGGTGTACGCCTTTGCGATGCCGATGACGCGCCCGATCATGCGCGGCGGAATGCCGGCGCCGGCAGACGCGGCGCCGGGCACCGCGTTCGACGACGTCACGTACGGATACGTGCCGTGGTCGACGTCGAGCATCACGGCCTGTGCGCCTTCGAGCAGGACGCGCACACCGCGCGCGACGGCGGCGCGCACCTCGATGCCAGTATCGCCGACGAACGGAGCCAGCCGCGTCCGATAGCCGGCGTACTCGGCGAGGATGTCGTCGAACGACAGCGCCGACTCGCCGAGCATGGCCTGGAGGTAGCCGTTCTTCTCGCGCAGCGCGGTCTCGAGCAGCTCGCGGAAGCCGGCCTCGTCGAACAGCTCGCCGACGCGGATGCCGGTGCGCGCCATCTTGTCTTCGTATGCCGGTCCGATGCCGCGACCGGTGGTGCCGATGGCCCCCGAGCCGCGCAGGCGCTCGCGCGCGTGGTCGATGGCACGGTGCCACGGCATGATGAGGTGCGCCTGCTCGCTGATGCGCAGCCAGCGATCCTCGGCCAGGAACCCACGCGCGCGGAGCGCGTCGATCTCCGACACCAGTACCTTGGGGTCGATGACCATGCCCGCGGCCAGCACGCACACCTTGCCCGGATGCAGTACGCCCGACGGGACCAGGTTCAGCACGGTCTTCTCGCCGTTCACGACCAGCGTGTGACCGGCGTTGTTGCCGCCGTGGAAGCGGACGATCATGTCGGCGCGAGCGGCGAGCAGGTCGACGACCTTGCCCTTGCCCTCGTCGCCCCACTGCGTGCCGATGATGGCGGTGGTGGACATCGTCGCCTCAGAGCCTCAACAGCTCGGCCGCGACGATCTGCGGCAGCGTGCGCACCTGATCGAGCACGGCGGCCGGGACGGATTCGTCGACGTGGAAGAGCGAGAGCGCCATGCCGCCGACCTTTTCGCGACCGAGCTCGAGACCGGCGATGTTGATGCCGTTCTCACCGAGCAGCGTGCCGACCCGGCCGACGACGCCGGGAACGTCGCGGTTGTGCAGCATGAGGATGTGCCCGTCGGGCACCGCCTCCATGCGGAAGTCGTCGATGCGGGTGAGGCGCACGGTGCCGGCGCCGAAGACGGCCCCCTGCACGACGGTGGTGCCCTCGGGCCGCTTCACCTCGACGCGGATCGCGTTGGCGTAGTCGCTGCCCTGGGAGGCGGTGGCCGTCACCAGGCGAATGCCGCGGTCGCGGGCGATGGTGGGCGCGTTCACGTAGTTCACCGAGTAGTTGAGGTCGAGATCGATCACCTGGTCGAGCAGGCCGCGCAGCACGGCCGTGCCGAGCGCCTTCACCTCGCGCTCCGCCACCTCGCCGATGGCCTGCACGGTGATCTCGTCCGGCTTACCCGCCTTGAGCTGTGCCGCGAGCGAGCCGAGCTTCTCGGCGAGCAGGAGGTAGGGCCGCAGCACCTGCAGCACCTCGGGTGACAGCGACGGCGCATTCACCGCGCTGTTGATCGTGCCCTTGGCGAGGAACTCGCCGACCTGCTGCGCGATGGCGACGGCGACGTTCACCTGCGCCTCGGCGGTGGACGCGCCGAGATGCGGCGTGCAGATGACGCGGTCGAGCTTGAGCAGCGGATGATCCGCCGGCGGCGGCTCCTTCTCGAAGACGTCGAGCGCCGCGCCGGCGATCTGGCCGGACTCGATGCCCTCCGCCAGCGCCGCCTCGTCGACGATGCCGCCGCGCGCGCAGTTGATGATGCGCACGCCCTTCTTCATGCGCGCGATCGACTCGCGTCCCACGAGCCCGCGCGTCTCCGCGGTGAGCGGCGTGTGGAGCGTGATGAAGTCGGCGCGCGGAAAGAGCTGGTCGAGCGTCACCAGCTCGACGCGCATGCGCGCCGCCGCCTCGGGCGTGACGAAGGGATCGTACGCGATCACCTTCATGCGCAGCCCGAGCGCGCGCTCGGCGACGATGGTGCCGATGTTGCCGAGGCCGACGATGCCGAGCGTCTTGTTGCAGACCTCGGTGCCCACCCACTTCTCGCGCGGCCACTTGCCGGCGCGCACGTCGGCGACCGCCTGCGGAATGTTGCGCGCCAGCGACAGCAGCATGGCGATGGCGTGCTCGGCGGTGGTGACATTGTTGCCGCCGGGCGTGTTCATGACGACGATGCCGCGCTTGGTGGCGGCCTCGACGTCGATGTTGTCGACGCCGATGCCGGCGCGCCCGATCACGCGCAGCTTCTTCGCGTGCGCGATCACCTCGGCGGTGACCTTCGTGCTGCTGCGCACGACGAGACCTTCGAACTCGGGAATGATCTCGAGCAGCTCGGCCGGCTTCAGGCCGGGGCGCGCCACGAGATCGAGGTCGGGCTGCTCTTCGAGTCGCGCGAGCCCTTCGGGCCCGAGCGAATCGCTCAGGAGAACCTTGTACGCCATCTGTTCCTCAGCGAGCCGGGAGGCCTTCGGCGATGACCTGCTGGGCGGCGCCGACGCCACGGCCGAGCTGGATCGGCACGCCGAACTGGTGGAGCGCGAGCTCGAGCGCCGCGAGCCCGGTGACGACGTCGAAGGCACCGATGTATCCCAGGTGCGAGAGCCGGATGATCTTGCCCTTCAACTGGTCCTGCCCGCCCGCGAACGTGACGTGCATGCGATCGCGCAGATACTTGAAGACGGCGCTGCCGTCGGTGCCCGGCGGCAGCATGACGGCGGTGGCGGCAGGGCTCGGTGCGGTGGGCGCGAGCAGCCCGAGGCCCATGGCCTTGGCGCCTTCGCGCGTCGCCCGCGCGAGCCGCTCGTGCCGTGCGTGGACGTTCGCGAAACCCTCGGCGCGCATCATGTCGAGCGCGACCTTGAGACCCTGGATGAGCGAAATGGCCGGCGTCCAGGCGGTGGTCTTCTCCGCGACGCCCTTCCGCTCCTTCTTCAGGTCGAAGTAGAAGCGCGGCAGCTTCGCGGTGGCCGTGGCCGCCCAGGCGCGCTCGGAGAGCGCGATCATGGCGAGCCCGGGCGGCAGCATGAGCGCCTTCTGCGAGCCGGTGACCAGGACGTCGATGCCGAGCGCGTCCATCGGCAGATCGATGACGCCGACGGCGGTGATGCCGTCGACCACGAGGAGCGTGTCGCGCGACTTCGTGAGCGCCGCGATCTCGGCCACCGGGTGCAACACGCAGGTCGACGTCTCGCTTGCCTGCATGTAGAGGGCGCGCGCCTTCGGGTGGGCGTCGAGCGCCGCGGCGACCTGCTCGGGCCGCACCGCCGTGCCCCACTCGACGGTGATCTCGTGCGGAACCACGCCGTAGGCCTGCGCGATCTTCGTCCAGCGCTCGCCGAACTTGCCCCCGTTGACGACGATGACCTCGTCACCGGGAGAGCACAGGTTGGTGATCGCGCTCTCCATCGCTCCGGTGCCCGAGGCGGCGAGCACCAGCACGTCCTGCGTCGTGCCGAAGAGCTCTTTCAGCCCCTGCTGCACGTCGTCGAGGACGGCCGAGAACTGCGGGGTGCGGTGATGAATGACCGGCAGCGACATGGCTGCCAGCACTTCAGGAGGTACGGGAGTAGGGCCTGGGGCTAAAAGGTAGGATTTGATCATGCACCTGGACCTGGCAGTGATTTGTTATTGCCAGAGGGGCCCAGGCGTTCGGCCCGCTGGTCGTTCGGCACTCCCTCGTGGTCGATTCCACGTAACGCCAGTCGTGCGAAGGGTTCAGGGTTTAGCCGCCGCGTCCGCGCTCTGTCAAGGCATCCGCGCGGGTCGTCCGTCTGCGTTGACTCGTTCTCGACGATCCAGTACCCGCGACCGGTGATGATGCTGTGCCGTGCGCGCGGATGGCTGGTCGTGTTGGCTCTCACCGTGGCGGCGCCGGCCGTGGCCGAGGGCCCCGCGCCCGCTCCACCCTCGCCATTCCGCTTCAGCGTCCTCTCCGAGCAGTGGCAGACGCAGCTCGCGCGCGATCCGGCGCTCGACGTCCCGTCGGCCATCACGCGCGACCACGAGGTGCAGCGGGTCACACTGAAGGAGACGATCGCGATCGCGCTCGAGAACAATCCGGGGATCGCCGCGCGACGCCTCGAGCCGACGCGTGTCCAGCAGGACGTCCTCGAGGCGCAGGGCCAGTACGATCCGGTGGCGGCGGCCGACCTGCTCTACTCGAAGGTCGTCACGCCGAACCCGAACGCACTGTCCGGCGTCAACACGTCGGACATCTCCACCACCAGCGGCAACGTCTACCTGCGCAAGCTCCTGCGGACGGGCGCCCGGCTCGACGTCGACTTCCTGAACGAGCGCCTCGACAACAACGCACAGTTCATCGAGCTCCGCCCGCAGTACACGCCGCAGCTCGGCTTATCCCTCGTGCAGCCGCTGCTGCGCGACTTCGGGTGGGATTTCTCCTACCTCGTCGTGCGGGTGGCCGAGCGCACCGCGGACGCCGCCTACTACCAGTACGAAGCCGATCTCACCGACTTCGTGGTGCAGGTCATCATCGCGTACTGGGCCGTGGTGGGCCGACGTGAGGCCGTCGAGGTTCGACGGGAGGCCATGGTGCTCGCCGAGCGCACGGTGTCGGAGAATCAGGCTCGCGTCGACGTGGGCCTCCTGCCGCCGGTCTCCGTGCTCGAAGCGCAGGCCGACGCCAAGAGCCGCGAGGAACAGCTGCTGGTCGCGCAGAACGATCTGACGATCGCGCGCCAGCGCCTCGCACAGCTCGCCTTCTTCCGCCCGCAGGGGTCCTTCGTGCCGCGCTCGCTCGAGCCCGTCGAAGACGCCGACCGCGAGGACGTGCAACCGGAGGTCGATGACTCGCTGGCGTTGGCCCTCGTCGACCGGCCCGAGATCGCGGCATCGGCGAAGGGCGTCGAGGTGCGGCAGCTGAACGAGCGAATCACGGGCAATCAGCTGCTCCCGCGGGTGGACCTCGTGGGTGGCTATGGGCTTAACGGCCTCAGTGGGCGCACGGAGTCGTTCATCAGCGAGCGCAACCTCGGCGGCTGCACGTTCATCAGCCAGGACGTGTGGCAGTGTCCGAACTCGCGCTTTGGCGGCCCGAAGAGCGAGGCGTATCACCGGCTCTACTCCGGTGACTTCGAGAGCTACAACTTCGGCATCCAGGTGGAGGTGCCGATCGACAACGCCACCGCGCGCGCACGCAACACGCGCAGCAAGATCGAGCTCAACCAGGCCGAGCTGAACCATCGCCAGCTCCTCTCCGACGTCACACTCGAGGTCCGGCAGACGGTCTCCGACGTCCTCACCAGCCGCCAGCGCATCGACACCTCGCGCGTCGCGCGCGAGCTCGCGGATCAGAATCTGCGCAACCAGGAGAAGCGGCACGAGGTGGGCATGGCCACCACGAAGGATCTGCTCGACTTCCAGACGCGGCTCACCGAGGCGCGCGCCGCCGAGGTGCAGTCGCAGATCGACCACGCCATCTCGCTGGCGCGGTGGCGACGGGCCGAGGGACAGTTGCTCGATCACTTCCAGATCGTGATCGACCGCCCCGGCGTCACGGCGACGCCCTGGTTCGCCTGGTTCTGAGTCAGCCCGGCCAGCGCGCCGCCACCAGCTGCACGCGCTCGCCGCAGGCGAGCCGCAGATGCTCGACCTGGAACCCGAGCGCCGCCAGCTCGCGTGCCGCGGGGTAGCGCGCCCGAGCCGCGCCGAGGCCACACGCACGGAGCAGGACCGCGCCGAGGGCCCGCAGGGCCAGCCCGCGCGGCTGGTTGTGATCGACGAGCACGAGCGGCGTCCCTGCCGGAAGCCGGCGACGCACCCCATCGAGGAGCGACTGGCGGGCGGATGGATCGGCCGGGGTACCGAGAAAGCTCACCACCACGGGACCGGCAGCGGCCAACACCGGCGAACCCGCGACATGCGCCGCACCCGGCCCGAGGACGTCGAGCGTCCCCTCGGCACCCAACAACTCGCGACAGCGCGCGGCGAGGACGGCGGCGCTCACCGCCGCTGGATCAGGTTGATGAACTCCTCGCGCGTCTTCTGCTGGTTCTGGAACGCCCCCAACATCGCGCTGGTCGTGACGCTGGAATTCTGCTTCTCGACGCCGCGCATGCGCATGCACAGATGCTCGGCCTCGAGCACCACGCCCACGCCGTGCGGCGTGAGTTCCTGCTCGATGGTAGCCGCGATCTGCGTCGTCATGCGCTCCTGCACCTGGAGGCGGCGCGCGAACACCTCGACGAGACGGGCGAGCTTGCTGATGCCGACGATGCGCCCGTTCGGGATGTAGGCGACGTGTGCCTTGCCGTAGAACGGCAGGATATGATGCTCGCACATCGAGAAGAAGTCGATGTCCTTCATCACGATCATCTCCGAGTATTCCTCGGTGAAGAGCGCCTCGTTGATGACGCTGTGCGGATCCTGCGCGTAGCCTCGCGTCAGGAACGTCAGCGCCCGTGCGACGCGATCCGGGGTGCGTGCGAGCCCTTCGCGCGCAGGCTCCGGGTCGATGACCTGGAGGATACCGGCCACGTGGGCGGCGAGATCACGTTCGTGCATGGGCTCGGGAGCTAACCGATGGGCTCGGCTTCGGCAAGGCGACGCGGCGTCAGTGGCCAGCGTCGCCGAGCAGGCCCTCGGCACGCAGGTTCTCGAAGATGGCCCGCGTCGCCGGGGACTGGTTCAGCGTGTAGAAATGGATGCCGGCCACGCCGCCTCGGAGCAGCGCCGCACACTGCCGCGTGCCGTGGTCGATGCCGACGGCCATGGCCTTCGCCGGATCGTCTCGCGCGTCGTCGAGCGCCGCCTGCAGTGGCGCCGGGATGGTGTTGCCGCTCAGCTGGGTGATGCGACGAATCTGCGCCACGTTCGTGATCGGCATGAAGCCGGCGACGATGGGCACTTCGACGCCGGCGGCGCGCGCGCGGTCGACGAAGCGGAAGAAGCAGTCGTTGTCGTAGAACAGTTGCGTGACGACGACGTCGAGGCCGGCGTCGACCTTCTGGCGCAGGTGCTCCATGCCGCGGTCGAGGTCGCGGCACTCGGGATGGCCCTCCGGATGCCCGGCGCCGAGCAGGCACAGATCGTAGCCACGATCCCGGATGAACCGGATCATCTCGACGGCGTAGCGGAAGCCGTCCGCCGGCGACTGGAAGTCGGGGTCGGGCGGACGGTCGCCGCGGATCGTCACCAGGTTCTCGATGCCCTTCGACAGCACCAGCTCGCAGTGCCGTGCCAGCTCGTCGCGCGACGCCTCGATGCAGGTGACGTGGGCGGCGGCTTCGATGCCGAGCGCGCGGATGCGGGTGCCGATCTCCACCGGCGCCTCGCGCGGCTTGCCGCCCGTGCGGGTGACGGAGACGAACGCCGGCTCGAGCGGACGCAGGGCCTCGATGGTCCGCATCAGCGTGACCTCGCCCTCGGCCGTCTTCGGCGGGAAGAACTCGAAGGAGACGAGCGGGCGGCCCCGACGGAACAGCTCGCGAATCTTCACGGGATGTCGCTCGGGCGGACTACTTCGTGCCCTTCTTCTCGAGCGCCTTGACGCGCTGGTACTTCCGGTAGTCGTAGCCGGTGGCCATGGCCATGAGCAGGCCCTCCATGCCGCCGTCGCGCTCGCGGCGCAGGATGCGCAGGCGCTCGTAGAACTCGCGGAAGTCCTTGTCGACGCGCTGGTTCTCGTCGACCGGGTTCAAGAAGAAGTCGCGCAGGCGCGTCACGGTGAAGCGCAGCGCCGACAGGCGGAGCTCGTTCGGGAACGCGTCCCACTCGGCCAGCGACAGGGGACGCAGCGACTCGTAGCCGGCGATGAGCGACTCGAAGCGCTTCAGGTCGTAGCCCTCACCGGTGAAGCAGAGCGCGTTCACGGCGGTGGCGAGGTCGAAGATGAACTTGCCGCGGCACGCCGCCTCGAAGTCGAGGATGGCGAGCAGCTTGTCCCCTTTGAAGAGGAGATTGTCGTGGAACAGGTCGCCGTGGATGATGCCCTTCGGCAGCTTGTTCTCGAGGTAGTGCTGCAGGTAATCGACCTCGTCGTCGAGCGTCCGGACGATCTTCCGGAAGTAGGACGGGAGCTTGTCACGCACTTCGCCATAGAGGTCCGAGATGCGCTCGTAGCTGAAGCGGTTGTCGATACCCTTCTTGTAGCTCTTGCCGATGGTGTGCAGATCGGCGAGATGCCGGCCGACGTTTTCCAGACGAACCGCCGTGAGGCGATCGGGCCGCACCACCTGGCCGTCGATCCAGCGGTACACCGAGAGGCACTTGCCACCCGTCTCGCGGTACCAACGCCCCTTGCGATCGGCGACCGGCTGGGGACAGGGAAAGTTGTGCTTGCGCAGGAATATCAGCAGGTCGAGCTCGCGCTTGACGTCGAGCTCGCCCTTCACCTCGTCGATGCGGAGCAGATGCTTCCCGCGCGACGTCTCGAGGAGATAATTGCTATTGACCGATCCGTTGGGAATTCCGGACGAGGCCAGTAGCTTCACGAGCCCGTAGTCCTCGATCAGCTCCGCGAGGTCGGTCTTGTCGACGGCGGTGTAGACTGCCATGGCCCCCCGTTTCTCCATAACCCTGTGGATTTCCATCCGATTCGGGCGCCGCACCGTAACGTTGGACACGGAGGTTGTCAAGGTGAATCTTAACGATCGTTCGCATGAACCATTGCGAAGTCGCACGGATCTGGTGCCTTGGCGGTCGATGCAGAGGGTGAGAGCACGGCTCAGTCGAACGCCGTAACCTACTGATCCAACGTGTGATTCCCCATGTTCACACGTGATAAGCCGGGTCCGAATGGCGGCCTTGAAGTGCCCCCGAACAGTAGTTGAAACTATTGCGCGTCGGCCCCAGCAAGCGCCGTGCCCTGCGCATGATTCAGCGAGCCAGGCCCCATGGGGCGATTCTGGGAAGCTGGCGAGCTACGCCTCTGGCCGTGGTGCAGCGCCGCGCGTCTTTGCGCGATGCGACCGCCCGAATGGGCAGGTGCTCACGCAGATGCGCTGACGCCGATGCGCGGACACCATCGCGCCAGCGTGCATTCGCTGCAGCGCGGTTTCCGCGCCGCACACACGCGGCGTCCGTGATGGATGAGACGATGCGCGAACAGCGTCCACTCCGTCGGCGGCAGCAGCGCCTGCAGGTCGCGCTCGATCTTCACCGGATCGTCGTTGACGGTGAGGCCGAGGCGGTTCGAGAGACGACCGACGTGCGTGTCGACGAAGATCGCCGGCTTGCCGTACGCGGTGCCGAGCACGACGTTCGCGGTCTTCCGTCCGATGCCGGGCAACGCCGTCAGCGCTTCCATCGTGTCGGGCACGCGGCCGCCGTGCTCGCCCGCCACCGCGCGCGCAACCGCCTGGATCGACTTCGTCTTCTGACGAAAGAACCCGGTACGCTTGATGAGGACCTCGACCCGCGCCGGGTCGGCGGCGGCGAGCGCGTCGGGCGTCGGCAGCTCGGCGAAGAGCGACGGTGTCACCTGGTTCACCATCTTGTCGGTGCACTGCGCCGACAGGATGGTCGCAATGACGAGCTGCCAGGGGTCGGCGTAGTCGAGCTCGCACCACGCATCCGGATACGTTCGTGCCAGCCCGCGCCCGATCGCCCGCGCGCGCTTGGCGCGCTCGGGCGCGCTCTCCGTCACCACGTTCAGCGTCGCCGATGCAGCTCGCGTCCCCACGCGAGGCGTTGTAACCGAGCCGCCGGCGGCAGTCACGATGCGTCAGAGCAGCGCGATGATGCGCGCGGTCACGGCAGCGGTGGTGGCCTTGCCGCCGAGATCGCGTGTGCGAACCTTGCCTTCGGCGAGGAGCTTCTTCACCGCGCGCTCGAGGCGAGCCGCGGCCCGCGGTTGGCCGATGTGGCGCAGCATCATGATGCTCGAGAAAACGACGGCGACCGGATTCGCGAGGCCCTTCCCGGCGATGTCGGGCGCAGTACCGTGGACGGCCTCGAAGATCGCGACGCGCGTCCCGAGATTGGCGCCGGGCACGACGCCGAGCCCGCCGACGAGCCCGGCGCACAGGTCGGAGACGATGTCGCCGTAGAGGTTCTCGAGCAGCAGGACGTCGAACTGCTGCGGGCGCAGCACGAGCTGCATGCAGGCGTTGTCGACGATCATCTCGCGGTACTCGATACGCGGATACTTCTTCGCCACGCCGCGGGCGCAGGCCAGGAACAGGCCGTCCGACAGCTTCATGATGTTGGCCTTGTGGATGGCCGTCACCGAACGCCGCTTCTCGCGACGCGCGAGCTCGAACGCGTGCTGCGCGATGCGCTTCGACGCCCGCGCCGTGATCACCTTCACGCTCTCCACCACCCCCGGCGCGATCTGATGCTCGATCCCCGAGTACAGGTCCTCGGTGTTCTCGCGCACGACGACGAGATCGACGTCGGTGAAGCGCGTCGGCACGCCGTCGAGGGTATGGATGGGACGCACGTTCGCGAACAGGTCGAACGTCTTGCGCAGGCCCACGTTGACGCTGCGGAAGCCGATGCGACCGACCTGCGTCTCGAGCGGTCCCTTGAGCGCGACGCGGTTGCGGCGGATGGAGCGGATGAGCGCGTCCGGCACGGCGGTCCCGAGCTGCTCGAACGCGGCACGACCGGCGATCTGCGTGTCCCAGACGATGCGTCCACCCGCGGCCTCGACGACCTGCACCGCCGCAGCCGTCACCTCCGGGCCGATGCCGTCGCCAGGGATGAGCGTCACACGACGCGGCGGGGTCATGGAATGCCGAGGACCTTGTGCAGCTGCGGCAGGACGCGCACGTCGGGATGGGCGCGGCTGGCGACGGCGTGCAGCTGCTCGAGCCCCGCCATGCCGATCTGCAGCGCGGTGCCCACCGATGGCGTGAGCGGCGTCAGGTACAGCGGCACCCGCGCATCGACATCGGCCACGAGCCGGGCACCCCGCTCGACCTCGTCGAGCGCCGTCCCCTCGTCGACCGGCATCTTCACGTAGACGTCGCGTCCCGCGTCGACGGCGAGGCGCAGGCAGGCGGCGTGCTCGTCCCACAGGGCGCGCTCGCCGGAGTTGCTCGGGCACTTGATGTCCATGCTGACGATGGCGACGTGGGGCAGTACGCGCTCGAGGCGAGCCGGAAGGATGCCGGCGGTCTCGAGCAGCACCGGCAGCCGGTCACGGCGTTCCCCGAGCCAGGTCACCAGGAAATCGGCCTGGGCCAGCGGCTCGCCCCCCGTGACCGCCATCGCGTGCAGGGGCGGCGCGGCGGCGACCAGGGCATCGACGGCGGCTTCGAGGTCATCCACGGTGAGCGGGTTCGGGCGCCGCTGCTCGCCGTCGGGGCCGAGGATGCGACACGTCGCGGCGGGGACCAGGCTGTCGGGGGTATCGCACCAGCGGCAGCGCAGCGGGCAGCCTCCGAAGCGGACGAAGAGCTGGCGGCGGCCGGCGTGCACCCCTTCCCCCTGAAAGGAGACGAACAGCTCCGAGACGTTGGCGGCGCCGGCGCGCATCCCCGCGGGCTTAGCACGCGTCCCGAACCACGACCACCAGGTCGGCCACGTTCGTGCCCGTGGGACCGGTGCGCAGCAGGTCACCGGCGGCATCGAGTGCGGGATGGCTGTCGGTGCGCTCGAGCGCATCGCGCGCGTCGATCCCACGGCGTCGAGCCCGTTCCACCGTCGCACCGTCGACGCAGGCCCCGGCAGCGTCGGTGGGCCCATCGACACCGTCGGTGCCGGCCGCCAGCACCAGGCCGGAGCGGCCTGCCAGGGCCACGGCGGCCGACAGCGCGAGCTGCTGCGACCGCCCTCCGTGTCCCCCCGCCGCTACCCGGACCGTCGTCTCCCCGCCGAGCACGAGGGCGACTGGGCGATCGCGCGGCAGCGTCTCGAGCCGTGCGACGACCGCCCGTCCCGCCTCGGTGGCATCGCCGAGTAGCGGCGCGTCGACGATCTCCGGCGCGAATCCCTGGGCGCGCGCCGCCTCGGCTGCGGCGGCGACTGCGGTCCGGTTGCCGGCGACGATGCAGGTGCGTACCCGCGCCAGGAGCGGATCGCCCGGCTTCGGTGTCTCCGGAACGCGCCCCGCGATCCCGTCCGCGAGCCGTGCGCGCACGCCAGCCGGCACGGCACCGGGTGGTAGGTAGCGCGCCAGCACGGCGGCCGCCTCGGCGAACGTCGTCGGGTCGGCCACCGTCGGCCCGGAGGCGATCACCGACGGATCGTCGCCGACGACGTCGGACAGCACGAGGGCCCAACACGCCGCCGCCCCGCCGGCCGCGCGCGCGAGGCCGCCGCCCTTGACGCGCGAGCAGTGTCGACGGACGGCGTTGATCGACGCGATGTCGGCTCCTGCAGCGAGCAGACGCGCCGTGATCGCGCGCTTGTCGTCGAGCGTGACGCCGGGCGCAGGCGCGACCAGCAATGCCGACGCGCCACCGCTCAGCAGCACGAGCACCAACGCGTCCGACGGTGCGGCAGCGACGATGGCGAGCAGCTCGGCGGTGGCGCGTTCGCCGTCGGCGTCCGGTAGCGGATGGCCCGCGGTCCGCACCACCATGCCATCGCACGCGCCGCCGCCGCCGTGCGGCACGATGACGACGCCCGAGCCCACGACCGCACCGCGCGCCATCGCGAGCGCCGCCTTCCCCGCCGCCGCCACGACCACCGGCCCGGCGTGGCGCGCGCACGGCCGTCCCGCGGCATCGAGCAACACGAGGGCGCCGTCGTCGTGACGCAGCGACGCGCGTACCAGCCGCTCCGGCTCGACGGCGGCGAGGGCCGCATCGAGGCAGCGACGGGCGACGGTGCGAAGCGCAACGGTCATGGACGCCTGCGGCAGGCGCCGCTATACCACCTTCCCATGTCCGACGAATCGCCCGAGATCCTCGGCAACACGATCGAGATGCCTCCCGACGCTCCGCCCTTCGCCGACACCTGGCGCAGCGTGATGACCGATCCACGCGCATTCTTCGCCGGGATGCCGACGGTGGGTGGCCTGAACGATCCGCTCGTGTTCCTCGCCATCTGCGCCGCCATCAATGCCGCCGGCGTGCTGCTGGTGACGTGGAGCGTGTTCGCGACGATCGGCGCCTTCATCTGGACGGTCGCCGCGGGCTTCATCCTCGCCGCCATCTTGACGGTGGTGACGCAGCAGCTCTTCGGCGGTCGCGCCGGCTTCGAGCCCGTCTTCCGCATCGTCGCGTACGCGATGGCGCCGGCCGTCTTCTTCTGGCTGCCGCGCCTGGGCGTCCTGGCGTGGATCTACTCGTGGTACCTGCAGGTGCGGGGCCTCGAGCGCGTGCAGGAATTCGACGCCACGCACGCCGTCCTGAGCGTGGCCGTCAGCGCGTTCGTTGCCTTGGTCCTCGGCGCCGGCCTCCGCGGCTGGTTCTAACGCCGCCCCGAGATACGTCTCGGGGCGGGCGCGAGAGTGGAGCGACAGTGGTCCGCGCGACCTGCGTGCCGCGACCGGCAAAGCCGGCGCGGCATACGAAGTACGCCCGCGAAACGCCTAGCCCAGCAGGTCGTGGGCGGCGGCGATCGCTTCTTGGGTGCCGGCAAGGGCCAGCACGTCGCCGGTGCGTAGGTGCTCGGTGGCCGTCGGCACGACGTTGGGCTCGCCGGCGCGCGTGATGGCGAGGACGGTGGCGCCGGTGAGGCCGCGCAGGTTGAGCTCGGCGAGCGTGCGGCCGACGGCACGGCTCTGCGACGTCACCTCGTAGGCTTCGAGCGCGCCCAGCCCGGGCAGTAGGCGATCGACCTGGGCCAGCGGCGCGTGTCCGCCGTGCGTCCGTCCCGGCGTCGGGGCCTTCGACTGCGCCGCCAGCACCTCGACGATCACCTGGGCTCCGGCACGCACGTGGCCCTGCAGGTTGGCCGCGCTGCGCCAGAAACCCACCCCGACCACGGCGAGCAGCAGGGCAAGCACCCCGGCGCCAGGGGCACCCGGCAGGAACGGCTGCGTCACGGCGACCAGCGGTGCGCCGACGAGCAGCACCGTCGCGAGCTGCACCGCCACCACGAATCCACGGCGAGGCGCGTCCGCGAAGTCGACGGCCCGTCCCTCCTTCGGCGGGAATGCCATCTCCGCCAGCGCCACGCCCAGGCTGCGGCTGAGCCGTACCAGCCCGAAGCAGAATGGCGCCGACAGCAGGACCGCGAGGGCCACCGCCATCGGCCGCGCCAGGGCGCCGCCCAGGCCGAGACCCTCGCGCGCGAAACGGGCGATGGTCCGCAGCGAGTACGACGTGCCCACGATGATGACGGCCAGCAGCGCCGCATCCAGGACGAGCAGCCGCAGGATGCGACGGATGCGCGCCGTGGCAGTGTTCGAGCGCGGCGCCGTCTGCAGCTTCTCGACCCAGCTGCCGTAGAGCGCGACGAAGGTCTGCAGCGGACGGGGCAGCCGCCGGTCGACCCAGCTCGCGGCCGGGCCAGACGCCCGGATGAGCCACGGCGTCAGCAGCGTCGTGAGGGCCGAGACCGTGACGGCCACCGGGTACAGGAACGTGCCCGTCGCCTGCAGGGTCAGGCCGAGCCCCGCGATGATGAACGAGAACTCGCCGATCTGCGCCAGGCTCATACCGGCCTGCACCGACGTGCGCAGCCCGTTGCCGGTGAGGAACGCGCCGAGCGTGACGCCCACCACCTTGCCGAGCACGACCGCCACCGTCAGGACGACGATGGCGGGCCAGTGCGCCAGCACCAGCACCGGATCGATCTGCATGCCGACCGAGACGAAGAAGATGGCGCCGAACATGTCGCGCACCGGCTCGACCAGCACCGCCACCTCGTGCTCCTCGCCCGATTCGGCGACCAGCGAGCCGGCGATGAACGCCCCCAACGCGACGGAATATCCGGACTCCTGCGCCAAGTACGCGATCGCGAAGCAGATGCCGATGTTCGCGACGAGCGTGGTCTCCTTGCGGCTCAGGCGATTCACCAGCCGGACCGCGCGCGGCACCACCAGCAGGCCGACGACGACGAGCCCGGCCAGGAACGCCACCAACCGACCCGTCGTGAGGAGGAGCTCACGCGCGGAGAGGCCACGGTCCGAGGCGACGGCCGTGAGCGTCGCCATCAGCATGATGGCGATCAGGTCCTCGACGATGAGGACGCCGACCACGAGCTCGCGCAGCCGCCCCCGCACCCCCTGCTCGTCGAACGCCTTGGCGATGATCGTCGTGCTGGAGATGGCGATGATGGCGCCCGTGAACAGGCTCTCGATGGTGGTCCAGCCGAAGAGACGGCCGATGACGAACCCGAGCCAGATCATCAGGCTCGACTGCACGATGGCGGTGAGCCCTGCCGTCGGCCCGACGGCGAGGAGCTTGCGCAGGCTGAACTCGAGCCCGAGCGAGAACATCAGCAGGATGACGCCGAACTCCGACAGCGTCTGCACGACCCCCTGGTCGGCGACGAGCGGGATGGGCAGGTGCGGGCCGACGATGAGGCCCGCGATGATGTAGCCGAGGACGACGGGCTGGTGCAGGCGCTGGAAGACGACCGTCGTCACCGCCGCCACGCAGAGGACGACGGTGAGGGCGCTCAGGAACAGGTGGGCGTCATGCACCGTGGCCTCCGGGGGGCCACGCGGCGGACGACTCGGCGCTCGGATGCGGGGGACCTGCCGGCAACGGCGGCCTCACCCGGGGGCCAGGGCGTCCAGGATCGGCCTGGAGCCCCGACGTCGACGATACGGTCCGGTCTACGACCCTTCCTCGTCCGACTCACCGCCACCGAGACGGCGGAAGCTCCGATCTTCCTCGAAGCGACGGTTCATCTTGAGCTCGCGCTCGCGCTCACCCTGGCAGTTCACGCAGAGACGGGTGAACGGCAGCGCCACCAACCGGGCCTCGGCAATCTCCGACTCGCAGCTCTCGCAGACGCCGTACGTGCCGTCGTCGACCCGGCTGAGGGCTTCGTCGATGCCCTGCACCTTGTCGCGGTCGCGATCGGTGAGGATCAGGCTGATCTCGCGGTCGCGGGCATCGCTGGCGAGGTCGTAGGTGTCCATACCCTCGTCTTTGCTGGCATCGCGGACTTCGTTGAGATCCTGCCGAACGTTGCGCAGCAGCTGTCCCCGCAGGCCCTCGAGGGTCTCGCGAGCTTTCTTCAAAAACGCCTTGCGCATGGGTTTCCCCCCTCCGAGGGAGGCGGAAACTACGGTGTAGGGGCGGCCGTGTCAACGAGGGACGGCGAGATCTCTCCGAGAAGGTCGTAGGTCTCGGCGCCGGTGATGCGCACCCGGACGACGTCCCCGGGGGCCGCAACCCCCCGAACCCGCACCACACCGTCGATCTCGGGGGCCTGCTGACTGGTGCGACCCACCAGCGTCCGGCGCGGCCCCTCGGCCTCGATCAGGACGTCCAGCTCGCGCCCGATCTGGGCCTGCGCCCGGCGGGCGGCCACGCGGGCCTGCGTCGCCATGACCCGCTCCCAGCGGAAGGCCTTCACCTTCTCGGGCAGCTGGCCCGGGAGGGTGGCCGCGTGCGTGTTCTCCTCGGGCGAGTAGCGGAAGACGCCCACCCGCTCGAACTCGGCCTCCTCGAGGAAGGCGCACAGCTCGTCGACCTGGGCGTCGGTTTCGCCGGGAAAGCCGACGATGAACGACGACCGCAGCGCCACGCCGGGCACGGCCTGCCGAATACGGTGGACCAGGGCACGGATGGCAGCCCCGCTGCGCTCCCGGCGCATGGCCCGCAGCATGTCGTCGGCGATGTGCTGCAGCGGCATGTCGAGGTAGCGGCAGGCGGCGGGCTCGGTGGCGAGGACCTCGAGCAGCTCGTCGGTGACGGACGCCGGGTAGGCGTAGAGCAGCCGCAGCCAGCGCACCTGCGGCACGCGGACGGCGAGCGCCCGCAGCAGCATCGCCAGCGTCGAGCCGTCGCGCCGGTCTCGCCCGTAGGCGGTGAGGTCCTGGGCGATCAGGTTGAGCTCGACGACGCCCTCGGCGGCGAGGCTGGTGGCCTCGGCGATGACGTCGTCCATGGGACGGCTCTCGTGGCGGCCGCGGATCTTCGGGATGATGCAGAAGCTGCAGGTGTGATCGCAGCCCTCGGATACCTTCAGGTATGCCGTCCACCACGCCCCGGTGCGGACGCGCGGCGACACGCCGTGTGCCGGCAGCTCGTGCTGGGCGCCGCGATAGACGACGGGCTCGTCGCCCGCCGGTCCGGCGATGGCCTCGGCGATGCGGGTGATGTCGCCGGTGCCGACGAAGGCGTCGACCTCGGGCAGCTCCTTCACGAGGTCGTCGGCGTAGCGCTGGGCGAGGCAGCCCGTCACCACCAGCCGCCGGCCCTCGACCGCCGCCTTGGTGCGCGCCGCCTCGAGGATGGCGTCGATCGACTCCTCCTTGGCGGGACCGATGAAGGCGCACGTGTTGACGACGAGGACGTCGGCCGTGTCCGGATCCATCACGATCTCGTGACCCTGGCGCGCCAGGACGCCGAGCATGACCTCGCTGTCGACCTGGTTCTTCGGGCACCCGAGGGTGAGGAGATGGACGCGTTTCATCGGCCGTCAGTCGCGGAAATTGACGTACTGCATGGCGATGCCGAGGTCTTTGTCGCGCAGCAGCGCGATGACCGTCTGCAGGTCGTCGCGCTTCTTGCCGGTGACCCGCACCTGATCGGCCTGGATGGCCGCCTGCACCTTCAACTTGGCGTCTTTGATGAGCTTGACGATCTCGCGGGCCTTCTCGGTGGTGATGCCCTGCTGCAGGAGGATCTGCTGCTTGGCGGTGCCGCCGAGCGCCGATTCGATCTCCTTCTCCTCGAGCGCCTTCACTGGCACCTGCCGCTTGGCGAGCTTCTCACGCAGGATCTCGCCGAGGGCGCGCACCTTGAAGTTGTCGGACGACTTGAGGTGCAGGGTGTGCTCGTCGCGCCGGACCTCGGACTCGCTGTTCTTGAAGTCGAAGCGCTGTCCGACCTCGCGCAGGGTCTGGTTGATGGCGTTGTCGACCTCCTGGAGGTCGAGCTTGCAGACGACGTCGAACGTGGGCATGGCCGGCCGGGGTCAATAGGTGGGCGGCTTGACCACGTCAACCCCGGGGGGCGGGGTGAAGTGGAAGCGATCCTCGGCCACGGGGGCGTTCAGCTTCTCGTTCGAGAAGCGGATGCGGGTGGTCGTCCCGGCGGGGTCGGTGATGCGGGCCTCGGCCACGCTGGCGTCCGACTTCCGGACCCCGAGGATCATGTCCCCGATCCCCTGCCCCTTCTTCTTCGGCACCAGCTTCAGGACCCACTGCTCGGACTCGTCCTTCTCCAGGCTGACGTCGAAGTCGCGCTCGACCTGACCCAGCCCGGCGAGGAACGTGACCGGCGTGGTCGACTGGAAGGCGTCCTTCAGCGGCGCCTTGATCACCTGCTTCAGGTCGGGCTGGTAGATCCAGAGGCTCTCGCCGTCGCCGACGATGAGCTGCGGCTCGGGCGACAGATAGTCCCACCGCATCCGGTTCGGCTTCGCGAAGGCGACCGTGCCCGTCGACTCGAGCGTGCCGGCGAGCGTCGCCGACTCGACCGTCTGCGAGAAGTCGGCCTGCAGCGTGTCGGTCTTGTCGTAGCGCTGCTGCAGACGGGTGACGGCGTCGGTGCGGACGTCCGCGTGAGCCGTTGCGGTGAGGAGCAGCAGGACGGCGAGGAGCGGGCGTGGCATCAGACCGGTACGGCTACCCCGCGGTCCCCGACCGCGCAAGCCGACGGCCCTCACCAGAATGACTTCAGGTCCGCCGTATCGACGACCTGCATCTCCGACCCGCTGCGCACGAGCCGCTTGCCGAGACGCGGAAAGTCGGCGACTTCCATCTCGCGTCGCTCCCCGCCCATCAGGTAGACGAGGTCCGTATCGAACGGGTTGCGCAGCTGATGCGCCGCCGACGGCGTCGGGAAGCCGGCGAAGTCGCCGGGCCCCACCTCGTGCTCGGTGCCGTCGATCTCGAGCAGGCCGCGCCCCCCGAGAATGAAGACGAACTCCTCCTCGTGCTGATGCGAGTGGTAGACGAACGACTCGCGCCCGGGCGGCACGCGCCCGATCGTCAGCACCACGCGCTGCAGACCGACGACGCCGGAGATCATGCGCAGGTGGATCTCGGACGCCGGGTTGAGCGGATGCCGGAAGGTCATCTCGTCCGACGCCGCGATGTCGGCGGCGTGGAGCAGCAACGGCGATCGATCGGTGGTCATGCGATGTCTCCTCTCGAGCGGGTGTGGTCGAACGCCATCAACGCCAGGCCAGCGAGGCTCGCAATCGCCACCCCACCGAACATCGTCGGATAGCCCGCGACCTGCGCCACCAGGCCGCAGAGTGGTGTGCCGACGACGGCGCCCAGGTCGAGCGCGGCAGTGTGCATGCTCACGACGGTGCCCTGCATGCGCAGCGGCGCGCGGCTGATCGCCAGCGCGCTCAGCACCGGAAAGAGCGTCCCGTGGCCGGCGCCGCACGCGATGCCGCACGCGATCAGCACCCCGTCGCGCGGCAGGAAGCCGAGTGCCGCCAATCCGACCGCGAAGATCGCGAACGCCGGAATCGACACGCGCCGCGGCCCGACGACGTCGAGGATGCGACGGCCGAAGACGCGGATGACGACGCTCATCGCCGCGTACGCCGTGAAGAACGGCGCCGCGCGCGTCATGCCGAGCACGCGCGTGAACGGCGCGACGAAGAAGAACGCCGCATTGATCGCCACCCCGAGCAGCAACGTCGCCAACAGCACGCGCGGCAGCCCGGGCTGCGTCATCGCCTCGCGCATGTCGTGGACGGCACCGCGCGCGACCGCTTCGGTGGCGGCGACGACCGGCCGACGCTTCGGAATGAGCGTCGTCAGCACCAACGACACCAGCCCGAAGGCCGCGGCGGTGAGGAAGAACACGTGGAAGCCGGCGTCGGCGATGATGGCTTCGCCGAGCCACGGCCCGAGCCCGTTCGGCGCCATCCCGAACACGCCGAACACGGCGATGCCCTCGGCACGACGCGTGGGCGGTGCGAGATCCGCCGCATAGGTGAAGAACCCCGCAAACAGCGCCCCCCACACGATCGCGTGCAACGTACTCCAGAAGAACAGCGCTGGTCCGATCGAGGAGATGCAGAGAAACGGCAACCACGAACAGACGTTCAACGCACCCGCCGCCAGCAGCACCTCGCGGCGTCCCCACGTATCGAGCAACGTCCCGACACTCGGCCGCGCCATCACGCTCGCCGCCGTCCCCACCCCGAGCACCAACCCGATGACGAGCTCTCCCCCGCCCAACTCCCGCACGAACAACGGCACCAGCACGAACATGCTGAGACTCATCGCCGCCGAGAAATGAACCGCACACGCAGTCCAAAAAGCCCTCGTATAAAGGACCGGCAACCCGCCGTCGGCTGCTGGGGATTGGGAAGTCATCGAAGGCCAACGAGGAACAGCGTTCCGTCAGGCTAGCGCAAGGGGTTGGTGGGTGCGTGGTGCGAGGCCGGGGGACCCCCGAGCGGCGAGTCGGGAGCACGCGGGTGGGGAAAGGGGGCGGCGTGGTGCCGTGCGAGCGTCGAGCAAGCCGGGGGTTCCCCGGCCTCGCACCACGTACCCACCAACCCCAACCGCGAGGCCCGAACGGACTGCGCTCAGTCCTCGATACGGCGCGCGATCACTTCCCGACCCTTCGCGCCGGACGCCGGGGAGACGACCCCCTCGCGCTCCATGCGCTCGATCATCCGCGCCGCGCGGTTGTACCCGACGCGCAACCGCCGCTGCAGCCACGAGATCGACGCCTGGCGATGCTCGGTGACCTGGCGGACGGCCATGTCGTAGAGCTCGTCGGAGAGATCCTCGCCCTCCTCGCCCTCGCCCTCTTCCTCGTCCTGGCCCTCGAGCAGACCCATCTCGTAGCGCGGCTGCTCCTGGCGCTTGATGAAGTCGACGACCTTGTGGACGTCGGGGTCGGAGACGAACGCGCCGTGCAGACGCATGACGCGTGCCGTGCCCGGCGGCAGGAAGAGCATGTCGCCCTCGCCCAGCAGACGCTCGGCGCCGATGCAGTCGAGGATGGTGCGCGAGTTCGTACCCGACGTGACCTGGAACGAGATGCGGGCAGGAAAGTTCGCCTTGATGAGGCCGGTGATGACGTCGACCGACGGGCGCTGCGTGGCCAGGATGAGATGGATGCCGGCGGCGCGCGCCTTCTGCGCGAGGCGCGTGATCGACTCCTCGATCTCGTGGCCGACGGTGAGCATGAGGTCGGCGAGCTCGTCGATGATGACGACGATGCGCGGCAGGTGACGATGCTGCAGCCCCGCCGCCGCGGTCGCGACCTCGATGACGTCGTCGTCCTCCTCGGGATTGGCGATCGCCGTTGCACTCTCTTCCGCCTCGGCCGCCTCGCCGGCCGCCTCGGCGGCCTGCGCGATCAGACGGTTGTAGCTGTCGACGTTGCGGACGCCCTTGTCGTGCAGCAGCCGGTAGCGCTGCTCCATCTCGATCACCATGTTGTTCAGCGCCGCCGACGCCTTCTTCGGATTGGTGACGACGGGGACCAGCAGGTGCGGGATGTGCTCGTAGACCGACAGCTCGAGCATCTTCGGATCGATCATGATCATGCGGACGTCGCGCGGCGTGGCTTTGTACAGCACGCTCATGATCATGGCGTTCATCGACACCGACTTGCCGGTGCCGGTGGCGCCGGCGATCAGCAAGTGCGGCATCTTGGCCAGGTCGTGGACGTAGACG
>DASYLJ010000091.1:0-58252 GCA_036009625.1 Binatia bacterium
TCGCGAACCGCTTCGTCGCCGGCCAGCGGCTCGTCGTGCACGGACGGGTCGATCCGCCCATGCACACCGGCCCGAACCGCATGGTGCATCCGGACGTGAGCACGCTCGGGGACGACGAGGCGGTGGACGCGTCGATGCCGCCGGTCGTGCCGGTCTACGAGAAGCCCACGGCGATGCCGGTAGGCTCGCTCCGTCGCGTCGTGCAGACGGCGGTCGAGAGCCATGCCGACCGTGTGCCGGCGGGCCTTCCACCTGCCGTCGCCGCGCGCCAGCGACTGCTCGATCCGGCGCGCGCGCTGCGCCACGTCCACACGCCGCCCGCCAACGCCGACCTCGTGGCACTCACCGACCTGCGCTCGCTGGCGCATCGCTCGCTCATCTTCGACGAGCTGTTCTTCCTGCAGCTCGGGCTGGCGCTGCGCCGCGAGGCGGCGGGGCAGGAGCCGGGGACGGCGTTCACGCCGCCGGGGCGGTTGAACGCGATGCTGCGGGAGCGACTGCCATTTCGTCCGACCGGTGCGCAGGAGCGCGCGGCGGCGGAGATCGCCGCCGACCTGGCGCAGCCGCATCCCATGCGCCGGCTCCTGCAGGGCGACGTCGGCAGCGGCAAGACGCTGGTGGCGCTGATGGCGGCGCTCGTCGTCATGGAATCGGGCTGGCAGGTGGCGCTGATGGCGCCGACGGAGCTGCTGGCGGAGCAGCACTGCGAGACCATCCGTCCCCTGCTGGCGCCGCTCGGGAAAACCCCGGTCCTCCTCACCGGCGCGGTGAAGGGCGCGGCGCGACGCGCAGCGCTCGCCGGCATCGGCGACGGCACGGTCGGGCTCGCCATCGGCACGCAGGCGCTCATCCAGGAGACGGTCGAGTTCGCGACGCTCGGGCTCGCCATCGTCGACGAGCAGCATCGCTTCGGCGTCATGCAGCGCGCGGCGCTGCAGCGCCAGGCCGGCGCCGAGCGCGCGCTCGACGTCCTGGTGATGAGCGCCACCCCGATACCGCGCACGCTGGCGCTGACGCTGTACGGCGATCTCGCCGTCTCGACGCTCGACGAGCTGCCGCCGGGGCGGACGCCGATCGCGACGCGGCTCTGTCGCGAGTCGCGGCGCGACGGCATGGTGACGTGTCTGCGCGAGCAGGTGGCGGCGGGGCACCAGGGCTACGTCGTCTATCCGCTGGTCGAGGAATCGGAGAAGACGACGCTGCGGGCCGCCACCACCATGGTGCACGAGCTGGCGGCGGGTCCCCTCGCGGGCCTGCGGCTCGACCTCGTCCACGGGCGCATGAAGGCCGAGGAGAAGGATGCGGTGATGCGGCGCTTCAAGGGGCACGAGTTCGACGTCCTGGTGTCGACCACCGTCATCGAGGTCGGCATCGACGTGCCGAACGCCACCGCGATCGTCATCGAGCACGCCGAGCGCTTCGGCCTGGCGCAGCTCCATCAGTTGCGCGGCCGCGTCGGACGCGGCACCGCGCCGGGACACTGCTTCCTGATGGTTCCCGACTGGATGCCCGGCGAGTCGTACCAGCGCATGCTGGTGCTCGAGCGCTCGACCGACGGCTTCCGCATCGCGGAGGCCGACCTGGCGCTGCGCGGCGCCGGCGACTTCCTGGGCACCCGGCAGGCCGGCCTGCCGCCGTTCCGGGTGGCGAACCTGGTGCGCGACACCGAGCTGCTGCGCGCGGCGCGGGACGAGGCGGAGCGGGTGCTGGCCGACGATCCCGACCTGTCGCGCCCGGAGAGCGCGTTGGTGCGGGCCGTCCTGCGTCATCGCTGGCAGGGCCGCCTGGAGCTGGCGCGGGTGGGATGACGCCGCGGCTGGACCTCCGGCGGACGGCCGAGTAGACACGCCCGCATGACGTTCCCGCGCTCTCTCGTCCTCCTGGCCCTTCTCGCCGCTTGCGGCGGCTCCGATTCGGAGCGGGCCGCAGCCCCGGCACCTGCCAACCCGGCGGCGGCCCCCGCTCCCGCCGCGGCCCCGCCCGCGACGCTGCCGTCGAACGCACGCACGCTCACCCCCGAGCAGCGCGCCGGCATGCTCGACATTCTCAAGGCCGAGGCCGGCACCGAGAAGAAGGCCTGGTTCACGGTCGGTCCCGGCAATCCCGAGACGCAGAACCTGAAGTCGCAGTTCGAGGCCATCTTCAAGGAGGCAGGCTGGGAGACGTCCACCCAGACGCTGACCGGCATGATGCTGAAGCCCGGCGTGATGATGCTGATCGGCGACGAGCAGGGACCGCCCTACGCCGACACCGCGCAGAAGGCGCTCGAGGCGAGCGGCCTCGAGGTGAAGACCGCCAGCGGCTACCGGCCGTACTTCGAGGAGAAGAAGAAGGAGAACATCGCCTGGGTGGGCATCCCGATGGGACCGGACCAGGCGTACACGATCGTGATCGGCCCGCTGCCGCCATCCTAGGTCCCGATCCGAGCTACGGCTCGGGTCGGAGGCGAGAGTGGCACCGACGTTTCCGCGCGACCTGCATGCCGCGGCCGGCGTAGCCGGCGCGGCACACGGGTACGCATGGGCTACGCCGGTTCCTGCTGCGTCATGCAGTGCAGCGTGCCCAGACCCAGCACGAGATCCACGGCGTGGATGCCGACCACGCGACGGTTCGGAAACAGGTCGGCCAGGATCTGCAGCGCGCGGCGGTCGTTCGGGTCGTTGAACGTCGGCACCACGACGGCCGCGTTCGCGATGTAGAAGTTGGCGTAGCTCGCGGGGAGACGCTGGCCGTCGAAGAAGAGCGGCGCCGGCATGGGGAGCTCGACCACGCGCAGGTGCTGGCCGTCGGCGTCGGTCATGGTGCGCAGGCGGTCGCGATTCTCGCGCAGGCGCTCGTAGTTGTCGTCGGTGGTGTCGCGCGTGGCGGCGACCACGATCGTGCGTGAATCGACGAAGCGCGCCAGGTCGTCGACGTGGCCGTGCGTGTCGTCGCCGGCGATGCCGTCGCCGAGCCAGAGTACCTTGCGGATGCCAAGGTGGTCGGCGAGGACCTGCTCGTAGTCCGCGCGCCGCATGCCGGGATTGCGTTCCTGGATGCCGCTCAGGAGACACTCCTCGGTGGTGAGCAGCAGGCCGCGCCCGTTGACGTCGATGGAGCCGCCCTCGAGCACCACGCGCCGCGTGCGCCCGTCGATGGTGATCTCCGGCGTCCAGGGCTCGTGCTGCAGGCGGCGCGCGATGCGGGCGGGCACGGCGGCGTCGCGCTTGTGGTCGGGATACTTGGCCCAGCCGGTGAAGCGCCAATGGACGGGGCGCACCGCGCCGCCGTCGCCGCGCACGAAGATGGGGCAGAAGTCGCGCGTCCACGAGCGGTCGGTGGGGATGCGGAAAACCTCGACGGCGTCGACGGGAACGCCGCCGCGCTGCAGCAGCGAGCGGGCTTGGCGCTCGTGCTTCTCGTCGGGGACGAGCAGGCGGATGCGTTCGCCCGTCGCCACCTGCCGGATGAACTCGATGTACACCCACCGCACCGCCTCGAGCTTGCCGGGGCCGGGCCAGTCCGTGCGCTCGTGCGGCCACGCCAGCCAAGTGGCGGCGTGCGGCTCCCACTCGGCCGGCATGCGGTAGCCCGCCGCCCCGGGCGTGCCGGGCGTCATCGATCGCGGAAGCGCTGGGTGATGTCGCCGTACGCGTCGATGCGACGATCGCGCAGGAAGGGCCAGTTGCGGCGCACGTCCTCCTGCTTGCGGCGGTCGCACTCGACCACCAGCACCGCCTCGTCGCTGGTGTTGGCCTCCGCCAGCACGACGCCGAACGGGTCGGACACGAACGACGAGCCCCAGAACTCGATGCCGCCGTCGGCGGCACCCTCGTGCCCGACGCGGTTCACCGCCGCGACGTAGACGCCGTTGGCGATGGCGTGCGCACGCTGCATGACCTGCCACGCCGTCCGCTGCGCGGTGCCGTACTCGACCTTCTCGGAGGGGTGCCAGCCGATGGCCGTCGGATAGAAGAGGACGTCGGCGCCGGCGAGTGCCGTCAGGCGTGCGCCCTCCGGATACCACTGATCCCAGCACACCAGCGTTCCGATCTTGCCGACGTGCGTGTCGACGGCGACGAAGCCGAGGTCGCCAGGCGTGAAGTAGTACTTCTCGTAGTAGAGCGGGTCGTCCGGGATGTGCATCTTCCGGTAGCGACCGCACTCTTTACCGTCGGCGCCGAGGACGACGGCGGTGTTGTGGTAGACGCCGGCGGCGCGGCGCTCGAAGACCGAGGCGATCACCGCGACACCGGTGTCGCGCGCCACCGCGGACAGGGCCTCGGTGGTGGGGCCTGGAATGGGCTCGGCCAGATCGAAGAGTGCGGCGTCCTCGCGCTGGCAGAAGTACGGGGTGCGGAACAGCTCCGGCAGGCAGACGATCTGCGCGCCCTGCTGCGCCGCTTCGCGCACGCGCGTCACCGCGGTGTCGACGTTCGTGGCGGCGTCGTCCACGCACCGCATCTGCACCAGGCCGATGCGGAACCGTTCGGGGGGAGCCATGTGCGCGCGAGGGTGCCGTTGCCATGGGGCGCTGTCAATCCACGACCGGACGACAGCACCCCATGGGCTCGGGCCGCCGCGCTACTCGGAGAGGGCTTCGACGTCCTCGGCGGTGAGGCGCAGCGTCTGGCCACCGCCGATGCTGCGGGCGGCGAGTGCCACGACCGGATCGGCCGGTCGCTTCAGGTGGAAGTCGGTGACGGCCTGGAACGCGCCGACGAGCGACAGCAGGCGGTCCTCGGCGAAGGGCATGCCGCCGAAGATGGCGCCGATCGGCACCGGCAGGCCGTCGCTGTTCGGGCTGAAGCCGATGTTGAACGCGATCTCGGGCAGCCCGAGGATGTCGAACGGCACCGGGCTCGTCTGCACGACGACGTCGCACTGCGCGTAGAGGTCGTCGAGCACCTGCTGCATGAGGACGAATTTGGCGCGCTGCCCCTTCAGGTAGTCCTCGCCGCCGAGGAAGAGGCCCTGCATCCAGCTGTTGAGCGAGACGCCGAAGAGGCGGACGTCCTGCTTCAGGAACTCGAGGAACGGCTCGGAGCGCTCGGGCAGCCGGACGTTGTTGAAGGAGCCGCCGGTGAGGAGGTCCCAGTCGGGCGGCAACGTGACGTCGACGATGGTGGCGCCGAGCGACGCGAACGTCTGCAGCATGGCCGCGCGCGCGACGGCGGTGGCCGACGTGCCGTTCAGGAAGCCGGGGATGACGCCGATGGTCGTCGGCCAGCGCAGCGCATACGCACCGCCCTTCCTGACGGGCGTCGCCGCCTTCACGAGATCCGGTACCGGCGGCAGGCCGAGCGTGCGCGGGTCGTTCGGGTCCGGGCCGGCCATGACCTGCGTCATGATCGCGGCGTCCTTGGCGTCGCGTGCCAGCGGTCCGGGATGATCGCGCGTGTAGGTGAGGGGCACGATGCCGTAGAGCGGCGAGCGACCGACCGTCGGCTTCAGGCCTGTGAGTGCCTGCGCGTTCGACGGCGCGGTGATGGAGCCGCCCGTCTGCGTGCCGATCGACGACGTGGCCATCCGGCCGGCGGTGGCCGTGGCGGAGCCACTCGACGAGCCGCCTGGATCGGTGCTGGCGTTGTTCGGCGTCCAGGCGTTGCGCGTGGTGACGATGCCGTCGGGCGTCGTCGCGCGCGTCGTCGCCAACGGTCCCATCTGCATCTTGCCGAGGACGATGCCGCCCGCGGCCTTGAGACGCGCGACGCAGGTGGCGTCGAAGTCGGGGACGAAGTCCTCGAAGATGTACGAGTTCGCCGTCGTGAGCGTGCCGGCGGTGTAGTAGTTGTCCTTGATCGCGAGCGGGATGCCGTGCAGCGGCCCGAGGTTGCGGGCGCTCGCGGCGATGGCCGCCTCGGCGAGGGCTTCGCCGCGCACGGTGTTGAACGCCTTGTAGTAGTCGGCGTCGTAGCGCGCGATGCGATCGAAATACGCCTGCACCAGCTCGACGGGGGAGATATGCTTCTTCTTGATGAGCGTCGCCGCCTCCGAGATCGTGAGCTCGGTGGGATCGGCGAGCGCCTCGGGGCGGATGGTCTGGGCATACGCGTCGTTGCCGAGGCCGACGGCGGCCATGGCCTGGCGGATACCGATGGGCGGCAGCACCGTCACGGCACCGGCCGCGGCGGAGAGCGCGCTCATGCGTGTCAGAAAGGAGCGCCGATCGATCAGGCGGTCCTGGGGCAGGTCGGTGGTCTCGTCCTCGTCGTTCACGGGAAGCTCCTTCGTCCGAAGGCTCAGCCGAGGCCGAGCTCCTTGCGTCGATCGCGCAGGCTCTTGCGACCACCGTCCTCGCTTGCCCACTCCGTGAACGGCGCGGGATAGAGGACCGGCGGGTTCTCCTGCACGTCGGGGAGGTAGTTGCTGATGGTCGGGACGGTGCCCGTCAGGATCTGGCGGCACGAGGACAGCACGCGCGTCTGATCGGCGGGCGCGTTGCTGTCCGAAACCGGCAGGACGGAGATGTCGATGCCGATCAACGCCAGGCGAGCCCGGATGTAGATGTTGAGCTCGTCGGTCGTCGGTGGAGTGATGGCCACGGCGGCACCTCCTCTGGTTGCATTCGGGGTCCGCCCAACGCGGACGCCTACAAGCTCGACAGCAAGGACGATGCCGCGGCGCGCGCATCGTGGCGGCGATGCCGCGGTCGGCCGCGCGTGCGTCGTGCCGCACGCGCGAGCGTATTGCCGCCCACGATCTGGGCAGCCCGCACGGCGCTGGCATCCAGACGTCGGGTCGATTTATGGTGCGCCCCCGGAGGTCACTGCCCATGGACATGTCGTACACGCCCGAAGAGGACGCCTTTCGCGCGCGCGTTCGCACCTGGCTCGAGGCCAACGTGCCGCCGCCCGGATCGCTCGCGGACGACCTCGAGGCGATGCGCGCCTGGCAGCGCAAGCTGCACGCCGAGGGGCTCCTCGCGGTGGCGTGGCCTGTCGAGTACGGCGGGGCGGGCTTCTCGCAGATGGAGCAGGCGATCCTGAACGAGGAGCTGGCGCGGGTGCGGGCGCCGGGCGTCGTCAACGCCATGGCCATCTGGTGGGTCGGGCCGGCGATCATGCGCTACGGCACCGAGGAGCAGAAGCAGCGCTTCATTCCGAAGATCCTGACCGCGGACGAGATCTGGGCCACCGGATATTCCGAGCCCGCCTCGGGATCGGACATGGCGGCGGCCGCGACCAAGGCCGAGCGCGTCGGCGACCACTACGTCGTCAACGGGCAGAAGATATGGACCACGCTGGCCCACATCTCCGACTGGTACTTCGTCCTCGTGCGCACCTCGAACGAGTCGAAGTGGGGCGGGCTGTCACTGATGCTGATGGACATGCGCAGCCCCGGCGTCGAGATCCGGCCCATCCGGCAGATCGACGGCGGCTCCGAGTTCAACGAGGTCTTCATGACCGACGTGAAGGTGCCGGTCGGCAACCTGCTCGGGAAAGAGGGCCAGGGCTGGGAGGTGGTGTCGAGCGCGCTCGTCAACGAGCGCTCGGGCATCGCCGGCAGCGTGCGCTCGGATCAGGCGCTCGAGTGGCTCGTCGCCACCACGCGCGGCCAGAAGAAGGAGCGCGATCCGCGCGTCCGCCAGCGCATCGCCGACCTCGCCATCAAGGGCGCCATCATGCGCTACGCCGGCTTGCGCTCCATGACCGACGCGCTCCGCGACCGCATGAACCCGCATCTCTCGGCGGCGATGAAGCTGATGGGCACCAGCCTGGTACAGGAGTTCTCGGAGACGGCGATGGAGATCCTCGGCCCGTACGCCACGCTCATGCACGACGAGCATGCGCCGTTCGGCGGTCGCTGGGCGCGGCAGTATCTCTACGACCGCTCGATGACGATCGCCGGCGGCACCAGCGAGGTGCAGCGCAACATCGTCGCGCAGCGCGTACTGGGGATGCCGCGGCGCTGATCGTCAGGCGTGGCCGAGGCCGAACACCAGATTCACGATCAGGCCGAGGACGAAGAGCCCACCCGCCAGCTTGTTGTGGTGGAACGCCAGGGCCACGTACCACAGCGGCCAGATGCGGAACCCCGGCGGCGGCGCGTCGGGCTTGGGCTCGTTGTACGCTTTCAGCACGATGACGAGGCGCGGTAGCGCGAACACCACCAGCAGCACGCCCCAGCCGAGACTGCCGGTGAGCACCAGCGCCAGCACGATGGGGTAGAAGGCGATCATCAGTGCCTGGTTCAGCCGGATCGACGCCTGCTTGCCGAGGATGACCGGCAGCGTGTTGATGCCGCGCGCGCCGTCCTGCTCGTACTTGTCGACGTGCTTGCCGATCAGCACCGTCGTGACGCTGATCGCGTAGGGCAGGGTGGCGATCCACAGCCATGACGGCACGAAGCCGGCAGTGACGAAGTAGACGCCGCCGATCATGAGCGGTCCCCACACGATGAAGACGCCGGGCTCGCCGAGGCCGTGGTGCTTCAGCTTGAGCGGCGGCGCCACGTAGAAGACGCTGATGAAGAGCCCCGCGAGGGCGAAGGCGACCACGCCCCAGCCGCGCGCATCGAACAGCGCGAACAGGATGAGCAGGTCGAGCAGGTTCACGAACGCGATGGCGGCGATCAGGCCCGACTCACTGATCAGGTTCGAGAACAACGGGTGCGGCGCGTAGAGGACGCGGGTGTACTCGGTGGTGTCGACGCCGCCCTGGGTGTCGAAGTAGTCGTTGATCATGTTGTTCGCCGCGTGGGCGAGCACGAGACCGAGCGTGGCCAGGAAGAAGAGGCCCCAGTCGGGGGCCGGGGCGCTGGCGGCGGCGAGGAGCCCGCCGATCAGCGCCGACGTGATCGTCATCGAGAATACGCAGGCGCGCGTGATGAGCAGCCAGCGCGACACGCCGTCGATGGCGCGGCCCTTGGGCAGGTTGCCCTGCGCCAGGATGTGCCGCCAGTTGTCGACCAGGCCGGCCAGTCCCGGGGCTGCCACCTCTGCTCCGGAGCCCACGGTCTCTACGCGATCCGCCATGGCCGTCGTTTAGGTGGTCGATCCGCGTGGGTCAACCGATTCCCAGGCCGTCACTCGAAGCGCGTCAGGGCGTGCTCGGCATGGAAGCTCGGGCCGTTGAGATCGCGTCCGGAGAAGAACATCGGGTCGGTGGCCGTCGCCAGCATCGCGCACACGCGACCGGGGTTCTCGACCGGCAACCCCTTCGACGCGTCGAAGCCGAACTGACCCAGCTCGATGGCCATGCGTTCCGTCGCGACGAAGCCCGGCATGAGGCCGATGACGGCGACGCCGTGCGGGCGCAGCTCCTTCGCGAGGCCCGGGATCATGCGGCTGAACGCCGCCTTCGTCAGCGAGTAGCCGAGCCCCCAGCCGCCCTGGCCGATCGGCGCCGGCGTCTCGATCTGGCCAGCGCTCGAGGTGATGTTGATCACGATCCCGCCGCCCTGCCGTTTCCACGCCGGCAGGCACAGCTTGATCAGCTCGAGCGGCGCGATGACGTTGCAGAGGAACATCTGCTCGATGAGCGCGATCGGCGTATCCTCGAACGCGTCCATGTGGCCGGGGCCGATGTAGCGCCCGTTGTTGACCAGGACGTCGATCCGCCCGAAGTGGTCGACCGCTGCCGTGACGGCGGCAGGCCAGTCGTCGCGTGCGGCCAGGTCGAGCTTCACGACCAGTGTGCGCGCCCCGAGCGGCTCGACCTCGCGGGCGGTCTCGGTGAGGCTGCCCGGCAGCGGCTCGCTCGACGACTTCCGCACCGTCGAGGAGTGCTCGAGACGCTCCGTCCCCGTTACCGTGCGCGCGGTGAGGACCAGGTCGAAGCCGCGACGGGCCAGCTCGAGGGCGCAGCCACGCCCGATGCCGCGGCTCGCGCCGGTGATGAACGCCACTTTGCGATCAGACATGGGCCGGCTGCTCCTGTCGTCGCCACAGCGTCGTGACGGTGCGGGACGCGATGCGCCAGCCATCGGGCCGTCGGACCAGCGCGTCGCGATAGCGGACCGCCACCACGACGTGCGTGCCGTCGGCGAGCACGTGCTCGGCGAGGCAGTCGGTCTCGCTGCGGGCGCGATCGCCGTCGACGGCGACGACCTGGTTGCCCATGCGATGCACGGTGGCGCTGTAGCGCGCCATGGCGTCGCGCAGCGTGAGGAGGGCGTCGTCGATGGTGCCACGGCCGAGTGCGCCGTCGTAGGCGGCGTCGGGCGTGAAGCAGGCGGCGACGCGAGCGAGGTCACGGCTGTCGACGCCGCGTGCATACGACAGCAGGACGTCGCGCACGGCATCGCGATCGTGGAGCGCGGTCGGCGTCACCGGCTCGTCGTAGAGGAGGTCCGACATGGCGGCGTCCTCGCACGCCCCTCCCGGCCCTGGCAACCCCACCGCGGGTACGGTAACGGCTCGATGCCGTGGATCTACCCCGACGCTCCGAGCTCGATGCGTTGTTTCTCGATGCGGGCAACACTCTCATTGCCATGGACTCGACCCTGGTCTGCGAGGTCCTCGCCAGCGAGGGGGTCGCCGTCACCCCGCCGGCATTCGAGCGCGCGGAGGCGGCGTCGCGGCCGGCGCTCTCCGCCTTCCTCCACGCCGGCGTGACCAGTGAATCGCGCGGCACGTTCACGTTCCACGTCCGGGCGATTCTCGGCCACCTCGGCGTGAGCGGCGATCTCGACGCGCTGGCGCATCGTCTGGTCGTGACGGTGAAGACGACGGTGGCGACGCAGCGACTGTGGTCGCGTGTGCTCCCCGGCGTGCCCGAGGCGCTGGCGGCGTTTCGTGCGGCGGGGCTCCGGCTCATCGTCGTCAGCAACTCCGACGGCACGGTGGAGCAGGGGCTGACGGACGCGGGACTGCGACCGTTGCTCGATGCTGTCGTCGACTCGGCCGTCGTCGGTGTCGAGAAGCCGGCGCCGGGCATCTTCGAGGCGGCGCTGCGCATCGCGAACGTTCCGCCACGGCGCGTGCTGCACGTCGGTGACCTGTGGGCGGCCGACGTCGTCGGGGCGCGCGGCGTCGGGCTGCACGCCGTGCTGCTCGACCCGTACGACGACTGGCATGACGTCGACTGCGCCCGCGTCGCCGATCTGTCGGCGCTGGCGCGGCAGCTGCTCGGGCCGACGTCGTGAGCATCGGCGCGCAGTGGCGCGGGCAGGCGGGATTCTTCGAGATATGGTTTCTCGTCGTCTTCGAGCCCGTGCGTCGGCGGGCGTGGTGGTTGCGCTACACGACGTGGGCGCCGGTGGTCGGTGTGCCACGCGCCACGATGTGGGCGGCGGTGTTCATGGGCGATGCGGCGCCGTGGGTACGGAAGACGTTCCATCCAGCGATCGCGTCATCGGCTGCCATCGGCGACAACCGGTTCGGTGCGCACGGCGCCTCGGGTCATGTCGACGAGCTGTCGTGGGACCTGGCGTTCGACGCGGCACCGCAGCAGCACGGTCCCAGCTGGCTCGCACGCCTACCGGCGCCGACGCGGGTCCAGCACCTCGCCGACGGTGTGCCCGTCACCGGATGGATCGCGCGCGATGGTGTGCGCGAGGAGCTCCGCGACGCGCGCGTGGTGGCGAAGCACCTCTGGGGAACGCGTCGCGTGGAGGAGCTCTACTGGGTGTGCTGTCCCGGGCGTTTCGAGGCGACGCAGGTACGTTTGCGCCGCGACCGTGGTCCGCGCCTCACGACGGTGTGGCTCGACACGGGCGACGGCGTGAGCGGATGGGATGCGCCGTGGGACCTGCTGCGCAGTCGTGTCGTGCCCGACGGTCCAGGGGTGTTGCGCGTGCAGGCGTCGTCGCCGACCCGACGGCTCTCCGCGGTCGCGCGCTGCGATCCCGCGACGCTCGCTGGCTGGGCGTATCGTGACCCCGCTGGGTGGGACGTCCACGTCGCGCAGAGCGACGTCGCCACCTGCGCGATCGAGCTGACGAGACGGCCGCATCCATTGGCGCCCTGGGGCACGCCGCTGCGCTTCGAGGTGGCGCAGGCAGCGGTCGAGTTCCACCATCCCGACCCGCTGCCCGGCGTGCGCTATCTGGCGTGGGGGGAGACGCGATGACGAGCGAGATCACATGGACACGCAACGGCGACGTGCTCCGCGGTCACGTGGCGACGCCGGCTGGTCCCGGCCCGCATCTGGGGCTCGTGCTGATCCCGGACGTGCGTGGCGTGTCCGCGCATTTCCGCGACGTCGCCGCCCGCTTCGCCGCGGAGGGATTCTTCACGCTGGCGATCGACCTCTACAGCCGCGAGGGTGTGCCCGATCTGCCCGACATGGCGGCCGTCGGGCGCTGGTTGGCCGCGTTGCCAGACCGCCGCATTCTCGACGACCTGGCGTCGGCCGTCGCGGTGGTCGCTGCACGGCCCGAGGTGTCGGGGCGATCCGTCGGCATCACCGGCTTCTGCATGGGCGGGCAGTACGCGCTGATGGCGGCATGCACGGCTCCAGGCCTGTCGGCCTGCGTGTCCTGGTACGGCATGCTGCGCTATGCCGAGACCGCACCGCATCGGCCGGTGCAGCCCATCGACCTCGCGTCGCGGCTCGCTTGTCCCTTCCTCGGCTTCTTCGGCGACCAGGACGGGATCATCCCGACCGCCGACGTCGAAGCCCTGCGCGCCGTCGTCGCCGGGACCGGGCAGGTGGCGGAGATCGTGCGCTACGCGGACGCTGGGCATGCATTCTTCAACGACGCGCGGCCGGAGACGTACCGTCCGGCGGCCGCCGCCGATGCATGGCCGCGTGCGGTCGGGTTCCTCCGTCACCACCTCGGCTGACGCCTTGGGCTGACTGGCAGGATCCGTGGGCCCCATGGTCTTGCAGCCGGAGGGGCCGGCTGCAAAGGTAGGGACATGTGGTCACGCGATCGCCGTCCCCGCCGCATCGCCGTGGTGGCCTATCCCGGGGTGCAGATTCTCGACGTCGTCGGGCCCCTCGAGGTGTTCGCGACCACGACCCGCCTCCTCGTGGCCGAGCGCGGGAACGACGTCCCGGGCTACGCGGTCGACGTCCTCGCATCGCACCGCGGTCCGCTGCGCACCCAGTCGGGCCTGACGCTCGGCGCCGACCGTGCCTGGGCGCAGGTGCGGAGCGGCATCGACACCCTGCTCGTGGCCGGTGGGCTCGGCACGCGCGAGGCGATGGGCGACACGGTGCTCCTCGCCTGGCTGCGACGCATGGCCCCGCGCGTCCGCCGTCTCGGCTCCGTCTGCACGGGGAGCTTCGTGCTCGCGGCCGCCGGCCTGCTCGACGGTCGTCGCGCCACCACGCACTGGAGCTACTGCGCCACCCTGGCGCAGCTCTACCCGAGCGTGCGCGTCGAGCCCGACCCGATCTTCGTCCGCGACGGGTCGGTCTACACGTCGGCCGGCGTCACCGCGGGCATGGACCTGGCGCTGGCGCTGGTGGAGGAGGACCACGGGCGCGATGTCGCGCTGCAGGTGGCGCGCCAGCTGGTGCTGTTCCTGCGACGTCCGGGCGGCCAGTCGCAGTTCAGCGCGCAGCTCGCGGTGCAGACGGCGTCGCGCGAGCCGCTGCGCGATCTGCAGGCGTGGATGACGGACCATCCCGCCGCCGATCTGTCGGTGCCGGCCCTGGCGCAGCGGGTGGCGATGAGCGCGCGCAACTTCGCGCGCGTCTTCCAGCGTGAGGTCGGCGTGACGCCGGCGCGCTTCGCCGAGCGCATTCGCGTCGAGGCGGCGCGCCGTCGGCTCGAGGAGACGGCGGACGGTGTCGACGGCGTCGCTGATGCGTGTGGCTTCGGCACCGCCGAGTCGATGCGGCGCGCGTTCCTGCGCACCATCCACGTCTCGCCGACGGCGTATCGGCATCGCTTTCGCCTGCGACAGGCGAGCTGAGGAGGATCCATGGCACGTCCCATCGTCGGTATCGTGGTGTTCCCGGACGTCGAGGTGCTCGACGTGTGCGGGCCGTTCGAGGTGCTTTCGGTGGTTCGTCTCGACGAGGCGCGGCGCCGCGAGGAGCCGTCCCCGTTCGACGTCCGTCTGGTGGCGGTCGAGCCGGGGATCGTGGTCGCGTCGGGTGGGCTGACGATGGTGCCGCATCACGTGCTCGCGGACTGCCCGCCGCTCGACACGTTGATCGTCCCCGGCGGCTGGGGCACACGCCGCCTCTTCACCGACGAGGGGTTGTCGGCCTGGTTGCGCGAGCGCGCGCCCACGGTGACGACGCTGGCGTCGGTGTGTACCGGCGCGATGCTGCTCGGCGCGGCCGGTCTGCTCGATGGGCGGCGCGCGACCACGCACTGGCGGTCGCTCGGATGGATGCACGAGGCGCTGCCTGCGGTGCACGTCGAGGATACGCTGCGCGTGGTCGAGGACGGCAACGTCCTCACGTCGGCGGGTATCTCGGCGGGGATCGACATGGCGCTGCGGATCGTCGAGCAGCGGTACGGCCGTGCGATCGCCGAAGCGACCGCGCGGCACATGGAGTACCCGATGCCGTCGGACGATCTACGATCGCACGTCTGAGGTCTCAGGCCTGGACGGCGTCGAGTGCGGCAGCGAGCCTGCTCGCGCCGCGTGAGCGCCACGCATGCCGCGCCACCCGCGCCACGACCCCGGGCGCGAACAGCGCGCTCGCGGGCCGCAGCATGTGGATGACTTCGGCCAGCGTCGTGCGCAGCGCGCCGTCGTCGGCCATGGCGCGCAGCATCGCGTCCATGTAGCGCGCCACCAGGCCGGTGAAGGGTGGGCGCGGGCCCGTGGTGCCCGGGACGCGGAAGTCGGCGCCCGTCGCCAGCGTCCAGGGGTCGCGCAGGAAACGCGCCTGCGCGGTGAAGAACGCACGCGGCAGCTCGGGCGAGGCGAGGCCGGTACGGGCGATCGTCTCGTGCAGGATGCCCGCACAGACGGCCGCGCTCGTCATGCCCTGGCCGTGGATCGGGTTGAACTTGCAGGCCGCGTCGCCGAGCGCGACGAAGCCGTCGACGCGCGCCGTCCAGCGATCGTAGTGCCGGAAGCGATTGGCCATCTCGCGATTGCCGTAGACCGGCGAGATGGGCTCGGCGCGCGCGACGACGTCGGCGATCAGCGGCGAGCGCAGCGCGCGGAGGGCGGCATCGAAGCCAGCGTCGTCCGTCGGTGGATAGTTGCCGCCGAGCCCACCCAACGCGACGATCCAGCGATCGCCCTCGATAGGCATGAGGACGC
Source organism: Binatia bacterium (assembly GCA_036009625.1). Classification (GTDB taxonomy): domain Bacteria; phylum Desulfobacterota; class Binatia; order DP-6; family DP-6; genus DASYLJ01. Next base: position 15,104 of record DASYLJ010000091.1, read on the forward strand.
CGGCGCGATCGTGCGGCAGGTCCTTCGGGTCGATCCAGATGCCGCGCCACCACCAGTCGGCCGGGCGCTCGGCCGGGATGCGATACCAGCGCGTGCTGTAAGCGGCGCGGGCATCGACGATCGTCTCCTCGGGTGGCTCGACGCCGAGCGCGCGCAACCACTCGGGCGTGCGGGCCGAGCGGCCAGATGCATCGACGACGAGATCGGCGGTGAGCGCCTCCGTGGCCCCTCCGTCCCTCGCGGCGACGCGTACACCGGTGACGCGGGGTACGGCGCCGCTGGTGTCGGCGACGAAGCCCTGCGCCTCGGTGCGGTCGCGCAGCGTCACGCGCGGATTGGTGCGGAGGAGATCGCGGACCACCGACTCCATGAGCGCGCGGCTGGCGAACAGCGTGCGCACCCCAGACTCCATCGGCTTCCACCAGCCGGTCTCGCGGTACGCGGCGAAGTCGCGCAGGAAATCCAGCTCGAGCGCGCCGCCGGCGACCATGCCGGCATCGAAGCCGGGGAACCAGCGCTCCAGCTCGCGGCGGCCGCGCACCAGCAGGGCGTGCGGATGACGGCTCTGGGGGACACCGGCGCGATCGGCGACGTCGATGGGAAAGACGTCGCGCTCGACGACGGTGACGTGTTCGGCGTGGTCCGCGAGGACGCGCGCAGCGCACAGGCCGGCCATGCTGCCGCCGAGGACGACGGCGTGACGGGTGGACATCTCAACCTCCACGAGCTGGGCGCGGCTTCACACCGCGCAGGATGACGTCGAGGGCCTGGGCAATGGCGGTGCGCAGGTCGATCTCCTCGGGACGCCGCAACCACTCGCCGACGACCCCGAAATAGGCGCTGACGACGATCGCACCCACGAGTGCGGGATCGACTCCGCGGCGGAACTCGCCGGCGGCCTGACCATCGCGGATGACCGCCGCCAGCATTGCGGCGAGATCGCGGCCCTGCTCGGCGTGTGCGGCGATGGCGGCGGGCCGGGTGAGGATGGCGTGCAGGATGGGCTGCATGAGCGGGGCATGCTCGATGGCGCGCTCGACGAGGAACTCGAGCGCGTGGCGCAGCGTGGCGCTGGCCGAGCGGCCGCGCGCGAGCCGCACTGCGAGCTCGTCGGTCACCTGGCGCCCGTACTCCGCAAGGACGGCGTCCTTGGTGGGGAAGTGCAGGAAGAAGGTGGCGCGAGCGACGTCGGCGTCGGCGCAGATGGCGTCGATGGTGACGGCGCCGACGCCGTCGCGCAGGAAGAGCCGAACCGCCGCTTCGTAGAGGTCGCGGCGGGTGCGCTCCTTCTTGCGGGCGCGACGGGAGGGCTCGACGACGGTGTCGGTGGAGGCAGGCATGTCGATAGACTGGAGTCTATTAACGACCTGCGGTGCGGCGAGTCAAGAATCGGTGGGAGCGTAGCTGACGACGGGCTCGGCCTTGCCGCGCACGCGCGCGGGCGCCGCCGCCTCGAAGCGGAAGAGGTCGCCGACGAGGCGGCGCGTGTCCTCGGAGACGAGGATCGGGGTGCCGTGGACCTTGGTGAGCTGCTCGAGACGGGACGCCACGTTCACGGCGTCACCGATGGCGGTGTACTCGCGGCGTCGCGGCGAGCCGATGTCGCCGACGACCACCGTACCGGTGTGAACGCCGATGCCCATGCGGAGGCGGGGGGCACCGCGCGCCGCGCGCGTCTCGTTCAGCTCGGCGAGCGCCGTCTGCATGGCGAGGGCGCAGCGCACGGCGCGCTCGGCGTGATCGGTCTGCGGCAGCGGGGCGCCGAAGTACGCCATGACGCCGTCGCCGAGGTACTTGTCGAGGGTGCCGCCGTGCGCGAACACCTCCTCGACCATACGGCCGTGGCACTCGTTCAGGAGTGCCACCACCTCGGGGGCGGAGAGTCCCTCCGACATTCCCGTGAAGTCGCGCAGGTCGCTGAACAGCACGGTGACGGTGCAATGCTGCCCGACCTCGCCCTCGTCGCGCATGGCCTCGACGGCGGCGGCGACCTGGGGCGAGAAGTAGCGACCGAGCCGCTCGCGGCGGCGTTGCTCGCTGCTCACACGGCCGACGAGCGCGATCGCGCGTTGGTTGGCGTAGACGACGGCAGCGGACGTGACTCCGAGCAGCAGGACGGTGGCGATCATGGCCCCGGCGTCGACGCCGCTCTCGTACTGCAGGCGCATCCCGAGCACGACGCCGACGGCGGCGGCGAGGAGCACCTGCCAGCGCTCCAGCGTCAGCCCGGCGAGGAGGATCATGAGGACGTAGATCGCGATCGCGAATCCCGCCACGCCGGTGTCGGACAGGTCGTTCAGATAGGCGCGCTGGACGAGGAACAGCATCGGCATGTCGACGAACGGGATGGCGTAGCTGGTGAGGTGGGCCGCCGCGGGCAGATTGCGTCCGAGCACGAACGCCACCGCGGCGGCGGCCCAGTAGAGGAGGATCACGGGCAGGTTGCCGTGCCATCCCGGAAGCCCCAGGCCGACGTCGAGGAACGCCAGCAGCGGGCCGAAGGCGCACATCCCGAGGAAGCGGATCGCGTTCAGGCGCAACGCGTTGCCGAGACGTTCCTCCGCCAGCGCGCGGCGGAACGCGTCGTCCTGAACCACCGGCGGAACCACGGCGTCTCGCATCGAGAAGCTCGCGCCCGACCTAGCGCAGCGCCGCATGCGCTGACAACCGCGAGGTTTGACCCTCTGCGGGCGATCCCCTAGAAACCCAATGCCTACCGTCCGGTCGGGTGGCGGCCTGCATGGAATTCCCACGCATCAAACGACTCCCGCCGTACGTCTTCAACGTCATCGGCGATCTGAAGCAGGCCGCGCGGCGTGCGGGTGAGGACATCATCGATCTGTCGATGGGCAATCCCGACGGACCGACGCCGCCGCACATCGTGCAGAGCCTGGTCGAGTCGGCGCAGAAGCCGCAGAACCACCGCTACTCGGTGTCGCGCGGCATCTTCAAGCTGCGGGTCGCCATCTGCGACTGGTACAAACGTCGCTTCGACGTCGAGCTCGATCCCGACCGCGAGGCCATCGTCACCATCGGCTCGAAGGAGGGTATCGGCCACCTCGCCCTCGCCATGCTCGGTCCGGGCGACGTCGTCATGTGCCCCAGCCCGACGTACCCCATTCACCAGTACTCGGTGGTGATCGCCGGTGGCGACCTGCGCTCCGTGCCGCTCATGCCGGGCGGCGACTTCCTGGCGGCGTTGCAGGACGCGGTGCGCACGTCCTGGCCGAAGCCGAAGCTCCTCATCCTGAACTTCCCGGCCAACCCCACCACCGAAGTCGTCGACCTCGACTTCTTCCGCGCCATCGTCGACTTCGCGAAGGAGCACGACTGCCTCGTCGTGCACGACCTCGCCTACGCCGACCTCTGCTTCGACGGCTACCAGGCGCCGTCGTTCATGCAGGTGCCGGGCGCGCGCGACGTCGGGGTGGAGTTCTTCACGCTGTCCAAGAGCTACAACATGCCGGGGTGGCGCATCGGCTTCGCGGTCGGCAACGCCGAGATCATCGCCGCGCTCGCGCGCATCAAGAGCTATCTCGACTATGGAACCTTCCAGCCGCTGCAGATCGCAGCGACGCATGCCCTCAACGGCCCGCAGCACTACGTCGACGAGATCCGCGAGGTCTATCGCGAGCGACGCGACGTCCTCTGCGAAGGGCTGCAGCGCATCGGCTGGAACGTGCCGAAGCCGAAGGCGACGATGTTCGTCTGGGCCGAGATCCCCGACGAGTGGAAAAAGCTCGGCTCGCTCGAGTTCGCGAAGCTGCTCCTGCGCGACGCCAAAGTGGCGGTGTCGCCCGGCATTGGCTTCGGCGAGTACGGCGACCACTTCGTGCGGCTCGCGCTGATCGAAAACGAGCACCGCACGCGGCAGGCGGTGCGTGGCATCAAGCGAGCCCTCGGCGGCTCGCTGGTGGGCGCTCCCAGCGCCCACACGGGTTGAGGCGGAGCGTCGTGGCCGCGGCACGGGCCGTCAAGGTCGGGCTGATCGGGTTCGGAACGATCGGTGCCGGCGTCGTCAAGCTGCTGCGCTCGCATCGCGCCGAGATCACCCGGCGCACCGGACGTCCGATCGAGATCACCACGATCGCGGATCTCGACGTCACCACCGACCGCGGCGTCACGGTGAAGCCCGCAGTGCTCACGACCGACGCGATGGGGATGATCGGCGATCCGTCGATCGACATCGTCATCGAGCTGATCGGCGGCTACGAGCCGGCGCGGCGTTTCGTCCTCGAGGCCATCCGCCAGGGCAAGGACGTGGTGACGGCGAACAAGGCGCTGCTCGCGGTCCACGGCGAGGAGATCGTCGCCGCAGCCGAGAAGGGCGGCGTCCGTCTCGGCTTCGAGGCCAGCGTGGGTGGCGGCATCCCGATCCTGCGCACGTTGAAGGAAGGGCTCGCCGGCGACCGCACGGTGGCCGTGCACGGCATCGTCAACGGCACCTGCAACCACATCCTCACCACGATGACGCGCGAGGGACGGCCGTTCGACGACGTCCTCGCCGAGGCGCAGACGATGGGCCTCGCCGAGGCCAACCCGTCGACCGACATCGACGGCATCGATTCCGCTCACAAGCTGGCACTGCTGACGACGCTCGCGTTCGGCGTCCGCCCGCGCTTCGCCGACATCCCCACCGAGGGCATCCGCCACGTCGACGCCATCGACATCGCCTTCGCGCGCGAGCTCGGCTACACGATCAAGCTGCTCGCGATCGCGAAGGACCACGGCACGGCCCTCGAGGCGCGCGTCCATCCGACGATGATTCCGAACGGCCACCTGTTGGCCGACGTCGGCGGCAACTTCAACGCGCTCTTCGTGCGCGGCGCTGCACTCGGGCCGACGATGTACTACGGGCAGGGTGCGGGCTCGCTGCCGACCGCCACCGCCGTCATTGCCGATCTGATTGCCGCGGTTCGCGATCGGACCGTCGGCAGCGCGGTGCGGGTGCCGCCGTGGGGCGTGCCGCAGGCGACGCTGCGCAAGGTCCGCATGCAGCCTCTCGCCGACCTCGAGAGCGAATACTATCTCCGCTGCATGGCGCTCGATCGACCCGGTGTCCTGGCGCGCATTGCTGGTATCCTGGGCCGCTTCGATATTAGTATTGCCGCCGTGATCCAACGAGACCGGCGGGCGGGAACGACGGTGCCGATCGTCATCCGCACGCATCGCGCCCGCGAGCGCAACGTGGCGCGGGCGCTGCGCGCCATCGACGGCCTCGAGACGGTGCGCGGCCGCCCGGTGTCGATCCGCATCGAGGAGCAGCTCGGATGACGACGACGCATCAGGGCTGGCGCGGGCTGATCGACCACTACCGGGCTCGGCTGCCCGTCGGGCCTGACGATCGTGTGGTGTCGCTCAGCGAGGGCAACACACCCCTCGTTCGCGCCGATCGTCTCGCCGCCGTGATCGCGCCGGGCGTCGAGGTGTACCTCAAATGCGAGGGGCAGAATCCGACCGGCTCGTTCAAGGATCGCGGCATGACCGTGGCCGTGACGCGCGCGGTGGCGGAAGGGGTCGAGGCGATCATCTGTGCGTCGACGGGCAACACGTCGGCGTCCGCGGCGGCCTTCGCGGCGCGCGGCGGCGTCCGTGCCTATGTCGTCGTGCCGCAGGGCAAGATCGCGCTCGGCAAGCTGTCGCAGGCGGTGATGCACGGCGCCCGCGTCATCCAGATCGAGGGCAACTTCGATCACGCGCTCACGCTGGTGCGCGACATCAAGGAGCGCTACCCGACGCAGCTGGCGCTGGTGAACTCGGTCAATCCCGATCGCATCCAGGGCCAGAAGACGGCGGCGTTCGAGATCTGCGACGTGCTCGGCCGCGCCCCCGACTACCACCTGCTGCCGGTCGGGAATGCCGGCAACATCACGGCGTACTGGCGCGGCTACTGCGAGTACCACACGGACGGCATCACCACCTCGCGTCCGGTGATGATGGGCTTCGAAGCCGCCGGCGCAGCACCGCTGGTGCACGGCCACGTGGTCGCGGAGCCGCGCACCATCGCCACCGCCATCCGCATCGGCAACCCCGCCAGCTGGGACGGCGCCATCGGTGCCCGTGACGAGTCGGGCGGGGCCATCGAGGCCGTCGAGGACGAGGACATCCTCGCTGCCTATCGCCTGCTGGCCCGCACGGAAGGCGTCTTCGCGGAACCGGCCTCGGCCATCAGCGTCGCGGGGGCGTTGCGCATGGGTGCACGCGGCCAGCTGCGGCCTGGAGACGTCCTGGTGCTGACGCTGACGGGCCACGGCCTGAAGGACCCCGACACCGCCATCGCCAACTCCGAGCCCACCATCACCATTCCGTCGGATCTCGCGCGGCTAGCCGCTGTGCTCGAGCTGGGCTAGAGTTCCCGGTTGATGAAGTGTGTGGTGTTGCAGGGGGACGGCATGGGTGACGAGCCCATCGCGGACCTGGGTGGAAAGACGCCGCTCGAAGCGGCACGTACGCCGAACCTGGACCGGATGGCCAGCCGCGGCATCCTGGGCCTGACGCGCACGATCCCGCAGGGGATCGCGCCGGCCAGCGAGGCCGGAAGCATGGCACTGCTGGGCTACGATCCGGCGCGCTATCGCACCGGCTGTGCGCCCGTCGAGGCCGTCAGCCTCGGCGTTCCGCTCGGGCCGGCCGACGTCGCATTCCGCTGCAACCTCGTCACCCGCGAGGTGCTCGACGACGGCATCGAGATCATGCGCGACTTCGCCGGCGGTCACCCCCCGAACAGCGAGGCGCACCTGCTCGTGGCCGATCTTGCCCGCGCCCTCGGCGGCGACGGCATCGAGCTCTATCCCGGCGTCGGCTATCGCCACCTGCTGGTGTGGCGCAACGGCGAGCAGGGCATGCGCACGATACCGCCGCACACCATCTCCGAGAAGCCGGTCGCTCCGGCCATGCCGGAGGGCCCGGGCGCCGAGCGCCTCCAGGCGCTGATGTCGCGCGCCAGCGGCATCCTGGCAGCGCACCCGGTCTGCGAGGCCCGTCGTGCGCGGGGCGAGCGTGCCCCGACGTCGATCTGGTTGTGGGGGCAGGGCACGCGCACCACGCTCCCGTCGCTGCGCTCGCGCTTCGGCATCGAGGGCAGCGTCGTCGCCGCGCTCGACCACGTACGCGGGCTCGGCATGATGGCCGGCCTGCGCGTGCTCGACGTGCCCGGCGCCACCGGCGATCTCGACACCAACTTCCGCGGCAAGGCCGAGCGCGGTCTGGCGGCGCTCGACGATCGTGACTTCGTCTGGATCAACGTCGGCGCGGCCACCGAAGGTGGCCACTCGGGTGATCCGCAGAAGAAGATCACCGCCATCGAGCAGTTCGACGAGCACGTCGTCGGCCCGGTGCTGGAAGGACTGCGGCAGCGTGGTGGCGAATGGCGTGTCATGGTCGCGCCCGATCATCCCACTCCATGCGCCACGCGCGGCTACACCGCCGAGCCGGTGCCGTTCGTGGTCTACGTCGCGCGCGACGAGGAGAAGGCGCGCGGGCAGAAGCGCAGCTACCACGAACGCGACGCCCGTGAGCAGGGCATCTTCATCCCCGAAGGCCACACGCTCGTCGAGCGCCTGCTGCGGGTGTAAGGAGCCGCATGGAACGCAACCTGGCGATGGACCTCGTCCGGGTCACCGAGGCGGCGGCGCTCGCGTCGGCGCGTCTCATGGGTCGCGGCGACGACGTCGGCGCCGACACCGCGGCGGTCGAGGCCATGCGCAAGGCGTTCGACGCCATCGGCATCGACGGCACGGTGGTGATCGGCGAAGGCCCCGAAGACGCCATCCCGATGCTCTTCGTCGGCGAGCGCGTCGGCACCACCCAGGGCCCGCAGGTCGACGTCGCCCTCGACGCGATCGAGGGCGCCACCATCTGCGCCACCGGCTCCTACAACGCGTTGTCCGCGATCGCGATCGCCGATCCCGGCTCGCTCCTGCGCGTCCCCGACACCTACATGGAGAAGATCGCGTGCGGCCCCGAGGGCCGCGGCGTGATCGATCTCGATCGCACACCGACGCAGAACCTGCAGGCGCTGGCGGAGGCGAAGGGCGTCTACGTCGAGGACCTCACCATCGTCATCCTCGACCGGCCGCGCCACGAGAAGTTGATCGAGGAGGTGCGGCGTGCCGGCGCGCGCATCAAGCTCATCAGCGACGGCGACGTCTCGGCCGCGCTGGCCACGACCAAGCCCGAGGCCGGGGTCGACATGATGATCGGCGTCGGTCGCGCTCCTCAGGGCATCATCGCCGCCGCCGCGCTCACCTGCCTCGGCGGCGAGATGCAGGCACGTCTCAAGCCGCGCAACGAGTTCGAGGCGGGGCAGTGCCGGGCGCTCGGCATCTTCGACCTGCAGAAGAAGTACTCGCTCGACCAGCTGGCGTCGGGGGCCGTCATGTTCGCCGCCACCGGTGTGACCCCTGGGGACTACCTGGCGGGGGTCCGGTACGTGAAGGGCGGGGCGGTCACCACGTCGGTGGTGATGCGGTCGATCACCAGCACCATGCGGTTCATCCAGGCCCACCACCGTTTCGACCGCGTTCCGCTGTACTGATCGTCGCCGGTTTTCGCGTGGCAAACCGCGGGCGATCGCGGTATGACGCCCCGTCACATGGCCGACGACGCCTTTGCCAATCTGGTCCTCGAGCGCGCTGGTGCGGTCGCCACGATCCGGCTCAACCGGCCGAAAGCGCTGAACGCGCTCGACGCCGCCACGCTGCGAGAGCTGGCCCGTGCCATCCGCGACATCCGTCGCGACGACGGCATCCGCGCCGTGGTGGTGACCGGAGCCGGTGAGAAGGCCTTCTGTGCCGGGGCCGACATCGCGACCATGGCGAAAATGTCCGGCGAGGAGGGGCATGCCTACTCCCGCCTCGGCCACGAGGTGCTCGGCCGCCTCGAGGAGCTCGACGTCCCCGTCGTCGCGGCGGTGAACGGCGTCGCGCTCGGGGGCGGCCTCGAGCTGGCTCTCGCCTGCGACCTCATCGTGGCCGCGCAGAAGGCGCGACTCGGTCTGCCGGAGATCACGCTCGGGCTCATCCCGGGATTCGGTGGCACCCAGCGGCTCGTGCTTCGCACCGGGCTGGCACGTGCGCGGGAGCTCATATACCTCGGAGGCATGGTGCACGCGGACGAGGCGCTGCGCATCGGCCTGGTCAATCGCGTGGTCGCCGACGATCAGCTGGCGGCCGAGGCCGCGACGCTCGCCGCCGAGCTCGCGACGCGCGCGCCGGTGGCCCTGCGGCAGGCGAAGCGCGCGACGCGCGCCTCGGCCGAAGCGACGCTGGCGCCTGGGCTGCGTTACGAGGTCGAGGCCTTCGGCGTCACCTTCGGCACCGAAGATCGTGTCGAGGGGCTGACGGCGTTCCTCGAGAAGCGGCCGCCCGCCTGGAAGGGACGCTGAGCGATGACGAAGCGCGACTGGCTCGAACGCCGCTACGCCAAGACCCCCGAACGCCCGGTGCGCTTCTCGACCATCTCCGACATGCAGGTCGAGCCGCTCTACACGCAGGACGATCTGCCCGCCGACGCGATCGACCGCATCGGGCTCCCGGGCGAGTTCCCGTACACGCGCGGCGTCCATCCCGGCATGTACCGCGCGCGGCTCTGGACGATGCGACAGTTCGCCGGCTTCGGGACCGCCGAGGACACCAACGCGCGCTTCCACTTCCTGCTCAAGCAGGGACAGACGGGCCTCTCCACCGCCTTCGACATGCCCACCCTCATGGGCTACGACGCCGACCATCCGCGCGCACGCGGCGAAGTCGGCCGCGAGGGCGTCGCGGTCTCGACGCTCGACGACGCGCGCCTGCTGTTCCAGGGCATCGATCTGTCGCAGGTGACGACGTCGATGACGGTGAACTGCACCGCCAGCGTGCTGCTCGCGATGTACTTCGCCGTCGCCGACGAGCACGGCGTGCCGTGGACGAAGCTCGGTGGCACCATCCAGAACGACATGCTGAAGGAGTTCATCGCCCAGAAGGAGTGGATCAGCCCACCCGTGCCGTCGATGCGGATCGTGGTGGACATGATCGCCTTCTGCGCGCAGCACGCGCCGCGCTGGCATCCGGTGTCGATCAGCGGCTACCACATCCGCGAGGCAGGCTCGACGGCGGTCCAGGAGCTGGCGTTCACGCTCGCCGACGGCCTCGCCTACGTGCAGGCGTCGATCGACCGCGGCCTCGCTGTCGACGACTTTGCGCCGCGCCTGTCGTTCTTCTTCAACCTGCACAACGACTTCCTGGAAGAGATCGCGAAGCTGCGCGCGGCGCGCCGTCTCTGGGCGACGTACATGCGTGATCGCTTCGGAGCGAAAGACCCGCGCTCGCTGACGCTACGCACGCATGCGCAGACGGCGGGCGCATCGCTCACGGCACAGCAGCCGCTCAACAACGTCGTGCGGGTCGCGGTGCAGGCGCTGGCCGGCGTCCTCGGCGGGGTGCAGTCGCTGCACACCAACTCGCTCGACGAGACGCTGGCCCTGCCGTCGGAGCAGGCGGTCATGGTGGCGCTGCGCACGCAGCAGATCATCGCCGAGGAGAGCGGCGTCACGAATGTCGTCGATCCGCTCGGCGGCAGCTGGGCGATCGAGGCGCTCACCGATCGCATGGAGCGCGAGGCGCGCGCCTACATCGACCGCATCGACGAGCTCGGCGGCATGATCCGCGCCATCGAGCTGGGATATCCGCAGAAGGAGATCTCCGAGGCGGCGTGGGTGTATCAGCAGCAGGTCGATCGCGGCGAGAAGACCGTCGTCGGCATGAACCGCTATCAGGTGCCCGAGGAGCGACCGCTCGATCTGCTGCGCGTGCCCCTCGAGCTCGAGGGCAAGCAGTCGGATCGCGTGCGACGGGCGAAGCGCGAGCGCAACGCGGTGGCGGCGCGCGAGGCGCTGGCGCGGGTGCGCGAGGCGGCGTCGTCGGACGAGAACCTGATGCCGCCGCTGGTCGCCGCGGTGAAGGCCATGTGCACCGTCGGCGAGATATCCGACGTCTACCGCGAGGTCTTCGGGCAGTACCGGGATCCCGCCTGGCTATGAGCACGCGGCCGCTCCGCATCCTCGTCGCCAAGCCGGGGCTCGACGGCCACGATCGTGGCGCGAAGATCATCGCGCGGGCCCTGCGCGATGCCGGATTCGAGGTGATCTACACCGGGCTGCACCAGACGCCCGAGATGATCGCCGAGGCCGCCGTCCAGGAAGACGTCGATGCCGTCGGCCTGTCGATCCTGTCCGGCGCGCACATGACGCTGTTCCCGGCGGTGCTCGACGAGCTGCGCGCGCGCGGTGGCGGCGACATCCCGGTGTTCGGCGGCGGCATCATCCCCGACGACGACCGGCCGGCGCTGCTCGCGGCCGGCGTGGCGCAGATATTCACCCCGGGCGCGACCACACCCGACATCATCGACTGGGTGCGCGCGAGCCTCCGTCCGCGCACGATCTAGCCGAGGAGCGAACGACCGAGCCGCGAGTGGCTGCTCGGCATGGCGCCCGCGCGCGGACTTGCATTATGCACGCGCCATGGATCGACTCGCAGGCAGGATCGCATTGGTCACCGGTGGGGCACGCGGGCTCGGCGCGGCGATCGCGCGTCGCTTCCGGGAGGAAGGGGCGACCGTCCTGGTGAACGATCTCGCCCCGGGCGACGGCGTGCTGGTAGCAGACGTCGCGAACGCCGGCGCCGTGCGGGCGATGTTCGCCGAGGTCGAGCGCCGCTACGGCCGGCTCGACATCCTCGTCAACAACGCCGGCATTTCCGGCGTCGAGACCACGCCCGATGCCATCACGGCGCTGGGCGCTGTGCTGGCGCAACAGGTGGCGGAGCGAGCGGCGGGTCAGCCCGTCACCACGCACGTCGACATCACCATGACGTTGCCCGACGAGACGTGGCATCGCGTGCTCGCCGTCCACCTCGACGGCACGTTCTTCTGCACCCGCGAGGCGCTCCGACTGATGGCGGCGCAGGATGCCGGCTGCATCATCAACATGGGGTCGATCATGGGGACGGCTGGCGGCCTCGGCGCGCCGGCGTACTGCGCCGCGAAGGCGGGCATCCTCGGCTTCACGCGTGCGCTCGCGCGCGAGGTCGTGACGCGCAACATCCGCGTCAACGCGATCGCGCCGGGCTACATCGAGAGCGACATGACGTCGGGCCTCGGCGCCATCCGTCCGTTCCTCGAGGCGCAGACGCCGATGGGTCGCTTCGGCGAGCCCGACGACATCGCCTGGGCGGCCGTGTACCTGGCCAGTGACGAAGCCCGCTTCGTCACCGGGCAGGTGCTGTCGCCGAACGGCGGCTGGCACATGAGCCAGTAGTCAGCGCGCGCGGGTCACGCCGATGCGATGGCAGAGGGTCGCCACCGGGCAGCGCGAGCAGTGTGGTGACGTCGGGTGGCAGAGGTTCTGTCCGAAGGCCACCAGCAGGTCGTTGAGGCCGATCCAGTGCCGGCGCGGCAGGCGCGAGCGCAGCACCCGCTCGGTCTCGTCGGGCGAGTCGGCGACGACGAACCCGAGACGGTTCGTGATGCGGTGCACGTGCGTGTCGACGCAGATGCCGGGCAGCCCGAAGCCGAAGGTGACCACCAGGTTCGCCGTCTTGCGGCCGACGCCGTGCAATGCGAGCAAGGCGTCGAGATCGGCCGGCACCCGTCCGTCGTGTCGCTCGAGCAACTCGCGGCACACGCGCTGCAGGCCGCCGGCCTTGGTGCGGTAGAAGGCGACGGGGAAGATCGCCCGCGCGATCGTGCGCCGTGGCAGTGCCAGGATGCCCGCGGCCGTGTCGGCGAGCGCGAACAGACGAGCCGCCGCGGGGCCGGTGGTCTCGTCCTTGGTGCGCAGGGAGAGCAGGCAGGCGATCAGGATGCGGAACGGATCGCGGCCGGTCTGGGCGGCGATGGCCGCGAGCGCCGTCGTGTTCCAGTCGGGTACGCACGTCTGCAACCGCCGGATGACCCGGCCGATCGTGCGCGCGTTCATGGGCGGCACCGGCGTCATCGGCTGGATGTCGTCTGGACGGCGCGCACCGCCGTCGCGACGAGCACGAGGCCGCCGCCGACGAGGGCCGTCGGGCCGGGACGCTCGCCGTGGAAGAGCCACACCCAGAGCGGATTCAGCACCGGCTCGAGCAGCATGAGGAGCGACGTGGTCAGGGCTGGGACGCCGCGCACGCCTCGCGCGAAGAGCAGATACGCGACGGGAATCTGCACCGTGCCGAGATAGACCAGCGCGAGGCCGTCGCGGACCGGGACCGGGCCGAATGGGAGTGTCATGGGTGCGGCCACGAGGCACGTCAGCAGATTGCCGAAGACGAGCGTCGCCGCGGGTGGGCCGGGCTGCGCACGGGCCAGCCGGCGCAGCGTCAGAATGGTGAGCGCCCAGGCGAGGCCGCTGGCCAGGGCGATCACGTTGCCGAGTACCCGGTTGGGCGCGGTCGGCGCGATCGCCTCGGTGTCGAGGGTCACGAGCGCGACCCCGACGAGCATCACCACGAGGAAGGCGAGGTCGCGCCGACGCACCGGCTCGTCGAGCAGCCATGGCCCGAGGAGCAGCAGGTAGAGCGGCGCCGTCGACTGCAGGACGATCGCGTTGGCGGCGGTGGTGAGCCGGGTGGACAGGACGAAGAGCGTCATGGTGGCGGCGTAGGGGACGGCGGCCACCATCGCTGCGGTGGTCCAGCCGCGCCGGGCCTCCGGCAGGAGCACGAGGAGGGTCCCCACGGCGATCGCCGAGCGGCCGAACACCAGCTGCCATGCGGAGAGCCCACTCAGCTTGATGGCGATGCCCCCCGTCGAGAAGATGACGGCGGCGGCGAGCAGGCTGAGCGTGGGCACGCGCGCCCTGGTAGCGCGCCGTCGCGGTGCGCACCAGGGGCCGATTCATGTTGACCCTCCGCCGTCGGCGGCTCTAGAAATGACGCGACGCAGTCGCGTCGATTGGCGTGTCGGTCTCAGCCCACAGCAGCGCATCATCCTCCTCCACCAGCGGCACGTTCGTCGGGCGTGACGAGGAGCTGCGCGCGCTGCAGTCGTGCCTGCGGGATGCGCTCGCCGGCACGGGGCGCCTGGTGACGCTCGTCGGCGACGGTGGCATCGGCAAGACCCGGACCACCGAGGAGCTGATCGCCCGTTCCGGCCTGCCGCCGGACCGCGTCCTGTGGGGACGTTGCCCCGAGCAGGACGGAGCGCCCGCGTACTGGCCGTGGGCGCAGGCGCTCCGCACCCACGTCTACGCCAGCGACACGGCGACGCTCCGTGCCGACCTGGGTGCGGGCGCTGCCGACGTCGCGCGGGTCGTGCCGGCGGTGCGCGAGCGCCTGCCCGACCTCGAGGGTCCGTACGGTCTCGATCCCACCGAGAATCGGTTCCGCGTCTTCGAGAGCGTCGCGGCCTTCCTGCGCCGGGTGGCGGCACGGACGCCGCTGGTCCTCGTCCTCGACGATCTGCACTGGGCCGATCCCGGATCGCTCCTCCTGCTGCAGGCGATCGCGCCCGACCTGCGCGGCGTCCGCATGCTCGTCGTGGGGACGTATCGCGAGCAGGAGATGGGCCGCGTGCCGGGTGCGCTCGCCGATCTCGCGCGCGTCAGCATGCGGGTGACGCTGCGCGGGCTCCGTGCCGGCGACGTCCGCGCCTTCATCCGCGCCACCGCTGGCGTGGCGGCCTCGGAGGCGCTCGTCGACGACCTGCATCGCACCACCGAGGGCAATCCGTTCTTCCTCGACGAGCTGGTGCGGATGCTCGGGGCCGAGGGCGGCCTCGACGCCGAGGGCCTCGGGCCGACGATCCGTCTGCCGGAGGAGGTGCGCACCGCGATCCGCCGGCATCTCGCACCGCTCGGGCCAGAGGATCGTCGTCTGCTCACGCTGGCGGCGGTCATGGGACGCGAGTTCGAGCTGGCGGCGCTGCAGACCGCGTGCGAACGCTCCGCTGCGTGGGTGCTCGAACGGCTGGCGGTCGCGGCGGACGCGCGCATCGTCGCCGAGGTGCGGGGGACGCTCGGGCGCTATCGGTTCGCGCACGCGCTCATTCGCGAGACCCTCTACGGCGATCTCGCGCCGGCGACGCGCGCGCAGACGCACCGGCAGGTGGCGCTCGCGTTGGAGGCGCAGGGCGTCGGCGACGGTGGCGCCCCCCTCGGTGAGCTGGCGCACCATTTCTACCACGCCGCCCGCCTCGGCGAGGCTGGCAAGGCGGGTGACTACGCGCTGCGCGCGGCGCGCGAGGCGACGGCGACGCTCGCCTACGAGGAGGCCGTCGACCATTTCGACCGCGCGCTGCAGTGCTTCGCGCTCGAGCCTCCGGACGAGCGCCGCCAGCTCGGCCTACGACTCGAGCTCGGCAATGCGTACTACGCCGCGGGTGCACGGGCGAAGGCGCGGGAGGTCTTCGCCGAGGCGGCGACCCGTGCGCGCGCCCTCGGCGACGCCGAGTCACTCACGATGGCGGCGCTCGGCTACGGCTGGGCGACGACCGAGCCCGGCGTCGTCGACGCGACCCTCGTCGGCCTCCTCGAGCAGGCGCTGGCGACGCTGTCGCCCGACCATGCCGCGCTGCACGCGACGCTCGAAGGGCGGCTCGCCATCGCCTTGTACTTCTCCGACGAGGTGGCGCGCCGCGATGCGCTGAGTCGCTCGTCGCTCGAGCGGGCGCGCGCCAGCGGCGATCCGGGGGCCGTGTGCATGGCGCTCATCGTGCGCCAGCTGACGCAGTGGGGTCCCGACGTCGCGCTGGCGGAGCGCAGCGCCCTGCTCGACGAGGCGTCCGCGTTGGCGGCACATCCCGAGCTGGTCCTCGAGGCGCGGGTGTGGCGCGTCGAGTGTGCGCTCGAGGCCGGCGACCTCGCAGTGGCCGATCGCGAGCTCGAACGTATCGCGCGTGGTGCCGAGGCGCAGCGGGCGCGCACGTATCTGTGGCACGCACGGCTCATCCGGGCGGCGCGGGCGCTGATGGCCGGTCGTTACGACGACGGCGGACGTCTCGCGGGCGAGGCGCTGGCACTCCGTCCCGAAGGACAGCTCGGCGTGCCGTCGCAGTTCTATTGCGTGCAGACGTTCCAGCGCCTGCGTGACGTCGGCGGCGTTGAGGAGCTCGAGGCGCCGCTCGTCCTCTTCGGTCAGAGCTTTCCCGCGGTGCCGATCTGGCGCTGCGGCCTCGCGCTGCTCTACGCCGAGAGCGGACAGGAGACGAAGGCGCGTGCCGTCCTCGATCAGCTCGCGGCACGCCGCTTCGCGGATATCCCGCGTGACGGCAACATCATTCCGGCGCTGCTGCAGCTCGCCGAGGTCGTGGTCCGGCTCGGCGACCGCGAGCGCGCCGAATGGCTGTACGCTCTACTGGCGCCACACGCGGGCCGCCATGCGGTGATCGCGATGTCGGCCGCCTGCTACGGCGCCGCGGGGCACGGCGTCGGCATTTTGGCCGCGCTGCTCGGACGGACCGACGAGGCGGTGTCGCAGCTCCGTCGGGCGCTCGAGATGAACGAGGTGATCGGCGCGCGGCCGTTCGTCGCGCGTACCCAGCTGGCGCTGGCGCGGGCTCTGCACACGCGGGCCGCAGGCGGCGACGGCGACGAGGCGGCGACGCTCGTGGCCGAGGCACGCGCCACGGCGGCGGCGCTCGGCATGCACGCCTTGGTCGATCGGATCGACGACGTCCCCGCGCCGGTGACGGTCCCCGTCGTCGCGAGCGCGATGACCACGGCCGTCCTGAGACGCGATGCGGACGGGTGGATCGTCACCCTCGATGGCCACGAGGCGCGGCTGCGTGACGCGCGCGGCCTCGGGTATCTCTCGACCCTCCTGGCCCATCCCGAACGCGAGTTCCATGCCCTCGACCTCGAGGGCGGTGAGGACGATCCCGTCGGTGGCGTCCTGGATGGCGCGGCGCGGGAAGCGTACGCGCGTCGGCTCGCCGACCTGCGGGACGAGCTCGCGGAGGCAGAGGCGTTCAACGACACCGGCCGTGCGGAGCAGGCCGCGGAACGCCTCGAGGAGCTGTCGGGCGAGCTCGCGGGGCGCGTGCAGGGCGCCACCGCGTCGCGTCGCGCTGGTGCCGCGGCGGAGCGGGCGCGGGTGAACGTCACGCGCGCCATCGCTCGTGCGGTCGAGCGCGTCGCGGCCGTCCATCCGGTGTTGGGTCAGCACCTGACCGCGACGCTGCGCACCGGCGCGTTCTGCTGCTACGCCCCGGATCCCCGTCTGCCGTTACGCTGGCAGCTCTGAGCGCCAGACGTTGCGCCGAGCGGTCGAGCGTGCGATGCGCGAATCCATGGAGATCAACGGGATCGCGCACGTGATGCTCACCGTCGCGGACTTCGACGCCTGCCTGCCGTTCTACGATCGCCTGCTCCCGTTCCTCGGCCTGGTCCCCGTGATGCGCACCGACCAGATGCTCTACTGCGTCGGCGGTCGCACCGCGCTCGGCATCGTGCGCGGGGATCCCGCGCATGGGACGAGTGGCTTCGTGCAGACGCGCGTCGGCCTGCACCACATCTGCTTCCGGGCGCGCGAGCGTGCCGACGTCGATGCGCTGCACGCGCTGCTCGTCGAGCTGCGTGCGACCATCGTGCATCCGCCCGAGGAGGCGCAGTGGGCGCCGGGGTACTACTCGGTGCTGTTCGAGGATCCCGACGGGATCCGTCTCGAGATGAACTACGTCCCCGGCAAGGGACTGCTGGCCCCCTGAGACGGGCGAGGGCGGACGGGGTGGAACGGCGGGACGTCATCATCGTCGGATCGGGGCCTGCAGGCGCCGCGACGGCGCTCCGTCTGGCGCAGCAGGTTCCGGCGCTGGCGGCCGGCACCGTGCTGCTCGACAAGGCCCACCACCCGCGCGCCAAGACCTGCGCCGGCGGTCTGATCCCGAAGGCGGCCGCGCTGCTCGCCGAGCTCGACGTCGAGCTCGCGATTCCGTCGGCGCGAGTCGATGCCGCGGGCATTGCGGTTCCGGGTGCGACGCTCGACGTCCGCGGGCGCGACCTCTGCCGCGTCATCCGGCGGAACGAGCTCGATGCGGCGCTGGCATGGACCGCACGCGATCGTGGCGTCGCGCTGTACGAGGGCGAGTGCGTCAAGGCGATCGTGCGCGACGGCGCCGGCATCCGCGTCGAGACGACATCGCAGACCTGGTGGGCGCCGGTCGTCGTCGGGGCCGACGGCAGCGGCAGCCTGGTCCGGCGCGCGCTGGTGCCCGGCGATGGCGGCATCGTGGCGCGTGCCGTCATGACGGACGTGCCGGTGGACGGCACGACGTGGGACGGCTACGTGCGCCGTCGCTACGACTTCGACTTCCAGGGCTGCGCGCAGGGGCTGCGCGGCTACGCGTGGGCCTTCCCGTGCGCGATCGAAGGTGTTCCGCACGTCAACGTGGGTGCCTATGCGCTGCCGCCCGTCGACGGGGCACGGCTGCACGCTGAGCTCGACGACGAGCTGACGCGGGTGGGCGCGCGAGCTGGGTCGTGGAAGGCGTTCCCGATCCGCACGTATTCGCCCACGGCACGGATGGCGGCTCCGCACGCGCTGCTCGTGGGCGACGCAGCGGGCGTCGATCCGCTCATGGGTGAGGGCATCTCGTTCGCGCTCGAGTACGGCATCCTGGCGGCTGACCACGTCGTGCGGGCGCATGCGAGCGGCGACTTCGCCTTCGCCGGGTACGAGCGCGCCGTCCACGACGGTCCCATCGGGCGGAAGCTCGCGCGATTGTGCCAGGGCGCGTCGCGCTTCTATGGTCCGCGTGGTGCCTGGTGGTTTCGACTGGCGCGCATGAGCCCGCGTGCACAACGCATCGGCCTGGCGTGGTACAACGGCGCCGACGGGTGGGATCGACGGGGAAAGTGGGCGGCGCTCCGCGAGCTGGCATGGCCGCGGCCGAACGAGGGGTGATGACGATGGCGGTGGGACGGCGGCGGACACGGGGACCAGCAACGGCGGCGCCGCATCTCGAGCGGCTGCTCTGGCGCGTCGGTATCCGGCACGTCGCCGGCGTGGACGAGGTGGGCATGGGGCCGCTCGCCGGTCCGGTCGTGGCGGCCGCGGTAGTGCTCGATCCGGACGCACTCTGCCACGGCGTGGCCGACTCCAAGGTGCTGACCGCGGCGCAGCGCGAACGGCTGGCCGACGAGGTCCACCGCTGTGCGCGTGCGGTGGCGATCGCCGTCGTCGAGCCCGACGTCATCGACCGCATCAACATCTACCAGGCGGGACTGCTCGCACTGCGTCGCGCGGTGGAGCTGCTCGGACCGCTCGTCCCGGGCTTCGTCCTCGTCGATGGCCGCGAGATACCCGGCCTGTCGATGCCGCAGAGCGCGTATCCGAAGGGCGACGCCTTCGTGAGCTCGATCGCCGCGGCGTCGATCGTCGCCAAGGTGCATCGCGATGCGCTGATGCGTGCGATGCACGACGCCTATCCGGTGTACGGCTTCGCGCGTCACATGGGCTACGCGACGGCAGTGCACCTGCGCGCGCTCCGCGAGCACGGGCCGTCACCGATCCATCGTCGCTCGTTCGCGCCCGTCGCCGAGGCGGCGGCCCGTGGAGGCATCGCCATCTCGGCCTGAGCGGCTTTTCCTTGCTCGGCGTTCCGCTATGATCCGAGCCAGCATGGATGCGGTGCTGCTCACAGATCTCTACCGACAGATGTGCCTGTGCCGTCGCTTCGAGGAGGCCGCGGCACGCGCCTACTCGCAGGGAAAGATCCGGGGCTTCCTCCATCTCTACATCGGGCAGGAAGCGGTCGCCGTCGGCGCCATCTCGGCGGCGGCGCCCACCGACTACATCGTCGCGACGTACCGCGAGCACGCCCATTACCTGGCGCGGACGGGCGATGCCCGCGGCGCAATGGCAGAGCTCTACGGGCGCGCCACCGGCTGCGTCGGCGGTCGCGGCGGATCGATGCACCTGTTCGATGCGCGCCAGCGCTTCATGGGCGGCTGGGCCATCGTCGGTGGTCACGTCCCCATTGCCGCCGGGATGGCCTTTGCATCGCGCTTCCGTGGCGAATCCGACATCACGCTCTGCTTCTTCGGCGACGGCAGCGCCAACATGGGTGCGTTCCACGAGGGGCTCGCCCTGGCGGCGCAGTGGAAGCTGCCGGTGCTCTTCATCTGCGAGAACAACCAGTACGCCATGGGCACGCCGCTCTACCGCACGCTCGCCGTCGACGACGTCGCGGTGCGCGCGCGCGGCTACCCGATCGATTCCGAGATCGTCAACGGTGACGACGTCCTCGAGATGCGCGAGGCCGTGCGCCATGCCGTCGAGCGGATGCGGAAGGAGCCGGCGCCGTTCTTCCTCGAAGCGAAGACCTACCGCTTCCGCGGCCACTCCATGGCCGACCCGGCGAAGTACCGCACCAAGGAGGAGGTGCAGAAGTGGATGGAGCGCGACCCCATCCAGATTCTCGGTGCCCGCATGCAGACGCTCGGCATCGCCAGTGAGGAATCGCTCAAGCAGGTCGACGACGAAGTGCGCGCGCAGGTGAAGGAGGCGGTGGAATTCGCCGAAGCCTCACCCGAGCCAGAGCCGTCGACGGTCGACGAGTACGTCCATGCCTGAGCCGCGCATCCTGAGCTTTCGCGAAGCGCTGCGCGAGGCGTTGTTCGAGGAGATGGAGCGCGACGACGCCATCTTCCTGATGGGCGAGGAGGTCGGGCACTACAACGGCGCCTACAAGGTGTCGGAGGGCCTCCTCGAGCGCTTCGGTGAAGGGCGCGTCGTGGACACGCCGATCGCCGAGACCGGCTTCGCCGGCGTCGGGATCGGTGCCGCCATGGTCGGGCTGCGGCCGATCATCGAGTTCATGACGTGGAACTTCGCGCTGACGGCATACGATCAGATCGTGAACAACGCCGCGAAAGTGCGCTACATGACGAACGGCCAGTTCAAGATGCCGATCGTCTTTCGTGGCCCCGGCGGTGCCGCCCACGCGCTCGGTGCGCAGCATTCGCAGGCGCTCGAGTCGATCTTCGCACACGTCCCCGGGCTCAAGGTGGTCGTGCCGTCGACGCCGGCCGATGCGAAGGGTCTCCTCAAAGCATCGATCCGCGACGACGACGCCGTCTGCTTCATGGAGAGCGAGACGATGTACTCGGCGAAGGGCGAGGTGCCCAGCGGCGAGCACATCGTCCCGCTCGGGGTCGCGGACGTGAAGCGCGCCGGATCGGACGTCACCGTGGTCACCTGGGGCAAGATGGTGCACACCTCGCTCAAGGCCGCGACCACGCTCGCCGCCGAGGGCGTCGAGCTCGAGGTGCTCGACCTGCGTACGATCCGTCCGATGGACGAGGCGGCCGTGTTCGCGTCGGTGCGACGCACGCACCGGTGCGTCGTCGTCCAGGAGGGCTGGCCGTTCGCGGGGATTGCGGCCGAGGTCATCACGCGCGTCACGCACGAATGCTTCGACGACCTCGATGCGCCGCCCGAGCGCGTCACCAACCTCGACGTGCCGATGCCGTACGCCACCAACCTCGAGGCCCTGGTCCTGCCGTCACCCGAGCGGGTCGCCACGACGATTCGCCGGATGCTGGGACGGGAGGAACCGCCGGTCGCCCCGGCGCGCGCGGCGCACTGAGGACGAGCCATGCCCATCGACGTGTTGATGCCGAAGCTCTCCGACACCATGGAGGAGGGCAAGATCATCAAATGGTTCAAGCAGGCGGGCGAAGGCGTCGCCATCGGTGACATCCTGGCCGAGGTCGAGACCGACAAGGCCAACATGGAGCTGGAGGCGTACGACGAGGGCGTGCTGTCCGAGGTGCGGACCGCGGAAGGCGAGAGCGCACCGGTCGGTGCGGTCATCGCGACGTTGAGTGAGAAGGGCGAGGCCGCAGCACCGGCCAAATCCGCGGCGCCGGCCAAGCCTGCGGCCAAGGCGCCCGTCACGCCCGCTGCGAAGGTCGTCGAGGAGACGGCGGCCGAGGCGCCGGGAGACGATGCCCCGGCAGCCGTCGAGCCGGCGCCCGAGGCTGCCAAGCCGGCCGCACCCAAGCCGAAGCCCACACCCGAGCGTCCGCGCATCGCGGCGGTGAAAGCATCCCGTCCTGCACCGTCCGCCGACGACGAGGAGCGGGTGCGTGTCTCGCCCCTGGCGCGCCGTATCGCCGAGGAGCGCGGCATCGATCTGCGCGGCGTCACCGGCACCGGACCGGGCGGACGCATCGTCGAGCACGACCTTCCGGACGCTGCCGCGCCGGCACCGAGTCGTCCCGTTGCTCCAGCGGCCCCGCAACCGCGAGCCGGCGGCACACGACGGGTCGAGCTCTCGAAGATCCGTCGCACGACGGCGAAGCGGATGGCGCAGGCGAAGCAGGAGGTGCCGCATTTCTACGCCAGCGCCGACATCGCGATGGACGAAGCGGTGCGCGTGAAGGACGGCCTCACGGCCCTCGGCGGCGACCACGAGGGACTGACCTTCACCCACCTCGTCGTGAAGGCGGTCGGCATGGCGCTCACCCGCGTTCCCGAGCTGAACGCGGCCTATGACGACGGCGCGATGATCCTGAACGATGCCGTCAACGTCGGGGTGGCGACGTCGGTGGACGACGGTCTCGTCGTGCCCGTGTTGCGCAACTGCGATCGCGAGCCGCTGTCGGCGCTGGTGAAGCAGGCGCGCGCGCTCGTCGAGCGTGCGCGCGCCGGGAAGTTCGCCGGCGACGACCTGTCCGGCGGCACGTTCACGGTGTCGAACCTCGGCATGCTGCCGGTGTCGCACTTCGCGGCGGTAGTGAATCCGCCGCAGGCGGCCATCCTGGCGGTCGGCGCCACGCGCGCTGTGCCGGTGGTGCGTGACGGACAGGTGGTGCCAGGGCAGGTCATGACGGTGACGCTGTCGTGCGACCACCGCGTCGTCGACGGCGTGCTCGCCGGTCGGTTCCTCCGCGAGCTGAAGGCGCTGCTCGAGAACCCCATCGCGCTGGTCGCCTGATGGCCGGCTACGACCTGGTCGTGGTCGGGGCAGGGCCTGGTGGCTACGTTGCCGCGATCCGCGCGACACAGCTCGGGCTGCAGACGGCCGTCGTCGAGATGGAGCGCGCCGGCGGCGTGTGCGGGAACTGGGGCTGCATCCCGTCGAAGGCGCTGCTTGCGGATGCCGACCTCTATCGTGCGATGCGCGACGGCGCGTCGCGCGGCCTGATCGCCGAGGGTCTGCGCGTCGACTTTCCGAAGGTGATGGCGCGCAGCCGCGGCGTCGCCGATCGCCAGGCTACGGGGGTCGAGTTCCTCTTCAAGAAGAACGGCATCGCGTACCATGCGGGTCGCGCGCGGCTGGCGCCGAACGGCGTGATCGTCGCGCACGACGACGGCACCACGGAATCGATCGAGGCGCGCAACGTCCTGCTGGCGACGGGCAGCGGCGAGCGCCTCCTGCCCGGCCTCGAGGTCGACGGCGAGGTGGTGATGACGAGCCGCGAGGCGCTCGCCGATCCGCGTCTGCCGGCGTCCGTGGTGGTGATCGGCGGCGGGGCGGTCGGCGTCGAGTTCGCGTACGTGTACGCCAGCTTCGGCGCCGCCGTCACCGTGGTCGAGCTGGCGGCGACGCTGCTGCCCGGCATGGATCCGGAGCTCGGCCAGGAGCTCGCGAAAGCGTTCCATCGCCAGGGAATCGAGGTGCTGCTGGGGCATCGCTTCGAGCAGCTGACGCGCAACGGCACCGGCGCGACCGTCGCCGTGCGTGGCGAGGGCGGGGTGCGCGCGCTGACGGCCGAGCGCGTGCTGGTGGCGGTCGGCCGCGCGCCGCTCAGCGCCGATCTGGGACTCGAGGAGGCCGGCGTGCGCGTCGAGCGCGGATTCGTCGTCGTCGACGAGGCGCTGCGCACGAGCGTGCCCACGGTGTGGGCCATCGGCGACCTCGTCGGCCCCGTCATGCTGGCGCACGCGGCGTCGGAGCAGGGCGTGCGCGTCGCCGAGGTGATCGCGGGCACACGCACCGTCGCGGCGCTGGATGTGGCCGCGATTCCGATGTGCGTCTACTGCGAGCCCGAAGTCGCGGCGGTCGGCTTGACCGAGGCGCAGGCGCGCGAGCGCGGCGAGGTGCACGTCGGCAGGTTCCCGTTCCGCGCGCTAGGCAAGGCGATGGCGACCGGGCACACGGAGGGCTTCGTCAAGGTGGTGAGCGGTGCGCGTCACGGCGAGATCCTCGGTGTTCACATGATCGGTCACGGCGTCACCGACCTCATCGCGGAGGCGGGGCTCGCGCGTACGCTCGAGGCCACCACCGAGGAGATCGCCGACACGGTGCATGCGCATCCGACGCTCGCCGAGGCCCTGCGCGAGGCAGCGCTTGCGGCGGCCGGGCGCGCGTTGAACATATAGGCCCCGATGGAGCTCGAGGTCGCGGTGGCAGGGCGGGTACCGTACGGCGAGGCCCTCGCGTGGCAGGAGACGCTGCTCGCCCGCCGTCTGGCGGGCGGCCGCGACGCGCTCCTGCTGCTCGAGCATCCGCCCGTCTACACGCTCGGGCGCGGCGCCGATGCCCGGCACCTGGGCGCCGCGGCGTCGGGCGACGTCGAGGTGGTCCGCGTCGGTCGTGGTGGGCAGGTGACGTACCATGGCCCGGGACAGCTCGTCGGCTACCCCATCCTTGGCCTGCGTGCGCTCAAGCCCGACGTGCACTGGTATGTGCGCAGCCTCGAGCAGGTGTTGATCGACGCGCTCGCCGAGCTCGGGATCGCCGCCGCGCGCCGCGAGGGGCTGACCGGGGTGTGGGTCGAGCACCGGAAGATCGCATCGATCGGCGTGGGCCTGCGACGTTGGGTGACGTGGCACGGCTTCGCGCTCAACGTCGGACGCGACCTGCGTGGCTTCGATGCGATCACTCCGTGCGGTATCGACGGCGTTCGGATGACGTCGGTGGCCTGCGAAGGTGGTCCCGATGACGTGCCCACGGTCGCCGCCGTCGTCGCCGAAAAGCTCCGCATGGTGTTCGGTTACGATCGCCTGGTGCCGCTGGCGGCGAGCGGCGTCGAGGAGCACGCGCGATGAGCGCTGCGCCTGACGTCGTCCGCCGGCTGCCACCCTGGCTCAAGGTCCGGGCCCCCGGTGGACCGGGGTGGGTCGAGACGCGGGCGGCGGTGAAGGAGCTCGGGCTCCACACCGTGTGCGAGGAGGCGCGCTGTCCGAACATCGGTGAGTGCTGGGGCCATCGAACGGCGACGTTCATGCTGCTCGGCGACACCTGTACCCGGAACTGCTCCTTCTGCGCGGTGTCGCACGGGCGGCCGCTCGTCGTCGACCCCGAGGAGCCGGGTCGCGTCGGCGAAGCAGTGGCGCGGCTCGGCCTGCGTCACGTCGTGGTCACGTCCGTCAACCGGGACGATCTCACCGACGGCGGAGCGGCGCACTTCGCCGCCACCGCGCGGGCCATCAAGGAACGCAGTCGCGATTGTCGCGTCGAGGTGCTCGTGCCCGATTTCCAGGGCAGCGCGGCGTCGGTCGAGACGGTGATGGCCTCGCCCATCGACATCTTCAACCACAACATCGAGACCGTGCCGCGGCTCTACAAGCGTGTGCGACCCGGGGCGCGGTACGAACGTTCGGTCGAGATTCTCGCGCACGCGAAGCGATCCGGACCAGCGCTGACGAAGGCTGGTCTCATGCTCGGCCTGGGCGAAGATGAGTCGGAATTGATTTCGGTGTTCGAGGATCTGCGCAAAGTCGGCTGCGATATCCTGACTCTCGGTCAGTACCTGCGACCGTCGGCGGAGCAGCTGCCGGTCGAGCGTTATCTCCCGCCAGAGGAGTTCGATGCGCTTCGTATCCGCGCGTCGGCATTGGGTTTCCGTCACGTCGAAGCGGGACCGCTGGTGCGCAGCTCGTACCACGCGTGGTCGCACGTTCCGTAAAAAAGATCGGCAAAATTGCCGACTTTTTGAGTCGCGAACATTGCAAGGGCGCGTGTTTTGGAATAGCGTCCACCCGTTTTGAGGAGGACGCGCCCATGCTGAAACTTTACGACTACCCCGATTGCCCGTTCTGCCAGAAGGTGCGTGTGGTCCTCGCCGAGAAGGACCTCGAGTTCGAAAAGGTGCTGACCGATCTGCGAAAGCAGGAGCAGAAGGCGCCCGAGTTCCTGCGGCTGAATCCCTACGGCAAAGTTCCCGTTCTCGTCGACGAGGACGAGGTCGTCTACGATTCCACGATCATCAACGAGTACCTCGAAGACGAGTACCCGTTGCCGCGGCTGATGCCGGAAGACTCGCAGGGACGCGCCCAGGTGCGGCTCCTCGAGGACTACTGCGACAACTCCTTCATCCCGCCCACCACGATGCTGCTGGCGCAGCTTCGCAAGCCCGAAGCCGAGCGCGATACGCAGCGCGTCGAGCAGGCCCGCGAAGAGCTCCGCCGCTGCCTCTACCACCTGCGCGACAAGCTCGAGGGCAACGACTTCCTCGTCGGCAAGGAATTCTCCCTGGCCGACGCCGCGTTCGCTCCGCGCATGATGGTCCTCGGGCGTCTCGGATTCGAGTTCGAGCCCGCGCTCGCGCCCGTCCAGGCGTGGATCGATCGCATCCGGTCACGGCCCAGCGTCAAGGGGCTCGGCCTCTAGTCCGTCGACGGAGCGCGCCGGCAGCGCGCGCCGGTGGTTGCGTTGACAGCCCCGGCGTCCGCTGCCAATAGAAATGCTTCCTGCGAGGCCACGCCGATCGCGCGCGTCGGCCTCCAGCGGGAGGAACCGTGAGCCTGCCCGACGTCATTCCGCTGTTCCCGTTGCCCAACGTCGTCCTGTTTCCGGGCATCCCGCTCCCGTTGCACATCTTCGAGCCGCGCTATCGCGAGATGGTGCGGGACGCGGTCCGCGGCGCGCGCCTGATCGGTATGGTGCTGCTGCGTGGCGACTGGCAGGAGCAGTATCAGGGAAATCCCGAGATCTTCGGCGTCGGGACCGTCGGCGAGATCGGTCACCTCGAGGAGCTTCCCGACGGTCGATTCAATCTCGTCCTTCGTGGTCTGCGCGAGTTCGTGATCCATCGCGAGCTTTCCCGTCAGACGTACCGGGAGGCCGTCGTCAGCTGGCGACCGGCGATACAGGGAACGCTCCCGGACGGTGAGCGATCCAGCATCGCATCGCTGGTCCTGCGGTACCTCGAGCGGCTCGGGCGCGCTCCGGCGGACGGCGATCTCCTCGAGAGCGGTGTCGACGACGAGACGTTCGTGAACTTCCTGGCGCAACATCTCGAGGTCGATCCGTTGGAGAAGCAGGCACTGCTCGAGGCATCCACGCTCAGCGAGCGGGGTCGGCGTCTCGTCGACGTCCTCGAGTTCCGGCTCGAGGAGCTGCGCAGCCATCCGGCAGGGTCCACGGGGCGCGCGCACTGAGGCTCGTTGGCAGTGCTCCAACCCTGGTGCTAGGTTCGCCGCCACATGGAACAGAAGCCCCCGCGACTCTCGCTCGCCGAGCGCCTGTACCTACCCGAAGTGGTCCGTGGCGTCGCCGTCACCGCTGGTCACTTCGCCCGCAACATGGCCCTGCACACACTCCACGTGTTCGGCCTGGCGAAGGATCGGAAGGCATCGGTCACGGTCCAGTATCCCGAAGAGCGCAAGGTCTATCCCGACGGATATCGCGGCTCCCATCGGCTCACGCTGAAGCCGGACGACTCGGTGCGCTGCACGTCGTGCTTCCTCTGCGCCACCGCCTGTCCCGCCAAGTGCATCCACATCGAGGCGGGTGAACATCCCGATCCGCAGGTCGAGAAGTTCCCTGTCCGGTACGAGATCGACACCCTGCAGTGCATCTACTGCGGCATGTGCGTGGAAGCGTGTCCCTGCGACGCCATCCGGATGGACACCTACGTGCACCCACGCATCTGGGGCTACGATCGCCTCGACTTCATCGAGACGAAGCAGATGCTGATGGAGCGCTCGAAGGTGCTGCAGGAGCGCGGCCGTGATGCGCTCATGGACGACATGCAGTCGGCCTACGGCAAAGCGGAGGACGCCTCCGCGGAGGGCCGGTGATCCTGCTGGCGCTCTGGCGCCGCGGACTGCTGCAACGGGCCGATTCGGAGAAGGTCCGTTATTTCCTGGGCATCGTCCCAGACGGCCTCTGGCTCTCGCGTCGGTATCCGCTCTGGCGCATGTTGCACATTGCCCGGCTCGTGGTCTCTCCGCGTTACGCCGCAGCGGTCGCGGGCTGGCTCGAGTACCGGATGAATCTGTTCGACGGCATCGAAGGGTGATCACATGGCGAGGACCTACCAGCAGATCATGGACGAGGCGCGCGAGGTCGTGCCCGAGGTGTCACCCGACGAGGTGAAGACCCGCATCGGTGCCACCGAGAAGCCCGTCGTCCTCGACGTACGCGAGCGCGAGGAATACCGACAGGGGTTCCTGCCCGGTGCGGTGTCGATTCCGCGCGGCTTCCTCGAGATGCGCATCGAGGACACGGTGCCCGACCATGGCACCCCGATCGTCGCCTACTGCGCCGGCGGCACCCGGTCGTTGCTCGCCGGGCGCATCCTGCGCGAGCTGGGCTACGCGAACGTCGTCTCCATGCGCGGTGGCTACACCGCCTGGAAGAATCAGGGCCTCCCGATCGTCGAAGAGCGGCAGTTCACCGCCGAGCAGCAGATTCGCTACAGCCGGCATTTCCTGCTCCCCGAGGTCGGTGAGACGGGGCAGGCGAAGCTGCTCGACGCCAAGGTGCTCTGCATCGGTGCGGGCGGTCTGGGCTCGCCGGTGGCGTTCTACCTCGCCGCGGCAGGGGTCGGCACCATCGGACTCGTCGACATGGATACGGTCGACCTGTCGAATCTCCAGCGCCAGATACTCCACACCAACGATCGCATCGGCATGGCGAAGACCGAGTCGGCCAAGCTGACGCTCAACGCGCTCAATCCCGACGTGAAGGTGCTGGAGTTCCGTGAGCGGCTGTCGTCGGAGAACGCGTTCCGCATCATGGAGCAGTTCGACGTCATCGTGAACGGCTGCGACAACTTCCCCACCCGATACCTCGCCAACGATGCCTGCGTCATGCTCGGCAAGCCGCTAGTGGATGGCGCCATCTGGCAGTTCGAAGGGCAGGCCACGGTATTCCATCCGCCGACGGGTCCTTGCTACCGCTGCATGTTCCCCGAGCCCCCGCCGCCGGGATCGACGCCGTCGTGCGCCGAAGCCGGCGTCCTCGGGGTGCTGCCGGGGTTGGTGGGATGCGTGCAGGCGCTCGAGACGATCAAGATCATCCTCGGCAAGGGCAAGCCGCTCCTCGGTCGGATGATGCACTTCGATACGCTGACGGGCGACATCCGCATCCTGAAGTTGCGACGCGATCCGAAGTGCGTCGTGTGTGGCGAGAACCCCACCGTGCGCACGCTGATCGACTACGAGGTCTTCTGTGGCCTCGGTGATCCGGGCGCGCATTGACCGTCCGTTAGGGAGAGGCGACGTGCAACCGTGCCCGATGCCGCACGGCCGCTCCTACCTATCGACGGAGCTTTCGATGTGGTTGGTGGCATCGGACTTGCTCTTCGGCGGATAGGGCTTCGGCGCCCGCCCGTCCCGACCACGTCCCACCGCATCCACGTCACTCGCACGTAGAAGACGCCACATCCCCCGCAACACCGGGGCGCCGAAGCCCGGCCCTTTCAGGGCCGGATGACGCGGAAGCTGGCAGCCCAGGTGCCGTTCGTGCCGTACTGGCGTTCGAAGTGGGTCGTGGGCCGCGCTGGCGGCGCCTCGTCGACCTGCTCGAAGCCGCCGATGGTGATGGCCCGGGCCATGGCCTGGAACAGGGGCTCCAGGTCGGTCGCGATGTGGAGTCGGCCATCGGGGGTGAGGGTGCGGGCCAACGCCGGTGCCATCGCGCCGTGATGGAAGAGTCGACGCTCGCGGTGGCGCGTCTTCGGCCAGGGATCCGGGAAGTAGATGTGGTAGGCCGCCACCGATTCGGGCGGAAGGATTCGTGCAACGACGCAGCGTGCGTCGCCGGCGATGACCCGGACGTTCGTGAAGTTGCAGACCCGGGCCCGGTCGGCGAGGCCTCTGGCCATGCCCGATGCATGCTCGACGGCGAAGAAGTTGGTGTCGCGCCGCCGGCGCGCGAAGCTCATGAGCACGTCGCCGCCGCCCGGCCCGATCTCGAACTCGACCGGGCGGTCATTGCCGAACACGGGCTCCCAGAAGGCCGACGACACGGCGGGGGGTTCTATACCGGTCCCGCCACTGGCGCGAGGCAGAACCTGCCGCGACCGGCGAAGGTTGCCGGGGGATGCTCCCGCGAGGGCATGCTGGACGGGGGCCGCGCCTGGCGTTCGTCTTGCACCGTGCTGCGCCGTGATCCCGACCGTGCGTGACGTCATCGGAGCGCCGATTCCCGGCGTGTCAGGGGTCCATCCCCGGCCGGCGCCGGTGCCGTTCCGCGATCTCATGCGGCAGCTGCGCCTGCGGTCGACGACGACCGGCGTGCCGTCGACGGGCAGTGCGCCGAGCATCCGGCGTCTCGCGCCCGTGCAACGCCCCGTCGCACCCGCGCGGGTGGATGCCCCGGTGCGCCTGAACCGCAACAATCACCCGACCGCACCGTCACCGTTGGCTCGCCCGCAGGCGTCGGCGGCCGACGAGGCGACGCCCGTCTTCTCCGGCGTCGTACGGCCGGAGCGGGAGGGGGCGAAGCAGCAGCTGGTCGAGGCGATCCACACCGCCTCCGAGCATGCGGGCGTCGAGCCGGCGCTGTCGGTCGCCGTCGCGCGCGCCGAGTCGAGCCTCAACCCGCGAGCGCGCAGCGCCGACGGGCTGAGCGTCGGGACCTTCCAGGTGACGCACTACACGGCGGACGAGATGCGACGGAAGATCGCGCGTGGCACCGTCGACCGGCCGCCAGGAACCGACGACGTGGCGCTGGGCGTGGGCTATCTGCGTTATCTGCACGACCTGTTCGGGCGCGAGGCGAAGCTCGGTCGCGGGCTCTCGACGGTGCCCATCGAGGACGCCGACGAACGACGCCAGTTCGCGGTCGCGGCCTTCAATGCCGGCGAGGGCCGCGTCGCACAGGCGCAGGCCCGCGCAGGCAAGGCGGGCCTCGATCCGACGAACTTCGCGCACGTGAAGCCGTTCCTGCCGCGGATCACGCAGGGGTACGTCGAGCGGGTCGCGACCTACGCACGCGAAGAGGCCGCGCCGCAGCTGGCGTGAGCGTCAGGCCGGCGCCGCGGCGGGCTGCGACGTCGGGATCAGGTCGGCGAGGAATTCGAGCAGGTACTGGTTCACCAGCGCCGCCTGCTCCTGCTGCACCCAGTGACCCGAGTCGGCGATGTAGCGGATCGTGAACGGGCCGGTGAACAGTGGCTCCATGCCGTAGGTGAGCTCCTTGCGCAGCGCGACGTCCTGCTCACCCCAGATGAGCATGGTCGGCGCGTGGATCTTCGGCCAGTCCTCGAGCGACGTTCGCGGCGGCGGCAGCGGACGGTCGCCGTGCAGAAAGCGGCGCAACCAGTCGGGAAGCCCCGCCTGCGCATCGGGGCTGCGGAACGCGGCGCGATAGTAGTTGATGGCGCTCCGCAGCGCGCCCGACTGGCTGGCGGCATCGCGTAACCGCTGCACGTCGTCGTCGGTGATCGCCTCGCCACGGATCGCCGACTGACGGATGGCGTTGCCGATCGGCCAGGCTCCACCGAGCCCGAGCAGGAACTCGGGAATCCACGGCAGCTGGAAAAAGAACATGTACCAGCTCTTGAGCAGCTGGCGCGGATTCGCCTGCAGCTCGCGCTGGAAGATCGCGAGGTGCGGACAGTTCATCACGACGAGCCTCCGCGTCGCCTCGGGACGGTCCATGGCGAACGACCACGCCAGCCCGCCGCCCCAGTCGTGCCCGACGATCACGGCCTGCTCCTCGCCGAAGGCGCGGATCAGGCCGTGCACGTCGGCGACCAGCTCGGGCATGGCGTACGCGGCGACGCCCGCCGGCTTGTCGCTCTCGTTGTAGCCACGCAGGTCCGGTGCGACGACGCGGAAATGCGGCGACAGCGCCGCGATCTGATGGCGCCACGAGTACCAAAACTCGGGAAACCCGTGCAGCAGCACGACGAGCGGCCCGGTGCCCTCGACTACGCAGTGCAGCCGGACGCCGTTCGTGCTGACGATCCGATGCTCGAGGGCCATGGCGGGTCGATATCGGGGCCTTCGCGCGCCTGTCAAACCGTGGGGCGCTGCGCTAAGGACTCGCATGCCCTTCGAGTTCATCCGCTACGAGAAGCGCGCACACACGGCGATCGTCACCATCGCTCGGCCCGAGGTGATGAACTCGCTGCATCCCGCGGCGAACGAGGAGATGGACGCGGCGTGGAACGACTTCGCCGCCGATCCCGACCTCTGGGTCGGCATCCTGACGGGGGAGGGCGAGAAGGCGTTCTCGGCCGGGAACGACCTCAAGTGGACGGCGCAGCACGGTATGCCGCGGATGCCGCGCACCGGCTTCGGTGGGCTCACGGCGCGCTTCGATCTGTGGAAACCCATCATCGCGGCGGTGAACGGCTTCGCGCTCGGAGGTGGGCTCGAGATGGCGATTGCGTGCGACGTCATCGTCGCCGCCGAGCACGCAACGCTGGGACTGCCGGAGCCGCGCGTCGGACTGCTCGCCGCCGCAGGCGGTGTGCATCGTCTGCCGCGACACGTCCCGCTCAAGGTCGCGATGGGCATGATGCTGACGGGGAAGCCCATCACCGCCGCCGAGGCCCATCGTATCGGCTTGGTGAACGAGGTGGTCCCGTCGACGGAGCTCATGGCGACGGCCGAGCGCTGGGCGTCGACCATCGCCGAGTGCTCGCCGCGGTCGGTGCAGGCGACGAAGCAGGCCGCCATGGAGGGCCTCGGCCGGCCGCTCCCCGAGGCGATGGCGGCGTCGTACGACGGCGTCTCGCGTCTCTGGGCGAGCGCCGATGCCGTCGAGGGGCCGCGCGCGTTCGCCGAGAAGCGGAAGCCCCGCTGGACCGGACGATAGGCGCGACAGCGCAGCGGTGCGCCTCCTCTTCATCAATCTGAATCGCAGCCCGGCGTACGGTGGGATCGAGCGCTGGATGCTCGACGTCGCTCACGGCCTCGAGGCGCGTGGCCACGAGACCGTGCTGGTCGGACGGCCGAAGGCGCCGTGGATGGCCGTGGCCACACGCATGGGACTGCGCGTGCGGGACGATCATCGCGGGCCATGGATCACCCGGGTGTTGCGCGTGCGCGCGGCGATGCGTGCGGAGCGGCCGGACGTCGTCATCGTCAAGGCAGCGAAGGCCGCGCGCATGGCGGTGTGGGGGCGGGCGCTCGGCGGCGGCAGCCGGGTCGCAATGATCTTCGGCCTGACGCACGAGATGCGGCGCGGCCGATGGATCCACCACTACACGTGGCGTCGCATCGATGCCGGCATCGTCCTCGCCCACGGCGCGGCGCGCTGGTACGTCGACGAAGGGTTCGGTCCGCTCGAGAAGCTGCCCGTCCTGTGGAAGGGCGTCGACCTGGCGCGCTTCGACGCCGCGCAGACCCGTCGCGACGAGGTACGGGCGGAGCTCGGGCTCACGCCCGACACGCTGGCCATCGGCACGGTGGGACGCATCACCTGGCAGAAGGGCCTCGAGGACCTGATGGACGCGCTCGCGCTGGCGCGCGAGCGGCTGCCGCGCGCACGGGTGTTCATCGCCGGTGGCGGACGTGATGCCGCGCTCGTCGAGGAGGCAGTAGCCCGTCTCGGCGGGCTCGTGACCCTGCTCGGACAGCGCAACGACATTCCCGCCGTCCTCGCCGCGCTCGATCTGGTGGTGGTGCCGTCGCGCCGCGAAGTCATGTCGCAGGCGACGCTCGAGGCGATGGCGGCAGGTCGCGCGGTGCTGTCGACGGCGACGGTCGGTGCCGACGAGGCGATCGAGGACGGCACCAGCGGCGTGCTCGTGCCCGTCGGCGATCGTCAGGCGATCGCGGACGGACTGGTGGCACTCGCGCACGATCCCGAGCGGCGCGCCGCGCTCGGGGCGGCGGCGCGGCATCGGATCGCGGAGCAGTTCACCGTCGAGCACATGCTCGATCGGTGTGAGGATATCTTCGCGCGGGTGGCGGCTCAGTCGCCCTTGGCGCGCGAGAGGTAGTTGCCGCTCTCGGTGTCGACGCGGATGACGTCGCCCTCGCCGATGAAGTTCGGCACCTGCACGACGAGCCCGGTCTCGGTGGTGGCGGGCTTGAGCGCGTTGGTGACGGTTGCGCTCTTCAGGCCGGGCGCCGTCTCCGTGACCTTCAGGTCGACGTTCTTCGGCAGCTCCACGCCCATCGGCGTGCTCTCGTAGAACTCGACCTGGATGCGCAGGTTCGGCGTCAGGAAGCCGGTGGAGTCGCCGAGGATCTCGGCGTCGAGCGCGATCTGCTCGTAGGACTCCGTGTTCATGAAGTGGTAGTGCCCGTCGCTCTCGTACAGGTACTCCATCTCGTGCTGCTCGAAGCTGACGCGCTCGACCTTGTCTTCCGAGCGGAAGCGATGCTCGGTCTGCGAGCCGGCCTTCAGGTTGCGGAGCTTCGTCTGGACCATGCCACGCCAGTTCCCGGGCGTGACGTGAACCACGTTCATCACGCGCCAGAGATTGTTCTCGTACTGGATGATGTGGCCCGCGCGCAGGTGCGTGGCGGGGATGAGCGGCATGGGCGATTCCTCCTGGGACGGCGAGTGAGCCGGATTTCCTAGCACCCGCGCGGGCGACGATTCAATCGAGCGTCAATGCAGCGTCCCGGTCGGGTGGGACGCCTCCTCGTAGATCGGCGAGCCATGGTGGTGGACGAGGAACCAGGTGCCGTCGACGCGCTCGAAGACGTTGGTGGCCTGGATGCGACCGCTGCCGGCGCCGTCGCGGTGCCGGCTCGTGATCTGTTCGACGAGGACGACCCAGGCGAGGTCGCCGGCGAGCGCGATCTGGACGTTCTCGGTGGTGAAGCGCATCTCGAGGGCGCCGGTGAAGATCTCGGCCCAGCTCTGCATGATCGCGTCCCATCCGGCGAGCAGCGTGCCGCCCGGATGGACGCAGCGGATGTGCGGCGCGTGCAGCCAGACCTGGGCCATGCGCGCGCGGTCGAGGCTGGCGAAGGCGCGATAGAAGCCCTCGTTGGCCTGCAGGACGGCGTCGCGATCGGTCACGACGGAGCGCCCGGCTTCGGTGCCATCATCACGAGCAGGACGAGGCGACCCGGGCCCGGATTGACGACGCCGTGCTCCTCGCCGGCCGGCGCGCAAACCAGCGCGCCCGCCTCGACGGTACGCTCGTCCTCGCCGACGCGGATGCGGCCCGTGCCCTCGAGCACGTAGTAGAGCTTGTCGCCGACCTCGTGCCGGTGGCCCTTCTGCTCCTGTCCCGGCTCGAAGCAGTACGCGTCGCAGAACAGGCTCGCGGTGTCGACGAGCCCGACCTTGCGCATCTTCTCGGTCGAGAATGCCAGCCGCTCGCGCACGGGGACGAAGCGCTCCATGCGGCTGTCCTCGCAGGGCGCGTGCAGGCGCGCAAGCCTATCGGGTGAGCGTGATGCCGACCCAGGTGGTCCAGACGGCGAGGCCGACGCCGAGCCATCCCGCCATGCGCATCCGGCGGACCATGCTGCGCTGCTTCTCGGGCTCGACGGGTAGCTGCCCCATCTCCGCGCGCACCAGGCGATGCGCGATGCCGAACGACAGCCACGTGCCGACCATGGTCAGGCTGAATGCCAGGCTGAGCTTGCCGACGAGCGGCCATAGCAGGCGGGCGTACTCCGCGCCGTAGGCGACCTTCAGGTCGGTCAGTGATGTGGCGCCCGACATGATGAGCACGCCGAGCGCGCCGACCGTGAGGATGTTGTACGGCTTGAGCCCTTTGGCGAGGACGCGCCGCTGCAGCGCCGGGTCGTCCAGGCTCTCGACGGCGGGGAGGAAGACCAGCACCAGCGCGAGCGTGGCGCCGAGGTAAGTGGCCAACCCGAGCACGTGGACCAGACGGGTGACGGCGTCCATGCGCGGCTCCCGCTAACGCGGGTCCCGTGTGATTGCAAACCGGACCCCGAGCGACTTTGACACGCAGCCTTTCGGGGGCTAGACGGAAAGGCCGCATGCCGAAGCCGATTTCCGCGCCGCTTCCGCGCCTCGCCACGTCGGGCGAAGAGTCGCTCATCGCCGAAGCGGTGGTGGTCACGCGCCTCGATCGTGCCATCGGTTGGGCCCGTAAGTACTCGATCTTTCCGTATCCGTTCGCCACCGCCTGCTGCGCCATGGAGTACATGTCGCTGTCGATGTCGCCGTACGACATCGACCGTTTCGGTGCGCTGCTGCCGCGCTTCACGCCGCGCCAGGCCGACCTCCTCATGGTCATCGGCACCGTGACGATGCGGCAGGCTCCCATCCTGCGTCGCGTGTTCGAGCAGATGGGCGACCCGAAATGGGTCATGGCGTTCGGCGCCTGCGCCTCCACCGGCGGATTCTACGACAACTACGCCACGCTGCCCGGCATCGATCGCATCGTGCCGGTCGACATCTATGTGCCCGGATGCCCGCCGCGACCCGAGGCCGTGCTCGACGGGCTCATGGCGTTGCAGCGGAAGATCCAGCGCGAGAAACAGCCCCTGGGCGCCAACGACGTCCAGGCGGACCACTAGCGCCTCCAGGTCATGGCCGAACGTCTCCTCCTTCGTTGCCGGGACATTCCCGGCCTCCGTCAGATCGACACCTATCTCCAGCACGGCGGCTACGAGGCCTGCCGCAAGGCGATCGCAAGCCACACGCCGGAGCACCTCATCGACATGGTGAAGGCGTCGAACCTCCGCGGTCGCGGTGGCGCGGGCTTTCCCACCGGC
Organism: Binatia bacterium; assembly: GCA_036009625.1. Taxonomy (GTDB): domain Bacteria; phylum Desulfobacterota; class Binatia; order DP-6; family DP-6; genus DASYLJ01. Next base: position 51,850 of record DASYLJ010000091.1, read on the forward strand.
ATGAAGTGGAGCTTCCTCCCGAAGCAGACCGAGAAGCCCGTCTACCTCTGCGTCAACGCCGACGAGAGCGAGCCCGGGACCTTCAAGGATCGTGAGATCATGGAGGACGATCCCCATCAGCTGCTCGAGGGGATCATCATCACGTCCTTCGCCATCCGCTGTCACACCGCCTACATCTATATCCGCGGTGAGATGGAGACCGGCTACGATCGGCTCTGGGTGGCGGTCCGCGAGGCCTACGCCAAGGGCTTCCTCGGCAAGAACATCTTCGGCAGCGGCTTCGATCTCGACGTGATCGTGCATCGCGGCGCCGGCGCGTACATCTGCGGCGAAGAGACGGGCCTCATCGAGTCACTCGAAGGTAAGCGGGCGTACCCGCGCATCAAGCCGCCGTTTCCTGCCGTGCAGGGCCTGTTCCAGTGCCCGACGATCGTCAACAACGTCGAGACGCTGGCGTGCGTGCCGCACATCGTACTCCGTGGTGCCGACTGGTTCCGTGGCATCGGCCCCGAGAAGAGCCCTGGACCGAAGCTGTTCTGCGTGTCCGGACACGTCGTCAAGCCTGGGACCTACGAGCTGCCCATGGGCACGCCGCTGCGGGAGATCATCTACGATCACGCCGGCGGCATCCCGAACGGTCGTAAGTTGAAGGGCGTCATTCCCGGTGGTGCGTCCATGCCGATCTTCACGCCCGACGAGATCGACGTGCCGATGGACATGGACTCGGTGCAGAAAGCCGGCTCGTTCCTCGGCTCCGCCGGTGTCATCGTCATGGACGACTCGGTGTGCATGGTCGGCGCCATGTTGCTCCTGTCGCAGTTCTTCCATCACGAGTCGTGCGGCCAGTGCACGCCGTGTCGGGAGGGGACGGGCTGGCTGAACAAGGTGCTGACGCGTCTCGAATACGGCGGTGCATCCCCCGCCGACGCCGATCTGCTGCTCAACATCGCCGGCAACATGATGGGCAACACCATCTGCGCGCTCGCCGATGCGGCCGCCATGCCGGTGCGTGCCTTCGTCACGAAATACCGCGCCGAGTTCGAGCAGCATGCGGCCCTCGGCCGCTGCCCGCTCCGTTCCGCCGCGCAGGAGCCTCGCGCCCATGCCCACGGTTGAGATCGACGGTCAGAAGCTCGAGGTCGCGGACGGCCTCACCGTGATTCAGGCCGCCGACTCGATCGGCATCGAGATTCCGCACTACTGCTGGCACCCCGGGCTCTCCATCTCCGGCAACTGCCGCATGTGCCTGGTCGAGATCGAGAAGTCGCCCAAGCTGCAGATCGCCTGCAACACGCGCTGCACCGAAGGCATGGTGGTGCACACCAAGAGCGAGAAGACGCAGATCGCGCAGAAGGCGGTGCTCGAGTTCCTGCTCATCAACCACCCGATCGACTGTCCCGTCTGCGACCAGGCCGGCGAGTGCAAGCTGCAGGAATACTACATGGACTACGATCGCCAGCGGAGCCGCATGCCGCTCGAAGCGAAGGTCCACAAGAAGAAGGCGATCCCGATCGGGCCGTACGTCATGCTCGATCAGGAACGTTGTGTGCTGTGCGCGCGCTGCACGCGGTTCCTCGACGAGGTCACGCACACCAGCGAGCTCGGCATCTACCAGCGTGGCGACCACTCGGAGATCGCGCTCGCGCCGAACAAGACGCTCGACAACGCGTACTCCGCGAACGTCGTCGACATCTGCCCGGTGGGCGCGCTCACGAACCGTGAGTTCCGTTTCCAGGCGCGCGTCTGGTACCTCGAGCGCACCGAGTCGGTCTGTGGTGGGTGCGCCAACGGCTGCAACATCGAAGTGTATCACCGCGAGGGACGCATCTACCGCTTCCAGCCGCGGGCGAACCCCGACGTGAACCAGTACTGGATGTGCGACGCGGGTCGACACAGCGGAATGGCGCTCCAGGGCGAGGGTCGGTTGATGCAGCCGCTCGTGCGTGGCGCCGACCGCTTCGCACCGGCGGAGTGGGGCGCGGCTGCGGGCGAGGCCGCGCGTGCGTTACGCGACGCCGGTCGGACGCCGGGTGCGGTCGGCATCGTCGTGTCGGCACGGGCGACGAACGAGGAAGTGTTCCTGGCACGTCGACTCGGCGCGCACCTCGGCGCGACCGTGACCGCCGTGTCGTGGTCGCCGCCCGGGGCCACCGGCGACGACTTCCTCATCAAGGCCGACAAGAACCCGAACACGCAGGGGCTGGTGCGGCAGGGGCTCGCGCTCGACGGCGTCGACGCGCTGCTGGCCGCAGCCGCGGCCGGAACGCTGCAGGCGCTCGTCATCCTGCGAAGCGATCTCACCGCGTGGTGCGATGCGACGGTGGTGCATGCGGCGCTCGAGCGTGTGCCCTACGTGCTGGTGCTCGATGCCGACCAGCACGAGGCGGCGCAGTTCGCGAACGTCATCCTGCCGATCGGTGCGTACACCGAGAGCGACGGCACGTTCACGAACTTCGCGGGGCGCGTGCAGCGGTTGCGGCAGGCCGTGGCGCCGCCCGGTGAGGCGCGGCCGGGCTGGGTCGTGCTGGACGAGCTCGTCGCGAGTGTCGCGGCCACGCCTGCCTTCGGCAGTGCCTCTGCGGTGTTCGATGCGTTGGCGGCCGACGGCGGCGGGTTCGCCGGTCTCAGCTACGACGTGATCGGCGCACAGGGTCGCGTCGCACCGACGGCCTGAGCGCTGCGCGCAGCCGGGCCTGCTCCGGCCGCGGGCATTGCATCCACAGTGCCCACCACAGGGCGAGGCCCCGCCACGGTGCCCACATGGCGAGGCGGCGCGCAGAGCCCGGTGTGACCAGACCGCGATCCGGATGTCCGAGCAGGAGCATCAACCACGCGCGCGCCTCTGGATCGACACCGAGGACGCCGTCGAGCGCCCGAGCGACGACCGCCGCCGACCGCGAGGGCGCGTGACGATCGAGGGCCGCGAGGTCGCACCGTCCGGCCACGACGTTTCGTGCGAGTTGCACGATCTGCGCGGCGCGCGGCCCGACGCCGAGCCGGCGCAACCGCGCGACGCCGGCGTCGGCAATCAGGCGCGGAGTCGGAAACGCGCGTAGCCGCGGCGGCCAGGGACACCGCGCGCCGACCCGCAGGAGGGCGGCCAGGGCTCTGGCCGCGTCCTCGGGAGGCGTATTCACCCGGATCACGGTCGTGGCCACCTCCTCGAAGAGCGTCGGGGCGCGAAGGAGGCGTCCAAGGCCCAGGCGCGCGACGGGCCGGAACGCGACATCGCTGCGGCACCAACGATGGAACGGTGCGAGGTCGACGTCGAGCTGCAGCGCCGTGCGCACGCGTGCCGCGAGCGGTGCCAGCACCTCTGGCTCCGCGGCGTCGCGTCCCGTCACCCGAAGGGCCACGCCACCCGGGGCAGGACGGATCGTGAGCAGGCGGACGGCACCATCGCCGAGCAGCTCCGCACGTCGTAGCACGGGGCGCGCACCGTCGGTCCAGTCCCAGGGTGGCAGCTGCCATCCGGCATGCGACAGCACGGTGGCGCGCAGGTCGAAGCGCCCGCGGGCGGGCAGAAGGATGTCGGCACGCGGCGGTGGCATGACGGCGTTGACTTCGCGAAAGTGCCACGTCCATACTGCCGATGTCGATGCGACCCACCGAAGCGCAGCACAAGGAAGGGCTCGCCGCGCATGCAGGCCGCCTCCAGCGGTACCTCCGTGGCGAGATTCCCAACGATTCCTGGCGGCCCATCCGCCTCTCGTACGGGCTGTACTACCAGCTCGATCACACGAGCCACATGCAGCGCATCAAGGTTCCCGGAGGGTACCTGACCGCGGACCAGATGGACGTGCTGGCCGACGTCACCGATCGCTACGGCCGTGGCATCAGCCACGTCACCACCCGGCAGGATCTGCAGATCCACTGGGTTCCCGTCGAGCAGGTGGTCGACATGTACGAGCAATTGCTCGCGGTCGACATCACCACGCGCGGCGCCTGTGCGGACACCGTGCGGAACGTCACCGGATGCCCGTATGCCGGTGTCTCCCCCGACGAGCCGTTCGATGTCACGCCGTACTACCTGGCGATCCACGAGTACTTCCTCTTCAACCCGCTCAACCTGACGCTGCCGCGCAAGTTCAAGATCGCAGTCGAGGGATGCCCGGAAGATTGCGCGCAGTGCCCCATCAACGACATCGGGCTCTACGCCCATGTTCGCGACGGAAAGCACGGATTCTCGGTCTATGCCGCCGGCGGGCTCGGGGCGCAGGCGATGCTGGCGAAGCCGCTCAACGACTTCATCCCGGCCGAGGACACACTGATCTGGTGCGAGGCCATCGTCCGGGTTCAGCATCGTCATGGCGAGCGGAAGAACCGGACACGCGCGCGCATGAAGTACGTGCTCCGCAAGATGGGCATCGAGGTCTTCCGGGCCACCGTCGAGGCCGAGGTCGCGCGCGTCACCGCCGAGCGAGGCGAGGCACTGCGGGGCGAGATCCGCGAGATGGTGGCGGAGTATTGCATCGCACCCGTCGCCAATCCGCATCCCACACCGCGTGCGCCGGTCGCGGGCTTCGAGCACTGGGAGCGCACCAACACGCGGCCGCAGCGGCAGCCGGGCCTGCGCACGGCGCTCGTCCAGCTGCCCCTCGGCGACATCACCAGCGCCGAGATGCATGCCCTCGCTGCCATGTCGCGCGAGTTCGGCAACGGTACGATGCGTCCGACCAACGACCAGAACTTCGTCCTGCCGTGCATTCCGGAAGCGGCCCTGCCGGCCGTGCACGCCAGGCTGGTCGAGATCAACCTCGCGAACCCCGACGTCGGCACCGTGAACGACGTCGTGTCGTGCCCGGGCATGGACTATTGCTCGCTGGCGATCACGCGATCGATGGGGATGGCCGAGCGCATTCGCGCGTACCTGATCGCGGACGAGCGTGAGGACGACGATGGTTTCGCCGAGCGCCTCGGGCGCTTCGGCATCAAGATCAGCGGGTGCCCGAACTCGTGCGGCCAGCACCACGTCGGCGACATCGGCCTCACCGGCCATGCCGTGACGGGTGAAGACGGCGTGCAGCGCCCCTACTACTCCATTCTGATCGGCGGATCCGTCGGCGAAGGGAAGGGGCGCGTGGGTGCGCGCCTCGGTCGCTATCCCGAGGAGCACGCCGCCGCCGCCGTGGCGGCGCTCGCGCGACTCTACGAGGGCGAACGGAAACCGGACGAGACCTTCCCCGCCTTCGTCGATCGCAAGGGCGTTCGTGAGCTGGGGTTGTTCGCCGGCGAGGCGGCCAAGAGGGCCGGCGCGGAGTGAGTGACGCCGCCACCCCGGTCCCGCACCAGTACTATCGCGGCGTCATCACGCGTGTGTACTACGGCTCGGAGAGTGGCACCCTGCGCAGCGAGGAGAGCGGACGCGAGTACCGCTTCAAGCAGCCCTTCGTCGACATCCGCGGTCCCATTCCCCGCATCGACGGCCTTCGCGAAGGCATGAGCGTGGGCTTCGACCTCGGCCGCACGTCGCGCGGCGTCTGTGTCACCGTGATCCGCGTCTTCGACTGAGCGTCGGGCGCTCAGAGCGGCAGCGAGGTCCGGAACAGGATCAGACGTCCCAGGACCTCGCCGATCATCACCGCCAGGATGGCGACGTAGAAGAGACCGGTGGCCGCCATCGTCTGTGGAATCGCGAGCGTGCGGTGGATAAGGTACCCGATGGCGAGCGTTGCGACCGGCCCGAGGATCAGCCGTGTGGCGAAGAGCGCGCGATGCTCGTTCCACAGTGTCGACACCGCCGCGGCACCGTCTGCGGACGTGGTCGAGACGACGACGATGGTGAGCGCGCCGACGGCGAGCTGGAGGATCACCGCCAGCATGAACCATCGAAAGATGCGCTGCAGCGGCTCGATCGAGAGCCCGAGGTCGATCAGATACCAGTGACCGAGCAGCATGCCCGTGGCGACGGCGCCTAGTGACAGCGCCGCGGTGACGAACGCGAGCGGATAGAGCACCGTGGCCGGTGCCAGGAGCGGACCGAGGCGATAGCTGGCGGCGCTGACGATCAGTGCCAACAGCCCGCTGACGAGGCCGACCAGGAACGCGCGCGCCCGCAGCGCGTTGGAGTCGCGCCACAGGGACAGAAAATAGACGCCGAGCGCGACGGTGAAGCTGATCCAGCAGGTCAGCTCGACGATATCGGCCGGCATCAGCGTGCCAGCTCGAACCACCAGCGTGATCTTGCCGGCGACGAAGAGCAACGCGAAGCCGAGGAAGATGCCGGCGCTCGAGCGGTAGAAGCCGCGATCGAGCACGGTGAACGGCGGGACCGCGAGGCCGATCAACCCACCGACGGCGAGCTGACCGAAGAGGAGCAGGAAACACTCACTGAACCGCGACACCGGGCGTGCTTAGTAGACGAGCGTGCTCGGGGCAGCAAGCGCCGACGCGGGGGCACGAC